>CANOKL010000001.1 GCA_947566645.1 uncultured Lachnospiraceae bacterium
CTGCTCACAACTGCAACCTCTGTATTATTTTTCTTTATAACTTCTGTTTTCATTTTCTACCTCCATCAATTTTGAATCATTTTAACAACGGCTTTTGACTGCCACTTATTTCCCTTGTATCTCATAACTACAATAGTACTTGCCACGCACCATCCCAGACAAGAAGCGATAGCAATCGAGAGAAGCCCTAATTTTCCTATCAGCAATACAGTAACAAGCAATTTCACGAGTATGGATGCCAGTGAATGAATCCCTGCAATCAGTGTATCCCCAACACCAGAAAGTACGCCGCCCAATCCGTATATCAAAGCATTTATCGGATAGAACCATAGGCAGACATGGAAATAGCTATAACCGCTTAATATCATTTCCTCGTTATCGCCGATAATTAACCCCAATATTTCTTTTCCCCAAAACAGCAGAATCATGGAAAGCAGAGCTGTGATAGCAATTGAAAGCATTATGCCGAACCGTGTGCCTTGCTTCATACGGTCTTTTTCATTTGCACCGATATTTTGCCCCGCAAAAATGCTCAAAGCATTTCCGAGTGCCTGAACAGGCAGCAAAATAAATGCTTCAATTCGGCTTGCCGCTGTCATTCCACCGATGCTTGCATTTCCTAATCCATTGATAAAGCCCTGCACAATCAGCATACCGAGAAAAACTGCCAGTTGCTGTATAATAATTGGCGTACAGATTTTTAAGGAAATCCCTAATAATTTCTGGTCAAAAACAAACTCACTACGCTTTGGAACTGCCATCGGGAATTTTTTTCGGAGTTGAACCAACAAATATACGCCAGAGATTGCCTGTGCAATAATTGTAGATGCCGCAATCCCAATGACGCCCCCGCCATTTATAACAAAAACGATATTAAGCACTAAGTTGATAATGGATGATGCAACCAAAGCATATAACGGCATTTTTGTTTCGCCAAAACTTCTCATAACTGCACCCAGCATATTATACAGCATTGAAAACGGAATCCCTAAAAATACCATTCTCAAATATGCCGAAGCAGGCTCTAAAAGCTCGGCAGGAGTCTGGGTAATCTGTAACAACGGCTTTGCTAAAATTGCCCCGCCAAACGCCATCATTAAACCTAAAACCAATAAAAAAATAGATATTGTGGAAATTAAGCTTTTAATCTGTTCAAACTGCTTTGCACCAAAGAATTGGGCAAGAAGTATCGTGATACCAATAGCCAAACCCAAAATAACGGAAACAAACAGTAAATAAATCGGAACAGATACACCGATTGCGGACAACGCATCTTCATTCACCAAACGCCCCGCAACAACCGCATCAATAACATTATAAAGCTGTTGCAATAAAGTCCCTAAAAAAATGGGAATAGAAAACAACACTAACTGTTTCTTTATACTTCCCGAAGTCAATACCATAGGCTGACCTCTGTTTTCTTTCTTTTGCATTTTTCTACCTCCTGCTATTCATACAAACTGTCAATCAAATGGTCAACTATAAAGTCAAAGGTTTCCATGTGATTGTGCGGAAGACTATCCCTATTTTTGATATTCATAATTAAAGAGTAAATAACTGACATCGCCAAATCCGCATTAACCTTGAATTTCAAATGCGGCTGGCTCAAAAAAAGCTGTTGGCTCATATGATTGGATTCCTCGATTTTATCTGCCTGTTCTTCTGATAACTTGTTCATCAAAATTGTAAAATCCGTACTGTCCGAATCGTACAAAAAATTGTTTTTATCATATTCCCGATAAATGAGCTTTAAGGCTTCAGCAACACCATACTTATCTTTGTGTTTATTGATTACCTCCGATGCCACATTGCAGATTTGTTCTTGCACAGAGCACAACACTTCACAAAAAAGAGCTTCTTTCGATTCAAAAAAAATATAAAACGCCCCTTTTGAGATTCCTACCTGTTTACAAAGGTCATCAACACTTGTTTTCTTATAACCATACTGTGTCCAACTCTGCTTACAGGCTTCCTGCAAACTTCTTTTGATGTTTTCTTTTTCTCGTTCTGTAAAACTTTTTGCCATATGGTTTTCTCCTTTCTATGACTTAAAATACTATTTCGGTCATAGATATAATACACCCTATACCAGTAAACGTCAAGAAATATTTTCAAAATACGCTATCATATGACTAAATCAAAAAACAGCAGAGCTTTTACCCTCTGCCGCCTGTTGCCTATGCGAAAATGCATTGATACGTGTTGGAAGAACAGCAGTATGCTTTTCATCCTGTGTGGATCTTCTATGAGCTTTATGGAAAACCAGGTGCTGGGGTATCAGAGTCCTCTGTATGGCCGGCGTACAGCACAATTCAAGATCCGGCCATTTACCTTTTTTGAGTGCAGGAAGATGCTCGGCAGGTTTACTCCTGAGGAAAAGGCCATTATCTATGGGGGCTGATTGAAAAGGAGCGCCCAGTCCTGACAAAGGAAAACAGCAGGAAGACGATTTATCACCTGAAGGACAGCATGTTCCTCTTTTGGTATCGTTTTGTCCGCCCAAACATTACAGCAATCTCTATGGGTACAGGGGCATATATATATATGAAAACAGTGTAAAGCCTGATTTAAACTCCTTCATGGGTTTCATATTCGAAGAGATCTGCAGACAGTATCTCTATCAGCCGGAGATTTATACGACTCTTCCGTTCCTTTTCGGAAAGATGGGCAGATGGTGGGGGACAAATCCGCAGAAGCATCGTCAAGAGGAAATTGACATTGTTGCCCTTGGTGATAACCAGAACCAGATACTGTTCGGAGAGTGCAAATGGCAAAATGCAAAAACAGATGTAATGGTCTTTCGCACACTGTTGGAGCGGGGAGGACTATTCCACTGTCCGGAAAAATATTTCTATGTGTTTTCAAAAGCCGGATTCGAGAAAAATACGGAGGAAATTGCAAAGCAATATAATATAAAAAGAATTTCCTTTTCTGAAATGTAAAAAGTTGGGGGCGGCCTGAACGACTCAAGCCGGGCTGGGACATCCGGCGCTACCCTCCGGTCATGCGTCAGATCGCACAGTGGAGGGAGACTTACAAGAACCGTACCGCCTCGGAGCGGATCAACAACCGCATCCTAAATGACTATGGGCTGCATTCCATGCGGATCCATACAAAGAAGCATTATTCCTTCCTGGCCATGGAGACCTGTAATTGGGGACGGGGTATTTTTAAAAATACCCCGTCCCCAATTGACTTGTTCGAAAAGGTGAGTTATAATTTAGTAAATCGTAAACTACGAATATTGCTATGGAGGTTCAGGGATGTTCATAGGGAGAGACAACGAACTTAATGCATTAAACAAACTCTACAATTCCGGTAAATTTGAGTTTGTCGTTATTTATGGCCGCCGCCGTGTAGGCAAGACTGCCCTTATTAGTGAGTTTTCAAAAGACAAAGATACCATTTTCTTTACTGGTGTTGAAACGAATGCTAAGCAAAATCTTGATAATTTTTCAAGATGTATTATGGAATATAATACCGGAATCGCTGCTCATTCATCGTTTTCTTCGTTTCAATCAGCATTAGAGTATGTTTTTGAACTGGCAAAAACAAAAAGGATTGTGCTTGCTATCGATGAGTACCCCTACGTTGCCCGTGCGTCAAAAAGCCTTGCTTCTACGCTTCAGTTTTTAATTGATAAAAACAAGGATAACTCAAAGCTCTTTTTGATTCTTTGCGGTTCTTCTATGTCTTATATGGAAGACCATGTTCTGGCATATAAAGCACCTCTTTACGGAAGAAGAACAGCGCAGTTTAAAATCAGACCCTTTGACTTTTTTGAAGCCTGCCGCTGTTTTACGAACCTGTCAGGCACTGATAAAGCCCTGGCTTATGGCATTGTCGGAGGGACGCCGCAATATCTGATGATGCTTGATGATAATCTTTCCATAGAAGAAAATATTAAAAATACGCACTTGAATCCGATTTCTTCCATTTTTGAGGAGCCTAACAATTTATTAAAGCAAGAAGTGCGTGAACCGGCAATTTACAATGCGGTTATTACTGCGATCGCCACCGGTTCATCCAGGATGAGTGAAATTTCCAGTAAAATTGATGAGGATACAAGTGTGTGCGCTACTTATATTAAGAACTTGATTGCGCTCGGTATTGTAAAAAAAGAATCGCCTTACGGTGAAAAATCGAGCCGTAAGACAATTTACTCCATTGAGGATAATATGTTTCGTTTCTGGTATCGCTTTGTGCCGGAGAATACCTCCATTATCTCCCGTGGAGCGACAGACCTTGCATACAGGCGTATTTCTTCGGAACTCCCTTCCTATATGGGCGGTGTGTTTGAGGATATTTGCAGGCAATATCTGTGGAAACTGCTTCTTGAGGGGAAGTGTGCTGTGAATTTCAGCGACATTGGCCGCTGGTGGGGAACAAACCCGAAAACCAGATCTCAGGAAGAAATTGATATAATTGGAGCGGATAAAGATACCGCTTTATTTGGTGAGTGCAAGTGGACAAACGAGAAAGCGGATCTTGGTGTGCTTGAAACCCTTGTGGAGCGCAGCAGCTTGTTCAGCTATAAGAAAATGCATTATTATCTCTTTGCTAAAACAGGTTTTACCAGGGGCTGCACCGAGAGAGCAGACGAGATGGGGAATGTAACGCTGGTCAGCTATGAGGATATGCTGAAAGCGTAATACAGTGTTACGGTTTCCCAGGTATTCCTTGTCTGTAATGAGTGCTCTCGGGAGGTCATTTACAAAAGAGGAGGCAAAGACGATATTTGTTTTCCTATATCGAACATGTCTGATTAAAACGAATTATAATAAAAATCGCAAGAAAATACATGAAATCATAAGAAAGTACATGAAATCAAAAAAAATTACCTCAAATCGAAAGAATTTACTCTATTTGAATACTCTCCAATTTGAAATAATTTTTATAAGAGCTTATTAGTACTAATCTCTCTTATAAAATATGAGATCAGAAAGGGGAAGAAAGATGAGAAAGAGATTGACGCAGTGCATGGCTGTATTTTTAAGCAGCGCCATGGTACTATCCCAGGGACTGCCTGCTTTCGCGCGGGAAAACAGTTCACAAAAAACAGGGGGGTTAACGGCCTTCGAACAGTCGTTTTTGAATCCGGATAAGGATGCAAAACCCTTTATGCGATGGTGGATCGCGCCTGGCCGGATGACAGAGGAAGAAGTACGCAGGGAAATGAAGAATTTCGCGGATGGCGGATATGCAGGCGTAGAGCTGCAGTGCCTTGAACTTGCCAAGGGTTGTGTCATAAATGACAGCACCTGGAATGAGACGATGAAATGGATCCTGAAGGCAGGCCTGGAATATGGCGTACAGGTAGACTTTACAGTAGGCCAGATGTGGCCGGTTGCCACGCCGGAAATAACGGATGCAGATGATCCGCGTGCAGAACAGCAGATCTGGGAAGCCAGTACTTCCTTTGAAGCATCTGCCGCAGAGGGAGGAAGCATGACATACACCAGTGAAGAGCTGGTACTTCCGCCGGCATCCAGTAATCCGTGGAGACCCGGATTCAGTACAGAACGTGCACGGCAGCTGATTGCTGTGACAGCGGTTAAGACAGCAGAAGACGGCAGCTATGACACTGGCAGCGCCATTGCTGTATTTGACGGTGAGAATGCGGTAGGTGATGGAACCGTATATGACAAAGAAACAGGTTCCTTAACATGGGCGGCTCCGTCAGAGGGCAATTGGACAATCTTTTATTACTACAGCCAGACTGCGAACCATACTTTGGGGTATGGGATGAATCAGTATGTCATTGACCACATGAGCCCGGAAGGGACGCAGGCAGTTATTGATAACTGGGAAAATGCAATGAATGGAGATCCGGAGTTAAAGTCCCTGTATGAACAGAACGGCGGAAGCATTTTCGGAGATTCCTTTGAGCTGAGAAGCAGCCTCTGGACACCGGATATGTTAAATCAGTTCAAACAAAGACGGGGATATGACCTGACACCTTATCTTCCGGCACTGAATAACGATCTTGGGGCAACAGGGAGCCGTGTACGTGACGACCTGTATACGACCATGACAGAGCTTTTGTCAGAAAATCACATGCAGGCTTTGCAGAAGTGGGCAAAAACCCACAATATGACCCTACGCTACCAGGCATACAGCAGCGCGGGAAGCAGTGTATTTGAGATGACTTATCCGGCCTTAAACATTGATATTGTAGAAGCAGAATCGTATGCCATGAGCGGTACGGTTCCGGATTCCTACCGCCAGCTCAGCGGTATTGTACATATGAAGAAGGATTCCATCTATTCTGCAGAAGCAGCAGAGATCGGGCGGGATGACTGGCGTGAGACATGGACAGATACACAGCTTAAGGACGGAAGTGATAATCGTCATATGGGACTGATGTATTACGCAAACCGCCTTTTTGCCGGCGGTGTTAATAAGCTTGTCTTCCATGGCACAACATATAAATTCAGCGATACGGAAAATACATACTTTCCTGTGCAGCAGACATGGCCAGGATATTCTGCAATGTCTGCATTAAGCTATGGAAATGAATGGGATGATAAGACGCCGATGTGGGAGAACATAGATATTATGACAGATGCCCTGTCCCGTACAGAGATGGTTCTTCAGCAGGGACAGGGGGACATTGACCTGGCTGTATACCGTTCCCTGTATGGTAAAGGGAATATACGTTCAGAGAGTACCGCGATCGACCAGGCTGGATATACGTATGATTATGTCACGCCTACTGTCCTGAATATGGACAATGCCGTAGTGGGAATCCAGGAAGGCAAAACAGTACTGGCAGCAGACGGACCTTCTTACAAGGCGTTAATTATTGAACCTATGAATGACGGCACGGTACCGCCGATGCCGCTTAATACAGCAGAAAAGATTCTCGCTGATGCAAAAGCAGGCCTTCCGGTTGTCATCATAGGCGATGCACCTGCAAGAGCCAATACCTATCCTGGAAGCGCGGCAGACGGGACAGCTTTGACGGAAGATGAGGATGCAAAGCTGGCAGTCCTTATGAATGAGCTTAAGGGTCTTGCTAATGTAAAATCAGCAGCTGACCGGGCAGGAGCCGTTTCTGCACTTGCAGAGCTTGGAGTTGCTCCGGATGCTGCATTGCAGCAGAGCGCGCAGATTTATACACAGCACCGTAATACAGAAAATGCAGACCTGTATTTTATCTATAACGACGGAACAGAAGACAGTGCGCAGAATGTGACGTTAAAAGGAACCGGAATGCCTTACCTTTTGGATCCATGGAGCGGCGAGATTACCCCGATTGCGGACTATACGGCGGATAACGGCTCTGTCACAATACAGATTGACCTGGCAGCCCAGGATACTATGCTGGTAGCAATTGCGGGGGCGGGATTTGGCAGCAGGACAATTGCAAAGACTGTTCAGTCAACAAATGCGGACAGTGTAATCTACGATGAGGCAGATGCATCTAACATCGCAGTGCGCTCCCAGAAGGGCGGCAGGATTCAGGTTTCCTTTACAGACAACACGACGTCAGAAGTGACATTACCGGCTGCACAGGAGGCTGTAAAACTGTCTGACTGGAAAATGGTTTTGAACAAGTGGACAGAAGGCGGCAGTGTGTTTGAGACAAAAGTGGAGCCGACACAGGAGTATGATTTATCCAAAACCGGACTTGTGCCATGGTATGAGATTGATGAGGCTCTGAAAAATACAGCAGGAGTCGCAGAATATACGACAACATTCAATCTGGACAACGGATGGAAGGAAGGCCAGGGCGCTTATCTGGAATTTACCAGAGTATCAGACGTAGGAAGATTAATTGTAAATGACACAGAAGTGCCGATGAACCAGCTTTCTCTAAAAACTGATATCGGCAGATATCTGGTGAAGGGCGCCAATAAAATTGTAGTAAAGGTTTCCAGCAACCTGTCCAATGTTAAATATGGCCAGGATGATACGAATACATACAATTTCGGCGTGATAGGAGACGTAACACTGACGCCTTACCGATATTCCGGCATAACGAAAAAGGCAGAGAATCCGGTTCAGGATGACAAAAAGGAAATCAAAGTTTCCAAGATCAGCCTGTCTGGAATATCTAAGAAGATTGCAGCAGGAGAGAAAATAAAACTTACTGCAAAGATTTATCCGTCTAATGCGTCTGACAAGGGTATTACATGGAAATCCAGTAATAAAAAGGTGGCGACAGTAAATAGCAAGGGTGTTGTTACCATGAAGAAAAAATCCGGTGGAAGATCTGTAACGATTACTGCGACAGCAAAAGACGGAAGCAACGTGAAGGCATCTTATAAGATTTCCTCCATGAAAGGAAAAGTTAAGAAGGTGGCAATTACCGGGAAGAAGACTGTGAAGGCTGGCAAGACACTGAAGCTTACTGCAAAGGTGACGGCTACAACGAAGAAGAGCGTTAATAAAAAGCTGAAATGGACAAGCAACAATAAAAAATACGCAACGGTCAACAGCTCCGGTAAAGTAAAAGCAAAAAGAGCCGGGAAAAACAAGAAGGTTAAGATCACAGCAATGGCGACAGACGGAAGCGGAAAGAAGAAAACCGTAACAGTTAGAATTAAGTAAAAGGGTATATACATATAAGCTATACCATCCATCACAATTATGGCAGCTCCTGATACAAAAAGGGGTTGCCATAATTGTGATATGCTGCCCGGCGTCCTAATCTCCACCTTTGTCCCGCTGCCCGGCGTCCTTTTTATGGCGTTCTGATCTCCACCTCCGTCCCAATGCCCGGCGTACTGCTATATTTCAGCCCATACTCCGGCCCGTACATCAGCTGCAGCCTCCGGTGCGTATTATAAACCGCAATACTGGTGCCCGGGCTTCCGGAGTCAGTATTTATTTCATTCTTTTCCGATAGGATATTCTGGAGCTTCCCGGGCGGGATTCCGACTCCGTCGTCAGAGATCAGGATGACGACTGCCCGGTCTTCCTGCCATCCGGTAAGAACAATGGTTCCTCTCTTATCCTCCTTTTCCATAATTCCATGAAGGATTGAATTTTCCACCACAGGCTGGAAGGTGAGCTTGGGAATTGCATGCTCCATAAGCTCATCCGGCATATCCACGATAAAGTCTATCGTATCATCAAAACGCATATTCTGAAGCCCCACATAGATGGACACATGCTCCAGCTCGTCCTGTATGGTGCTTAAGGGCTCCTTGCGGCTGAGCGTCAGCTTATAGAACCTGGACAGCTTCTGGATTGCCATGGCCACTTCCTGGGAGCGTCCCTGCTTGGACAGCCAGTTGATCATATCCATAGTATTATAGAGAAAATGCGGGTTCATCTGCGCCTGAAGGGAATGGAACTCTGTAATCCGCATATCCTCCGCCGCTTTGGCCTGCTTCTCCATCAGGTTATGAATCATCTGCGTCATATAATTATAGGAATCTACCAGTTCCCCGATCTCATCTCGTATATTAGAATCCGGAAGCGCCGCAGGCGGCCCGAGCCGGCAGCGGGTCATCTGTTCAATGACTCTGGACAGGCGTTTGGTGAGGGAGCGCGACAGCATCGTGGCGATGAAAAAGGCTGCCAGAATGCAGACCAGGTAGATCAGCACGAATACACCCATAAAGATCCGGCTTTTTATGATCAGGGGTCTGGATGGAATCGCTACCACCATATACCAGTTTGTGTTTTTGATATGGTTGAATCCGGCATACACGTCCTCCCCCAGAATATTTTTCATAATAAAGTTATTAGAAGACATGACAGAATCCTGCACTGTTTCATAGCTGAAATGATAGGTACCGGAAAGGGCGATATCTGTTGTGGCAACCATGCTGTCTCTGTCATTGATAATATAGGCAACGCTGCTGCTGGATGTTAAATTATCATTCAGAATCGTATTCAGTTGTTCTTTTGAAAAATAAATAGCGAGATACACGGAGATCCATTCGCCGTCATGGATGGTCCGGTTTTTCGTAATATAGGCGACATCACCATAATTTTCTGCTTCATATGTACTAAGATAAAATGCAGGGCAGAAGAGCTCATTCAAGGTAGGAACTCCTGCAAAAATACCGTGCCAGTAGGTTCTCCGTGCGAGTTTCAGAGGCTCTGCCACACCATAGCCGGAATCCCTGGAAAAGACGGAGTCGTAGTCCGGGGCATCCAGGTACAGATGGACATCCTCAATCAGGCCTTCATTCTCCAGGTGCATCATCTTCAGCCTGAAGTCCGCCGCATCTTTCGATCCGGCGAGTTCCTCCAGAGATTCCGTACGTGCCGGATTGAGCAGCCTTTCAAAGAAGGGAAGCTCCGTTAACTGCCTGTGCGCAGACAGTATATCAGATACCTTTGCCTCTATGAGGGGAGCAGTCTGCACAGCAGCCTCCTGTTCATTTCGTATAGTATCTGAGACAATCATGTCATAGATCTGTGTAAAGAAAAGCACCATAATCGTGACCATAGGTATTGTTACGATGACGAGATGCGTAATGGTCAGCTTCGTCTGAAGCCTTAAGTTATTATAGGCATGTATGATTCGGCGGAAAAATGCTCTCACGGCTGTCTCCTTTATCTTAAAGCATCTGATTCTGGCATATAGTTCTGCCTAAGGCTGTTCCAGTATTTTCTCCCGGTATTTTGAGGGGGTCAGGCCTGTAAATTTCTTGAAGCTTTTGCTGAAATAATTTCCATTTGTATACCCTACTTTATAGGAGATGTCCGCAATCTGATAACGGGCATCCTTAAGAAGTTCCATGGCCTTCTCCATGCGGTATTCGGTCAGATACTGGTTCAGCGTCTGGCCGGTCTGTGATTTGAAGTAAGTACACACATAGGAAGCAGACAGATTGACATGCCCGCTGATATCCTTAATGGACAGAAGGTCATTTCCATAATGCTTCGCAATATAATCCTTGATCAGAAAGATCACATTATCCTCAGGGACATAGGATGCCATCTGCTGGAACAGAGCCTCTGTGCAATCCATAAGAGCCTGATGCAGCTCATCATAAGTAAAGCAGCTTTCAAGGAATTCAATGATGCTTTCACTGGAACCGGATCCGGGAGTACCTGATGGCAGCTTTAATCTGAGACGGTAGTCATTGAGAAGCTGGAACAGCTTGTAATAAGTATCCTTGACCTGGTTTGACAGCAGATGGCAGTTTTTACTGTACCTGCTGCAGAGGTTCTTTAAAAACTGAATGCATGCGTCATGATCTTTCGCTGCCAGCGCTTCGGCAAATACGCTGTTTTCCGTCTGAATGTCTGATGTGTTCTCTGCTGTGGGAGAAAGGCTGTCCATATCTCCGGAAACAAGCAGGGTACCTGCAGGAAAGAAAAAGCTGCTCTGCATGGCGACAACGGCAGTGGTGTAAGAGGAATGCATCTTTGCAATCCCGGTGACAATCTCGCCCCGGCTGATAAAGAACAGGCCGAGAGGATGAAACTGCTCCTTCAAAAACAAGTCAATCGAAGACAGTACAGCAGAAGACAGTGCATTATTCCCCATAATATGGAACACATGGTATATGGCATGCATTCTGATATAAAAGGATCTGAGATGGTAATTCTTAAGAAAATCATCCAGATTCTCCCGAAGCTCCCGGATCAGTACGGACATGGGCTCATCTGTTTTCAGCTTTACAATATATGTAACAAAGCTGCATCCTGGCACAAGGCGCAGTGAGAGCTCTCCTGCAAGGCTGTCAATCTTCTCGCAGTTATCCTTATAGGGTTTTGTGAGAAGCAGGGCAAGATTGGAGGCAGTCTCCAGGGACAGAAGATCCTCGTTCTGCCTGGAGGCAAGAATCCGCTGCCTGCGCCTGACAGCTTCCTCTACGGTTGCCTTTACCTCCTCCAGATCCAGGGGCTTCTCTACATAATCAATCGCATTCAGCCTGATGGCAGCCTTCAGGTATTCCTTATCTGAATAGCCGCTCATGAAGATGATGGCAGTGTCCGGCAGGAGGGAGGACAGCTTCTCCACCAGTTCGATTCCATTGAGCCTGGGCATGCGGATATCAGACAATATGATGTCCGGCTGCTGGAGCCTGGCAATATGCAGGGCGCGTATCCCGTCGTCCGCCTGGAAGATCTGATGAATCCCTAAGCTCTCCCAGTCAATCGAAGTAATCAGTCCTTGTCTTGTCAATAACTCATCGTCCGCAATCAACAGCTTCATTGCCAGTACCTCCTCTTTTGTGTGCATAAAAATTCAATTTTGGAACAAGAATCGTTATCTACATTCTAACATTTCCTGCGTAAAATTCAACCAAAAGAATTTACCCGTAATCGAAAGAATTTGCTGTTTTATGTAAATAAGGTCCTTGTTAAAATGTACTTACAAAGGAAAAGGAGGAAAAAGCAGGTGTCTGATTACGTTTTAGAATTAAAGGGAATTACAAAGATTTTTCCTGGCGTAAAGGCATTGAACAACGTGCAGTTTCAATTGAAAAAAGGCGAGGTTCATGCGCTGATGGGTGAAAACGGAGCAGGAAAGTCTACTTTTATTAAAGTAATTACCGGTGTCCATAAAGCTGAAGAAGGCGAGATGTTCCTGAATGGGCAGAAGGTTGATTTTAAGGGCCCCAGGGATGCGCAGGCGGCGGGAATCGCGGCAGTATACCAACATCCCACGTCCTATCCGGATCTGAGTGCTGCAGAAAATATTTTTATGGGACATGAGATTATAAAGAACGGGATGATCCAGTGGAAGAAGATGAATGAGGAAGCAACAGCGCTTTTAAGCCAGCTGAATGCAGATTTTAAGTCCACGGATGAGATGGGGGCGCTCAGTGTAGCGCAGCAGCAGATGGTAGAAATTGCCAAGGCGCTTTCCACCAATGCGAGAATTATTATTCTGGATGAGCCTACAGCGGCCCTGACAAAGAATGAGTCAGAGGAGCTCTACCGGATTGTAGATAAGCTTAAGGAGGAGGGAGTATCCATTATCTTCATCTCCCACCGTTTTGAGGATATGTACCGCCTGGCAACCAGGGTAACGGTATTCCGGGATTCCCAGTACATAGGCTCTTATGATGTTGACAAGATCACCAATGCGGATCTGATCAAAGCCATGGTAGGGCGTGAGATCAAGGATTTGTTCCCCAAACCTGAGGTGAAGATCGGAGGCGAGATGCTGAAGGCAGAGGGATTCTCGCGGCTGGGATATTTTAAAAATGTATCCTTTGCGGTGCATGCAGGCGAGATTGTGGGTCTGACCGGACTGGTAGGGGCCGGGCGTACGGAGGTTGTGGAAAGCATATGCGGAATCACGAAGCCGGACGAAGGAAAGCTTTACCTGGAGGGAAGGCCGGTACAGATTAAGAAACCGGCGGACGCCATGAAGCAGGGGATTATCCTGCTCCCTGAGGACAGGCAGAAGGAAGGCCTGATCATGAGCTGGGGACTTGGAAGAAATGTAACCCTTCCCACCATGGGGAAATATGCAAAGAGCGGGTTCAATGATGAGAAAAAGGAACGGGAGATATCAAAGCAGCTCCTGGAAGAGGTTGATACAAAGGCAGTTACAATCTTCGACCCCGCATCCTCGCTCTCCGGAGGAAACCAGCAGAAAGTAGTCGTTGCCAAGGCGCTGGGGCAGGAGATGAAGGTTGTTATCATGGATGAGCCTACCAAGGGCGTGGATGTAGGCGCCAAGGCGGAGATCTATCAGATCATGGGCGATCTTGCAAGCCAGGGATATGCGATTATACTGATATCCTCTGAGATGCCGGAGATACTTGGAATGAGTGACAGAATCATTGTTATGTGCAATGGCAGGGTCACCGGAGAATTAAACCGTGAAGAGGCGACACAGGAAGGAATCCTTGAGCTGGCTATGGAAAAATCAAAGTAATCTAAAAAGTAAGGGAGAACAGGGAAGATGAAAGAGAATAAATCAATCTTGAAGAAAATAACCGATTCCCGTGAGGCGAGTCTGCTCATTGTGCTGATTGTTCTTTGCGTGGTGATTTCGTTTAGAAGTCCTTCATTTATGACATTAAAATCCATCTCGGATATGCTGAAGAACAATGCGGTTATTATGATCATGACACTGGGAATGCTGGGGGTTCTGCTGGTCGGGGGAATTGATATATCAATTGCGTCTACACTGGCATTTTCCGGTATGTCGGTTGGTATGCTGATGAAGTTCGGAGTGGTGAAGAATACATTTCTGTTATTCTTAATCGCCGTTGTAATCGGAGCGCTGTGTGGCCTTCTGATCGGACTCATTATCTCTAAGGGAAAGGTACTTCCGATTATTGCAACTATGGGTTTCATGTACATATACAGAGGGCTTGCCTACATTATCGCTAACAGCCAGTGGGCCAGCGCCGAGGATCTTGGAACCTTCAAGGATTTCGCACTGGGAAGCGTGCTGGGAGTCAATAATGTCATTATCGTTATGGTAATCTGCTACATTATCTTCTTCATTGTTATGAAGTGGACGAAGATCGGCCGTATGGTCTATGCAGTGGGGAGCAACCGTGAGGCGGCTCAGATTTCCGGTATTAATACTTCTAATGTGGAGCTTATGGTATATACCGTAATGGGTACGCTTGCAGGACTTTGCGGAGCCCTTGCAGTGTCCATCTATTCCTCTGCACAGCCGAATATGCTGTATGGAAGGGAGATGGATGTCATCGCGGCCTGCGTGATCGGCGGTGTCAGCATGACCGGCGGACGCGGAAGCGTGGCGGGAGCGCTGTTAGGCTCACTGATCCTGGCGATTATCGCAAAGGCTCTTCCGCTTGTAGGAATTGAGGCGATTGCACAGAATACCGTGAAGGGTGTAATCATCCTGGTGGTAATCGTACTGAATGTCATCACACAGAGAGTAATGGATAAGAATAATCTGAAAGGGAGGGAGATGTAATCATGGCAGGAAAATCAGGAAGAACTATTGCCAATGTCCCGGAGAAATCTTTAAAGAAGACACTCCTGTGCTGGGAAGGCATGTTAGTTGTTTTGTTTATCGTAATTAATATATTTTGTTCTGGTATTTCTCCCAGCTATCAGTTTGCAAATGTGCTAAGAGAGATGCCCAAATATCTGACAGAGATGTTTTTACTGTTCCCTATGGCATTTATCCTGGTGCTTGGAGAGATTGATATCTCCGTAGGCGCTGCGGTTTGTCTGTCAGCAACCATGACCTGTATGGCGTCCAATAAGGGCCTGCCCTTCGGGGTTGTAGTCCTGGTCTGCCTGCTCGTCGGCGTGGCATGTGGTCTTGTAAACGGGCTGATCCTGACGAATTTCCAGGAGCTGCCTCCTATGATCGTAACACTGGGTACTCAGATTGTATTCCGGGGGATTGCAGAGATCGCGCTTGGAAGCGGAGGATCCATCTCACTTACGAATGCAGACGGCTTCCGTATGATTGCGGGCAAGGTGGGAACTATCCCTTACATCTTTTTCGTAGTACTGATTATGGCGGTTCTCTTCTCTGTTGTTCTTGCGAAGACAACCTTCGGAAGGAGCGTATATGCAATCGGCTCTAACAGGCTGGCAGCATATTATTCGGGAATTCCGGTACAGAAGATCCGGCTGATTATCTATACAGTCATGGGCTTTATGGCAGGACTTGCGGCACTGTTCCTTACCTCTGTACTTTACGGGGCAAATACAACAACCGGAAATGGCTTCGAGATGGATGCGATTGCCATGGCGGTATTTGGCGGAATCTCTACATCTGGCGGCAAAGGCCGGCTGGTTGGGGGCATTATCTCAGGATTTACGATTATCTGCCTGAGGATCGGCCTTGGACAGATTAACATGAATCCACAGCTTATACTGATTATTCTGGGTATCCTGCTGATTCTGGCAGTACTGCTTCCGAATATATCAGCAAGATTAAAGATCAAAAAGAAAACAGCGTAGCCGCCCCCCAGAGCGCGCAGGAAACTGTAAAAGGGCGGAAATTCATAAAAGGAAACAATGATAGAGAAAACGATGATAGAGAAAACGATTATAAGAAGATACCAGGCGTCTCATGTAAGGATGCTTGATATAAAAAAAATATTTCCAAGGGAGGAAACAAAAATGAAGAGAAGAATTTTAAGCGCAATATTATGCGCAGGTCTTGTGGCTTCTATGGTAATGGGCTGCGGGAGCAACAATGACAGCGGAGATTCAAACTCCGGAAGCGACACCAAGACAGAATCAGAGGCCGGTGACAACGGAGACAGTGGAGACGGCGGAAAGACTTATGCCATTGTAACAAAGGCGGCAGGAAACCCGTTTAACGAGAAGACTGCAGAGGGCTTTCAGGAGGTCATTGAGGCACAGGGCGGCACGGCAATTGTTAAGCATCCGGAAGCTGCAACAGCAGATGCACAGGTATCTGTAATCCAGTCACTGATCTCACAGGGCGTTGATTCTATCTGTATTGCTGCAAATGACGAGAATGCACTTCAGGCAGCGCTTGAAGAGGCTATGGCAGCTGGCATTAAGGTATGCTGTGAGGATTCCAAGACTAATCCGGACAGCCGTCAGGTATTCGTAAACCAGGCAGGTGTGGCTGAGATCGGACAGGCTCTGATGGATGCAGTATACGACATCACAGGCGGAGAAGGACAGTGGGCAATTCTTTCTGCAACATCACAGGCAGCAAATCAGAATGCATGGATTGAAGCTATGAAGTCAACAATGGAAGGCGACGAGAAGTATTCAAAGCTTGAACTTGTAGAGGTAGCTTACGGTGATGATGAGCCTCAGAAATCTACAGACCAGACACAGGCTCTTCTTGCAAAATACAAGGACCTGAAGGTAATCTGTGCGCCTACGACAGTTGGTATCAATGCGGCAGCAAAGGTTCTTCAGGATGAGAAATCCTCTGTAAAGCTTACAGGTCTCGGACTTCCTTCTGAGATGGCTGAGTACATCGGTGATGATGATGCACACTCCTGCCCATATATGTATCTGTGGAACCCAATTGACCTTGGACGTCTTGGAGCTTATACCTCAATCGCATTAGTTGACGGTACAATCACAGGAAAAGAAGGCGACAAGTTCACAGCCGGGGACATGGGAGATTATGAGATCGTGGCAGCAGATGATGGCGGTACAGAGATGATTCTGGGCGCACCGTTCAAGTTCGACTCAAGCAACATTGATGAGTGGAAGGATGTATATTAAGATATACGTCTGATAAACATATACTTATTCCCCCAATTGTAAGGAAGGCGCAGATGAAACCGTAGAGTACACTGGTCTCCTGGTCGAGGAAAATCGTATAGTTTTTTCCGCCGTATTCATGAATCATATCCTGCATCTGGGGCCACAGCTCATTATGGCGTTTCTCATACTCCTTGGCCATTCCCGGATACAGCTTCATCTTAAATCCCTTTCTTGTCACAATCAAACACTCCTTACATAGAGCTGGAAGACGAGAAGCGGTGGGAGGAGAGCGCGGACACGGAAATTAACCGGAAGTGGTGGGATTTTATGGCTGATATTATGGAGACAAATCCGGATAACAGCCCGGTGAGTATTGACCTTTTAGAGGTATTTCATCTGGCATAGATAATCATTCAGAATAACCGTGAAGGAAATGAACAGTTCAAATCAGGAAGAGGAGGAAATATGATGTTAGTAGATACAAAGGCGAGGATTGGAGTATTTTCAATAGCCCTGGGAGCCTATCTGCCCCAGTTTCCATCACTGGTGCCAGAATTTGAGGCACAGTACGATGCGTTTAAGAAAACAATACCAGATACCGTGGAGCTCGTGGACGGAGGCATGGTTACGACAAAGGAGCTTGCCCAGGAAGCTGGTGATAAATTTCGCAGTGCGGATGTGGATCTCGTGATCCTGCAGCTTCTGACTTATGCAACATCCTATAACATGCTTCCGGCGGTCCGGGATCTGGATGTGCCGGTTGTGCTGGTGAATATTCAGAAGAAAAAGGCACCAGATTATGAGAATACAGATACTGCCACCTGGCTTGGGGAGCTGTATGCCTGCGGGGCTGTGGGTGAGATGGTAGCGGACCTTGAACGCGCCGGCAAGCGCCATGCGGTTATTACCGGTGTGGTCGAGGGCGGAGATCCGGAAGTCCAGGCTGAGATCGAGAGCTGGTGCCGTGCCGCACAGGTGCGCCGCCGTTTCCGGGATACCAACCTGGCTCAGATCGGCCGTCCGTATCCGGGCATGATGGATCTGTATATTGACGAAACCAACCTCTATCACAGGATGTCCCTCTACACCAAGCAGTTTGACTGGGAGAAGATGTGGGCCATTGCCGACCATATCACAGATGAGGATGCGATCCGCGCAAAGGCGCAGGATATCCTGGATACGTTTGACATTGAGGACGGCGGCACAATCGAAAAGGTATGGGAGATGGCAAAATACGTGGTTGCCTTTGAACAGTGGGTGAAAGAGGAGAAGATCGCATTCGTTGCCTCCCACTATGACGGATTCGCACAGGGCAAGGCCGGGGTATTGGACAGCATGCTGATTCCTGCATTTTCCATGCTGATCAAGCAGGGAGTTGCCTGCGCAGTAGAAGGTGATATTAAGGTTGCCATGGCCATGAGCATCCTCAAGACCATATCCGGGACAGGACAGCTGTCTGAGATGTACTCCATTGACTTCAACGAGGACATCTGCATCATCGGCCACAGCGGTTCCGGTGACGCCGATATTTCCGCAAAGAAACCATCCATGAAGATTGTACCCGTATTCCACGGAAAAACAGGCGGCGGCTACCTGACCCAGTTCTATCCCCACCTTGGCCCCGTAACATATCTGGGCATTACACAGGACAAAGATGGAAACTTCAAGTTTGTTGTGGCTGAAGGCATCAACGAGGACGGCCCCATCTTCACCTTCGGCGATACGAACATGCGGACAAGATTCAGCTGCGGGGCTAGAGAATTCTGCAACAGATGGAGCGAAGCCGGTCCAACCCACCATATGGCGGCTGCATCCGGCAGACATATTGACACGATTCTGAAGGTTGCGAAGATATTTGACGTACCGGTAGACATTGTCACCCGGTAGAAAGTGAAGTCGGGGACGGGGTAAAATTAATTTTACCCCGTCCCCGATTTCACCTCTGGTACTCTTTCGGCGTACATTTCATATATCTTTTGAAGATCTGCCCATAATATGCAGGACTTGAAAATCCAACCATGCCGGCCGTCTTCGTTACGCTTTCGCCAGCTCTTAGGAGAGGGAGGCTTTTCTGGATTCTCAGGAACATGATATACTCGAACAGTGTCATTCCCATATGTTTTTTGAAAAACCGGCAGCATTCACTCTTGCAGATGTTTACATGCCGCGCCACGTCATCCAGGGCAATCTCCTGTTGGTAGTTTTCCTGTACATAAGAGATCATGTCCCGCAGACGCTCCAGGTGTCTCTGGGGCTTTTGTTCTTTTTCAGGCAGTGTATGAAAAAACTGATAGAAATCTTTCCATATCCGCATCAGCATCATATGCACTTCTAATTCATAATCCGGGGGCGGATTCTGGGATAGTGTGTAGATCTCCTGCATGATATGAAGCACATCCTGATGCCATCTTATGTCTTTTTCAAGCTTCAGGGAATGCCATGCATCATTGGAAGTGATGAAATCTACGTATTTTGTCTGCAGGATGCTGTTTTCATACCCGTACAGGAATCTTGGGTGAAAGGTGACGGAGAGGTAGGTGCATGCCTGACCTGAGATCATATATCCTGCATGGAGGGTATTGCTGTTCCCAAACATGCCTTCTCCTTCTGTCAGGATATACCTCTTATTATTAACGTGATACTCAATCTGGCCGGACAGAACCCGGGTGAGTTCAATCTCAGGATGCCAGTGCCATAGAAATGCCCCCTGTTCGTACGCCTCGATTGCTTCTATATTGATGCCCACAGGAAAACCGTAATTGCCGTGTTCTTTTATCTCTTTCTGATTTCTGGTAATATTTATCTGCACTTTCCTGTTATCCATAACTCAATATCCTTATAATTATGTGTAATATTCTTATTGCTATTTCTTGATTTTCTCATTATCATTATAATTATAAATCAACAAACAGATTTCCGCAAGGGAAAATATGGTAACAGTGAAGGTATCTGAACTGTTACCAAATATGAAAAAGACAGGAGAATGGCAAAATGTTAGAAAAGTTATTGCAGAAATTTAAAGAACTCTACGGGGAAGATGGAGAACTGCGGACCTATTTTGCACCGGGCCGTGTGAATCTGATCGGCGAGCACACAGATTATAATGGCGGTCATGTATTTCCGTGCGCACTGACACTTGGGACCTATGCAGTCGTAAGAAGCCGTGAGGACCGTGTCCTTCGTTTTTACTCTATGAATTTTGATTCCTTTGGCATTGTAGAGACAAGCCTTGATGAACTGGTTCCTGATAAGGCTGCTGCCTGGACTAATTATCCGAAGGGCGTGATCTGGGCATTTGAGAACCGGGGAATGAAGTTAGACCATGGCTTTGATATTGCCATTTACGGAGATATCCCCAACGGATCCGGCCTCTCTTCCTCAGCTTCACTGGAGGTACTTACCGGTGTAATCCTTAAGGACATCTATGGCTTTGCAGAGGCATCCATGATTGATATCGCACTGATCGGACAGGATGCGGAGAATAATTTTAATGGATGCAACTGCGGAATTATGGACCAGTTTGCAAGCGCCATGGGAAAGAAGGATCATGCGATCTTCCTGGATACGAATGATCTTCATTATGAATATGCCCCGGTAAAGCTTCCGGATGCCAGAATTGTAATCACGAACAGCAAGGTAAAGCACAGCCTGGTTGACTCTGCCTACAATGACAGGAGAAATGAATGTGAGACGGCGCTTAAGGAGTTGCAGGCTGTCACAGACATCAAGTCTCTCGGTGAACTGACAGAGGAGCAGTTTGAGGAGTATAAGGATGCCATCAAGGATCCGGTAAGGCAGAAGCGGGCACACCATGCTGTATACGAGAATCAGAGAACCATCCGTGCGGTAGAGGCTCTGGAAAAGAATGACATTGCCCTGTTCGGGCAGCTGATGAATGCTTCCCACATTTCCTTAAGAGACGATTATGAAGTATCCTGTGAGGAAATTGATATTCTTGTGGAGCTTGCGTGGAAGACAGAGGGCGTGATCGGATCCCGCATTACAGGCGGCGGCTTCGGCGGGTGTACAGTCAGCATCGTAAAAAATGATGCTGTGGATACCTTTATACAGGAAATCGGAAAGGCATATCTTGACAAGGTGGGCCATGAGGCTGAATTCTACGTTGTAGATATCGGCGACGGCGCGCGGAGACTGGGTTAAGAGGAGGTAAGGATATGTTATATGAAAATATTAAAAAACTGGTAGAATATGGTATCCAGACAGGGCTCACACCGGAATCTGAGCGTATTTACACAACGAATCTTCTTCTTGAAATCTTTCATGAGGATAACTATGAGGACACAGATCCTGATACTTCTTCCGTAACAGAAGAGCTGGAGGCGATCCTGAAAGATCTCCTGGATGAAGCTGTCAGGCGCGGGCTTATTACGGACAGCATCGTATACCGCGACTTATTTGACACAAAGCTTATGAACTGCCTGCTTCCCCGCCCGGCACAGGTTCACGAAGAATTTAACAGACAGTACGAAAAATCACCGGAGGACGCCACCCGCTATTATTACAAATTCAGCCAGGACAGCGACTATATCCGCCGCTATCGTGTAAAAAAGGATATGAAATGGAAGGTTGCGTCCCCATACGGAGAAATTGACATCACGGTGAACCTCTCCAAGCCGGAAAAGGATCCCAAAGCCATTGCCGCCGCAAAAAATGCAAAGGCAGGAAGCTATCCGAAGTGCCAGCTCTGTATGGAAAATGAAGGCTATGCCGGACGTGCAGACCACCCGGCAAGAGAGAACCACCGCATTATCCCCATCACAATTAATGACAGCGCATGGGGCTTCCAGTATTCACCGTATGTATACTATAATGAGCACTGCATTGTATTCAACGGACAGCATACGCCCATGAAAATCGACCGGGCAGCATTTACGAAGCTGTTTGACTTTGTAAAACTGTTCCCGCACTACTTCCTGGGCTCCAATGCAGACCTTCCGATTGTGGGAGGCTCCATCCTGAGCCACGACCATTTCCAGGGAGGACACTATACCTTCGCCATGGCAAAGGCCCCGATTGAGAAGACCGTAACCATTCCGGGATACGAGGATGTGGAGGCAGGCATCGTAAAATGGCCCCTTTCCGTACTCCGTATCCGTCACAAAGATGAAAAACGGCTGATCGACCTGGCAGAGCATGTACTGAACCAATGGCGGACTTACACCGATGAGGAGGCCTTCATCTTTGCAGAGACAGACGGCGAACCCCACAACACCATCACACCAATTGCAAGAAAAACCGGCGATACTTACGAACTGGATCTGACACTGCGCAACAACATTACCACAGAAGAACATCCCCTGGGCGTATACCACCCCCATGCACAGTATCACCACATCAAAAAAGAAAACATAGGCCTGATCGAGGTTATGGGACTTGCCGTACTCCCGTCAAGACTAAAAAAAGAGCTTGAACTTCTGGGAGAATATATCGTTGAGAAGAAGGACATCAGAAGCAATGCAGACATCGAAAAACATGCTGACTGGGTAGAGCAGTTCCTTCCAGAATATGACAACATCACAAAAGAAAACATCATGGAAATCCTGAAAAAAGAAGTCGGGGATGTATTCGTCCACGTACTCGAAGACGCAGGGGTGTATAAGTGCACACCAGAAGGGCGGGAAGCATTCATGAGGTTCATTCAAAAGTTGGGGACGGGGCATTTTTAAAAATGCCCCGTCCCAAATTGAAAATGCCCTGTCCCCAATTGGCTGATTAAGGTATTGGCAGGATTTCACGCGCCAGTCTTGTGATTTCGGCCCCGTCCTGCCCGGCGTTCATCAGGGAGGTGGAGTTAAGCTGTATGGTTACAACGGTTTCTTTTCCGTAAGTGGGTGTGGCCGCGTACTTTTCTAACAGTTCTACCAGCGCCTGGTTCACGTCGTCCTCGCTGTCGTATGTACCCTTTTTCCATTCGGAAAGCAGGTCTTTCAGGCTCTTGTTTGGCGTTACGGTTACGTCAACCGTGTAATTATAGACCCCATCTTCTTTTCTGGGGATTCCGACGGAATACTTACACTGCTTTAGCAGTTCCTTCATTGCGGCGGTATAGCGTTTCTGATGATCGGAGGACAGGTCTGCGGCGGGAAGAAATGCTTCGCTGTCGTACCATGCGAGGGCTTCTGCTTCTGTCTGCTTTGTATGCAAGGCAAATCTTGTTACGTCTCCTTTAAAGGACGCGTCCAGGTAGGCGGTTAGAAAATCCCGGGCATCCAGCAGCTCACAGATTCTGTCATAGGGCGCCATGTATGTGTCGATTGCCCGTGACAGGAGTTTCTCCAGATCCGCTTCCCTGACCTGGAAACCGTCTTCCGTTTTCTTTACGGTGAGAATCGTATAGGTCTTTTTTGTGAAGCTGGGTGATTCCTTAAGCGCTTCTTTTGACTTTTCAAGAAGAGAACTGGTTTCTGCATTCAGATCAGAGGATGCCAGGGAAGATACAAAGGCTTCGCTTACATCCATGGTCGTGGATGAAATGTCTACTGGCGTATAGTGCACCTGCACAGTGAACTCATCTTTTCCATTTCTTTTTGCCTCTGATACCTGAAACTTGACAGTCTGAAGTGCTTCCTGTAAAAATGTGAGATAGGTGTCTTTTAATTCTTCGGGGAATTTGAGAGTATATTTGCGATCACTTTCCTGGATGCCTTTTTCGAGAAGAAAAGCTAGTTTTTCAGAATCTTTTTCTTTTATAGACGTAATCTGTTCTCCGAGACACTTGCCGGCGGAGTCTTTATCCTTGCATCCTGTCATGAGAAAAACCAGGAAAAGTATAAGCGGCAGTAAAAATCTTCTTTTCGTCATGGCCAATTCCTCCATAGGTTTTAATAATACCTATATCTTATCATAAAAACCACTGGAAAAACAGATTCATTTTATATATAATAGAAATGAATGAAGTGCTCGTTACAATTCACGGGGGCATGTACCCTGCTGCACGGCATCCGAGCTGATGAAGCAGTGGTTTTCAGCATCCGGCTCCCTCGCTAAAGTGCACTTACAATACATCAAAAGGAGAAATATGTATGGAAATGTTGAATCTTGAGAAGGAACTTAAGGAGAATGCTTATCCGGGCCGCGGTATTATTATAGGTAAGAGTGCGGACGGGACAAAGGCTGTTACCGCTTATTTTATTATGGGAAGAAGCGAGAACAGCAGGAACCGTATTTTTGTGGAAGAGGGAGAAGGAATCCGCACACAGGCATTTGACCCGGCGAAGCTTTCTGATCCCAGCCTCATCATCTATGCGCCTGTGCGCGTGCTTGGCAATAAGACGATTGTAACGAATGGAGACCAGACAGATACGATCTATGAAGGAATGGATAAGCAGCTGACCTTCGAGCAGTCCTTAAGAAGCAGGGAATTCGAGCCTGACGGACCAAACTATACGCCGAGGATTTCAGGAATCATGCATATTGAAAATGGAACCTATAATTATGCCATGTCTATCCTGAAAAGCAGTAATGGCAATCCGGAAAGCTGTAATCGTTATACCTTTGCATACGAGAATCCTGCAGCAGGAGAAGGACATTTCATCCATACGTACAGATGTGACGGGAACCCGCTTCCAAGCTTTGAAGGAGAGCCGAAGCTGGTGGAGATCCCGGATGATATAGAAGCTTTTACAGAGCTTTTGTGGAACAGTCTGAATGAGGATAACAAGGTTTCCCTGTTCGTGCGCTATATTAATATTGCAGACGGAACCTACGAGACGAAGATTGTGAATAAAAACAAATAAAATGATGCAAGTATTAAAAGTTCATGTATTTCATGCCCGCATGAAAAGACATGGCTAAAATATAGTGAGGAGGAATCTTTAATGAAAGAGTTAGAATTAAAATATGGCTGTAACCCAAATCAGAAGCCGTCAAAGATCTACATGGCGGACGGAAGCGACCTGCCCATTGAGGTGCTGAATGGAAAACCAGGGTATATTAATTTCCTGGACGCATTTAACGGATGGCAGCTTGTAAGTGAGCTTAAGAAAGCAACCGGGCTTCCGGCGGCAACATCCTTTAAGCATGTGTCCCCGGCAGGTGCGGCAGTGGGACTTCCCTTAAGTGAGACACTGGCGAAGATCTACTGGGTGGATGATCTCGGGGAGCTGTCACCCCTTGCGTGTGCCTATGCAAGGGCAAGAGGAGCTGACCGTATGTCCTCTTTCGGAGACTTTATCTCCCTTTCGGATGAGTGTGACGCAGATACGGCGCGCCTGATTAAAAGAGAGGTTTCTGACGGCGTGATCGCGCCAGGCTATACAGAGGAGGCGTTGGAGATTCTGAAGCAGAAGAAAAAGGGCGGCTATAATGTAATTCAGATCAATCCAGACTATAAGCCGGAAGCGCTGGAGCATAAGGATGTATTTGGCATTACCTTTGAACAGGGAAGAAATGAGCTGAATATCAATGAGGAATTTTTTGCAAATATTGTAACAGACAACAAGGAGCTTACAGAGCAGGCAAAGA
This sequence comes from uncultured Lachnospiraceae bacterium, assembly GCA_947566645.1. Classification (GTDB taxonomy): domain Bacteria; phylum Bacillota; class Clostridia; order Lachnospirales; family Lachnospiraceae; genus CAPEBR01. Next base: position 25,555 of record CANOKL010000001.1, read on the forward strand.
TTGACCTGGCCATCTCCATGATTACGTTAAAATATACACAGTCTAATTCGGTATGTTACGTAAAGGACGGACAGGCAATTGGCATCGGTGCGGGGCAGCAGTCCAGAATCCACTGTACACGGCTTGCCGGACAGAAGGCAGATAACTGGTGGTTAAGACAATCTCCGCAGGTAATGAACCTTCCATTTGTAGATTCCATCCGCCGTGCAGACCGGGATAATGCCATTGACCTGTACATCGGCGAGGACTATATGGATGTGCTTGCTGACGGCGCATGGCAGAATATCTTTAAGGAGAAGCCGGAGGTATTTACAAGAGAGGCAAAGAGAGAGTGGCTTGACAAGATGAGCGACGTGGCTCTTGGTTCAGATGCCTTCTTCCCCTTTGGAGACAATATTGAGCGAGCGCACAGGAGCGGAGTCAAATACGTGGCACAGCCGGGCGGATCCGTAAGAGATGACAATGTAATTGCAGCGTGCAATAAATACGGCATGGTTATGTCATTTACAGGACTGCGGTTGTTCCATCATTAGAGTAGAGTTTATCCTGGCAGGAATGTAGTTACTTCATTTCTGAGGAGCTCCCAGAAGATGCAGAATATATGGAACATTCTCCTGACAAGAACCAGTTTGTTCAGAAGAAGTAATCTGCAGAGGGAAAATGATACTGGAAGTGGTTGCATGAGAATTGGGGACGGGGTAAAATTCATTTTACCCCGTCCCCAACAAACACATTTTAATGGTTACCATCCCTGCTCGGAATGAATCCAGGATTTCAGGAGCTGTTGTTCATAATTTTCTGGACGTCTGCGCCATTCACTGGGGGAGACGCCGGTTACCTGCCGGAAATTACGGTTGAAGGTGGAGGGCGTGGTAAAGCCGCACTTATTTGCAATGTCTATAATAGACTCATCCGTATTCTTCAGATAATTGCATGCTGTCTGCACCCTCACCTGGTTAATGTACTCCAGGGGGCTCATGTTCATATATTCGGAGAACAGCCGCCGGAAATGGGTTTCGCTGATATGGCACCAGGCTGACAGCTCGTCAATCCGGATGGGCTCCATGTAATGGAGAGTGATGTAATCCATTGCCCGCGCGATGGGAATGGTGATCCGGCTTCCAGGCTCTGCCGGTCTTCTGTCAGATTTATTTTCCCGGGCAATATTTACAAGAAGTTCCACCATCACGCCCTTTGCCTCCTCCATGTAAAACTCCTCGGTATTGCGCATGATTTCGATCAGCTTCCTTATGATGCCTGCAAGCTTCGGGCGGCTTTTTGCTTTTTGGAAAATGGCCTTAGAGTTCACCTTCTGAAGCATATAGTTCATGCGCTTTGTGTTTCCCATACCCTGATACAGGTCGCTGAGAATTCCGTCAACATCAATGAAAAGATATTCCCATTTGCTGATGGTTCCCGGGTCGCTATTTGTGGTGTGTGGGTAGTTTTTGGGAATAACGGTGAATTCATTTCCTGTGTACCGGTATTCTTGTTCGCCGAGTACCAGTTCCCCGACGCCGTCATAGCAGTATCCGATCTCCAGGTAATTATGGAAATGGAGATAATCCACATCTCTGCCGTAGGACTGCACCCATTTCTGTCCAAGGAGGGCAAGAATATAGCTCCCTTCCGGCATTTTATAATAGCGGAATTCCATTTTTTGCTTTTTTTTCTTTGACATATGGATCCTCCTTTTTCTCCCAGGAGCCGGTGTAGTATCGTACTGCGCCTACCAGGGCAGCGCAGATCCAGGTGATGGGGGACACGAACCAGAGCCCCCGGTATCCAAAGATTTCCGGAAAGAGGAGCGCGCATCCGATCCGGGTTACGACCTCACTTAATCCCATGAGCACGGTTACGAATACATCTCCTGACGCACGCAGAATATTGTGGTATACAACCAGTATGCCCCCTGCAATGAAAAATGATGTAAAGATACGCATGTACTCGGTACCAAGGTGTATTGCTTCAGGTGTCTGCGTAAATGCCCTCATGACCGGCTCTGCAAACAGGAAAACAAGAGGACAGAAAATGCCGTAGCAGACAATATTCATAACATAGGCGCTGCGAACACCCTTTCTCACACGGATATAATCCCTGGCCCCTACATTCTGCCCGGTGAAGGTCGCCACCGCAGAGCCGATGGCATCCGCCAGCTGAAAGCCAAGTCCCTCTACCTTTACGCACACACCATATGCGACAATCATGGTTGTGCCATAGGTATTGATGACTGCCTGGAGTGTCATATCGGAGATGGATATGATGCTCATCTGGAAGCCTGTGGGGAGTCCGTAGCGGAGCACCTGCCCGGCGAGGAAGGAATCCGGCTTCCATTCCTTCCGGTTTACCTTAAGAAACGGCAGGATCCGGAGTGCATACCACATACACAGGACTCCGGAAATGACCTGCGACAGGACAGTTGCAAATGCCGCGCCTGCCGTCCCCATGGGTATCCATGCCACAAAAACAATGTCCAGTACGACATTTAATATGCTGGATACGATAAGAAAGACAAGGGGAACCACAGAATTTCCCAAAGCTCTTAATACAGAGGCACTGAAGTTGTACAGCATGGTTGCCCCACACCCTGCATAGATGACGAGCAGGTAGGAACCCGCATCCGGCAGGAGTGCATCAGAGGTCTTAAGGAGTCTGAGGAGCGGATTCACTGTCAGCATGCCTCCTGCAGTAATAAGAAGTGTTATGCCTGCCGCCACCCAGGCTCCTGCCATAAAGGTACGGCGGACATTCTGTTCCTCGCGGGCGCCGTAATACTGGGAAATGACGACACTGACGCCAGTCGTTACGCCCATCATGACGGAAAATAAAAGATACATCGCCGTTCCCGCGATACTTACCGCTGCCAGTGCTCCGTCACCGAGGAAATGCCCTACAATGTAGGTGTCCGCAAAGTTGTAGATCCGCTGGCAGAGCATCCCGAGCAGGACCGGCAGCGCAAATCTTGTCATCTGGCTTAATACCGGCCCCTTTGTCATATCCATAACCTTTTTACTGCTCATTGCATGCCCTCTTATTGCTTTCCTTAAGATTTTCTTAAAAATAGTAATATAATTACTCTACCAATGAACTGCTTATTCGTCAAGTCAGAAAGTTAGTCTGCAAAGAAATTAATCTGACAGAAAGTGTTTTTCAAACGCGTTACAGTGTGTTATAATATGTTCGGTTTATAAAAGAATTATAAAAATAAAGGAGCAGATAAGAATGACTATTACGAAGGACATTAAGTATGTAGGTGTGAATGATCATGATGTAGATCTTTTTGAGGGACAGTATGTTGTTCCGAATGGCATGGCATACAATTCCTATGTGGTGATGGATGAGAAGATTGCTGTCTTTGATACGGTTGACGCGCGGTTTACCCATGAGTGGCTGGATAATATCCAGAATGCGACAGGCGGCAGAACCCCGGATTACCTGATCGTCCAGCATATGGAGCCGGATCACTCCGCGAATATTGCCAATTTTATGAAGGCTTACCCGGATACAAAGATTGTATCCAGCACAAAAGCATTTGCCATGATGAACCAGTTCTTTGGAACAGACTTTGCGGACAGGCAGGTTGTTGTGAAGGAAGGCGACACGCTGTCTCTCGGAAAGCATGAACTTGCTTTTGTTGCAGCACCTATGGTGCACTGGCCGGAGGTTATCGTGACCTATGATTCCTGCGACAAGGTGCTGTTCTCAGCAGACGGTTTCGGAAAGTTCGGTGCGCTGGATGTGGAGGAAGACTGGGCATGCGAGGCACGCCGCTATTATATCGGAATCGTCGGAAAGTACGGCGCGCAGGTACAGAACCTGCTAAAAAAGGCAGCCGGACTTGATATCCAGGTAATCTGCCCGCTCCACGGGCCGGTGCTTACAGAGAATCTTGGATATTATCTTGGCCTTTATAATACATGGTCATCCTACGGAATTGAGACGGAAGGCATAGTGATTGCATATACATCTGTCTATGGAAATACGAAGAAGGCAGTAGAACTTCTTGCCGATAAGCTCCGCGCCAAGGGATGCCCGAAGGTTGTTGTAAATGACCTTGCCCGCTGTGATATGGCAGAGGCGGTGGAGGATGCCTTCCGGTATGGAAAGCTGATTCTTGCAACAACGACCTACAATGCAGAGATTTTCCCGTTCATGCGCGAATTTATCAACCATCTGACGGAGCGTAATTTCCAGAACCGGAAGATCGGCCTCATTGAGAACGGCTCCTGGGCTCCCCTTGCGGCCAAGGTGATGAAGAAGATGTTTGAAGGCTGCAAAAAGCTGACCTTTGCGGATACAACCGTGACCATCAGATCCGCCCTGAATGAGGAAAGCAGCGCACAGCTTGAAGCCATGGCAGAAGAATTCTGCAAGGACTACCTTGCACAGCACGACGAGACTGCCAATAAAAACGACCTGACCGCCCTGTTCAAGATCGGATACGGCCTGTATGTAGTTACTTCCAATGATGGCAAGAAAGACAACGGCCTCATCGTAAATACCGTATCCCAGGTAACAGACAGCCCGAACCGGGTTGCAGTATGCATAAATAAGGCAAACTACTCCCACCATATTATTAAGCAGACAGGGATTATGAACGTAAACTGCCTGTCCACCGAAGCACCATTTAAAGTATTCCAGAACTTCGGCTTCCAAAGCGGAAGAAATGTAGATAAATTCGAGGGATGCGACCCCTTACGCTCCGACAACGGCCTGGTATTCCTGCCCAGATACATCAATGCATTCATGTCTCTTAAAGTAGAGCAGTACGTGGACCTGGACACCCACGGCATGTTTATCTGTACCGTAACAGAGGCCCGGGTGATATCCAATGTGGAGACCATGACCTACAACTATTATCAGAGCAACGTAAAACCAAAACCGGAGACAGAAGGCAAGAAAGGATATGTGTGCGTGGTATGCGGATATATCTATGAGGGCGACGAACTGCCGGATGACTTTATCTGCCCGCTGTGCAAGCATGGCGTGGCGGACTTTGAACCAATTGGGTAAGCAGTTGGGGACAGGCTATTTTTAATTTGGGACGGGGCATTTTTTGCCATAGTACACCTCGAAAAGCTCCGGTGGAGCTTTTCGGGTGAAAAATGCCCCGTCCCAAATTGACTTATTCCCGCGTTTTGGTAAGGTGGAACTGGAAGGAGGTATATTCAGGTACCTCCCGCGGGATGGGAAGGCCTGCATTCATCAGTGCGGCGCCGGAGTGTACTTCCTCTGTGCCGTTTACGCGGTAGAGGGCATTCGGGAGGAGTCCCTTTGCCCGGATATATTCCTGCGGTCCGTTGCAGGTGAGGTTTGTTACAACGACGCTGATGAGTGATTCCTTTTTATTTTTGGTGACATGCTGCCATGCAGTCATATTTCCGGGCTCGAACGGATTAGTCAGGCGGTAGTAGTCTCCCTTAAATATGATGTGGTAGTATTTCCGGAACAGATTGCTCTGTTTTCTGCAGATTTTCTGTTGTTTTTTATTAAGGTGTGTCGCGTCCAGCTCGTAGCCAAAGGTTCCGCACATAGCGACAACCGCTTTTGTCTCAAGGGGTATGAATTTTCCACTGTCGGAAATGTGTGCGCCCATGGTGCACGTCGGGTACACGAAGGAGGTTCCGTAGTGGAGCTTCAGCCGGTCGATGGGATTGTTGTTGTCGCTTACCCAGTACTGGGGGTAGTAGTGGAGCATGCCCGGGTCGTAGCGTCCGCCTCCGCCGGAGCAGCCCTCGAACAGGATGTCCGGATGTGTCTTGATGATTTTGTCCATGACGCGGTACAGTCCTAAAATGTAGCGGTGGTATACCTCTCCCTGGCGTTCTCCGGGCAGCTCATTTGACCAGATATCGGCAAGGGAACGGTTGATATCCCATTTTACATAGTAAATATCTGCATCGTCCAGTATGGAGTTGATGCTTTCAATCAGGTAGTCCTGCACGTCCCTGCGGCTCATGTCAAGGGCAAGCTGGTTTCTGCTTCTTACTGCATGGCGGCCGGGAATCTGCATCACCCATTCGGGGTGTGTGCGGTAGAGGTTGCTGTCCTCTGATACCATCTCTGGCTCAAACCAGATGCCGAACTTCATATCCAGCTCGTTGATCTGCTCTACAAGCCGGTGGAGCCCGCATTTGATCTTGTCCTCATTTACATACCAGTCTCCGAGACCACTGTTGTCGTCATCGCGTTTCCCGAACCATCCGTCATCCATGACGAGAAGGTCTACCCCCATATTTTTGGCGGCTTTCGCAATATTTACAAGCTTTACGTCGTCGAAGTCCATAAATGCTGCTTCCCAGCTGTTAATGAGAACAGGCCGCTGTACCTCTGTCACAAATTTGCTCGCACAGAGATTTGTGCGGTAAAAGTCGTGATACAGATGGGAAAGTCCGGTAAATCCGTGCTCTGTAAAGGCCATGACGACCTCGGGGCCTTCGAAGACTTCCTGCGGCTTTAATTCATACACGAACTGCTTTGGGTTGATTCCCATGACGAGACGGAGCTGGTCATACTGGTCAAGCTCTGCTTCCGCAAGGAAATTGCCGCTGTACATGAGAGAGAAGCCGTAGCATCTGCCGTAATCCTCAGTGGCATCCCTGCCGCAGAGGATCAGGAAAGGATTCTGCTGGTGGCTGGAGGAGCCGCGCACGCTTCCAATGGTGTGAATGTGGTGCGTCATATGCTGGCGCTCGACCTGGCGCTCCTGGCCGTAGCGTCCCGGGAGGCTCACCAGATCCATGTCCGCGCCGTTTAAAAAGTCGAGGCACAGTGACATGATTTTCTTCAGATGAATGGCTTCGCTTCCCAGATTTTTCACCCTCACGGCGCGGGTGATTATGTCGGCCTCCTCAAAAACGCTGTACAAAAGCGCTACCTCTACATTCGATACTGCGTCAAGAAGCGTTACCTCCAGGGTACTGGCAGTGTCTTTCTCTGTCTGAAATGTGGCCGGCAGTGTGTCAAGACGGTATTTTCCATCCGTGATCTGATGCCCGGTTACCTTCCCGTGGAAGGAGTAGCTGCCGTCGCTGTTTACCACCTCAATGCTTGTGGTGCGGAAATCTCCCTGCTGTTGGGTGCTGAATTCCTGGGGCTGGGCATCCAGTGAAAAGGTTCTGGCATTCCGGGATTCGTATGGATTGCCGGAAAAGCCGCGGTCATACTGCATGATCTGATAGGACATGTCTGCATCGGAGATGGACGGCCCGTAATAAAGATGAAGCAGGTAGTCCAGATTCCCGATTTTCATCTGATAGGATGTATTTTTTGTGTGCAGTGTGATTGTTTTCGTAGTGCTGTTAAAAACAATTCCCATAATTGTGTTTATACCTCCTGTTTTGCTGATTGTCTTTATGGTTCTGGCAGTTTCAGTTATTTTGTCTGTAGATGACTGCTGTTATCCATAACTATCTATATTTTACCATTAAAAAAGGGAAAAAAGAAATGGCAGAATGCAAGAAAAAAATGGGGAAGTGTAGTATAAATGTTACTATGAGCGGACAGTTGTCCGTGAATAGTAACGAAGATTTGGGAATTATGCGCGGAGAAAGAGGCTGTCCACGGACTCCCTTACAGGGAGGCAATTAACCGGTATCTAGAAAAACTGAATAAGCAGCAACTGATCTGATGCTGCATCTCGACTAAGGCCTCCTCTTATGATATACTATATAAAGTATACTTTCACGGGAGGAGGATTTTTGTGGGCGGACAGGCAGAGGAAAATAAGCCCCAAAAGCCAGCAAAACATATTTGTGTGGGTCTGTTGGCCCATGTTGATGCCGGCAAGACAACGCTGTCAGAGAGCATCCTGTATCTGTGCGGAAATATTAGAAAGCCCGGGCGTGTGGATCATGGGGATGCATTTCTGGATACGTATGCCATGGAGAGGAGCCGGGGCATCACCATATTTTCCAAGCAGGCAGTTCTTAAGAGTGGGAATACGCAGGTTACGCTTCTTGACACGCCGGGGCATGTTGACTTTTCCGCGGAGATGGAGCGGACGCTTCAGGTGCTCGACTACGCGATTCTAGTAATCAGCGGAGCAGACGGGGTGCAGGGTCATACGAGGACATTATGGAATCTTCTGAAGCAGTATGAGATTCCTGCATTTTTATTTATAAATAAGATGGACCAGAACGGTACAGACAGGGAGAAGATTCTCTGTGAGCTCAGAAGCGGGCTGGATGAGGGATGTATTGCATTTGATACAGCAGGAAGCCATGAGAAGATTCCGGGTGGTTCAGGCAGAGAGGGAGACTATGAGGAGGAGTTCCTGGAGTCTGTCTCTGTCTGTGAGGAGGATGCGCTTGAGGAATACCTGGAGACAGGCAGTCTCAGGCAGGAGACGATCATAAGGCTGATTGAGGAGAGGAAGGTTTTTCCGTGTTATTTTGGCTCTGCGCTTAAGGTGCAGGGGGTACAGGAGCTTTTGGACGGACTTGGGCAGTATACGGCGGAGATGGGACAGATATCCGGCAGACGGGCATCTGATGGCGTATGTGCATCTGATGATGGCCGCAAGGCATCTTTCGGGGCGAGGGTATACAAGATTTCCAGGGATGCCCAGGGAAACCGGCTTACCCATCTGAAGGTGACGGCAGGCATACTGCGGGTGAAGGATACGATCCGGTGGGATGACGGGGAGGATGCATGCCGTGAGGAGAAGATTAACCAGATACGCATTTACTCTGGAGAAAAATTCGAGGCAGTAAAGGAAGCAGCGAGGGGGCAGATCTGTGCGGTGACAGGGCTTACGAAAACCTGGCCCGGGGAGGGACTTGGAACCGAGAAGGGCGCTGTTAAGCCAGTGCTGGAGCCTGTCCTGAATTACCGGGTGGAGCTTCCGGAAGGGTGTGACGCCCACAGGATGCTTCTGAATCTGAGGCAGCTTGAGGAGGAGGATCCTATGCTCCGGATTGTATGGAACGAAGAGCTTCAGGAGATACATGTCCGGCTCATGGGAGAGGTGCAGATTGAGATATTAAAGAGCCTCATCAAGGAACGGTTCGGGACAGAGGTTTCCTTTGATACCGGAAATATTGTGTATAAGGAAACAATCCGGAGGACAGCCGAGGGAGTGGGGCATTTTGAACCGCTCAGGCATTATGCGGAGGTGCATCTGATCCTGGAGCCGGGAGAGCCCGGGAGCGGCCTTGTGGTGGATACAGACTGCAGCGAGGATGCGCTTGATAAGAACTGGCAGAGGCTTATTCTCACCCATCTGATGGAAAAACCCCACCGGGGCGTGCTTACCGGGGCGGCGGTAACGGACCTTAAGATTACGCTTGCGGCAGGCCGGGCCCACCTGAAGCATACGGAGGGCGGCGATTTCCGGCAGGCAACATACCGCGCGGTGCGCCAGGGGATGATGCAGGCGGAATGTGAGCTTCTGGAGCCGTATTATGAGTTCCGGCTGGAGGTTCCGGCTGCGTCAGTGGGACGGGCTCTTACGGATATCCAGCGGATGCAGGGGGAAACAGGGCCTCCGGAGACAGAAGGAGAGATGGCGGTGCTGACAGGCAGCGTCCCGGTTGCTTCCATGCGGGATTATCAGATGGAGGTGGCGGCGTATACGAAGGGCAGGGGTAGGCTTTCGTGTACCTTTAAAGGATACGCACCCTGCCACAATGCGGAAGAGATTATTAAGGAGAGCGGGTACGACCCGGAGGGGGATGTGGACAATCCGCCGGGTTCTATATTCTGTGCCCATGGAGCCGGGTTTTATGTCCCCTGGAATGAGGTGCCTGCCCATATGCACCTGGAGAGTCAGCTGGAAAAACGAAAGAGACAGGAAGCAGATGGCTGCGGCAGCAGAGCAGGCACTCTGGAAAAAAAAACTCCGGGCCGTACGCCAGGCTTCTCAGGGGCAGCTGCGAACGGCCAGGAAACGGTCTCTCTAAGCCGGGAAGAGGAAAAGGAGCTTGAGGAAATATTTATCCGGACATACGGGAAGATTGAGAGAAGAACCGGCGGGGCAGTATCTGTTATGGCAAAGCCGGAGGAACGGCGCCATAAGAAGGAGGAAATGCTCCGGGAATACCTGCTGGTGGACGGCTATAACGTTATTTTTGCCTGGGAAGACTTAAGGGAGCTGGCGAAGGTAAATATTGAGGCGGCGAGGAATAAGCTGATGGATATCCTGTGCAATTACCAGGGCTTTAAGAAATGTACGGTGATTCTTGTGTTCGATGCCTATAAGGTGGAGGGATATGCATTAGAAATACAGAAATATCATAATATTCATGTGGTCTATACGAAGGAAGCAGAGACGGCGGACCAGTATATTGAGAAGGTGGTTCACGAGATCGGACGGAAGTATCATGTGACGGTTGTAACCTCCGACGGAGTGGAGCAGGTGGTGACACTGGGACAGGGGGGAACGCTGATATCTGCAAGGGAATTTCTGGAGGAAGTGGAGATTACAAGACGGCAGATCCGGCAGGAATATGAGAAGAGGAGAGATAAGGGGAAGAATTATCTGTTTGACCACATGGACCGGGAACTGGCGGAAGAGATGGAAGAGGTCAGGCTTGGAAGGAAGGAGATTAAAAAATGAAATTTGCAATTTTAGCGGCAGGCGGCATTGCCCATAAGATGGCAGAGGCTGTGACAGGAATAGAGAAGGCGGGGATGGCCAGAATACAGAAGTATGCCGTGGCATCAAGAGACATTTCCAGGGCAGAGGAGTTTGCAAAGGAATGGGGATTTGAGAAGGCTTATGGCTCCTATGAGGAACTAGCGAAGGATCCGGAGGTGGAGCTTGTCTATGTGGCATCACCCCATTCCCACCACTACGAGCATGCGAAGCTCTGCCTGGAGCATGGAAAGCATGTGCTGGTGGAAAAGGCATTTACAGTAAATGCGGCGCAGGCGGAGGAGCTTATGAAGCTTGCCAGGGAAAAGCAAGTGCTGCTTACGGAGGCGATCTGGACGAGATACATGCCTAGCCGGAAGATGATTGGTGACCTGCTGGAAAGCGGTATCATTGGAAAGGTCAGCTCTATGACTGCGAATCTTGGGTATCCGTTAATGAACGTTCCCCGACTGGTACGGCCTGAGCTTGCGGGCGGAGCGCTTCTTGATCTCGGGGTATACTCTATTACAATGGCGCTGATGCTTTTCCATGAGGAGATTACGGATGTAGTGTCTGCAGCAGTATTTTCTCCGGAGGGTGTGGACTGGATGAACAGTATTACCCTTACCTTTGCAGACGGGAAGATGGCGGTTCTTAACAGCAATATGACTGCACGCACGGACCGCAGGGCGATTGTGAACGGGGATGAGGGATATATGGAAATTACGGAGATTAATAATCCGGAAGAAATACGTGTCTTTGACCGTGACGGGAAGCTGAAGGAGTGCTGCCAGGTGCCGGAGCAGATTAATGGGTATGAGTATGAGGTGCTGGCGTGTATCAGGGCAATTGGAGAAGGGAAGATGGAGTGTGAGGAGATGCCTCATAGTGAGACGCTCCGGGTGATGAGGCTGATGGACCAGATACGGGGGCAGTGGGGGTTTAGGCTGCCGTGTGAGTAAAGGGATAGACTGAGGTACACTGTAACTGAAGAGTAAAAACGTCGAGGCAGGCGGTGTGCAGCATTAAGGAGATTGACGAAGATGAATGCAATAGATTTATTTGCCGGATGCGGCGGACTCTCAAAAGGATTCATGGATGCTGGTTTTGACATTATTGCTGGTGTTGATAATGATCAGGCAGCACTTAACACATTTGCCAAAAATCATAATGGTGCTGTAGCTATGAATGCTGATTTGTCACAGCAGGAAACCTTTGATGAGATAAAGAAAATTGCAGAAGGGAGAGAGATTGATGTTATCATAGCCGGACCTCCATGCCAGGGCTTTTCCCTTACAGGACCGAGAAATTTTGATGATAAGCGAAATAAATTATATTTGTCTGTGATTGAGATAGTGAAGCAATATCATCCGAAAGCTTTTATTATAGAAAATGTTCCGGGGATGGCAACATTATATGGGGGTCAGATAAAGGATGAGATACTCCGGAGGTTTACAAATATAGGGTACAATATTGAGTGCAAAATATTATGTGCAGCAGATTACGGCGTTCCTCAAATGAGAAAACGATTGATTTTTATGGGTGTCCGCAAAGAAATAGGAAAACCTGAATTTCCGGCAGCCAGACTGACCCCGGAGAATTATTTGACATGCAGAGATGCAGTTAGTGATCTGCCGTCACTAGAGAATAATATAGGTGCGGATGAGTCTGTTTATACTCAGGAGCCTGTTACCGAGTATCAAAGGAGGATGCGGGGGAATTGTACGGTTCTGTACAATCATCTTGGGACAAACCACACGCAGATGGTAAGGGATACAATTGCTCTTGTGCCTGAGGGAGGAAATTATAAAGATCTTCCCGAGGGATGGGGGGAGAGCAGAAGGTTTCATATGGCATGGACACGGTTGGATGGAAATGCACCTGCAAGAACAGTTGATACAGGGCACAGAAATCTGTTTCATTATAAATATAATCGTATCCCGACTGTAAGAGAGAGTGCAAGAATGCAGTCTTTTCCAGATGATTTTGTATTTACTGGCACAAAGACGCAGCAGAGCAGGCAGGTAGGAAACGCGGTTCCTCCGCTTTTAGGCCAGGCATTAGGGCAGTCTTTATTAAATGTTATTTTGGAGGCTTCTGATGAGCAGTAGACAACATAAAATTAAATCTATTGATTTATTCGCAGGATGTGGTGGATTAATGGATGGATTTGAGCAGTCAGGAAAGTATAAAACGTTAGCTGCAGTTGAGTGGGAAAAGGGTCCATGCCGAAATCTTAGAATTCGTTTAAAAGATAAATGGAAATATAAAAATGCTGATAAAATGGTGTTACAGTTTGATATACAGAGAACGGATGAGTTATTTGAAGGATGGAAAGATGATGAGATATATGGAGAGTCTGCAGGACTGGATAAGTTGGTAAATAAAAGTGGTGGACTGGACATTATTATAGGCGGGCCTCCATGCCAGGCATATTCAATCGCAGGGAGAGTCCGTGATGAGAACGGCATGAAAGATGACTACCGGAATTACTTGTTTGAGAGCTATTTGAAGGTTGTAGACCATTATAAGCCGAAACTTTTTGTATTTGAAAATGTACCGGGCATTTTGAGTGCCAGGCCTGGGGACAGACCCATCATTGAAATTATTCAGGAAAGTTTTAACAGGTCAGGTTATTATGTTCTCCCCAATTTACGAAATGCAATTATAGATTTTACTGAGTATGGAGTTCCGCAGAATCGAAAACGAGTTATCATTATTGGTTTTAGCAAATCATATTTTGGAGAGGGTGTCTGCGTAGAGATGGCAGAAAAATTTTATTCGGAATACTTGCCAAGGTATAAGACAGAAAAGAAAATGACTGTGGAAGAAGCAATTGGTGATTTGCCAAAGCTGTTTCCTCTTGGCCGTGATGAAAAGGTTGGCGGGAAAAGGATTTCACATTCTTTACCATCACCATATATTGCAAATCATATTGCCAGATGGCAGAATGACAGAGACATCAGAATCTTTAAGCTGCTGACAGAAGACATTGAGTCGGGACGGGATGAGTATACATCTATTAAGGCATTGAAGACCTTATATACTGAGAGGACAGGGAAAACATCAAATGTACACAAATACCATGTAATTAGATGGGATGAACCTAGCAATCTAATACCTGCGCATCTTTATAAAGATGGCCTGAGACATATTCACCCTGATTCTGCGCAATGTAGAACATTAACTGTAAGGGAGGCTGCCAGATTACAAACCTTTGATGATGATTACATCTTTGATGGAAGTAATGTTGAAACATATAAGATGATTGGTAATGCAGTTCCGCCTAAATTTGCAAAAAAAATAGCATATGCAGTAGCGGATTTATTGAAGGATTATGGCAGGTAATTTATGAACAATAGGATATTTGCAGGGCCGCCAGGCTCTGGCAAGACATACAGTGCAAAGTATGAAGTCGTGAAGACTATATGGAGTCTGATGGATGAAGACGAAAGAAAGGCTGAACATGCAAGATATTATAATCCGGTAAATTTCTGTGAAGAGGCATTCAATTATGTTGAGAAATCTTATTCTCCGGGCATAAAGCTTGCTTCCCTTCATGAAGGAATGACGACTTCGGATTTTATCGAAGGTATAGCTATAGAGACAACCGAGGGCACAACTGTGTTTGTTAATGCAGATAAGATGGTACTGCAGCTTTTGGATGAGATGAAAGAAAACAGCAGACCAGGATTCCTGATTCTTGACGATATACACAGAGTAAACCTTGCAGGTGTTTTGGGAGAACTGTTATTTGCTTTCTCACATCGTGAGGAAAAGATTACTCTGTCAACTGGAAGAACGATATGTGTTCCTGATAATTTATATGTTTTTTTGACTATGAACACATTGAGACCTGAGTTTCCACTGGATCTGTCCATATTTGGCAGTTTTCGGATAACATATATGGATAATGGTATAGAATGTCTGGAACGTGCGATAGAGGATGGGTATTACAGATCTGCATATTACAATATCGATTCAGAAATAATAGACAGCCTTATTGATCAGCAATATGAATATGCAGAGCTGACATCTGAAATGAAGGCGGAAGGTGTAGAAGTCCCGGTAATTTTTGATGTTGAAAATCTCTTCTTTGCAGACATGAGCTGTTGCTTTGATGAATTAACTGCAGCCGAGTTTTTATGCATTGAATTTCCAACAGTATGGGAAAGAAGAGCAGACATTCCGAGAAAATTCAAAAAACGATATAATGATTTTGCAGAAAGATTCTGTAAGAAGCTAAACGAAGCCTATGAATTATATTCAAAATTTTTTTCTGAAAAGACATTAGAATTATTGGAAGATTTCAAAAAAGAAGTGAAAAAGGAGTATCAATACTATAACTCGTACCTGGATTATATATCTCCTGATTACTATCATGATAAATCGAAATATCAGATTGGCTATACGTATTTCCTTCCAGATCATGGATTCTCGATGTGGAATGCCGGCATATTATTGCAAAATAAGATCCGTGCACAGGTTATTCCCCTGTTAAAACAGTACGAAAATGATGGGATTATTGTTGGGTGCAGGCTGCCGGATGTTCAGCGTACCTCAACAGCATATACGCGTAATCAATTCGAGGTTGGAGAAGAAAAAATCGAAATTGTTACTAACGATGAATATAGAGATATTTTTACGGATTTGTACGAAGGGAAAAAGAGTACTGCAAATGTTAAGAACCCTATGAATAGAAGTCAGCCATACAATCCCACCTACGGGGTACTCTTTGAGATTGTTTATGATATGCTTTCACATCCATTAATTAATAATTGGAGACTAATGGATTTGCTATGCAGAAATAAAGAGATATATTTTAAGACGGATGTAACACATCTTTATGAGGGATGCCTGTTGGCGCTAAGTAAGCTGTCTGACAAAATAGTTACGGCAGAAACTGATAATACTCCAGGTAACCAGAGTCTGACATCCTGTAAGAGGGATTTACATGCATTTTATTATAAAGGACAGAAATATGTTCTGCTTTCCAAGATTGGTTTTGATAATAACGAAAGTCTGAGGAAAGTTGACAGCTGCAGGCTAAATGCACCTGTTACAAGTAGATATCATAAGATTTATCCTATAGTTAAGGTTCTTGTCTACGAGTATTTACATATCTTTAAAAACAATCTGGAAGAAATGCTGAAGGAAACCGTAGACGTGGTATTGATACTGGAATTAAAGAATGATATCAAGATGGTGCAGGCAGATTTGGATGCAGTGGATATAATGAAATGGCATGGTGCGGGTTCGGACGAAAGACGTTGGAATTTGCTGGATGAGGTGAAAAATCTGCAGACCTGGAAACTTATGACGAGTGGCAGTTTGAAAGGAGCTTATAAAAAAATGGATGACAGATATCAATCGGTAATGAACAGTACTGGTATTCATCAGATGATTCTACAGGGACCTCCTGGGACATCAAAGACATATGGTGTAAAAGAGTTTTTGGCGATGCAGGCGGGTCTGATTAGTAAAAAGGGGGAAAAATGGGACGAAGCAGCGTTAGATGCAAGGCAGCTGCATACTGAAAATGATGAGTATGTACTTCCTGAGGAAGGAGTACCAGAGAATAATAATGTTTACTGGGATATCATTCAGTTTCATCCGTCCTATACATATGAGGATTTTGTCCGAGGAATATCAGTATCAGCTTCGGATCATAATTATACAGAAATTTCAGGACATATTCTGGAAGGAGAAGATATAAAATATTCGGTAAAAATGAAACAGCCTGTGCCGGTAATGTATAAGACTGTTAATAGAACTTTAGGAAAAATGGCCAAAATTGCAAGAGAGAACTATAATGAAGAGAATCCTGAGAATAGTGCCAGATTTTATCTCATTATAGATGAAATAAACAGAGCGAATCTGGCCACGGTTTTTGGGGAATTGATATATGCACTAGAGTATAGAGACAGCGAGGTGGCGACACCATACTCTGTTGGAATGGATGCAAAATTACAGATTCCAGACAATTTGTATATAGTGGGAACTATGAACACTGCAGATAAATCAATTGCTTCGATTGACTATGCTATACGAAGGAGATTCTTATTTTTCCCGGTTTTGCCAGATATAAAGGTTGTATATGAGACTGTGAAAGATAACTGGGAAGAATCAGCCGAATTACAGCTGTTCTATATTATTGAAAAAATGTTTGATTCCTACATGAATACAGATGATTATAATAGAAATGACATTCAGATTGGACATACATATTTTCTAAGAAAGACAGAGGGTGATGAGGCTGTCATACAGATAAAAAACAGGTTCCTGTATCAGGTAGTTCCAGTTGTTAGAGAATACTATAATGACGGGATATTAATGGATGATGTGTATGGTAAAGAACCGTCAGCGTATGAAAATGACTGTATCAGGGATATTAGAAAAATGACAGATGTCTCGGATATGGATGAACTGGAGGCAATGTATGATGCTCTGATATCAAAGCTGTCATCTGATGAGATTAAGGATGGAGTGAGAGCAGCATTATTGGAGAAAAAAGTTTTAACGGTATAAATAACGGAGGTTATCATGAAATCAAAGGTCAGGCTGATTTCAGGATTAAAAGACTGGAGTCGTGATTATGACAGATTAATACCGAAGGGAACCTCTGCTGCAAAAAGTATGAATGGAGTTATTCCGAAAGAAATGGGACTCTACATAGACGATAAAGGTTATTTTCATACATCAGGATATGTGGGAGTTGGATGGCTGAAAGATTACCAGGGCAAATCCATAGTCAATCCTGTTACTGGAGAGAAAGCAGCACTTATGGTCGTTCCGCGATTTTCTATGAATCCGTGGGAAATGCTCATAAGGGTTATGAATGATCCAGAGTATGAACTTTACATATCTGGAATGAATGGAGCCCTTTTTGAGGTATATACAGGGGACGAGCTGATTCCGGTACCAAATACGGAAAGTGGCGGGGAATTACTTGCAGCAATTTCATTTGTAAAGGAATGTGAGAAGATTTGTAAAAAGCATTTACGCCAGGCAATGGCATTTAAGGAGGAGAACTTTAATGGAAAAGTTGTGGGTAATATTCAGGTGGCAAAGCATATAAAGAAGAATATCATTCAGGCCAGAGAAGACAGAATTTATTGCAGATACCCGGTATTTACTGTAGATACATTGGAAAACCGGATAATGAAGGCGGCGCTGCTTAAAGCCGGAAGGATATTTAAGCAAAATGGCATAGCAGTTAGGGACATAGGGCGAATATACAGCTATTGTGAGAATTCTCTGAAAGCAGTCCGGATTACTGTGATCTCGAAGAGTGATTTTAACCGCATCAATATTTCTGGTTTTAATTCATATTACAAAGGTGCTATGGAGCTTGCAAAAACAGTGCTTTTGGGAAATGGTGTTAATAATCTTTTTGGAGAAGAAACCGGGGAAATAAAATACGTCATTCCATACAGTATTAATATGGAAAGTCTTTTTGAGTTTTATGTCAGAGCCATATTAAAAGAATATTTACGAAAAGATTCAGAGTCCAGAATCGTATTGGATGAGTATCGCATGCCGCAGAAGAATCCTCTTCTTACCCTGAAAGATTCAGATCAGCAGGCATACTTAATGAACCACTATGTGCCGGATATTGCTTTGATCGACCAGGAGGGAGGCGAAAATAAATATATAGCGGTATTCGATGTTAAATATCAGAATAGCATGAATTCTGTTTATAGTGAGACGAGAAGACATAATTCACATCAGCTTTTATTCTACACGCTCTTACTAAATGTGACACGTTGTGGGTTTATATTTCCAAAGCAGAAAACAGGGGAAGGGTTGGAAAATATAGAAATGTATGAGCTGAATATTCAGCCGGGCGATGCAATGGATTTGAGCGATCGTGAATATACCCAGTGGTCTGCGGAATTTTTGCCAAATTCAAATAATGGATTAGCTGAAAGAATTATGCGATATGTAAAGGGGTTAACGTAATGATATGTAATAATGGCGGTGAAGATTATGGCTGACGTATTAACGCCGGAGCAGCGCCGTAAGAATATGCAGCATATAAAATCTAATAACACAAAGATTGAAGTGCTGCTGAGGAAGGCGTTGTGGGAGAGAGGATACCGGTATAGGAAAAACTATAAAGAATTACCCGGAAAACCGGACATTGCTTTGACTAAATATAAAATCGCAGTTTTTTGCGACGGGGAATTCTTTCACGGCAAGGATTGGGAAGTCCTTAAGCCAAGGCTGGAAAAGAGCAATAACAGTGAGTTCTGGATTAGTAAAATATCAAGAAACCGGGAACGAGATGATGAAATTAATAAGAAACTTCTTTTCATGGGCTGGACGGTTATTCGTTTCTGGGGCAATGATATAAAGAAAAATACAGATGAATGTATTAAAGTAATTGAAGAGGCCATTTTTGATTTGAAAATCAGAGAAGAGGAAGAGGTTTCACATGTTTCAGATATTTAAGAAAAAGAACCAGGAAAAACATGCCATAGAACAATCCTACGATCCATCCACCCAGAAGCCAGTCATTCGCTGCAGCATCTGTACCGGTGAACAGGTTGCAGGCTTCAAGGATCTGCATACTGGAAAGTTTACAGACATCATGCTCATCCGGAATGAGAAGGATCTGCAGTCCTTTAAGGAAACCTATGGCATAACAGAGATCACAAAAGAATTCTGATGTGGGAAGGAGTGACAACAATGAATGCATACCCAGCCGAAAAAGAAGCCTTATACCGGCTTCTGAGAGTCCGGCTTAAGGGGCTTACGGACGGAGTGCCGCATCTGATTTCCAATCTTGCGAATACATCCGCCCTTCTCTGGGAGGCTCTGACAGATATCAACTGGGCAGGCTTTTACCTCATGCAGGAAGAACGCCTGGTCTTAGGACCTTTCCAGGGGAGGCCCGCCTGTGTAGAGATCCCGGTTGGGAAGGGCGTCTGCGGCACTGCAGTGGAGAGAGATGAGATTGTGCTGGTGAAGAATGTCCACGAATTCCCGGGGCACATTGCCTGTGACAGCGCCTCCAATTCGGAGATTGTTATTCCGATGCACAAGGGGGATACAGTCATAGGCGTCCTGGACATCGACAGCCCTTCTTTTGCGAGGTTCGATGAAGAAGACAAAGAAGGGCTGGCCGGTCTGGTAAAGATCCTTGAGATGTTATAAACAATATTCCCCCTACTTCAAAAACATCCGTAAAAGCTTTTCATTCTGCTTTTTATAAGGCTGATATCTCATTGGCAGATCCAGCCATGTTTTTTTATCCACCATACTCTTATAATGGGTAAAGGTATCAAATCCTGCTTTCCCGTGATAAGAGCCCATTCCGCTTGCCCCGAATCCGCCGAAGCCCATCTCGCTGGTGGCAAGATGGATGATTGTGTCATTAATACATCCGCCCCCGAAGCCGCACCGGGAGGTGATCTTTTCTGCCGCAGCGCGGTCATTTGTAAAAATGTAGAGGGCAAGCGGGTGCGGCATGGAGTTAATATTGCGGATTACTTCATCCAGGGAGTCATATGTCAGCACCGGCATAAGCGGCCCGAAGATTTCCTCCTGCATAATGGCATCTGCAAAAGTCACATTATCCAGGACGGTCGGGTCGATCTGAAGCTTCGCGCGGTTTGTATGCCCTCCGCAGACCACCTTTTCCGGGTCAATGAGTCCGCGTATCCGGTCAAAATGCTTTTCATTAATAATCTTTCCATAATTTTCACAGGAAAGAGGCTGCTTTCCATACTGCTTCTGAATCTGCTTTTTCACTTCTTTTATGAACTGCTCCTTTACACTGCGGTCGCAGTAAATATAATCCGGCGCCACGCAGGTCTGCCCGCAGTTCAGATATTTTCCAAAGACCACCCGCCTGGCTGCGAGCTTCAGATTCGAGCTTCTTTCAATGATGCAGGGGCTCTTTCCGCCCAGCTCCAGGGTAACAGGGGTAAGATGTGCAGATGCACACCGCATGACTTCTTTGCCGACAGCCTGGCTTCCGGTAAAAAAGATATAGTCAAAATGCTCATTGAGAAGGCAGGTGTTTTCTGCGCGTCCTCCGGTGACGGCGGCTACATACTTGCTGTCAAAGCACTCACAAATGATCTCCTGGATGATTTCACTTGTGCAGGGAGAATAGGCGCTGGGTTTTACAACAGCCGTATTCCCGGCAGCAATAGCATCCACCAGCGGATCAATGGTCAGAAGAAACGGATAGTTCCACGGACTCATAATGAGGGTAACGCCATAGGGTGACGGTTTCTTGTAGCTTCTCGAATGAAACTGGGCAAGAGGCGTGCGTACCTTTTTCTCCTTTGCATAGGAATAAATGTGCTTTAACATATAGGTAAGCTCACTTAAGACCAGCCCGGTCTCACACATGTATGTCTCAAAGGCGCTTTTCCCGAGATCCTGATGGATGGCTTTATTGATCTTTTCTTCTTTTTCAATAATGCAGCTTTTCAGCTTATTCAGTGCGTGAACCCGTACACTGACGGGAAGGGTTGCGCCTGTATGAAAATAAGAGCGCTGTTCCCCTACGATTTTCTTAATCTCTGCTTCTGTCATGGTCAACCTCCTCCGTATCCATAAGCATATAGTAAAATTGCTCAAGTTCTCTGGCATCCATCAGCACCGGAACCGGATAGAGAGGGTTCGCTTCCTTGTCTGCATAGTGGGAGAGCTTCGGGATGTCTTCTTCCTTAATCTCTTCTATTGTATCACCAATCCCAAAACGTGTCTTCATATTTTTAATGGCATCAATAAATGCTGCAGCAGCAGTATCATGCGGTGTGCTATTTTCAGCCACGCCCGCGGCAATGGCGAGCCGGTGGAGCTTTTTATCACAGGAGGAATTCCCGCGTCCGGATGCTCTGTAGGCCTCCAGTACAAAAGGAAGCAGGACCGCATTGGCATATCCATGGGGCACATTGTACTCTCCGCCAAGAGAGTGGGCAACGGCATGGACATAACCGACATAGGATTTGGTAAATGCACATCCTGCATAAAAAGAGGCATGGAGCATATTTCTTCTTGCATTCACGTCTTTCCCGTCGGTATAGACGGTATCAATATTTTCAAAGATAAGCCTGACTGCCAGCAAGGCATCCTTCCGGGTCCGGTAGGTCGTGGAATTCCCGATGTAGGCTTCCACCGCATGGGTCAGGGCATCCATCCCGGTCGTCGCGGTAATAAATGGCGGAAGGCTCAGAGTCACCTTCGGATCAAGCACCGCATAGCGGGGAATCAGAGGGAAATCATTGATGGCATATTTATGCCTTGTCTCCGCATCTGTAATGACAGCGGCCAGCGTCGTCTCGCTTCCGGTTCCCGCCGTGGTTGGAATCGCAATGAGAAGCGGAAGCCTCTTATGTACCTTCAGGATGCCCTTCATCTTCGCCAGGGACTGCTTCGGCTTAGCCGCTCTTGCCCCAACGGCCTTAGCGCAGTCCATACTGGAGCCGCCCCCAAAGCCGATGATGGCATTACATCCACTGGAAAGATAGAGCTCCAGGGCTTCAGCAACATTGGCAGTTGTCGGATTCGCAACAGTTTTGTCATAGATCTTATATGCAATGCCATTTGCCTTCAGCGCTTTTTCAAGCCTCTTTGTAAGGCTGAGCTTCATAATACCTGCGTCCGTAATAATCAGAACGTGGTCACATCCCTTTGCATGCAGCAGCTCAGGCAGGGCACTTACACTCCCTACAATCTGCGGCTTCCGGTAAGGAAGAAATGGAATTGCAATCTTAAATGCTGTCTGGAACGTTCTGCACCAGACTTTTCTAAATGGGTTCATGGTGATATTCGTCCTTTCGTTACACTTTTTTCCAAAAATCAATATAACAAGCCGTTAATTGTTTGTCAATAGCGGATTCGGTGTGATATGATTGAGTTGTAAAGGAAAGATATAATATAAAAAACAAATGTTGGGAGGAAGAGTATGGAAGTGAAAAGGATAACCTGCAGCGGCTGCAGTAATATGTGCTACCTGGATGTTATTCTGAAAGACGGAAAGGTATACGAGGTGTCAGGAGGAGGATGCAGGAGGGCGGAGATTAGCGCGAAGAGACAGCTTGAAGAAACGAAAAAGTGACTGGGGACGGGGCATTTTTAAAAATGCCCCGTCCCCAATTGCCCTATTCTTTTATATAGTCTATTTCTGTCAGGTTGACTCCAGAGGTTGTTAATATAACCTTTAATTCAATGTAACGTCTTTTCATTCTTTTATACGATTCTGTATCCTTTTCACACACTGACATATAGTCCTGTAATCTGGAAAATTCCTCGATATTTTTCTGCATCATTTCTTTTTCGGTCACTTGTATCATCTCCATTTTATCACCTTCTTAAATTTTATAGAGAACGTTATCATCAACAGCTATATTTCTGAAAATATTATAACGTATTATATTTCAAGTGTAAAGTAGAGTTGGGGACGGGGTATTTTTAAAAATACCCCGTCCCCAACTTCACTTTCATGTAATAATTGCATAATTATGGTGGTGAATGTTGACAGGATTGGACACAAGTAATAAATTATAAATAATTATATATGGAGCAATTTTACAAAAAGCAGAGTATAGTTTTGTGTTTTTTGTGGGATTTGTGTAAAAATGAGAAGGAGGGAACTATGAGAAAGAGAATTTTGGCACTATTTTTAGCTGTTTCAACTTTTATGCTTCAGGCTGCCGGAACAGGACAGATTGTGCAGGCTGCAGAGATTTCTGCAGATGCGGTGCAGCAAGAAGAAGCACAGCCGGATGAGATTCAGCCGGAAGAAGATAAGAATGCAGATGCCGAAGCAACAGAAGAAGTAGAAAACGCTTCAGAAAAGGAAAGCGAAGACAAAGAGCCGGGACCACAGGACCAGGCGGAGATGCAGGATCAGATGGAAAATGAGAGTGGATCTGACCAGACAGATGCTGCCATGGAAGATGACAGAGAGAATTCTGATGTGGAGAAAGGTACAAAAGGCAAGGCTGCATCATCATCTTCTTTACAGAGGACCGCAGTAGATAAGTATATGATGCTGACGGTTGGACAGACGCTAGAACAGGTGACAGGTGATATGACAGAATATGCATTTCAGCCGGAGGCCAGCGGATGGTATCATCTGAAAGCGGTAAGTGAAAATGGACAGGATCTGAGCCTGAGCCTGGACAGGATTATCTATTATACAGTGGATGAATCCGGTAACCGGGTGGAGCATATAGCGAATAACTGGCACTACATGGGTCAGAGAACAGAATGCGATCAGGTTATGTGGCTTAATAAAGACGAGATCTATATCTTTAACTATGGCGCATCTGATAATTATGCTACAGATGAATACAGTTTTTCCCTGTCCATGAAGGAAGCAAAGATCGCCAGACTGGAAGTGGCGGAAAATCCCACAGAAACATCATACAGTTCACTGAATTATGAAGGTATGAAAGTGAAGATTATATATGAAGATGGGGATTCTACAATCAGTAATGTATCTCCTTATGGGAATCTTGACGCATTTGACTGGTATAATGTTGCGCACCAGGGTGGAGAGAGCGTATATAATAGGCTTTCCCTGATATCTGTAGACGGTTCTAAGATAACAGACTGGAGTACGGTCAGTGACGGAGCGCATACAGCAAAGGTTTGTTTCCAGCTTACAGATTCTCTTTCCTATGAGTTTGATGTTCCGTTTATTCAGGGGAAGAATAATATAGAATCTATTGAGGTACTGGATCCTGTGACAGAGTATACACAGGATTTTGGTGAAGATCTCGGCAAGTATAAAGAGGACTTTAAAATTAAGATTAAATACAATGACGGGACGCCGGAAAAGACGCTGCCCAGTCAACACTGGGAGGTTTCGGCTGTATTAAAATGTACAGAGGGGGAAATAAGCCAGGAGACACAGGAAATTGATACTTATCTGAAAAATGGCGGAAAACCGGGTGATGCCACGGTATATGTATCATACCGCGGTGCAGAAGCTTCTTATACCATCAGGATTAATGAAAATCCATATGAACGTATGGAGTTTGAGATTAACCGGGAGAAATATTATACAAATTGTGAGTATCAATTTGGGGATTTTTCTGATGAAGGAGACCGTGTGAGGGACTATGGCGATATCAGGAAGATTACCTTGTACCGGAAAGATGGAAAAGTGGAGACATATGACGGATATTATAATCTTCCTGAGTATGATCAGAGAAATGGAAGAGTTGGATTTGTAAAAAATGACGAAGTGGGAACTACGTGGGTTGATGAATATCTGAGAGATGGAACTGCCCCCGGACCCGCAGAGGTTGGAGTTACATACTGCGGACTTACCGCAACCTGTTCTGTAACGATTGAGGAGAATCCATATGACCATATTGTGATTGCCAAAGCACCAGATAGGCTGAAGTACATTGTAAATAGTCATGATTCTCTGAGCCTAAGCGGACTGATCATCCATGCTTATAAAGAGAAGGAACAGACGGCAGACAATTATGATGTCTATGATCTGAATGATTTTAATCTGGGAGACATGGAACATGAGTCTTCTGAGCAGGCTGTTATTATGAACCGCCTTTTCAGGACCCACATAGGAGGACACGATTCAATCCATTATCTGGAGACTGGCGACCATAAGATCACTGTTTCCCTGATGGGACATCAGGCGGTCTTCCAGATTGAAGTAGTCAAAAAACTGGTAAACGGCCTTACGATCGAACAGGCGCCGGAGAAGGTGGAGTACTATGCAGAGACAGTCTCACAGTGGGAAGGCATGGAATATAGCGGAATGATCCTGTCTGTAGAAGATCTTCAGGGTGTTTCAAAAAAATACCGGATGGGTTATAGCGGAGACGACCAGTATTCCGACTGGGCAGAGATAGGAGAATTCGTTTCTTATGACACTTCTGAAGTGCAGTGGAATGTACCGGGAACATATGATGTGAAGGTTTCCTGCTTAGGGGCGGCCGACAGCTTCCAGATTACCTTACTGGATAATCCGGTAAAATCTATCGGTGTAGAAGGAGCGCTTAAGAAAACACTTTATTATCAATATGAAACTTATCAGGATCAGATTGATCTGACGGGACTTACTTTAGAGGTTCAGTTTACGGATGGAACCAGTAAGAAAATTGAACTGAATGATTCCTACAATACGGTTCCATATAAAAATGATTTCTTCAGTGTGAAAAAATACTGGAAAAAGACATTTAATGGAGAAGTAGTGCCTGGTGAGAATACAGTGTCCCTTAGCGTAGCAGGTAAGAAAACGGATGCAGCCACAGTCACTGTAAAGGAAAATCCGGTAGCATCCATTAAAATAACAGGAGAGCCGGAAAAGAAGCAGTATTTTGGAAGAGACGACTATGCGGATTTATACGGTATGAAGCTTCTGATTACATATGTGAATGGGACAGAGGAGGAAGTGTCTGTTACAGAGCATACCGATAAAGTAGAAGTGAAAAATGAATGCGGAGGCAATATTACTGCATATGTATCTAGAGATAATGAAAACGGTACATATACAAAAACATTACATGTGAATTATCGTAATGAACAGTGTACCATGGACGTTACGGCAGATATTTCCCACATTACCAGTACTGCCATACAGAATGAGTCATGTCAGAAGGCTGTGCTGACGAAAGCCAACCCACAGATTGTGTATGCCTTCACACCTGAGAAGGATGGAACATATCATTTCTTCAGCGATGGCAGTTCTGATTCATATGGAGAACTTTATGACGGAAACTTTAAACAGCTGGATGACGATGATGGCTCGGGAGAAGACGTTAATTTTCGGATTACCAGTAATTTAACCGCCGGGGCTACTTACTACTATGTGGTATCCATGTTGGGCTTCGGAGATGAAGGAACTTTCAACTGCTATCTCAGCTCCACAGTATCCTCCTTGAAGGAGGCGGCGATTAAGGAATATAAAATCACCAAACCGGCAAAGGATACATGGTATGACTTTGAATCAGACAATATCTGGCTGGATATGGACGAAGAAAATCTGTACGGTACGGAGTATGAGCTGATTTATGAAAATGGATGGGTCAAGGCAGGAAAAATAACCGGTAATGAAGGACAGCTTATTGATGGGGTTGAGCTTTCTTTACGCTGGAAATATACAAAAGAAGAGGATGGGGAAATATTTGTAGACATCAGGGACGACAATGCTTTGATTTATACATGGGGAGAGAAGACCTTTACATTCCCTGTAACATTTCATGAGCCGTCTCCAGTAAAAGAACTGACACTTGTCAGCAACCCATGGAAAGACCTGACAATATACCAGTATCTTGCACAGGATGACAGGGTGTCTGCATACGGACTGTCCGTCAAGGTACAGTATCTTGACGGAAGAGAAGAGGAAGTTGTTGAGTGGAAGGATGAGGATGATTACTTTTACTCCAAGGAGTTAAATGGATACTGGATGAACCTTATGTGGGATGAAGAGCTTGCTGTGGGTTCACAGAATGCAGTCCGTGTTGCCTACATGGGCAAGACACTGGAGATTCCGGTAACATTAGCGGAGAATCCGGTAACATCAATTGAACTTATATCCGCTCCGCAAAAGACAGAATATTATCCATTTGAACTGTGGAATGATGAATTCGATTTCTACGGGGCAAAGCTGCGCATCCATTATACAGATCAGACAACAAAGGATGTGGAATGGAATGTGCACGATTCCTATATGGTCATTGATGATCAATACAATGAGAAAACGTCCCTCCAGATAACTTATTCTGATGATGGGGGCAGAAGGGTTTCCATTTCATATCTGGGCGGGAGATCCGACGAGATCACAGTCAGGCAGAAGGCATTTACAAAGACAGACTCCCAGCCGGCATCAACCGGTATGGAATACGATGTTGCACTGGGAGGAGAAAAGCCGCAGTATGCAATTATTTCCTTCACACCTTCAGAGACGGGAGGCTATGGATTCAGCTGCCAGAATGAAAACATGGAAACACAGGTCTCCCTTTTCAGTGAATCAGGGGAAAGTATGGGATATGGTTACGGAAAACTGGACCGTATTTTAATAAAGGACAGAACCTATTATTTTGTGATTATTTATCGTTCATCAGGAGAACAGAACTTTAAATATCTCATCATGAAGAACCCGGAAGGAGAGAGAGAAGAGATCGGGGAATTATATATTAATGTTAATTCTCCAACTGTTGGTATGGCACTGCCAGACTGTACAAACAGCTCCAGTGATGAGTATGGCGTGTATCATTACGCATGGTATCAGTCTGGGACAGAATGTCAGAAAGGGGATACGGCAGAATATGCTTCGGCCTACAGGCTGATGCTCCGTC
Organism: uncultured Lachnospiraceae bacterium; assembly: GCA_947566645.1. Classification (GTDB taxonomy): domain Bacteria; phylum Bacillota; class Clostridia; order Lachnospirales; family Lachnospiraceae; genus CAPEBR01. The sequence goes on from CANOKL010000001.1 coordinate 53,428, forward strand.
TGGGGGCCAATACGGGATGGAAATTCACCAGTAACACAACTGTCTATGTAAATGGAGACAAAGTAACCGCAAAGTCCATAGACATGAATGGTATCCTGACACTGTATTACACATTCCCGCATACTCCGTGTAAAGTCACCGTCCCGGCCATAGAAGGCTATGACACAGACGAAACACAGAACCCGGTACAAGGGCAGATAGCATACGGCGGGGAATACTGTTTCAGCTATATGAAAAAGGCAGACAATCACAGCAGGGATGAGCTTATAGTCAAGGCAAATGGCAATGTGCTGACACCGGACGATCAGGGAATCTACACCATAAAAAATGTTAGGGAGAATATAACCGTATCTGTTAAATCAGGTGCCGTAGAGACTACACAAGGAGATTCCAGGCTGACACTCCACAACCAGAGCCCGAAGGTCTTTGATACGATTATTGGAAAGCAGAACCAGAAGCTTGCAGATAATAAGGACGGCGAGACCACACTCCCGGTACTTGACAGCTATGCAGACGGAAGCGACCAGTTTTTCTTCGGATGGTATCAGGACAAGGACAGCAGCAACAATGGAAAAGGAACACGTCTTACCTCAAAGACAGTTCTGGAGCAGCCGGAATACGACCTGTATTCAAAATACGGAACAGGAATCTTTTCCGCCATCTTGAATACAAAGCAGGTCAATTATAAGCTCCTCTCAATTGATGAGGATAACCGCACAAAGGTCCAGGTTGGAGACGGAAGCAGCCGCACAGCCAAAGCGGCAAAAGCATCCCTGTTCAGCAGAATGGCCCGGGCACTTACTAATCAGAATACACTGGAGATTCCGGCATCCCTTGATCTGAATCAGCATGAAGAATTAGGCGGGCTTGGAGTTAACTTCGGAGAAAGTGAGGTCGTGGCGATTGCTCCGAATGCATTTGCCGGAAGTGAGGACATCACCGAAGTTGTCCTGCCGCATACGATTCAGAGTATCGGTGAAAATGCATTTGAGAACTGTACAGGTCTTACGAATGTAACAATACCAGAAGGCGTATCTGAGATCGGAAGCAATGCCTTTAAGGACTGTGGAAGCCTCGAGGAGATTACAGTACCATCTACCGTAAAGACGATTCAGGAAGGAACCTTCCAGAACTGCGGTAAACTAAACAGCGTGAAGCTGGCGGAAGGAGTATCTGCAATAAGCAGCAGCGCCTTCGATGGCTGTGAAAGTCTGAAGACAGTTACGATTCCGGACAGCATAGAGACAATCGAAGCAGGAGCATTTTCAAAAGCAGACGTTACAATCTTCTGCAGCGAGAACATGAAGGACTCCGGAAAGCTGGACACTCTGAAGGAATCTCTTGGAAATGAGCTGAAGATTGTTACAGTTGAATTGAAATTAAACTATGACAGTGACAGGAAAACCTTCTGCTATGGAGACAAAGAACAGACATTTGAGGCAGTAATCAGCATCGACGGAGCAGACAGCCCGGACAGAGAAGTGACCTGGAGTTACCCGGAAACCACGGCATATGACTTTGTTAAGAGTAATAACGGCAGGAGCCTGACAGTCGCACCGAAGCGTGCGACAGAAGAGGATGAGACCGTAAAAATCACTGTGGAGGACAAAGAAACCAAAAAACAAAAATCCATTATTTTAAACACCAGGCCGAGAGATTTAAGCACAGATGCTCCCACCTTCAGCATCAAACCTATCGGGACACAGACCTGGACAGGAAAGGAAATCCGCCCGGCCGTACAGGTCGTAAGCGGAAATACGACACTTGGCAGCGGAGATTATGAAGTCTCTTATAAGAACAATATCAATCCAGGTAAAGGAACCGTGATTGTCACAGGAAAAGGAAACTATTGCGGAGAACTGACAGCAGAATTTGTAATTGAGAAAAAGACCACTTCAGTTCAGAAGCAGGATCCAGGACTTGCAGTCCAGAAAATACTTTACCAGATTCCATATAAGAGCAAGCCATTTTCATTAAAAGCAAAATCAAAATGCCCGATTACTTACACAACAAGCAACAGTAAGGTTGCAACCGTCTCACCCAGCGGAGTCGTAACAGTAAAGAAATGCGGAGCAGCAGTAATCACACTCAAAACCGGAAACGCGAACTACATAAGCGTAACCAAAACCGTGACCATCAAGGTAGTTCCAAAGAAAGCAGCAATCAGCAAGGCAAGAAGCAAAAAAGCAAAACAGATTACAGTATCATGGAAAAAGAGCAGCAAAGCAGCAGGATATGTAATCGAATGCTCCACAAGAAAAGACTTCAAAAAGGGCGTTAGAAAAGTAACGGTTAAGAAGAATAAGACCAAGAGCGTAACAATCAAAAATCTCAAAAAAGGCAAGAAATATTATGTACGCATGCGGGCTTATACAAAGATTGGCAAGGGAAAGGCGTATGGAGACTATAGCAAGAAGCTGAAAGTTACCGTAAAGAAATAGCAATTGGGGACGGGGTATTTTTAAAAATACCCCGTCCCCAAAGGAGGTATTATGAAGATTCGTTGTGTGGTTGAGCGGATTACATATCAGAATACGGAAAACGGATATTCTGTCCTCAAAGTGCGTATCAAGAATTATACAGAGCTTGTTCCTTTAATCGGCAATCTGTTTGATGTGAATGTAGGTTCTGTTTTATTGGTGGAAGGGAACTGGAAGGTAGATGCGAAGTATGGCCGGGAATTTATAGCGGATTCCTGGGAGGAGACGATGCCTGCGACGGTCTATGGCATAGAAAAGTATCTTGGCTCCGGTCTGATTAAGGGCGTGGGTCCGAAGTTTGCGAAGCGTATTGTGCAGAAGTTCGGCACGGACACCCTGGAGGTTATTGAGGCAGATATCAGCCGCCTCCTGGAGGTGGAGGGTATTGGGAAAAAGCGGGTGGATCAGATTGCGGAGAGCTGGGAGCGGCAGAAGGAGATTAAGAATGTTATGCTGTTTCTGCAGGATCATGGCGTGAATACTTCTTATGCGGCAAGGATATTTAAAGAGTATGGAAATGAGAGCATAAAGATCGTGAAGGAGAACCCGTTCCGCCTGGCGGATGATATCTGGGGCATCGGGTTTCGCACTGCGGATCAGATTGCACAGAAGATGGGGATATCAAAGGAGGCATTTATCCGGCTTAGGAGCGGGATTATGTACGCACTTGGCAGTCTTGCGGAGGAAGGGCATGTTTATGGAGAAAAGGAGCAGCTTGTGAGCCATGCGGCAGAGCTTCTGGAGGCGGAGGAGACTACAGTGATTATGACCCTGGATCAGATGATTAAGGACCGTGATCTCATCCGGGATATGAAGATGGGCTGTGAGGAAGAGACGGGGGAGGAGGTACAGACGGAAGCCATCTATCTGCCGCCCTTTTTCTATGCAGAGATCGGGACGGCGGGGAAGCTTCGGAAGCTGTTGTCTGCCCCTGCTTCTGACCGGCTGTTCCGGCGCCTGATGGAGGCAAGGCTTCAGACAGGAAATGAGAATTTATCTGTAGACGTATCCAGGATTGAGCAGATGGTACATATGAAATACGATGAGGTGCAGGTGGACGCCATCCGCAGGGCAGCGGTTTCCAAGATCATGATCCTGACCGGGGGACCAGGGACGGGGAAAACAACCACAACCCAGGGAATCATTGCCGCTTTTCGTGCCAGCGGGCTTAAGATCCTGCTGGCAGCACCTACAGGCCGCGCTGCCCAGAGAATGACCGAGGCGACAGGACTTCCGGCAAAGACCATTCACCGGCTGTTAGAATTCAAGCCGCCAAATGGCTATCAGAAAAATGATGAGAACCCCCTGGAGGGTGATGTGCTGGTGGTGGACGAGTGTTCCATGATTGATATTATTCTGATGAATGCCTTGCTTAAGGCTGTCCCTGAGGGAATGCGCCTGATTCTGGTAGGAGATATCGACCAGCTTCCGGCCGTAGGAGCCGGAAATGTACTGCGGGATATGATTGATTCCGGCCGCTTTCCGGTTATCCGGCTGACACGTATTTTCCGCCAGGCGCAGGCCAGCAGGATTGTTACAAATGCACACCGGATTAACGAGGGAAAGCTTCCAGACATATCAGGCGGAAGAGATACAGATTTTTTCTTTATAGAGAAGGAAGAGCAGGAGGAGGCGCTCCGGGAGATTGTCAGCCTGGTGAAGCGGAAGCTGCCCCGGTATTACAGGACCCCGTCCTCACAGATTCAGGTACTGACACCCATGCAGAGAGGGGTGGTGGGAGCCGCGAATCTGAACCTGGCGCTGCAGGAGGCGCTGAATCCGTCAGGAGAAGGACTTCGCCGCAGTGGATCCGTTTTCCGGCCAGGGGATAAAGTAATGCAGATTAAGAATAACTATGATAAAGAAATTTTCAACGGCGACATCGGAGTGATTGAAACCGTAGATCTGGAGGGGAGAACCCTTGCGGTCCAGTTCGATGGGCGCTCCGTGGAGTATGAGGTGACGGATCTGGATGAGCTGGTGCATGCGTATGCGACCACGATCCATAAGGCCCAGGGAAGCGAATACCCGATTGTAGTGATGCCGCTATTGATGAACCATTATGTAATGCTGCAGCGGAATCTGCTCTATACAGGCATTACCCGGGCGAAGAAGATACTGGTTATCGTGGGAACCCGGAAGGCACTTGCCTATGCAGTGAAAAACCTTACCGTTACGAAGAGAAATACCATGCTTAGGGAAAGGCTTGGCAGTAAAGGCACGCAGCAGTTACAGTCTAGGACAGACTCGCGTAATTAACAGTGAATTCTGCACTCGCTATCTGCACATTATTCACTGTTAATTATGCAAGGCTGTACTTGGCGAATCATAAAAATACGAGCAGCCGTATATTACACAGGCTGCCCGCAAGAAAGTAATAAACCAGAATCCGTGCCAACTGACGGCCTCCGATATGTGAGGGGTGGAAGCCGCCGTGAGGGGGTATAAATGGGGATTTATTTTCGCCTTTGTTGACATCAGATCCATATTTATAATATGATATATTATGGAAAAAATCAATAGGGTTTATATATTTATTTAGGAGATGAAAGAATATGGGAGAGCAGTTAACCAGAAGCGATGTAAAAAAGATAAAGGAAGAGATTGAATACCGGAAGCTGGTGGTGCGCAAAAAGGAACTGGAGGCCGTTAAGGAGGCGAGAGCCCAGGGTGACTTGAGTGAAAATTTTGAGTACAAAGCAGCAAAGCAGGACAAGAACCGGAACGAAAGCCGCATCCGTTATTTGGAGAGGATGCTGAAAAATGCCAGGATCGTATCAGATGAATCCCGGGAGGACGAAGTAGGAATTAATAATACGGTGACCGTATATTTTGAGGAGGACGACGAGATAGAAAGCTACCGCCTCGTAACCAGTGTGCGGGGAAATTCCATGCAGGGGCTGATCAGCATAGAATCACCTATGGGAAAGGCGCTCCTGGGACATAAGACCGGAGACAGGATCCTGGTCAGGACAGGCGGTGGTGAAGGGTATTATGTAGTGATCCGTAAGATTGATAAGACAACGGACGATTCAGAAGATAAACTCAGGAAGTTTTAGCAGTTTAGCTGTACGAGGACGGGGCATTTAGGGCGAAAAACGCCCCGTCTCCACCAGAAATCCTTTTTCCATGAGCATCTGCTCGATCATATCCAGAGTTTTTTTACTATCTGCACTGATTGTGTGATAATGATAGTTGGATGTAATATTTTTGAGCGGACTGGATTTCCCGTTGTGTATATCCTCAAGGAATTCTGAGACCATTCTTCGGGAGCTGATCCCAAGCCTGGCTTCTATATGGCCGTATACCCGGTGATTTACCATAACATTTTCTACGCATCCTCCCAGATCTACGATAGCATTCAATTCCTCCTCCAGCTGCGCGTCAGTATGGTGAACCTTGAAAATCCTTTCCTCTTTTACCGGTGTATTTAAAATATATCCTCTGTTTGTAGAAATGATGTCGTATCCGGCTGCCCTTATAAGTGCAATATCCTGCACAATCACCTGGCGGCTCACATCATATGATGCCGCAAGAGATTTGCCTGACACAGGAATATGTGTCTTCTGTATTGTGCGTATAATTGCGTCTCTTCTTTCAGAACCTGTCATAAAAAACTCCCTTCTGACATTTTCAGGAACTGCCACATCATGATGTGCCAGTTCCCTGGTTTTACACTGCATGAAGATTTTTCAGGGATATATCCAGTATTGGCGCAGAATGCGTGAGCGCACCGCTGGAAATATAATCCACTCCGACAGATACCAGACGTTCAATATTTTCCTTTGTCACATTTCCGGAACACTCTGTTTCTGCCCGGCCGTCAATGTAGGAAACTGCCGCCTTCATATCCTCTGGAGACATGTTATCCAGCATAATAATATCTGCTCCGGCTTCTACTGCTTCCTTCACCATGTCAAGATTTTCCACCTCTACCTCAATCTTGCGTACAAAAGGCGCGTATTCCTTTGCCATACGGACCGCTTTCCCGACGCTGCCTGCCGCGCCGATATGATTATCCTTTAAGAGCACTCCATCTGACAGATTGTAACGGTGATTATACCCGCCGCCGATACGGACTGCATATTTTTCGAAGATCCGCATATTCGGAGTCGTTTTGCGGGTATCCAGAAGCTTTGTTTTCGTCCCTTCAAGCAGACTTGCGATACTGTGTGTATAGGTGGCGATCCCGCTCATGCGCTGCAGGTAATTAAGAGCAACCCTCTCCCCTGACAGCAATACGCGGATATCCCCGGTGACAACTCCCATTACCTGTCCGTTTTTTACCATGTCTCCGTCCTTACAGTAGAATTCTGTTTCAATCTGCCCGTCAAGAAGCTTAAAAACTCTTTCAAATACATCTAATCCTGCAATAATTCCGTCCTGCTTGCACAAAAGTGTTACTTCACCCTTTACAGCCTCCTTCATTACAGCATTTGTCGTAACATCCTCACTGGAAATATCTTCTTTTAATGCTTCAAGAATCAGATGATCTGCCTGAAGCGTCTGTGTAATCTTATTCATGTTCCACCTCTTCTTTTTTTAATCGGATTGTAACGGTTCAGTACCTTTACAGCCATCTGTTATCTTCTTATTATATCATCTGCCGCCTGTCTGGAAAAGACCAGACTTTCCAGCAATGAATTGCTTGCAAGCCGGTTGGCGCCATGTACGCCGTTACAGCTTGTCTCTCCTACGGCATAAAGATGCGGCATTGAGGTACGGCTGTCCTGGTCCACCCGGATCCCGCCCATAAAATAATGCTGTGCCGGAACTACGGGAATGCATTCCTTCAGCATGTCATATCCCTCCTCCAGGCAGCGCTGGTATATATTAGGGAAATGATTCAGAATCGTCTCCTCCGGTATTTTCTCCAGGGAAAGCCATACATGCTCCGTCCCGTCTATTTCCATTTGTTTAAAAATAGCATTCGCAACCACATCTCTTGGCTGGAGCTCATCAACAAAACGTTCTTTATTCTTGTTATATAACAGCGCCCCTTCCCCTCTCACTGATTCGGATATTAGAAACCGCCTCCCGGGTTTCGGGGAATAAAGTGTTGTGGGATGAATCTGGATATAGTCCAGATGTTCAAGTTCTATGCCATACTTCTTGGCAAGGGTTATGGAATCCCCTGTCAGATGGGGGTAATTGGTAGAATGCTGGTATCTGCCGCCAATGCCTCCGGTTGCAAGGATGGTATCCTTTGCACGGATCTCCATGGTCCCATTTTCATTTTCCGCAAGAATCCCCTCACATACGCCATTATTTACAAGAAGATCGGTCATGGCTGTATATTCGTAAAGCTGCACATTGGGAAGCTCCTTCACGCGCATAATAAGTTTTTCGGTAATCTCTTTGCCCGTGATATCCTCATGAAAAAGGATACGCGGCCTTGAATGGGCTCCTTCTCTTGTGTAAAGGAATTCGCCGCTCTCTTCATTTCTTTTAAACTCCACGCCGTACCCTACCAGTTCATTAATAATACTTCTGGAGTTTCTGATCATAAGGTCAACCGACTCCTTCCGGTTTTCATAATGACCGGCTTTCATGGTATCCTCAAAATAGCTGTCATAATCATTCTCGTCCCTCAGCACACTGATTCCTCCCTGGGCGAGAAAAGAATCACTGCTTTCAATGTCAGACTTTGTAATCAGGACGATTTTTTTCTCCACAGGCAGCTTAAGTGCAGAAAACAGCCCGCTTACGCCAGTGCCGACTATTACCACATCTGTATCTATCTTCATATGACCTTCCCTCTCATCGCGACCCTATTCGGAAAGCTTCAGCATATTCTGAAGCGGTTTTATGGATTCCATCCGAAGCTCCTCAGATACATGAACTTCATTCTCTCCTGTTTCCAGCACATGTGCAATCTTTTCCAGGGTAATCAGCTTCATGCCCTGACAGACCGGCTCTGTTTCTGTAAAATAAAAATGCTTTCCAGGATTCTGCTTTTCCAGTTCATACCGGACCCCGTTCTCAGTACAGATAATGAATTCCTGCCCTGCACTTTTTGAAGCATATGCAATGATGCCGGAAGTACTTCCTATGTAATCAGACAGATTTCTGACTGCATCCGGACATTCCGGATGGGTCAGTATCTCAGCCCGAGGGTGTTCCTCCTTCGCCTTTTTTATCTCGGCAAGCTGCATCCTTTCATGAACAGGACAATACCCTTCATTAAAGATAAAGTTCTTTTCCGGAATCTGCTCCGCTGTAAAATGCGCCAGATTCTTATCCGGAATAAAATAAATATTTTTATTTGGCAGCGCTTTCACAATTTTTACTGCATTGGCAGATGTCACACATACGTCCGAACAGCGTTTGAGTTCTGCTGTCGAATTAATATAGCACACGACCGCCAGATCCTCATAGGTATCTCTCAGATTTTTGATTGTCTGTGCGTCCGCCATATGCGCCATGGGACAATCCGCTGCCAGGTCCGGCATCAGCACGGTTTTCTCCGGGTTCAGAATCTTAGCGCTCTCTCCCATAAAGGAAACGCCGCAAAATACAATGGTCTGTTCCTTTAATCCCACGGCAGCCTTGCTCAGAAAAAAAGAATCCCCGATATAGTCAGCAATCTCCTGCACCTCTGGCCGTACATAATAATGGGCCAGTATGACTGCGTTCTTTTCCTTCTTTAATCTTTGAATTTTTTCTATAATGGTCATAGTTTTATCCTTTCCTTAGTAAAATTCAACTTATTATAGCACCATTTATTACATATGACAAGACACATGTTTTGACTGGTTGATGATTTGATGAAAAGTCATTTACATTCTTTCCCTTGTCTGCTATACTTGTTGTGTGAAATCTTATCGGACATTGTCCTTCTGGAAGTTCGGCAATTCTGGCATTTCGCCACATTTCACAGTATCTGTAACCTATTAATGAACGTCTGCAACTGTTTTGTATCTTTACAGTCACAGATGTTTTACAAAAGCAGAAAGGAATTATAACTTATGACAGAAAAAACCATACCTAACGGTACCAGGCTGTGGGATGAGATCCTAAAAGCGATTGTGGATGCCATGCCGGAGCAGCTGTTTCCTCTTTTCAAGGAAGTGTTCGGAAAAGAGTATCCAAAAGGAACCCCGATTATTCTGCTTGCGACGGAATCTTCCACCTATCAGGAAAATCCGGATGCACCGCCCAGTTCCCGTTTGTCCGATATTGCACTTTTGGTAAACGGGACAGATTACTATCATCTCGAATGCCAGATGCATAATGACCAGGACATGGTTATACGCATGGTTGCCTATGACCTGCATTTTGCCATGCAGCATACGACTGAGACGGGGCCGGAGAACAAAGAGGTGGTCATGCGGTTTCCCCATTCCGCTGTTATTTACCCGGAAAAGAATAGGAAGATTCCAGAATCCCTTCGCTGCCGTATTATTTTTCAGGATGGAAGCGAACACATTTATCAGATTCCTACGGTCAGAATCCAGTCTTATTCTCTGGAAGAAATTCATGAAAAACATCTCAATCTGTTTATCCCTTATGTGCTGCTCCGTCTGCGCCCAAGGCTGAGAAAGAAAATAAAAAATCCACTGACAAGAAAGGAATTGACAGATTTTATTGGCGAAGTTATGATAATATTAGGAAGCGAACTGGAGCAGGGATATCTGACAAGAAAGGAATACGATGATTACGTGAATCTCTTCCGGCGTGCTGCAGAAAAAGTATTTGAAAGACATGACCATTTTCGAAAGGAGGTAGATCGTATGACAAAGCCAGTCATTGAATTACCCAGTGTTCTCCAAAAACGTCTGTATGAAGAAAACGATGAACTAATAGCCAGGAATAAGGCCTTAATGGCAGACAACGATGCCTTAATGGCAGACAACGATGCCTTACTTGCAGATAAAAATGCCCTTTTGGCTGATCTTGCCGATAAGGATGCCTTACTTGCTGATAACAACACCTTACTTGCCGATAAGGATGCACAGCTTGCCAAAATGAGAAAGTTGTTGGAGCAGCATCATATTTTAGTGTGAGCTGGCTGGGGACGGGACATTTTTAAAAATGCCCCGTCCCCTTACTGGTGTGCCTGGCAGTGGGAAGGATCTGCTGACAGTAGGGTTTAGAATTAAAAATGTAAGCGGTAAATAATCGGCGTCTATAAAAGGAGTGCTGCCTATGATATCATACATACAGTTAAAGCTCCTTGATAATCAAATAGTCGCAAAAGTACCATCGTATCTGAGACTTTTGTTTCTTTTGAGACTCCGATACGGAGCATTAGCCCACAAGTAGCTGCATCATAAATTCATAGACCTCTTCACAGATCTCCGGCACAAGTGTGCCTGCCCAGTTTATGATGGTCTGCCTGGTCAGGGCGATGCCCTGCATCCGGTAATCCAGGGCCTGTCTGTAAAAAGGCAGGCCCAGCGTAAACTTCCGGTAAAGGATGTCTGCCATGATGGTGCAGGATACAGCGCTTTTGTCGACCAGGGGGTTCCTGTATGGGATGGTAAACAGGTCATGTTCCAGGCCTACAGAAACAACAGGCGTATAAACCACCTGTGTATAGTAAGGCGTATCCAGTTTCATGAGTTGTTTGTGTTGGTGCCAGTGTGCGATTCTCCAGTTGTTTTCGCCGTACTGTTCATTCAGCGCGTCCACATCCAGGTCATAGAGGATCTGCCGCGGCAGTTTCTCAAGGGAATCCGCCAGGCTGGGGGGCTTTTTTGTACGCCCGCCTTTGGCGCCCTGCCTGCCCTTATGGCTTTCAAAATCAATCACCCGGGCTCTGCGGCCCTTCGTGGGGCCGACATCCTCCTCTGTGTTCTCATCTACCGGTTCTTCCTCCGGATTGTCCAAAGCGTCCAGCAGGGCGGGGAACCCTTCCGTCTTGCGGCCAAAGATGGATTTTGTCTTTAGGGCGTTTTTCTCGGTCTCTTTTTCCAGGAGTTTCTTTAATTCCTCGTTTTCACGGACAATGGCTGCATATTTCCCATTTAATTCCGAAAACTATGGTTCAGTCTGAAAGCCTCTGGCACAGCGCCTCCAGTGTTTTCAAAATATCCTGCTTTTCCTTGATCAGTGCCCGGTTCTCTGCTTTGAGCAGCCGGATCTGCTCGTCTTTCTCAGCAATGACCCGGATGTGTTCTGTGACGGGTTCCGGGGAACCGTTTTCTTCCTGTTTCCTTCCGGAACCCTTCTTCCTCCCGCTTTTTCCGGTGGGGACGATCTCACCGGTTTCCTCATCCAGCTTCCCGATCAGTTTCCTGCGGGACCTGGGCTGCTTCTTTTCCTTGTCCCAATACGACTCTGATTCATAGACATAGGTCGTGCCGCTTTGTTTGTCTTTGAGCTTTACTAATGACATACGGGATCCCTCCTTTGTAGTTATAATTATATAATATACCTATGCATATGTCGATGAAATAGTTATAAATTATTTATAAAATATAACTATTATTGCGCAAAATAAAGGCATGGGAATTTCCCATGCCATCACTATCTTTTCCGTCTGCTTTTGGGGGCGGTCACGGGAGGGATCCGTTTGGGTCCAACAGAGGGATCAATGGAAAAGCCGTCCATCAGCCTTTTAAATTCCTCTGTGGTAATGTTTCTGGCTTCCTGTGCTGTTCCTGGCCACTGGAAGCATCCTTCTGCCAGCCGGATATACAGAAGAATGAATCGGGTATGGGGCGCTTTGTGTAAGAGATAGTTTGCCGGTTTGAGTAGTAGCTTTATAAAGCAATTAAGAAAATGAAACCATGCCCTTCTCAATTTTATAAAATAATGATATGATTAGGTAGTCAAAAGGGTATTGGTATTTTATTCTTTTCACGATAGGAACTTTGAAAACTGAATATATTGCTGTAAATTTTTGGAAATGATGATTTTGGATGGTTTTTGTTGCGTATGGCAGAGAGTTATCCCACCATTTTTTAGGCAGTTGCCATTTTAAGGGCGCACTTATCCTGACCCTGCATATATCTGCAGAATTTTTTAATATTTAGCGCACCTATTTTACATCCGAAGAAGAAACGGATCCGTATCAATCCCCGTACTGGGATGTTATCAATTCCGTATTTTCGACGAAGGATGGATGGTATTGTTTCCACCCCGTTTCGAAATCGGCTTTGCTTTTTAAACTCTTCGGTTCTTCGTTCCCTTTGCTGTTTCGCCCTCTGGTTCGATTTGGATGTTACCGTTTTCCTGCTTACACGTTTGAACATCCTGGGGTGACACTGCTCTTTATGTGGGCAGTCCTGGCACTGGCTCTTCTGGAAAGAAATGGTACACCGTCCGGTTCCCTGGTTATAGCTGCAGCTTTTCGGTTCATGCCCGCCGGGGCATTTGATGACTTTCCTGCCATCTTCGCTGAATTCAAAATCAGCCATGATGTCCTCGGCTTCCCGCCCTGTAAGGTTTGTGGTTGCCGGATGCCTCTATGGCATTTGCCACGTACCCACGGTGTTGTTTCCCGGCTTTTTCGCGGTATGTCGCATCCGGGTCTGCAGGGTTCTGCAGAATGGTTGCGTCCATGCCGCCGTCTTCTTTAGTACGTAGGCGGTAGGTTCATTATAAATCTCCTTGAACAATAGTCGATGAACTTGTCTGGCATGGAGGAATGACTTTGTTGGGAAAAGAGGATGCAAGGGATAATCTGATGCGAATTAAATCTGCCCAGATTGCGGCAGAGCTATGCCAAAAACAGGCAGAGATTGCAAAGTGCAGACAGTAACCATTCATCTTGCCGCCCGCTGGCCCGGCTGGGTTTGCTATTTATCAATTCTTCGTAACAGAATACTACACATAACAGTAGCTAAAATAAAAATCAAGAGCAGCGGCAAAAGGCTTTCAGACTTAAAAACATTCTCTGCCATTAGTTTATATCCCCATGTAGCCGGAAATAATTTTCCAGTTGTTTCAAACGCTTTTGGAAGCAGTCCAATCGGGAACATAATTCCAGAAAGCATGATTGACGGTAAAAAAACAATAATAGAAAACATAGAGGTTTTTGCCTGGTCTTTTACTGCCAGACCGATTATGCTGGCAATACTAAGTGATACTGCAATAAAAATAGCAAGGCTGATGAAGTACACACCCGGATTTTCTGGTATTTCAGCATGAAAGACCAGTGGCGCAGCAATATATAAAATAATGCTCATAATGAACAAATGAATATATGCTGAAATGCTGGTTAAGGCAAGACCTGAGATTAGTGGAACACCATTTGCTTTATAGACCTTTTTTATATCACTGTTGTAAATTTCAACAAGAGAGGGAGGCAGACCAACCAACGCTCCCATTGTCACACCAAATACAGTCATTGACTGAATAAGCGTATATCCCGCTTCCGGCATAACTGATGTAAATATGCCGCCCATAATTGCAAAGAATAAAAGCGGAACGATATAGCAGGTTATAAGTAATGTTTTGCTCCTTATATCTAATTTCCATTGTAAAGAAACTCCATATAGAAATGCTCCCATTGTTACGCCTCCTTTGCAATTTTTATAAAGTGATGCTCCAGTGAACCCCGGTCTATCTGAATATCTACTATGGTTTCTCCCTTTTCTTTATACTGCATAAGTAATGCAAGTAAAGAGTCTCCAATATTTTCAGATTCATATTTTTCCATTCCATTTTCAGTTTGGATTGTGATATTATAATGCTTTCCGATTGTTTCACCTAACTGTTCGACAGTCCCGATAAAGGCAATTTTGCCGCCGGAAAGAATGGCAATCCGGTCACATAAATTTTCAACCTCTGTCATATCATGGCTTGCTAATATAATTGTCTTTCCGATTGCTTTTAGCTGTCGGATTAGTTCATGTAGAGATAAGCGTCCCTCAACATCAAGCCCTGCGGTTGGTTCATCAAGAAACAAAATATCTGGATTTCGTGTTAAAGCAAGCGCTAAATGAAGCCGCCGCTTTTGCCCGGTTGATAATTGATAATACTGCTTTTTGGCAAATTCATAAATACCGAGAGCGCCAAGTGTTTCCTTATCAAGAGGTGTCTTATTCCATTTGGCAAACAGCCTGACAGCTTCCAGTGGCTTCATATGCGCCGGCAAAGAAGCCGACTGCAATTGAATACCCATGATTCCGCTTATGGTAATGCTTCCGCTGTCATATTTTCGTAAACCCTCAATACATTCAAGAAATGTGGTTTTTCCTGCGCCATTTACGCCGAGCAGAGCAAAAATTTCTCCTTTCTGTACGCAAAAATCTAAACCATTCAGCACAACGTGAGTTCCATAACTCTTTGTCAAATTGCAGATTTTTATAGCTTTGTTCTTTCTGTTTCCTCCTTAAATGGGTCAACGCCTAAATGTGAAAAATAGAAGTCCAATACCTGCCCGATGTATATGTTGGCAGTTTCCTGCTTTTCTTTCCATTCATGGTCTGTATTTTGAAATTGCCCTAATTCAATCAGTTTGAGAAGCATACTCATATCTCCACCCGTAAAATCTGTTATCATATCCCAATAGGCTTTTGCAAAAGTTTGCCCCTCATTACTGTCTGCGGGAACACCTGCATTTTGAAGCCTTATTGCTTCGTCTTGAAGCTTCATGAAAGTGTTCATAAAAGCCATTCCGCTGTCTTTATCAAAACGGTTGCGGATATGGTCAAGAGTCTGGTCGTCAAAATGCTTAATCAGCCAGTAGAAATGGTTTTTCATCTGCAAATTGACAATAATATCAGCATATTTTTTGAAATCAACCGATTGCATCTGAAGGACTTCTTCCCGCAACAATTCCAATTCTCTCAACGATTCAGACAGACTATCTATTTTCCGTTTGACAGCGTCTGCCTGCTCCGTTAGAACATCAGCAATTTCATCTGGTGTATCAAGTGGAATTAGCCGGTTTTTTATGTCGTCCAGAGAAAATCCTAAATGTTTGAGGGATAAAATCTGATGAAGTTTTACTATGTCTTTATCTGTATATAGCCTGCGCCCTCCTTCACTCATGGAAGATGGGGAAAGTAAACCCTCTCTATCGTAATATTGTAATGTCCGTACAGTAATGTCCATTTTTTTTGCGACTTCGCCAACGGTCATATAACCTTGTGGTATTGCTCTATGTTTATTCATATCAGACCTCCTCGTTGCTTTATAGTATACCTTATTACGCTGCGTCACAAGCAAGTATCAAATTCTGTTTCGTAAAATCTTGTAAGGAATCTGGCGAATGGAGGTATGGCAGCCGCAGGTAAAGACATGGGGATCCTTGTGATCCATTGTGTGGGTTGGTTTTTACTTTATCTTCTTATATCCAGGCGCAAAGCAAGGGTTTGACTCACTAATTTAAATTCTATAAAAAGTGCATATCTAAAATTATAGAAAGTATCGCTAATTTCAATATTTTTTATAGTTTAGATATGGACTTTTTTTGGCATTATGTTATAATTTGATACAAGGTCAAAAGGTCATGCGTTCCATGCTTGCATGAAAAGGCATGACTTTGGGATATCCAATCTATTTGTGAAGGAGACAGCATGACAATCAGGGAAATCAATGTGAAAAATTTTAAGTCTTTGTACAATGTAAGCTTCCAGCCGGGAAAAGTGAATGTATTTATCGGAGCCAATGGATCTGGTAAAACTACGATATTGGAAGCAATCGGAATATTGAGCGGTGCCATGACGGACAGAGTAAATAACAGTGTCTTACAGAGAAAAGGGATACGCCTGAGTGCTTCGGCTTTATATAAGTCAAAATTCAAGACAATGAAAAGGGAAGGGCTTACGGTAGATCTAGGTATCCAATGGGAAGACAATGGCGAATATGACTATTTTGTCCATATGACAACACCCACAGATGATGATGCATGGAAGTACCATTCTGAAAGCGTGAACCAGGATGGAAACCTATTGTGGGGGAGAAGCAATCGGTCTGCCATCCAGCTGAATAACAACATCGGCTATTTTATGGTTGCGGAGACGCTGAATGAGCACAGATGTAGAAGGATGGGGAAGTATATTGAGAAATACGGTATCTACCAGCCGGATACACCTACCCTCAGGGGAACAGTCACAGATAATACCCAGGTCGCGCCTATCGGATTGAACGGTGGGCGGATGGCGGATGCGCTTCAGGAAATCTTGAAAAGTGTAGATGGGGACATGCGGTTTGGCACACTTTATATAGAAGATGTCCTTGACCTGATTGATTGGGCATCTGATTTCCATATTGCTGCTCCAAAAAGGGCGAACCTGAACCCTGGGATCCCGTCCACGCGCCAAATCATTGAATTCAAGGATAGATTTCTGAAAGCAAATGCTGCATTTACGGGTTATGATGCCAGCGAGGGAGCATTATATGTTCTGTTTATGCTGTGCATGGCAATGCATCCTGACTCACCGTCCATGTTTGCCATCGACAGTTTCGATCATGCGCTGAATCCCAGGCTTGCAAAACGGCTGACGGAGATTTTCTCGCAGCTGATATTGGAATCTCAGAGAACCGTATTCATGACCACGCATAATCCATTAGTACTGGACGGCCTGGATTTATGTAATGATGACATCCGTCTTTTTGCTGTCAGCAGAAACAGAGATGGATATGCGGCAATCGACCGGATACAAGTCTCGAAGGAATTGCTGGAATCGGGGCAGCCGTTGTCTAGATTGTGGATTAATGGGAGGTTAGGGGGTGTTCCAGAATTGATATGAGAAAGGTGATTGGTATTGTAGGAGAAGGCCCCACTGATTACATGGTCATAAGAGAAGTCATTGACCATATCACCGGGGAGGCGAACGAATACAGGAGATTGCAGCCAGAGCCGGATATGACGGGACGGTTCGGAAATGGATGGAAAGGGGTATGGAGATGGTGCGAGACTAATTCCGGTATATTGGATAAAGTCTTTCATGAGGTTACGCCGCAGCTTGACCTGCTCGTTGTTCAGATGGACGCGGATGTGTCCAGGAAAGAAAGGGAGGTTCATTGCTTGTGCAAATCTGTAGATTGTGAGGACAGAGCAGCAAGTCATCCACTGAGATGTACAAGATTAATAGAGGGGGAATGCCCGGTTGTGTTACCCTGTGGGGAGCATGTGCAAAGTTCCAGGGGGTATGAAGAACATTTGGAGAAATTGATAAGAAAATGGCTGGGGAGATATGCAGATAACGAAGATATCCTGATTACGATTCCCTGTGATAGTACGGATGCATGGATAGTGGCTGCTTATCAGCATTATGCTAATGTAGAAGAGATTGAAAATCCCTGGGAGAGTGTGATTGCCAGAAAAAAGGACTATTATGGTATCAGGATACCTGGAAGCAAGAAAAGGACTTCGGTATATAGCCGACTGCTGCCCAGACTTTGCGAACAGTGGGAAAGTGTGGTGGAACAGTGCTATAGCGCAAGCCGCTTTGATGATAAAGTTAAGAGTATGTTTGGAGTCTTGCCGGGCTTGACATTAACTTAGGGGTATGCAAAGGTGAAAGGGGAATATGCTAGGAACTTAACAGTAGATGGCGCAAGATTATTAGATGTTTTTGGCGAACTTCAGGCAGGAAACCTTGAATTGGATTAAAGAGTTAAAAAAATGCAGTAAGGGTTGAGAATTTTGGCAAGTAGTGTATAATATAAACAGAGTGTTGGGAGAGGAAAGAACAGAGTAATGTAAACGGATATTTTGACTGAAAGAAGAACGAGCCAAAAAAATAGGCCGAAAAAGCAAATTATCAGAATATTCTGTGAATTACTTACAAAAATGTGTCTTGAAAGCCTTGTAAATAGCGGGTTCCCAAAGGGTACCGTAGAAATGAGGAAAGCCCGATTGAGGGCATTGACACAAGTGCTCTTTCAACCGAATAATACTTTTCGGGTTAGCGTAGAAATGAGGAAAGCCCGATTGAGGGCATTGACACACAACAACATTATTCCCTACATCCTTATTACCACTTGTGTAGAAATGAGGAAAGCCCGATTGAGGGCATTGACACAGTCGTTTCTGTCGATAAATCATAAGGATTGCGCCGTAGAAATGAGGAAAGCCCGATTGAGGGCATTGACACATGCGGAAATCAGGGTTAACAGGGCGACTAATACTTTCGTAGAAATGAGGAAAGCCCGATTGAGGGCATTGACACCTCACGCTTCGCGGAGCAGTACTTTGTGATAAACTCGTAGAAATGAGGAAAGCCCGATTGAGGGCATTGACACAATGTATTGATCTGCCCCATTACAGTTGCCATGTTCTTTGTAGAATTGGGGAAAGCCCGATTAAGGGCATTAAACAGATACCTCTGCTGTGTGCTTAGCATTCATTAAAACACGTAGAAAAAAAGAAGCCCGGAGCAGGGCATTGTCTTTTTGTGCAAATCAGAGCTAGATGGGGGCAGCAGATCCTCATCAAAAGTGTATATTGACTTTACCGGGGGGAACCAGGACAATGTCTGCGGCAGCAGCACTGGCAGGTTTCCTTATTGTCATACCGACATTTATTGAGAATAAGTCTTTGGAGGACTCAGAGTATCAAGTGAACCAATTGGAGAGGAAAGGAAAAGTATGAAGTTTTTACACGTAGGAGATTTACACTTAGGAAAGTCACTGAGCAATTTTGATCTGATTGAGGATCAGAGGTATATCCTTGACCAGATTCTTCATATCGCAGAGGAAGAATCCATAGATGGTGTGCTGATCGCCGGGGATGTTTATGATAAATCCATACCAAGCGAGGCAGCGACGAAGCTTTTGGATTATTTTTTGATGAAACTGGCAAAGAAAGAAATAAAAGTATTCATGGTAAGTGGGAACCATGATTCGGATGACCGTCTGAATTATGGAAGCACTCTGTTTGCATCGAATCAGATCTTTATATCAGCTGTTTTTGACGGAACGCTTCACAAGCAGAGCTTTGCTGACGGAGATACAGAGATTGATATATACATGCTTCCGTTTGTGAAAGCTTCTCAGGTAAGGCACTATTTCCCGGAGGAGGATATAGAGAGTTATGAAGATGCTGTCCGGACCATTATAAGAAACACGCCTATAGACAAAAAGAATAAAAATATCCTGGTGGCACATCAATTTGTTTCGGGGAAGGGAGAGGATCCCGCACTTGCAGGGTCTGAAGGCATTGGGACACAGAGTGTGGGGATGGTTGAAAAGATTGGATATGACTGCTTTGATGACTTTGACTATGTGGCATTAGGCCATATTCATTCTCCTCAGAGAGTTGGAAGAGATGAGGTCCGGTATTCCGGTTCTCCTCTTAAATATTCTCTTAACGAAGCGAAGAATGAGAAGTCGGTTCCTCTTATTACGGTATCAGCGGAGGAAAGGATTAAGACCGAGCTGGTTCCTTTAAAGCCCCTGAGGGATATGAGACATATAAAGGGGATGATGAAGGAACTGTTGGACCAGAAGAATGTAAAAGCACCAGAGGATTTCATTTATGCAACATTGACGGATGAGGATATGATCAATGATGTCATGGGAGTATTCCAACAGATATATCCGAATACTGTCCGGATTGACTACGACAATTCACATACAAGAGAGATTGAGCAGGTAGACATCAGCAGAATTGCCGAAAACAAATCATTTCCGGAGTTAATTGGAGATTTTTACAGGCTGATGTATGGCTGTGAGATTTCAGAAGAAGAAATGGATGTAATGAGGGCAGCAGCACGAGAGGCAGGTGTTATAAATGAAGCCGGTTAAACTGATCATAAGCGCATTTGGCCCCTATGCGGAGAAGCTTCCGGAGATCGAGTTTGATGCCTTTGAAGAAAAGGGGCTGTTTCTGATATCCGGGGATACTGGAGCGGGGAAAACTACCATATTTGATGCTATATGTTTTGCATTATATGGAACGACTAGTGGAACGTACAGGGATAAGAATAACTTAAGAAGCGAGTACGCCGGTGATTCTGCCCAGAGTTACGTGGACTTTTATTTTTCACATCAGGGGCGTGAATTCCATGTCTGGAGACAGCCACCCTATGAAAGAAAAAAGCAGCGTGGTACAGGTGTGATATTGGAGAAAGAAAAGGCGGTTTTTTATGAGGAAGGGCAGGCGCCAGTCGAGGGTCTGACTCAGGTTAATAGGGCTGTAAAGGAGCTGTTGCATATCGACCAGAAGCAGTTTAAACAGATTGTAATGATCGCGCAAGGGGAATTCTGGGATTTACTGAATGCCAAAACAGATCATAGAACAGAGATACTGCGTACCATATTTTCAACGAGCGGATACAAAAACATAGAATACAGGCTGAAGGACCGGATGGATGCAAGCTATAAGATGCAAGTAAATGCGGAGAACAGTATTATTCAGCATTTTGAGGATGTGTCGGCAAATGAGGAGGATGAGCTTTCCGGCAGACTGGAGGAGCTTAGGAGCAGGGCTGTAAGTTCCCGGAGCGCATGGAATTTAGACGAAATCCTGGACGTAACGGAGCGTCTGATTCTGTCAGACAGAGAACGATCAAAGCACATGAAAGCCGGTCTGAAACAAGCAGAGGAGGAGCTAAAGAAGAATAATGAAAAACTTGCGCTGGCTAAGACCAATAACAGCTTTATCGAGAAAAGAAACAAACTGGCAAAGGAAAAAGAAGAGCTTGAAAAAAGAAAAGCGGAAATGGATGGACGAATCCTGCTTCTAGACAAACAAAAGAAAGCCACCCGTAATGTGAATCCATCTTATATTGTGTGGAAGAAAAAGTGTGATGAGGTATCCATGACCAGAAATCACATGAAAACAGCAGAATCCAGTCTGGAGGCAGCGAAGGCAGATGTAAAGTTGGCGAAAGACGCGCTTGACGGCGCCAAAAATCTGGAGCCGGAGGCTGACAGATTAAAGCAGGTGATAAGCAGGATTGATGATGAGGAACAGAAATATCAGCAAAAGGAAAAACTTGAAGCAAAGCTGAAAGAACTTGCAGAGCTCGACAAAAAGATCAGCGCAGAAGAGGCAGATTTAATAAAAAATGAGAAAGCCCTTAAGGAGAAGATAAAATCCTTGAATAAGACAGTTAAGGAATTAAGGGATAAACCAGCTGAACTGATAGAAGCAAAAAATCAGAGTGAAAAGCTGACAGAGCTTATGGCGGCTTTGGATACGATCATAGACAGACAGATTCCAGAAAGGGAAAAAAGGAAAAAGTCGCTTTCAAAAAAACAGAAATCATTTTTAGATGCCCGTGACAAATATAAAGAAGCCAGCAGCAGGAGAGAAGAGGCCGAGCATATGCTTGAAGACAGCAGAGCCGGCATTTTGGCGGAAAAACTTGTAGAAGGTGAGAAATGCCCGGTGTGTGGTTCCATGCATCATCCGGAACCGGCTAAGCGGAGAGAGACTTCGATTACAGAAGATGATTTCAAAAAGCTTCAGGAAGAAGAGGATAAGCTTCAGGAGAAAAAGAATCATGCAAATACGGAAGCGCAGATCGCAAAGACATCGCTGGAGGAATTCGAGAGGCAGCTTGGGACAACCATATTGGACTGCATGAAAAGCCCGCTTCTGGATATGGGCAGGGAGGAAGAATCTCTTGAAGAACTGATCAGGGCAGTAAAGGAAGCAAAAACGCAGGCTGAGACAATGTCAGAGGAGCACCATGAAAAATTGATTTCCCTTAACAGAGATTGCGAGAAGCTTAAGAAAGCTGAAAAAGACCTTGAGACTGCACAGGGAAATGAAACAGAGAAGCTCATTTCAAAAAAAGAGGAACTTGTCCAAAACAGACAAAAGATGAAACAGGAACTGACGGAAACGCAGGCCATATTAGGGACATTTGAAAAACTGAGCTTTCCGGACTGGAAAACGGCAAAAAAAGAGAGAAGACAGGCAGAGACGAAGAAAAACAAGATATTAGAGGATATCACAAAGGCAGAGGAGGAAAAGAAAAAAGCGGATAACAATGTTACCGCTGCCGCGTCAGAGTGTAAGACGCTGAATGGCAGTCTGAACCAGCAGGAAAAGGATGAAGAAGAATTAAAAAAGAAGCTGGATAAAGAAATTAGTGCAAATGGATTCTCTTCTGTGGAGGAAATGAGGACATACGTTGTGAAGGAAGATGATATCACATTGTCAGATCAAGTGATTCATGAATATGGTCAGGCTGTTGCAACGAATAAGAAACAGCTCTCAGATGCCGAGCTAGATGCAAAAGGGAAAAAAGTGATAGAGATTGAGGCATTAAAGGCAGTATGTGCTGAGCAGAGTGCAAATGTAGATCAACTCAGGAAGAACTATCACAATAGCGAAAACAGAATACGTACAAATGAAGAGAAACAGAAGAGCATCCTTGACAGGAGAGAGGAATTAGAAAAGGCACGCAAAGAGAATGCAATCTGTCAGCGGCTCTATCATCTGGTCAAAGGCACAACCGGAAACGGAAAGATCACACTGGAGCAGTACATACAGGCAGCCGGATTTGACGGGATTATCGCTGCAGCAAACAGGCGGCTGCTGCCCATGAGCGGCGGACAATATGAACTGTACCGCCAGGAAGATTCTCCAGGTAAGAAAAGCAATAATTTCCTTGACCTTGAAGTGTTGGACAACTACACAGGACACAGAAGGCCAGTGGGAAATCTTTCCGGCGGAGAAAGCTTTAAGGCATCACTGAGCCTCGCTCTGGGGTTATCGGATACCGTATCGTCCAATCTAGGCGGTGTGCAGATGGATGCACTCTTTGTGGATGAAGGCTTTGGAACATTAGACCGGAAATCAATAGACAGTGCGATGGAAATATTAATAAACCTGACCGGAAGCAGCAAGCTGGTGGGAATTATCAGCCACAGGGAGGAACTTATAGAAAATATACCGCAGCAGATCAGGGTTAAAAAGACAAAAGATGGCAGCCAGATCACCATTGAACGTTAGGGGACGGGGTATTTTTAAAAATACCCCGTCCCCGATGGGACTAAATCAAACTCCCGGAACATATAATACAGGTAAAAGTATAGGTTCTGGGGTTTTTAGATTTATGAAGGAAGAAACGAAACGCAGATGGAGAAATCGCGGAATTTTGGTACTTACACTTATGGTGGCCCTTGCAGGTTCATATAAGTATGTGGAAAGCTATGTCTCTGTCTCCAGTAATGTAAACGGGAGAGAGCTTCCTATTTATTCTGTGGATACAGAAGAAAAGAAGGTGGCTCTCTCTTTTGATGCGGCCTGGGGAAACGAGGACACACAGAAGATTCTTGATATTTTGAAAAAGAATGATGTGCATGTCACCTTTTTCATGACCGGAGGCTGGGTAGAAAGCTATCCGGATGATGTAAAAGCGATTCAGAAGGCAGGCCATGACCTGGGAAACCACAGTGAGAATCACAAAAATATGTCCCAGCTCTCAGATGATGAAAAAACAAAGGAACTTCTCAGTGTCCATGAGAAGGTGAAGAAGCTGACCGGAGTGGATATGGAGCTCTTCCGCCCGCCTTACGGAGATTATGATGACCAGGTGGTTCTGAATGCGAAGGGAAACGGGTATTATACAATCCAGTGGAGTGTGGACAGTTTAGACTGGAAGGACTACGGTGCAGACAGCATCATTGACACAGTCCTGAATCACGAAGCGCTGGAAAACGGCTCGATCATCCTCTGCCATAACGGTGCAAAGTACACGGCAGAAGCCCTGGATGCTCTGATTAAAGGGCTTAAGGAAAGGGGCTATGAGATTGTCCCCATATCGGAGCTGATCTATAAAAAGGACTACCACATGGACGTAACCGGAAAGCAGATTAAAGACTCTTAAGCTTTCTGATTCCCAGGAATTACCTGGGCAGAAAACCGGCACAATATGACGCGGGAATGCCTTGAGGCGAGTGCTTTCTTAGAATTGTCAGAAAAGTGAAGGATTTGGAAGGCAAAAGTTTTTCATATTTCTTCAGTAATAGTATGCTATAATAAAAAGGCTTATATATATTTGTGAGGGAACCATCACTTTATCGGCTCAGATGCCGTGCAGCGGGGCACACGGCCCCGTGGACAGTAAGGAACTGTGCAAGAATATACAGGCAGGAAGAAGAGGAGCATATGGAGAGCAGGGTTTCAGTAATCAGCATTATTGTAAAGGATGAGGAATCAGCCGCGGCAGTGAATGATATTCTGCACGAATACCGGCAGTATATCATTGGGCGCATGGGCATCCCCTACAGGGAGAGAAAGGTATCCATCATCAGCGTGGTGATGGATGCACCCGGGACGGCAGTGAGCGCCTTATCAGGGAAGCTGGGAATGCTGAAAGGAGTCAGCGCAAAGACCCTGACAGCAAAATTATAAGACTGCAGAGAACAGCAGGACAGAGACAGAACGAGTAAGATCATGACAGAGAACAGCAGGACAGAGACAGAACAAGTAAGATCATGACAGAGAACAGCAGGCAACTGCAGAAAGGAAGAAAGAACATGAGTAACTTAACAGAGATCAGATGGCATGGCCGGGGAGGCCAGGGTGCCAAGACGGCTGCGCTGCTTCTGGCGGACGTGGCTTTTCAGACAGGCAAATATGTACAGGGCTTTCCAGAGTATGGCCCGGAGCGTATGGGTGCGCCGATTACAGCGTATAACCGCATCAGTGATACCGTAATCCGGGCGCACTCGAACATTTATGACCCGGAATATGTAGTGGTAGTTGACGAGTCCCTGCTGGAGGCAGTTGACGTAACAGGAGGACTTAAGAAGGAAGGCGCGATTCTGGTTAATACCTACCGCAGCAAGGAGGAGATCATTCCACATCTAAAAGGATATGAGGGGAAGGTTTACACCATTGATGCACATAAGGTGTCCATGGCGACCATGGGAAGATATTTCCCCAACACTCCTCTCCTTGCCGCGATCGTAAAAGTGGCAGGGCTCATGGATCAGGAGACGTTCCTTCGGGAGATGCGCGCATCCTTCTCACACAAATTTGCCAGCAAGCCGGAGGTCATTGACGGCAACATGGCGGCACTTGAGATGGCATTTAAGGAGGTACAGTGATGGCGACAGATATAACAAGATTAGGCGTGAAGGCGAACTGGAGGGATCTCACAGAGGGCATGATTATTGCCGGGGCAGGGACTTCCAAGGACTTTAATACCGGCGAGTGGTCAACGGACAAGCCGGAGTTTATAGAGGAAAAATGTAAGCAGTGTCTGTTATGCGTTCCGGTCTGCCCGGACAGCTGCATTCCGGTAAAGGATATGAAAAGAGGGGCATTTGACTATGACCACTGCAAGGGCTGCGGCATCTGCGTGAAGGCATGTCCCTTCGGCGCGATTACAATGGAAGGGGTGAAATAACATGGCAAAGAGAGACAGATTATCAGGAAACGAAGCGGTAGCGATCGCTTTAAGACAGATTAACCCGGATGTATTTCCGGCATTTCCCATTACCCCGTCCACAGAGATTCCCCAGTATTTTGCCTCCTTTGTGGCAAATGGACAGGTAGATACAGAATTTATTCCAGTAGAGAGCGAGCACAGCTCCATGAGCGCCGCGGTCGGAGCCTCTGCGGCAGGGGCAAGGAGCTTTACAGCAACCTCATCCTGCGGTCTTGCCTATATGTGGGAGGAGCTTTACATAGCAGCGTCCAACAGGCTTCCTCTGGTGCTGGCTCTTGTAAACCGCGCCCTTTCAGGCCCGATCAACATTAACTGCGACCATTCAGACAGCATGGGTGCAAGAGACGCTGGATGGATTCAGATGTATGCGGAAAATAACCAGGAAGCTTACGACAATATGGTACAGGCTTACCGGATCAGCGAGCATAAGGACGTAAGAATTCCGATCATGATCTGCCAGGACGGCTTTATCACAAGCCATGCGGTGGAGAATATCGAACTGTTAGAAGATCAGGATGTGAAGGATTTTGTGGGAGAATATCATCCGGAGACTTATCTTCTGAACCCGGACTGCCCTGCTGCAGTAGGCCCTTATTCCATCACGGACTATTATATGGAGGCAAAGCGCAATCAGGCAGAGGGGATGAAGCATGTAAGCCAGGTGGTCCTGGATGTGGCGAAGGAATTCGAGGGTATTTCCGGAAGGGCATACGGACTGTTCGAGGAATATTGCATGGCGGATGCCGAGATGGCGGTTGTCATGATCGGTTCTGCAGCAGGCACAACCAAGGATGCCATTGACCGTTTAAGAGAGAAGGGAATAAAGGCAGGACTGATTAAGATCCGCCTCTATCGCCCGTTCCCGGCTTCCGAGATCGCAGAAGCCCTTAAGACTGTAAAGGCAGTTGCCATTATGGACCGTGCAGAAGGCTACACCAACCACGGAGGCCCCCTGGGGGCGGATGTGATGTCCGCGCTGTACAGAGCACACGCAGACGCGCTGGCAGTGAATTATATCTATGGACTCGGCGGACGAGACATCCGTGTGGAGGATATGGAAGGCGTATTTGAAGCCCTGAAGCAGATCATAGAAGAAGGCGATGCAGGTGAGACCTATCGCTATCTTGGACTTAGAGAGTAAGGGGGAGGATAAAAGATGAGCTATAATTTTAAAGAGACCATGAATAAACCGGAACGTTTAGCTCCGGGACACAGAATGTGCGCAGGCTGCGGCGGAACCATTGCAGTAAGAAATGTCCTGCGCGGACTTCATGAAGGGGATAAGGCGGTCATCGGCAATGCCACCGGATGCCTGGAGGTGTCCACCTTTACCTACCCCTATACAGCATGGGAGGACAGTTACATCCACAATGCCTTTGAAAATGCAGGAGCGACCTTAAGCGGAGTGGAGGGTGCCTACAAAGCGTTAAGAAAAAAAGGAAAATTAAACGATACCTACAAGTTCATTACATTCGGCGGCGACGGCGGAACCTACGATATCGGCTTCCAGTCCCTGTCAGGGGCCATGGAGAGAAACCATGACCTGGTATACGTATGCTATGACAACGGAGCATACATGAATACCGGGATCCAGCGCTCTTCCGCAACGCCTATGTACGCGGATACGACTACGACTCCGGTGGGAAGCGAAAGCAACGGAAAGCCCCAGAACAGGAAAGACCTGGCGGCAATCATTGCGGCTCATGATGTGCCCTATGTGGCACAGACCACCTTTGTACAGAATTTTAAGGATTTACACATCAAATCAGAAAAGGCCATCTATACGCCGGGAGCGGCATTCCTGAATATTATGGCGCCCTGTCCCCGGGGATGGAGATACAACACCCCGGATATTATGGAGATCTGCAAACTGGGTGTGGAGACCTGCTACTGGCCCTTATTCGAGGTTGTGGAAGGGAAATGGATTCTGAACTACGAGCCGAAGAAGAAGCTTCCGGTCGAGGATTTCCTAAGACCCCAGGGAAGATTTAAGCATCTGTTTAAGAAAGGAAACGAATACCTCCTTGAAGAGTTCCAGAAGGAAGTAGACAGAAGATGGGAGGAGCTTAAGTTCCGGTGTTCCAGGGCTTAAGAATAGAAGAGTGATATGAAAAGAGAAAAATTTGGTTCACGGCTGGGATTTATATTAGTCTCAGCCGGATGTGCAATCGGAATAGGCAATGTGTGGAAATTCCCGTATATGTGCGGGGAATTCGGCGGAGCGGCATTTATCCTCATGTATTTTGTGTTCCTCCTGATACTGGGAATCCCGGTCCTGGTCTGCGAATTTGCGGTGGGCCGGGGCAGCAGGAAAAGCGTGGCGGCAAGCTATGAGGTACTGGCGCCGGCAGGGACCCGCTGGCATATCAGCAAGTGGATTGGAATCATAGGAAGCTATCTTCTTATGATGTTCTACACAACCGTGGGAGGCTGGATGCTGTACTACTGTTACCGGAGTATCCGCGGGGAATTCAAAGGAGCATCGGCAGATGCTGTGGCAGAGAAATTCTCAGGCATGCTGGGGAATCTGCCGGTCATGACGTTCTGGACTGTGCTGATTACTATACTGGGCTTTGCGGTGTGCTATTTTGGAATCCGCGGCGGAATCGAGAAAGTATCCAAGGTGATGATGTCCGCCCTTTTGGTTATTATGGTCGTACTGGCAGTGCATTCTGTCTTTCTGGAAGGAGCGGGGGAGGGAATCCGGTTTTATCTTATCCCTGATTTTCAGAAGATGAAGGAAATCGGAATCGGCAACGTCATATTCGGCGCCATGAGCCAGGCATTTTTTACCCTGTCTATCGGTATCGGCGCCATGCTCATCTTCGGAAGCTATATGGATAAAAAACGCAGCCTTGCCGGTGAAGCCATAAATATTACGGCCCTTGACACCTTTGTGGCGCTGATGGCAGGCTTCATCATTATCCCTGCATGCTTTTCCTTCGGAATTGAGCCGGGCGCAGGCCCCAGTCTGATCTTCATTACCATACCGAACATCTTTGCACAGATGCCCGGAGGACAGATCTGGAGCGCGCTGTTCTTCCTGTTTATGACCTTTGCTGCTTTTTCCACTCTGGTGGCTGTGTTTGAAAATATTATTTCCTTTGATATGGATATGTTCGGGTGGTCGCGGAATAAGAGTGTATTCGTAAGCGCTGTTCTGATCTGCGTCTTAAGTATGCCCTGCGTCCTGGGCTTTAATCTGTGGAGCGGCTTTCAGCCGCTGGGAGAGGGCACGACCATCCTGGATCTGGAGGATTTTATCGTATCTAATAACCTGCTTCCACTAGGAAGCCTTGGCTATGTCCTGTTCTGTGCAAAGAAAAACGGATGGGGATGGGATCACTTCATCGGGGAAGCCAACACAGGAGAAGGGATCCGCTTCCCGAAGGGCTTAAGAGCTTATATGCTCTACGGACTGCCCCTTATTATCATAATCATCTACTTGAAGGGATATTATGACATGTTTTCAGGACAGGGGACAGCGGTGCTGGCAGGGTGGATGACCGCAGCCGTGCTGTTTTTAGGATTCGTTCTGTTCTGTGCGGGAGGAAGAGGGAGTAAATGAAAAGAAAAATCTTAAAACAATATTTTGGGTATGATGATTTCCGGGAGGGTCAGGAGGTCTTGATTGACAGTATTCTTTCAGGGAAGGACACCTTCGGAATCATGCCCACCGGCGCCGGGAAGTCCTTATGCTTCCAGATTCCGGCGCTGATCATGGAGGGGATTACCCTGGTCATATCCCCTCTCATTTCCCTCATGAAGGATCAGGTAGGGGCGCTCAACCAGGCGGGAATCCACGCCGCCTATCTGAACAGTTCCCTGACCACAAACCAGTATTATAAGGCTCTGAAGCTTGCAGGAGAGGGGCGGTATCCGATTATTTACGTAGCGCCCGAACGCCTACTTACGGACAGCTTTCTTGACTTTGCCCTCCACGCGAGGATTGCAATGGTTGCCGTGGACGAGGCCCACTGCGTCTCCCAGTGGGGACAGGACTTCAGACCCAGCTATCTGAAAATCACAGAATTCATAGAGCGCCTTCCCAGCCGCCCGGTCGTCAGTGCATTCACCGCATCCGCCACAAAGGAGGTAAGGGAGGACATCGTAGACATCCTGATGCTTAAGAGTCCTACAGTCATGAGCACAGGCTTCGACCGCCCCAATCTATATTTTGAGGTGAAGACCCCGAAGAAAAAATATGATACCTTAAGTGAATATGTGAAAAAGCATACCGGAGAGAGCGGCATCATCTACTGCCTGACCAGGAAGCAGGTGGAAGAAGTGTGCGGGAATCTCATAAAAGAAGGGATTCCTGCAACCAGATACCATGCAGGCCTGGGAGATGAGGAACGGAAAAAGAACCAGGACGATTTTATCTATGACCGCGCCCCCGTCATGGTGGCAACCAATGCCTTCGGCATGGGAATCGACAAGTCAAATGTCCGCTATGTTATCCATTACAATATGCCGAAAAATATGGAATCCTATTACCAGGAGGCAGGCCGTGCCGGACGTGACGGGGATCCTGCAGAATGCATCCTGTATTACGGCGGGCAGGATGTGATCATGAACCAGTTTTTTATAGAGCATAACCAGGACAACGACGAGCTGGACGACATCACCAGGCAGCTTGTGCGGGAGCGTGACCATGAAAGACTGAAAAAAATGACCTTTTACTGCTTCACCAACGAATGCCTGCGGGATTATATGCTCCGGTATTTCGGAGAATACGGCGGCAATTACTGCGGCAACTGCTCAAACTGTATGACACAGTTCGAGGAAGTGGACATCACCGAAATAGCCGAAGCCTTAACCGGCTGCATCCGGGAAGCAGGGCAGAGGTATGGAATCAACGTCATCATCGACACCGTACACGGCGCAAACACGGCAAAAATCCGCCAGTACCATATGGATCAGAGCTCCTTCTGTGGAAAACTTCCAAAGGTGCCTGTCTATAAACTCAGACAGATCATGAACGAACTGCTGGTAGAGGGATACATCCGCCTAACCAATGACGACTACATGATCGTAAAACTGACCGAAAAAGCCAGGGATATCCTGGAAGGAAAAGCAGTCATTATGATGAAAATGGCAAAAGAACAGGAGCAGCAGGAGAAGAAAGAATCCCGTCCGAAGAAAAAATCCCCCGCTGCCGTGCAGCTTAAGGAAGAAGACGGGCAGCTATTTGAGCGCCTGCGAAAGCTCCGGACAGAGATCGCCAGAGAAGAAAACGTGCCGCCCTATATCGTATTCTCAGACAAGTCCCTGATACATATGTGCATTCTGAAACCGAAAAACCGGGAAGAGATGCTGAAAGTCTCCGGGGTCGGAGAATTCAAATATGAAAAATACGGCGAGAGGTTTCTTGACGAATTGGGGACGGGGCATTTTTAAAAATGCCCCGTCCCAGATTAAAAATGCCCTGTCCCCGATTAGCCTTCTGTTGTTTCGCGTCGGATCAGGACGGGTGTCACGACTTTGTGGACCGGTTCCTTTAGGGGCGCGGGACGTCTTTTTTTCCGTTCATTCATCTGTTCCACCAAAAGGCTGACTGCCTCGTAGGCCAGTTTGTCAATCTGCTGTCCGATGGTACTGATCGGGATCACGGCTTCTTCGGAGATCGGTGCGTTATCGAAGCCGATCAGGAGAAAATCTTCCGGTATTTTTCCGTATTTCCGGACGAGAAGATTCACTAGTACATTTGCCTGTGTATCATTGGAGATGAACAGGCCTTTTTTCAGCCCCTTGTATTTTTCTGTAATATTGTTTAGAATCTCGGACAGGTGATACTTAAGGGACTCATAAGTGTTTCCCATTTCCTTCAGGATCAGTTCATGCCTGATGTGGTGTTCCGTGCAGAAATCAAGGAAGCTCTGGACGCGTCCGTAGGCGGGAACCTCGGGATTGGCGGGGGAATTTATATAATTAATATGGATGATGACATCGCAGTTGTGGTCTGCAAGCAGACTGGCTGCCTGATAGCCGCCCATATAATTGTCAGTATTGACGCTGCAGACATATTTATCTTCACGTTCTACTGTGACTATGGGGATTCCAAGTTCTGCCAGTTCCTTTGAGGGGATGGTGTGGCTCAGGATAATCAGTCCTTCAATCTTATAGGAGAGAAGTTCCTGGATGTAGCGCCGCTCTGCCTCTTCCTGTCCGTTCCCGATAAAGACGAGGAATTTGTAGCCAAAGCTTTCATATGTGGCAAGAATCTGGTTGAGCATCTCGGAATAATAGTGGATAAACAGGTTCGGGATAATGACACCGATAAATTCTGTATTTCCGTTGGCGAGAATCCGCGCCACCTTATTTTCTTTATAATCAAGATCAACAAGTGCTTTTGCGATAATTTCCTGGTTTTCAAGTGTCAGGGAATCCGGATTGTTGAAATATCTGGAGATCGTTGTCTTGGAAAAGTTTGTGTACTCTGCGATATCACTAAATGTTACGTTCTTTTTCTGCTTCATAAATTATATCATAACCTCTTTCTGACATTCAGATCTAGATAGAAATGCCAGTATCAGTATACCAAAAATTAAAAGAGCATGCAATGAGTAATCGGTTAAGTAACCGGTTTTGTAAAAGTTATACAAATTGGAAACATGCTTTTTGGAGGTAATTCACAAAGTTGTTTTCTGTTATTGACGAGGTCTGTTTACAGTGATATTATAAATATAAAGTAACCGGTTACGTTACTGGTTTTGTAACCGGTTATAAAAATAATAAACAGGAGGAATGATTCATGGGAAAGAGGATCATGAAGAAGGTCATCTCATCAGGGCTTGTACTGGCACTTGCGGTTACGATGCTGACAGGCTGCCGCTTTGGTTTTGCCAGTGACCCGGATGACCCGAATGAGGAGACAAAGGAAGTGCCGATTGACACCTCGGTGGACACATTTGAGTACGATACGTCACTGAGCGGAACAAGTATCACACTTCTGAATTCAAAGGCAGAGATCCAGGTTGCACTGGAAAAGATGGGCGCTGAATATGAAAAAAAATCGGGCGTTCATGTAGAGGTTATGCCGGTTACGGACGGAGATTCCCCGTACACCAAGGTGGTAAGCCTTTACAACTCCGGAACACCGCCTACAGCCTCGATTCTGGATACCACAGACGTGATCGCGCTGGCTGAGGAGAAGGCGGCGGATCTGACAGAAGAGCCATGGGTGGCGGAAGCGGAAGGATATCTGACAGAGGTAAACGGGAAGATTTACAGCTTTCCGCTCTGTATTGAAGGCAGGGGCATCATCTACAACAAGGCAGTTATTGAGAAGGCACTGGGAGAGAGCTTTGACCCGGCTTCTGTCACGACACAGAGTGAGTTTGTAGAGCTGCTTGACCGCCTGGTGGATGCAGGAATTGAGAAGCCGGTATCCATGGCAAAGGAGGACTGGTCCCTGGGGGCGCACCAGCTTCAGTACATCTATGAGACCTACGAGGGTACAAGCGAGGGCGCGCAGGAGATTATTGAGGACATCAAGGCCGGAAACGTGGATCTTTCCTCCTATGACAGACTGTCCCAGTTCCTTGATACATTCGATATATTAAAGAAATATAATGTTGCAAAGGGAGATCCCCTGGGAGCTGACTATGACGAGATGGCAATCGACCTGGCAGACGGAAAGACAGCATTCTGGTTCAACGGAAACTGGGCATGGCCAAATATTTCCGAAGCAGGGGCCAGCGAGGAGGATGCATACGGATTCCTGCCATATTTCTTAAATGATGACAAGAGTGATTTTGCAAACCAGAAGATTCAGGCTTCTCCGTCAAAGCAGATTATGCTGGACGGGCAGATCGCCACAGAAAAGGAGCAGGCAGCTGCAAAGGAATTCTTAAACTGGATCGTATTCAGTGAGATCGGCCAGCAGATGATGGTAAAGACCTGTAACATCATCCCGCCGTTTAAGAACAACCCGTACGAGCCAAGTGACCCGTTGAGCGCAGACATTTATACAAAGGTTCACGAGGATAAGGCATTCAATGCATCTGCTATCGTGCCGAATGACCACTGGGCAGTATTGGGCGCTTCCATGCAGAAATACCTTGCAGGAAGAAGTGACCGGGAAGAGCTGACAGGGGATATTCAGAAATACTGGGATGAGCAGGAATAGGAGGAGCGGAATATGAAATCAAAAAATAGCGGAAAAGATTTTTGCATGTTTGCACTGCCAGGGATGTTTTGCTTCTTTGCAGTAGTAATTATACCGTTTGTCTATGGTGTATACCTGACACTCACTGACTGGAACGGTGTATCGAAGGTTAAGAACTTTATCGGCCTGAAGAATTTTTCGGGTGTTATGCGGGACGGCCAGTTCTGGACATCACTGCTGCTTACATTTAAGTATGTTATCTTTGTCGTTCTGATTGTAAATGTACTTGCGTTTGCCATTGCTTATCTCCTCACAAGGGGAATCAAGGGGCAGAATTTCTTCCGTGCAGGATTTTTCACCCCGAACCTGATCGGAGGCATCGTACTGGGATATATCTGGCAGTTCGTATTCTCACGGGTATTCGTAAGTATCGGGGAAAGCACAGGCTGGAAGCTCTTCGAAGTATCCTGGCTGTCTGATCCGACGAATGCATTTATCGCACTGGTAGTCGTATCAGTATGGCAGCTGTCAGGCTACATGATTCTGATCTACGTGGCAGGCTTCATGGGACTGAGCGAGGACGTTATGGAGGCGGCAAGCATTGACGGCGCATCAGGGTTTGTAAAGCTTAAGAGCATCATCATGCCCCTTATGATGTCTTCCATTACCATCTGCCTGTTCCTTACACTGTCCCGTGCCTTCATGGTATACGACGTGAACCTGTCTTTAACAGCAGGCGCACCTTACGGAACAACAGAGATGGCGGCAATGCACGTATATGAAAAGGCATTTACCTCCAGGCAGTTCGGCGTAGGCCAGGCGGAAGCATTTATCTTATTCATTATTGTTGCAGTTATCAGCGGTCTTCAGGTTTACTTTACTAAGAAACAGGAGGTGGAAGCATAATGAAGCAGACAACGATAGGCGGAACCAAGAGGAAGGTTACCAATGCACTGGCAATGATCGGGCTGATTATTATCTTCATAGCATATATGTTCCCGTTCATTATGGTAGTGATCAATTCCCTGAAACAGAAGAGGGATATTATAAAGAGCCCGTTTTCCTGGCTGTTTACGATTAAAGGACTGTCCTTTGACAACTTTGTAAATGCATTTACACAGATGGATTTCCTGAATGCATTCAAGAACTCGCTGATTGTAACCGTATCTGCGACGGTGCTTGTAACACTGCTGGCTGCAATGCTTGCATATTACATCGTCCGTCACAATAACGGAGTTTCCAAGCTTACATTTGCGCTTATGGTGGCTTCCATGATCATTCCCTTCCAGGCGATCATGATCCCTCTGGTAAGTATTTACGGAGGCACCTTAAATGTGCTGAACCACAGGATTACGCTGATCTTCATGCACACAGGATTCTCCATGGCGATGTCCGTGTTCATGTTCCACGGGTTCATTAAGGGAAATGTGCCCATGGCGCTGGAGGAAGCGGCTTATATTGACGGGTGTACCCACTCCCAGACATTCTTTAAGATTGTACTGCCGCTTTTGAAGCCGATTATCTCTACCATGGTAATCCTGAATTCACTGGCATTCTGGAATGACTTCCTTCTTCCGTCCCTGGTGCTGACGGATAAGAAGCTCCTGACACTGCCATTGTCTACATATAGCTTCTATGGTACTTACTCGGCGGATTATGGGACCATTATGGCAGGCCTCCTGCTGTGCGTAATTCCGATTCTGATCCTGTATGTAGTGCTGCAGAAACAGATAATCGGAGGAGTCGTGGCTGGAGCTGTAAAATAGGTGTAAGGGGACGCCGCCCGGGGGCAGGAGCATATCCCACGCAAACGGGACAACATTACGGTGAACTAACTGTTAACTGCGACTAGGGCGTTCGGGAGAGCCCTCACGCCCAAGTCTCCGTAAACAGTGGATTTCACCTTCATTAAAGGCGTCCCTGGATTGTTTGCTTAGGGATATGCTCCTGCCCCCGGGCGGCTGTTTTCCGGCAGTTGTAGGGTGTTAGTTTGTGGTGTGATGTCGCGGAAGTGCGTGGCAAGGAAATCTCTTTGTTACGGCACCTTTTTTGAAGGTTATCGTTTGGAACTGTTCACACAGTAAACGGTAACCGGTGTATTTCTCTTGGAGGGTATGGTATTATACCCTCCTTGTTAGTATACTAAAGAAAGGGAATGCCTGTTGGAAGGGACTTTTATATTCACGGTTAATAAAATCTGTCGTGAGTATCGCGCCAGCCGCAAAGTGGCATAGCTTCCTTATGCAGCTGTGTGCATTGTGTTATGCTGCGAAGTAGATTTATCTGGTGCGCAGCATAATGACCGGATGGGTTATACTTGTAACGCGGTCAGCTGCATAGATATAAGGATAATGACAAGGATAAGTATAAGGATTAAGGATGGAGAATTTTTATGATGGTTAGGCATGATTTGCATTTGAGGGCACCGGGGAATTGGGTGAATGATCCGAATGGGTTTATTTTTTATAAGGGGAAGTATCATTTGTTTTATCAGTATTTCCCTTATGCCCCTGTGTGGGGGACGATGCACTGGGGGCATGCGGTGAGTGAGGATCTGGTGCACTGGGAGCATGTGGGTGCGGCGCTTTTTCCAACGGTCTATGAGGATCAGAACGGGTGTTTTTCCGGGAGTGCGCTGGAGCATGACGGGAGGATGTATCTGTACTATACAGGGATTCATTATAAGGAGGCGGATCCGAAGAATATTCATGCCTGTGTGGGGGATGATTTCCAGGCGTGCCAGCTTATGATCTCTTCGGAGGATGGGATGAGTTTTGATAATTTTTCGGGAAAGCGTGTGGTTGTTCCTGTGATTGAGGATGAAGAGACCGGTGATCCGAAGGATACGAGGGATCCGAAGGTGTGGCAGGAGGACGGGAATTTTTATATGATTCTCGGGAGCACGTACCGGAAGGAGACCGGGCGTGCGGTGATCTATAAGAGCAGGGACGGGGAGAACTGGGAGTATGCATCCCAGCTTCGAAGCAGCAGGTTTGGAAGGATTCTGGAGTGCCCGGATATCTTTAAGGTGGGGGATGTGCATGTATTTATGGGTTCTCCTATGTATATTGAAGAGGATGCGGGAGGATATGAGCATCATGCAGTGTGTATGACAGCAGGATTTGATACAGATACGTGTACTCTGACATTTCCGGAGGAGGATGAGTGGAAAGAGCGTGGAGATGATTCTTCCGGCAGGAGGGAGGATTCCCTATCCCCTGGAAGGTATCAGTATGTGGATTACGGGCTTGATCTCTATGCACCTCAGACAAATGTGGATAAAGAGGGGCGGAGGGTTATGATTGCGTGGCTTCGTATGCCGAAGGCGGTGGAGGAGCCGGGGGAGAAGCCCTGGATCGGGATGATGTCCCTTCCCCGGGTGGTGGAGGTGTCAGACGGGCATATTTACTTCCGGGTTCATCCGGAGGTGGAG
This sequence comes from uncultured Lachnospiraceae bacterium, assembly GCA_947566645.1. Taxonomy (GTDB): domain Bacteria; phylum Bacillota; class Clostridia; order Lachnospirales; family Lachnospiraceae; genus CAPEBR01. The sequence goes on from CANOKL010000001.1 coordinate 90,709, forward strand.
AAGTATTTTGGAAAGAGAGTGGCTGCAGAGGAGACCTGGGAGAGAAAGATGCCAGAACTTCCGTGCCGGATCCGGACGGAGCTCGGGGAGGACGAGATGCTGGATGTCGGGGGTTATAAGATCTGGCGGGAGCGGGGATTCGTGAAGACGGACCGCAGCGAGGTATTTGCCGGGATCCAGGGACACCGCCTGATCAGTACAACACCGAAAATCTGTGAGTGCTGCCTGGATATTTTTGTAGATAAGAATCTGATCGAAGTGTTTGTAAATGAAGGGCAGTATGTGATCAGCAGTGTTGTGTACGGACTGGGGAGACAGCTCAGGGGACGCATAAAGGAAATGTGGACGGCATGATTCATTAGAGTCATGCCTGCTTTGTGATCTAAAATAAGCAAAGGCGGAATGAAAATAAAAGATAGAAACATTTTTTTGGCTATGATAAAATAAATATTAGCCAATACTGTTATTAAAACTGACAGAATTTATTTGACAGGAGGGGATAACAATGCTTCAGAACATAAATGGGATATTAGAAAATTATGTAGAGGATATACACGGATTATATGGGGAGCAATTAAAAGCTGTGATTTTATATGGTTCTTACGCAAGAGGGGATTTACGGCCAGATTCCGATATTGATATTATGATTTTGGTAGATCAGACAGAACGGGAAATTATGGAAAAAGGCCGTATGCTTTCAGAGATAACTTTTGAATATGATTTTGATTTCAACCTGGCAATTATGCCAATCGTAAAAAATATTACCCATTTTAACAAATGGATTCGTGCCTATCCATTCTATTACAACATAAAAAAGGAAGGGGTGGAGCTATATGCAGTTTAGTTTGGATGATACAGGCGGCGCAAGGGAGTTAGCTCTGCACAGGATAAAAACAGCCAGATCTGAAAGAGCCATAGACTAGAACATGATACAGGAGAAAACATGCCAGGAATGCTGTAAAGGAATGTGGATGAGATGTTAGTGCTGTACTTAAGCCTCCTGGACGGGGAGGACGAAGGGAAATTTGAGAGACTTTATTATAAATACCGGGGACTGATGTTCACCTGTGCAAAGGAAATACTGAAAGATGATATGCTTGCGGAGGACGCAGTCCATGATGCCTTCCTTAGGCTCACAAAACATATGAAAAAAATAGATGAGATTGAATGTAACAAAACACTCCGTTTTGTCGTTATAGTAGTTGAGAGCGCGGCGAAGGATATTTACCGGAAGGAAAAAAGGTTCCGCCATGTCCCCTGGGAAGAGGTGGAAACACAGTACAGCTTCCCGGTGCAGGAGATCACGGAATCACTGACGGATGTGGAGAAGGCAATCCTGCAGCTTCCCCTTACCTATCGTCAGATTTTTCAGATGAAATTTGCATGGGGCTATCCGAATAAGGAGATTGCAGAGGTTCTGAATATCCGGGAGGGCACGCTCAGGCAGAGAATATCCAGGGGGAAGGAGATTCTGCGAAACTTGCTTGAAGAAATGGAGGTGTATGTTGATGAGTGAGTTCCGGGTAGATGATGATTTCTTATACAAATGTATGCCTGCTTTGGAGGAAAAGGTTCTTCAGGCATACTGGGAAGAGAAGGAGCAGCCGCATGAATTTTCCAGTGGGTTCGAATGGAAAATGAGACAGCTCATAAAGCGTATGTTACAGAAGGAGAGATACGGCTTTCCTGTAACAACCGTGCGGAGGGCTGCGGCGGTGATTGTGGTCGCAGCAGGTGTGATGGCGGCTTCCCTGAGCGTGGAAGCTGTCAGAGATAAGCTGTATGAATTTGTCCAGACAATATATGAAACGTATATAGAGACAAGGTATTCCGTGCCGGAAGGAACAACAGGGGAATTTAGGCCGCTTTATCCGACGTATATTCCGGAGGGATATGTATCTGCGATTGAGGACAGAGATGAAAATTCTCTTGTACTGAGTTATGAGAAGGAAGATGAGAATGGGCTGCAGGGGATTGTAATTGCAGAGGATCAGATCACAGATGGTTTGCTGGTATCAGACGATAATGAGTATGTATCAGAAAGTATAGTGGATGTGCTCGGACAAGAGGGAACACTATCTAGAAAAGAAGATGGATATATCCATGTACGATGGGAAGCGGATGGTTGCCTTTATATGGTGGCAGCAGGTGGGCTGACAGAGGATGAGGTATTAAAAATATGTAATTCTTTGAAGTGAAAAATAAAGAAAGAGAGTGCTTAAGGGTAATGATAACCTATAAGCACTTTCTTTTTATTTTTTTTGTAATGGATGTAACAAATCTAAGAAAATCATCGTTATAGTGTATAAGAGAATAAAATTTTTTTAATCAGGAGGTAATAATTATGAAAAACTCAAGAAAAAGAAAACTAAAGGAGGTGATGGCAGTATGGATTTGTCTGCTTCTATTTGTAATTGCGGGTAGCTCAGGGTATGCAGCTGACCGGGACAGTATGTCAATAATGTCGATTGATGCCAGCAGTAACGTGAGCCTGAATATTTCGTCTGGTACTGCAAAGGCACAGTGCAGTGTACGGGGAGATGTGGGAAAAGTGACAAAGATTAGCATCACAATGTATCTTCAGAAATATAAATCTGGAGGATATTCTACGGTGAAGACCTGGAGCGGAAGTAAAAGCAGTTATATTTATAAATTGCAGGGTTCAAAAAATGTAGCTAAAGGGACTTACCGCATCAAAGCAAAGATTACCTGTTATAAGGGGAAAACATCTGAAACGAGTTATAAATATAGTGCGGTAAAGAAATGTTCATAAACAGTAGAGCTATTTTGAAGGAATGAGAGGAGAAGAAAGGTGAAGAAACGGATTCAGAAAAGAAGAAAACACTGGTTTATATGTGCAGCAGTAATATTATTCATGTCAACTTCAATTTTTTATAAAGGGTACGCAGCCGAGGAGGACATAGTAAAGGAGAGTGAAGAGCTTTCCGAAAAAGAAAAAGAGGGTACGAAAGACGTTCTTTCCGAAAACGGGGAGGCAGATACGACTGACATGATTTCCGAAAACGGGAACGAAGGTCTTTCAGATGCAGAACAAGGGCCGGAAGACGTCATGGCCTCAGACTTATCGGCAGAGCAAGAGCAGGAAGCAGAACAAGAGGAAGAAAGCCCCAGGGCAGAGTTTTCCAGTAAGACCGGAAGCCGGGAGTATTTGGGATACTATACGTTTAGTACGCCTGCCGGTAACGGAACAGTAGAGTATAGCAGCGGAAATTTACTTTATTCCCAGGAAGATGCAGAGCTTCCATCAAACAGCCTGCCATTTGTTATAGAGAGGTACTATAACAGCCAGTCAGAGCTTACGGGTGTATTTGGAAGAGGATGGTCGGATTCCCTGCATAAGGAACTCCGTGCAGATGAAAAGGGAATAGTATACTTTATTAACAGCGACGGCAGTATCTATCGATTCGAGAAAAAGGGAGCGGAATATCTCTGCAGTGAAACAAAAGATTATACATTAGATATGAATGAGCGGACTCTTAGGACAAAGGACAATATCTTGTACCGTTTTAATCATGAAGGGCAGTTAATCGCTGCTGAAGAGCCGAATGGAACTTCGATAGAATATAAATATGATGATAAGAACCGGCTTTCTTCCGTAGAAACCAGTGCAGAAAAGAAAATCACACTGGAATATGAGAAAGAGAGCGGATTGCTTAAGAAGATTGTACTTCCGGATAAAACGTTTTTGTCGTATGAGTATGAAGATGAGATGCTTGTACAGGCATCCCGGGTATCCAGTGATCAGACAGAAAGCATTTCCTTCCAGTATGGATATACGGATGGGGTTCTGACTACTGTCACAGACGGAAAAGGGCAGCCATACCAGATCCAGTATCTGTCAGGCAAGGTATCACAGGTTACATATCCCAACGGAGAAGCCAGTTTGCTCGAATATCAGGAAGGCAGGACATCCGTAACAAAACAGAATGAAGCGGGCGCGGCATTATATACGACAGATACAGTCTATGAGAAAGCGACCGGGAAGATTTTGAACGAAACATCAGCAGATGGTAAGGTTACAGAGTATGAATATGGGTATCAAAAGAATCCTTATCTGGTGACAAAGACTAGAAAACAGACGGGATATGAAGTTCTGAATGATGGAAAGGTTGAGTGGAAGACACAGGAGAAGGTGACAGAGACTGCCTACAATTCAGATGAAAATGTAAAGAAAGAGGTATCCGAGGATGGAGTAATCACAACGTATACCTACGATAAAACCAGTGAATGGACAGAGGATTCTCCAAAAACCGTAATATCCAGAAAAGATGGAGTTGTCCTAAGCAAGGAGGTAACAAAGTACGACGAAGAAGGTAATATTATTCAGGAAATTGATGCGTCTGACCCGGACAATAAGAAGGTAACAACCAATACTTATGATGAGGAAGGTAATGTGCTGGAGACAACTGTTACGGAGGATGGGATGGAAACTACGCAGTCAGCCTATTCCTATGATGAAGAAGGGAATGTAATCCATGGAACAGAAGAAACCAGTGATGTCGTAAGTGAGGAAAAGAATACTTATGATGAGATGGGACGTGCTGTCAAAACAACGGATGCATCTACCGGTGAAAAGATGGAGTATACCTATGATTATCTGGGAAGAGTAATAAAATCAGTTTCCACATTAAATGGAAAGAAGCAGACAGCATCTACTGTCTATGATGCAAATGGGACGGTTATTTCAGAAACCGATGCATCCGGGGTTACGACAGAGTATGACTACGATGCGATGAATCGCCTGGTGTCACGTACTCTGATAAAAGGTGAGACAATCACTTATCAGAAAGAATATGGGTATGAGGACGTGATAATCCGGGACGGAAGGGAAGAACGAAGGATTAAAAATGCACGTGTAGAGAGAGAAAGCAATCCGGATGGCAGCATTGCATCCGAAAAATATTATGATGCCGGAGGGAATCTGGTCCGTGAGAAGACAGGCACATTATACACAGACTATACCTATGATGCCGGAGGAAATCTTGTAGTAACCTATACTAATGGGGAAGATGCCAGTGCAAAGCAGGGGAAGCTTACGGTATCTGTTTATGATGACAACGGGAGACAGACCGCTTCGGTTATCAACCCTGAGGTGAAAAACGGAGTCTATACGGTTGGGAATAATACGATTGTTACAGAACAGGCATATGATGAGAAAGGGAATATTGTAAAGGAAACAGACGCAAAGGGAATCGTTACAGAATATCTGTATGATGATTCCAACAGGGTGGTACAGGTGACTGCAGATGCAGCAGGAGAAAAGCTTGTCTCCAGTGCGGAGTATGTAACCGATGCTGAGAACGGACTGACGACAACGATACTGACAGATCCCAATGGTCATAGAAGCATGGAAGTATCGGATACCGCAGGACTGATACGTAAGACAACAGATCAGGGAGACCATGAGAAAGAGAGCATTTCCACGTCTTATGAATATGATTCACAGGGAAATCAGATTAAAACGATATATGAGAATGGTGCGTACAAAGAAAGTACTTATGATGACAGAAATCTGTGTACCAGTACAAAAGGTTTTGATGCTCAAGGGAAACAGACATTACAGACGGAGTATGTATATGACAGCCAGTGCCGGCAGATAAAAATGACAGACTTACGCGCAGAAAAAGGGAAAATGCTTCCATACCGCTATACCTATACAGGATACGACGATTTCAGGCGGAAAGCCTGGGCAGCAGAGGTGAGCAGTGAAAAAGAGCCTGATGATAAGGAAATAGAGGCGCATAAAATTACTTACAGCTATGACGCGGAAAGCAAACTGACGGGAATACGTTATGCACTTACAGAAAAAGGTGGAGTAGCGGGTCTCAACTATATTTATAACGGGAATCGCTGGCTTAAGCGTATCGACGCGGTTATGAAGGGAAGCGATGAGGCGCGGACAGTACGGGAGTATAAGTATGACTCTCATGGAAAGATTGAGGAAGTAAAGGAATACCCAGGATTCGCGAAGGGGAAATCAGACTGCATAAAAAAGGCATATACGTACGATAATCTTGACCGGGTTATCTCCATGATTTATAAGTGCGGCAATGAAATACTGGAATCCTATCAGTACCAGTATGATAAAAACAATTACATTACCCAGAAGACCGAGGTTGTGAATACGGCTCAAAAGGATGACGATAAGGTAAATGTAACAAAGGATTATACGTATGACGCGCTTGGACGGCTTATAAAAACGGAAGCTGCTGACCACAGGAATCAAGATAAGAAGCAGGTAACAACCTATGGATATGATAAGGTGGGAAACCGGACAAAGCGCATATCAGGAAGTGAAGAAACCACTTATACATATAACGGTTTGGATCAGCTGTTGTCTGCAGAGACTGCCGCAGGGAAGACAGCCTATACCTATGATGAAAATGGCAATCAGATTAAGGAAACAGATACGGGAAACCAGAGGACAGTTGTCAATGAATATGATGCAGATAACCGCTTAAGTAAAGTGACACTTGTGTCAGTGGATAAGAGTAAGGGGCAGAATGAACAGGTTATTCAGGAGAATCTGTATAATGGCAATGGGCAGAGAATCCGTAAGTGTGAGGGAGAAAAGAAGACCAATTATTTCTATCAGGACGGAATCGTATCCTATACAACAGAAGATGGCAGTAATCAGAAGGCAGTTCAGAATATGATCGGACTGGATGAGAATGTGGTCAGCGCGGAACAGACAGTAAAAGGAGCAAGAGAAACAGGAGATGACAGTTATAGGTATTTCCTGTATAATAAGGATATACAGGGAAGCACGACAAGTATTCTGAATGAAAGTGGAGACGGGGAACTAAGCTACGAGTATGGCGATTTTGGAGAAACAACGGTGAAAGGGAATAGCAGCCTGAAAAATGAAATCTGTTATACTGGCGGGATTTATGATGCTGCGACGGAATTGTATTATCTGAATGCGCGGTATTATAATCCGGAGGATGGAAGATTCTTGACGCAGGATACGTACCGGGGAGAAATAAAAGATCCAAGTACATGGCAGTTGTATATATATTGTAAAAATAATCCAATTAATTATATAGATCCAAGTGGGCATTGGACAATTTTTGGAGGATTCAAGAACAAAAATACAAAAAAAGCAAAAGAATGTATGAAAAGATTCAAAAAAAATGATAGTGTACCAAAAAGTAAATCATTAGGACGAGGTTATGTTTATGATCAGACGGATTATAGACAAATATTATTTCGCAAAACAAACATTGCTGCAAGGGGATGTGGAATTGTAGCAGTCCATAATCTGATGGTTACTTGTGGAAAAAGTAAATTATTCTTGTTTCTTGTTGCAGAATTTGACTACAACATGGTAACCTCAGGAAAGGATGGAATTTACATTGGTACACTTAGAGATTGCCTGTTAGGAAATGCAGTAGATGTGAGATGGAAGTATACTAAAAAAACATTTGAAGAAGGCTTGAAAAAAAGCAGGGGCGGCATCATTAGGATTACTTATAATGAAAGCGGTAATTCACATTTTGTTATGGTCAAAAAGGTTAAAAAAAAGTATCGTTGCTATAATTTGAAAAAAAACCAGGATTCATATATGGAGAAGTCTTCTATAAGTTCTTTATTAAAATCCGTAAATGCAGCATATGGGGGAGGTCTTGTAGTAAAATGAAAGGGGCTGTAAAAAAAATCATGCTGACGACGGTAATAATCGTTTTATCAGCCATGCTCCTTAAGATTAAGTTACAGGAGAAGACGGAAATTGGAACGATAACGTTTATAAGGGAACAATCTACACCACACACGGTATATTATAATGGTATCTATCTTTTCTATGATAAGAGTAAGGGCGGTATATGTGGTGAGAAAAACGGGCAGGTGGAGTTTCTCTTTCATACAAAAGAGCCCCAGGCGATCTCCGCGAACGAAAACTATATTTATATTGTATGTGATGGGGGTATGCAGCAGTATAAAAGGGATGGGAGCATGGTAGCACAAAATGAGGGTATTGTTGAGGGTATTACTTATGATGATATCTATGCATCTGAACAATATGTATATTGTCTTGGGGATATGGGGGTTGTAATATTGTCTTCGGATAATATTACCAGGCCTATAGAACGGGAGATTAGGGCAGAAGATATAAAAAAGATAGAGTATGCAGACATGGACGCTCAAGAATGGGATTTGGATAGCTACGGAAATATTGATATGGGGACAGAATGGATTGTATGGTCCTGGTCTCCACCAAATGGGTTTCAACCGGAGATTGAGTATCATGATGCGGGAGTATGGATTGGGGATCATTGTACAGTGATATCAAAGAAGACGGGAAATCCGTTAATCCGAAGCGAGCGTAACCCTTTGAATTTCAAGGACAGTCTAGTAATAGAAGGAGATAAAACATGGGAAGTACTTGATCGGATATTAAAAAGAGAAGAAAATAAGATGGAAGTGCTAGTGGATTTGGAAGAGGATGTGATTGCATTACCAACAGGTAATGGCACGGTTTATATTGATGATTCTATACTTTGCGTAGCAGGAAGCCTGTTTGACACATTTCCGATGCCTTTCTCATCACATTCAGTATATGCAAATGGTCCCATGAATGAGCAGAAAAGGGAGATTTTGAGATATGTTGACTTGAATCATCAGGAAAATGTTAAGAGCTATCGTTTCCCCAAAGGAAATAAAGTTGTATATGCTGATAAGGAAGAATTCATTCTTTATCATAAAGAAGCGTTAGAATTTTACAATGCGGATGACGGCTCTTTAAAGAAGAGAGTGAAGATGAAGGGAGTAAGAAGAAATGAAAAGTACACGGTAGAGCTTTGCCACGATAAACTGTTTTTCTATCAAAAGGGAGAGATCGCAGAAACTGTTAATATAAAATAAAGACCAGTTTTATTGTAGTAAAGACGGTCTGTGTTATAAAAAGACATCTTCTTTCTCCTGACCGTAATCCTGTTTATTGGCTGAGACAGAGTGTATATATACAGCCTGTCTCAAAAGAGAACTATAAAAGGAATTGATTAATGAACTGCTTTTGGGATAGCAGGCATGCAGGCGGTATGGGACAGGAGGGTTACTTATAGTTTTCCTTTCTATTTATGATGGGGATGGTAATGGAATCATTCAACTGGGAGGAGATGAAGAAAATCTGATTGATACACATATTACATTTTCGGGAAATTGCCGAAATAATCGTGTACAGATTATTTATAGGAAGAGTTTTATAGATGAAATGCCGTTTAATATTGGCGAGGTAGATAAGGATAGTCCGGATATTAAGGTCGAGTACATAAAAAATGCCTTATATAAAGATACAGTCAGATTTTATATGGCAGGCTCTCTTTTATATGTTCTTCCGGGAAGCCTGGTGTTTATGATATTTCAGATTGTATGCTGGAATAAAGGATGGAAGGTGTTGACGTTTCTGGCAGCAGTAATTTTGATTTATTGTCTATATGAGTATGCAATAAAAGTGAGGGAGGAATACAATAAGTGGCGGAATCTTTTGAAGGATTGATTGCCATAGCAACAGTGAGTGGGATGAAGCATTTTAAGTTTTTAATGATGTTTTACAAAGGATTTCAGTGTACATATTTTTTGCATTTATTGATTGTGGCAGTTCTGTTTGTTGATGGATTTATCCAAGGATGGATGGGATTAGGCGAGGTTGCATCATTAAGTATGTTTGAATTATCTATGGCGGTAATCTACATAGTAGTGAGTACCTATAATGGAAAACAGATTATGTATGTGGAGATTGAGAACAACACAGCTATCATTTTGGATTTACGAAAAAGGCGGCATGTACTGCCATTCAAAGATATTGAATGTATTGCTTATTCTGGCGGGAAATGTATGATTAAAATGAAAAATCGTAAAAGCCTATGGGCATATCGAAATATTTTGAGACCCTATGTCAAGAAAGACGGAGAGGAACACAGGTCTATTTTTCCAACAAATTTTGTGGGAGTCAGAATAGAGTGCGATTATTCCGCTTTTTAAATACTTTGTGAGAGACAGAGGGATTTCGTATGAAGATAGTAAAATGCCGGTGGCACGTATGGGTGGATTTTGCAGAGGATTCGACCAGTTTCATTATAGCAAAGGTTATCTTTGTTATAAGAAGATGTATTCTTCCTCGCTCTTGATTTCAACCATGTTTATAGACCGTGACAGACTGTATGTATGCAGTCTGTCACCCAAGAAAACTATAAAAGAGATTGAGAATGTGGACAGGTATGTATTGGAAGGCGAGAAGCTTATTTATGAGGATACGAAAGGACATCTGCACTATTACAATATTAAGACAGAAGAAAAACAGGAGATTGAATGGAAATGGAAGGATTACTGGAATATAGCAATTGATAATATAAGATGGAAGGACAGTGAGAACTTTTATATTTTAAATGATGATAGAAAGCAGCTTTTCTGTTATTCAATAAAGGATGGTAAGGCTGTGCGGATTGCAGAGACAAAGGAAAGTATACTGGGAGTTATACCGACAGGAGAAAGTGTGCTTTTGTATTTGGAATCCGGTGAAATTATAAAATACAGTATCCCGAATCAGAAATCGGAAGTGCTGATATCAGGACTCAATGCTTCAATTTACAGGGAAAGTGAAGGCATATGGTGGGGGCAGATGATAAACAGGAATGTAATTGGGTGTCCATTTTCAATAGGAGGGGATGGCAGGTTATATTATGACAATAACTTAAAGCTGTATGCATATGATTTTCAAGAGAAAGCTATGGAAGAGATAGCCAGCTTCGGCGATATGGAAAAATACCGTCCAAAGGATGAATTGGAAAATGATAGCTTTTATGGCAGCTATAGCTATGTGATTGGCAAAGATGGAATAATTATATCGAAAAGTGGAAACGAGAGTGGAAAACATATTGTTTATTATGATTTCGAGGGAAGGCTAAAAAGCAAGAAACTAGTGAAATTTCCGCAGTGGGAAACAAATGAGTGTGCAAGGAATTTTGCATACTGAGATCCAGCGGAAATTGGATGTGCAAAATACTATCAGCTTGCTTAGTATAAATATATTGAGAGGGCTAATAAGCTATACCTTCGGGTGCAGGATGGAGGTAAAAATGAAAAAAATCGTCCATATAGTCTTTGCTCTTATAGGCATTATATGTGAGGGATATATAGTTATGTCTGCGATAAATCTTATAGAAATGGGAAAAACAGAAATTGATCCTGAAAAAACTTATTTTATTATATCAGAAGATAACACATTCCGGGATCTTCCGTATATGCTAGGCAATAAGCTTTCACTTCTTGCTGATGACAGCAAAGTGCCAGTGGCGCGTATGGGAGGCTTTTGCAGAGGGTTTGACCAGTTTCATTATAGTAAAGGCTACCTATGCTATAAAAAGACGTACGCTTCATCGCTTCTAATTTCAACAATGTTTATTGACCGTGACAGACTGTATGTATGCAGCCTGTCACCGGAAAAGATTACAAAAGAGATTGAGAATGTGGATAGTTATATATTAGATGGTGAGAAACTAATTTATGAAGATATAAAGGGTAATCTGTATTATTATAATATTAAGACAGAAGAAAAACAGAAAATCGAGTGGAAATGGAGTGATAAATGGAATACACCAATTGATAATATACGATGGAAAAACAAGGAGAGTTTTTATGTCTTAGATGACAGTAGAAAGCAACTCTACTGTTATTCTGTAAAGAATAACAAGGCCGTGAAGGTTGTGCAGGTAAAAGAAAAGATACTTGGGATTATACCGAAGGAAGAGGATGTTCTTTTATATTTATCATCTGGTGAAATTATCGAATATTGTATTGCAGATCAGAAAGCAGAGGTACTGGTATCTGGGATAGATGCGTCAATTTGTAGTGAATCGCCAGTGTATGGATGGAAGATAAGTGAGAATCTATTCGGATGTCTGTTTACAATAGGAGGAGATGGCCGAATGTATTATGATAATTATTTAAAGCTGTATGCATACGATTTTCAGAAAAAAACTGTGGAAGAAATCATTAATTTCGGTGATATGGAAAAATATCGTACAGAAGAGGAATTAGAGGATGACCCTAATTATTACAGCTATAGCTATGTTATTGGAAAAAAGACGATTATTTTAAACCAGAACGAAACCGGAAAGGGAGAGCATGTCAGATACTATGATTTTGCGGGGAATTTAAAGAAGAAAGAACTGATAAAGTATTCGCAGTGGGATACGAATGAGTATGCCAGATACTTTGCGTACTAAGAACATTATGGTTAAAAAGGTAAAAAAATCGTGCTGACGGCGGTAATAATCGTTTTATCAGCCATGCTCCTTACGATTAAGTTACAAGAGAAGACGGAAATTGAAACGATAACGTTTATAAAGGAACAATCTACACCACACACGGTATATTATAATGGCATCTATCTTTCAGGCGGTATGGGACAGGAGGGTTACTTATCAAAAAAGGCAGGACATAGATATGACATTGGAGTTTACATCAGAACAAGATTTTGATATCTGTATGGAGATTTGGAATGAGAATATATTATTGAAAAAGACCACGCTCCCGGCAATGCAGAAAAAGTACATTAAGTTCTCAGAAGAATACTCTCATATTAAAGTTACTTTTTATAAAGAAGCGGAGTACTATAAATTTAAAGTTTTCTGGGGAATCATTTCGACTGTGTTGGGATTATTGCTTGTTTTCCTTTCTATTTATGATGGGGATGGTAATGGAATCATTCAACTGGGAGGAGATGAAGAAAATCTGATTGATACACATATTACATTTTCGGGAAATTGCCGAAATAATCGTGTACAGATTATTTATAGGAAGAGTTTTATAGATGAAATGCCGTTTAATATTGGCGAGGTAGATAAGGATAGTCCGGATATTAAGGTCGAGTACATAAAAAATGCCTTATATAAAGATACAGTCAGATTTTATATGGCAGGCTCTCTTTTATATGTTCTTCCGGGAAGCCTGGTGTTTATGATATTTCAGATTGTATGCTGGAATAAAGGATGGAAGGTGTTGACGTTTCTGGCAGCAGTAATTTTGATTTATTGTCTATATGAGTATGCAATAAAAGTGAGGGAGGAATACAATAAGTGGCGGAATCTTTTGAAGGATTGATTGCCGTAGCATCTGAGACCTTATGTCAAGAAAGACGGAGAGGAACACAGGTCTATTCTTCCAACAGATTTTGTGGGAGTCAGAATAGAGTGCAATTATTCCTCTTTTTGAATTAAAGAAGCGAAGCAGGAGAGATCGCAGAAACAGTTAATATAAGAATGGAGGAAAAAAGGTGAGTAAAAACCAGATGACACCTATGAATAGTCAAAAGTTTGGTCAATTTCTTATTCTGCTTAGGGAAGAAAGAGGGTGGTCCCAGTCCAAGCTGGCTGAAAAGCTTAACGTACTCCTTCATAGATTGGGTTCGTAAAAAGGAATAAGAAAGGGAATGAGTTGTGAGAGATGTAAAAAGAACAGACAGTTACGTATCATATATAGTTGAAGACCACAAAGAATATTTAGCTTTTATTAAATTAGTGTTAAATAATACAGATGTGGTATGTTTCAAAGTTAGTCCTTTTTTAGATAGTCTGGAGGAATTCAGGCAGAGTATTTGGTCCTGGCTGAACGATAATGTTCTCTATACGACCTGTGATGTGGAAATTTCAGATGCCTCTGGTGATATTAGTCATTTATTATTTTTTAAAAATGATTATACGCTATATGAATTTTTTCTAAATAAAAAAACCTCTTTGATTTTGAGGAAACAGATAGGAACTTGGGCATTACTCTTGAAAATCCTGTATTCATAAGAGGGGGAGAGGCAATTTGTTTTTCAATAACGCACGAAGAAAGCTGTGATCTTGATAAAGATTTATATTTAAAATTAGTGGAATGAATTGTTTTTTGCTTAAGTTTAGAAAGTGAAGATGAAAGGAGAAGATAGGAATTATGAAGACAGATACAAGGAAAAAAGTAATGGGGCTGGCATTTATGGTATTTTTCGTTTCCATGGTAATGCTGCCCATAACTGCAGAGGCAAGGAGTGTTATCAATGTAGAAGACGGATTTAAACGGACGATTGTATTGTCAGAGGAAGATGAGAAGAACGGATATTATGTGGGAACCGTCAATGTTCCCAGAAAAGCAAAGAAGATGAAAGTGGTGACCAGCAAAAAATCAGTTGCCCGTATAGGGAAATGTGAAAATGGACTGTTGTGCATTTATCCTAAAAAAACAGGAACAACAAAGCTTATTGTGTCAGCAATTGTGGGAAAGAAAAAAATAAAACAGCAGGGAACAATTAAAGTAGTAAAATTTCAAAATCCATTCAGAGCTTTAAAAATAAATGGCAAAAGTTATTTAAGCAAAGTAAAAGGAAGCGGAAATTATATTCAATTCAAAAAGTCAAAGATAAGACTGAATTATAAGCTTAAGCCAGGCTGGAAGATTTTTGCGACTTATGTGGAAGGATTTGAGCCAGACACAGTAAAAAATAATACAACGTATACTCTGAAAGAACTGTCCGGCTATATTGCAATCTGTGCAAAAAACAAAAAAAGCAGAGAGGAAGTATCTGTAGTTGCAGAGGTTGACCTATAAGAAGAATGGCCTCGTTTGTAATCTTATTATGGCTTATAAGGCTGTGCCACGTTGGCCGGATCTGGCATAAATATACCGAAAAGTATGAAAGGCCGATGGCAGGAATGAATTTCAGACACGCTGTAGAGAGGGAGTGGGAACGTGAGGAAATATGTAAGGTGTCTTTTCGTGGCCGGAGGATTTGCAGGAATGGTGGCAATTGCAGGAAATGCGGAAACTCCCAGGCCTGAAGCAGGGGATGAAGAAGCTGCCGGGTTTGAAACAGGAGATGAGGAAATTGCCGGGTTTGAAACAGAATACAGTGAACCTGTTATAAAATATGGAGAAATTGTCCAGGCAGAAGAAACATACTTTATAATGAACTGTGATGAAGAATACTATGAAGGCGATTCATTATATATAGTTGACATCCCGGAGACGGAAACACAAAAGAAGTTTGAGGTTGGAGACCTTGTGAAAGTATCATATAGTGGGATGCAATGTGATAGTGAACCGGCAATACTGGTTGACGTTACTTCTATTGAGACGGAATGATTTATGTGTTCCTGACAGACAGTAAAGGATATTTTGATATGAATGAAACGAAATCGAATGAAGAAAATAAGTACTACAGCAGACGGAAGATCGTAGACAGGCATATAGAATTATATGGCATGGTAACGGTTGTATTTTTGCTATGCGCACTAAGTATTATCAAAGGGGAAGATTTTGGTAATTATCTGGCCATATTTGTGGGCGGGGTTACTGCCCGTAAAGGATTCAACTATACAATATCAAAAAAAATGAAAGATCTGGCAATCTGCATATTTTGGGTTATAATGTTGTTGACAGTCCTTATGCCAAAGATTTTGTCTATATGACAGGAAGTCATATTTCATGGTATAGTTTTATTTATGGCAATATTAGCAGGAATGAGGAGGGATGGTACTATGGCCAGAGTACAGGTAATGTGGACAAACGAGATGGATATCATTTATGTTCCCGGGTTTATGGAAAAGGACATTTTTGAATACCAGAGTAATTTCCGCCAATGGGTGGGATAAGAAAGTAAAGACAATCTACTTTTAAAATGAAGGAATGAGTTGGAGGTATCTCTCATGGAGAATCAAAGACAGAGCAGTTACGAGGATATATTTGAATTCCGGAACATCCGTCCAGAGGAAGCACTGGAAGCGGCGGAGATTGAGCGGATCTGTTTTCCGCCGAATGAAGCATGCTCAGAGAAGATGATGGTAGAGCGTGTCATAAAAGCGCCGGAATTATTCTTGATCGCCGTTGATAAGAAGACTGGAAAGATTGCCGGATTTCTGAACGGACTATCTACAGATGAATCATCCCTTCGGGATGAATTCTTTACGAATGCAGGACTGTATGACCCAGATGGCAGAAATGTTATGCTGTTGGGGCTTGACGTGCGTCCGGAATACCGGGGGCAGGGGCTGGCAAGGGAACTGATGCGCCGGTATCTCGAAAGGGAAAGCCGAAAAGGGCGGGAGCTTGTAGTGCTTACCTGCCTGCCGTCAAAGGTGGAGATGTATAAAAAGATGGGATTCTGTGATAACGGTATTTCTGGGTCCTCCTGGGGAGGGGAGCAGTGGCATGAGATGTGTATTAAATTGGGGACAGGGCATTTTTAAAAATGCCCCGTCCCAGATTGACACGCAACAAAAGCTCCAGTGGAGCTTTTGTTGTGAAAAATGCCCGTCCCCAATTTCGGAAAAACCTCTTGAAAAAATATGGAATCATAAGTATACTACTTATAAGTATACAATTTTTGGAGAGAGAAGAATATGATTGGCAGGAAGAAAGAATTGGAACAGCTGGAAAGCTTATATCATAGTAATTGTTTTGAATTTTTAGTTATGTATGGGCGCAGGCGCATCGGTAAAACAACGATTCTGCAGGAATTTGCAGACCGTCATAAAACAATTTTTTATTCTGCGCAGGAAAAGAATGACAGTTTAAATCTTCAGGATTTTTCACGGACAGTTCAACTGTATTTTGATAACCGGTTTATTGCGCCTTTTCAGACATGGGAGGAGGCATTTTCCTATGTAACGGATCGGACAGGGGAGGATAGAGTCGTGCTTGTCATTGATGAATTTCCATTCATGGCGGGTCCGAATCCTTCTATTAAAAGCATGCTTCAGCATGAAATTGATCATCAGTGGAAGAACCAGAATATTTTTCTCATCCTGTGTGGATCCAGTGTCAGCTTTATGATCAATGACATTATGGGCTATCAGAGCCCCCTCTATGGGCGTACGACGGCATCAATGGAGGTGCAGCCTTTCGATTATCTTGACAGTGCAGAATTTTTCCCGGACTATTCCATGGAAGAGAAGCTGACTGCTTACGGAATATTAGGAGGAGTACCGCGTTATCTGAATGCATTTTCTTCAAAAAGATCCATCAAGGAGAATATTGAAAAAGAAATTCTGGCAAAGGGGGCTCTCTTAAATGATGAGCCTGCCATGCTTCTGAAGATGGAACTCCGTGAGCCTAATGTTTACAATAGCATACTGGAAGCAATCGCCAGGGGGTACAATAAGATTACAGAGATTGCAGACTGCATCCATGAGGATAAGAGTAAATGCAGTAAATACATCCTGACACTGATTGCCATAAGACTGGTGGAAAAGAGGGTGCCGTGCGGTGAGGGAGCCGGAAGTAAAAAAACAATCTATGTACTGACAGATCATTTTTACCGGTTCTGGTATCATTATATATTTGCCAATAAGAGCTATTATGAGATGCTGGGCGAAACAGACGCGGCAGCCGAGATTACAGAGGACATTTCAGATTTTATGGGTCTTGCCTTTGAGGAAATCTGCAGACAGTACCTGGTACGTCAGGCAAAGCTTAGGAAGCTTCCCTTTGTCCCGGCTGAGATTGGAAAATGGTGGGGAAACAACCCAGCCATAAAGGCGCAGGATGATGTGGATCTGTTAGCACTGAACAGAAAAAGAACAGAGGCAGTCTTTTGCGAATGCAAATTCACTGGCAGGCCAATGCCAATGGAAGAGTACGAAGATCTCGTGACAGCAACAAAAGCATTCCCGGAAGCAATGAAAAAGTACTTGATGTTTATTAGCAAAAGCGGCTTTACAGAGCCAGTTAAAAGGAGGGCGGAGGAAGAGGGGGCAGTACTTCTGACAGCGGAAGACCTATTCAAATTTGGGACAGGTCATTTTTAATTTGGGACGGGGCATTTCTAAAAATGCCCCGTCCCAAATTTAGTCGATTCCCTCCCATGTCTGTATATAGCTAAAGCGCAGATGGTCTGTACGGTGATAGGTTTTGAAGTATTCCATGGATACGCAGCGGCCATTGACGATGCCGGTTGTGAGGGATTCGAATAGCAGGATGGGTGTTTCTTCTGTTATGGCTAGATCTCCGGCGATTTCAGCCAAGGGATGTATGGCTTCTATTGTATTTTTTGTCTGCTGCGGAATGGCGTTATATTTTTTATTAAGGACATTGATAATGGGACTCATGAAGTCTTCATGCTCAATGCCTGGAAAGTCTTTGATTGACAGATAGGATACTGAAACATTCCGGATTTCACGATTTGCCCGGAATAGTTTTTTTATGCGGAGGACTGGTTCGTTAATAGGGGTTTTCAGATAGGAGGCGATCGTTTCATTTGCAGGGACGATTCTTTTTTCTAATATAGAAACTATCGGGTCGTATCCCAGGTCTTCATAGTTCTGTGCGCAGCGCGTGACAGAGTAAAGGGACTGGGAGTATTTTGAGTCTGTAATTGTTTTTACAAATGTGCCGTTTCCGTGGCGGCGGATGAGTACGCCCTGTGTGCAGAGAGAGGAGATCGCTTTGCGTATGGTGCTCCGGCTGGTGTGAAAATATGCGGCCAGTTCCCTCTCGGGCAGTAATTGTCCTTCCGCGGAGACGATCTCCCCGGATAGAATGAGATTAAAGATATTATTTTCGATTGTTTTGTACTTCATAAGACAACTCCTCCCCCGTAATTCTGGGAAACTCTCCCCCCCCCCCAAACTGTAAAGATACTGAACAATTACGATTATAGATGAAATTGTATGATGATTCAATGGGGAAATTTATGGAAAATATTTTTTGTAAAAAGTGTCAAAGGTATTCTGATAAAAGAACCTTTGGCTTTTTTTATATTATCTATTATAGATTTATCATCAACAACAAGATCCGGAAACTTGTTAGGTAACTGATTGAATAGATAAAAAGATTATGAGTTTTACAAGAACATTTACCGCAGTAGAAACACATTCGGGTGAGCCTATGAGGTATATTACCTTTCTGAAAAGATCAAAGCAGGCGTCATATCCGTCAATCACTTTTCAGAAGGAGACGTGACAGTTCCTTTCGGCGGCTTTAAACAGTCCGGATTCATGGGGAGGGACAAGTCCATATGGGCGAATATGCAGTATACAGAGATGAAGTCGGTCAATATCAAGTTGGGGACAGGTCATTTTTAATCTGGGACGGGGTATTTTTAAAAATACCCCGTCCCCAATTCGTATGTCAGTATATAGTCATCCATCACATACCCGTTTCCGATATCTGCGACTTGTTCATCTGTAATCTGGAACCCAAGGTGGTCATAGACAGCCAGGGTATGATCATTGTGTTTATTACAGGTGAGCCAGATCTTTTTGAGTCCTCTTTTTCTGCAGAGTTCTGTGAGGAACCGCAGGGCGCCTGTTGCCAGATGTTTTCCGCGGAAATCCTTTCTAATATAGAGTTTGCTTAAAAACAGTGCGTCTTTTTCCGGATGGACTCCAATATACCCTGCCTGCAGTCCCCCGCAGAAGATCCGGTAATATTCATATCCTTCCTGTTCGATCTGCTTTTTGAGAGCCGGATAGGACTGGAATTTTTCTACCATGTAATCGACTTGTGCTTTCCCGATAATATCTACAAAGTGCTGGTTCCAGATCTCTTCTGCCAGAACCGCGATCTCCCGGATGTCGTCATCCGTTTTTGCCAGAACGATTGTGTCTAAGTCCATACTATATGCCTCCGTTAAAAACAATTATTTTCAAAGTCTTATTATATATGATATAATGGCTCCATACAATAATAAATTTGACTTTTGGAGGAAGCATATGGAAACTTTTGTTTCATTGAAGGATGTAAAGAAGATATATAAGATGGGTGAGGTGGAGATTGTGGCGGCAGCCGGAATCGACTTTGAGATACAAAAAGGGGAGTTTGCGGTGGTAGTGGGGCCGAGCGGGGCGGGAAAGACGACGGTTCTTAATATTCTAGGCGGTATGGATACGGCGACGGAGGGTTCGGTTCTTGTTGATGGAAATGATATTGCCCGCTATTCCCAGAAGCAGCTTACCGCATACAGAAGGGATGATATTGGATTTGTCTTTCAGTTTTATAATCTGATTCCGAACCTTACTGCTCTGGAGAATGTGGAGCTTGCCCTTCAGATCTGTAAGGATCCCATGGATGCGAAGGAGGTTATGGAAGAGGTCGGACTTGGGGAAAGGCTTGATAATTTTCCTGCCCAGCTTTCGGGAGGGGAGCAGCAGAGGGTGTCTATTGCCAGGGCGCTCGCGAAGAATCCCAAACTTCTTCTCTGTGATGAGCCGACAGGGGCGCTTGACTATAATACCGGAAAGGCAATCCTGAAGCTTTTGCAGGATACCTGCCGGAATAAGGGCATGACAGTTGTACTGATTACGCACAATTCAGCGATCGCACCCATGGCAGACCGGGTGATCAGGATTAAGAACGGGCGGGTATCTGGTATCGTGGAAAATCCAGAACCAGTATCCGTAGAGACAATAGAGTGGTAGGGGCATAAGATGAAGAAAAAGAAGAAGACAACAAGAAAAGATTTTTATATGGAAATCAGGAAGAGTCTGGGGAGGTTCCTTTCGATTCTGTTTATTGTGGCTCTTGGGGTTGCATTTTTTTCAGGGATCCGGGCGTCAGAGCCGGATATGAGGCTTTCCGGGGATTCTTATTTTGATGACAGCAGTCTTATGGATATTAAGGCGCTCAGTACATACGGGGTTACAGATGACGATATCACCGCGATGGAAGAGACAGAAGGAGTGGCAGCTGCAGAAGGCGCATATAGCACGGATGTCTTATATCATGCATCTGACGAACAGCAGGTTCTTCATCTTATGTCCCTCCAGGAAGAGATGAACCAGGTGAAGGTAAGTAAAGGCCGGCTCCCAAAAGAGGCAGGAGAGTGTATGGCGGATGATGAGGCCGGGTTTCAGATCGGGGACAAGATCACGGTGGAGTCAGGCACAGAGGACCCGCTGTCAGATACACTGGTTACAGACACGCTGGAAGTGGTGGGGCTTGGGAACAGTCCCTGTTATCTTTCCTACGGGCGAGGGAGCTCTACGGTGGGAGACGGCAGCATCAGTGCTTTCCTTGTAGTTCCGGAGGAGACCTTTGACATGGAGTTTTATACAGAGGTCTATCTGAAGGTCAAAGGTGCGCAGAAGCTTCTGGCATTTACGGATGAATACGATGACCTGATTGAAGAGGTGGCAGAGCGCGCGGAGGAAACAGCAGAGGTAAGAGCCGATGCCCGCAGACAGGAGATCGTAGATGAGGCGAACGAAGAATTAGAAGAAGCAAGGCAGGAACTGGAAGACGGAAAACAGGAATCAGAGGAACAGCTTGCTGATGCGAAAAAGGAGATAAAAGAAGCAAAGAAAAAGCTGAAGGATGCAAGGAAGCAGCTGAAGGACGGCAGGGAGCAGCTTGAAGACGCAAAAGAAACACTTGACAAAAAGCAGGCGGAGCTTAATACAGCGCGCTCAGAGTATGAATCCGGGCTTAGGAAGCTGAACGACGGAAAGGCAGAGTACGAAAAGGGAAAGAAAGAGCTGGAGGAGCAGAAACGTAAGGCAGAGCTTGGTTCCAAGGAAGGACAGATGGAAGAGTACCGCAGCCGGCTTGACGAGGGCTGGGAGGGGTACGATCAGCTGGAACAGCAGATTGATGCTATGGAAGAATCCCCCATGGGACCAGAAGAGCCAGGCTATGCCCAGTGGGCGGCCACACTCCAGGGTCTGAAGGCGCAGGCAAAGGAGACGAAGAGCACCCTTAACAGCCAGGAGAAGGAGTACAAGAAGAATAAAAAGAGCTTAGACGCAGCAAAGAAGAAGTTTGAAGATGCAGAAGCAAAGCTTGCGAAGTCGAAGGCAGAGCTTGACAGCGCCGAGGCGGAGCTTAAGAAGGCCCCGGACCAGCTGAAATCCGGGCAGGAGCAGCTTGATAAGGGAAGGAAGGAGCTTGCGGACAAGGAAAAGGAGCTGAAGGACGGAGAGACCGAGCTTGAAGAAAATGAGGAGAAGCTGGCGGATGCAAGAAAGGAATACAAGGAAGGAAAGGCAGAGGCAGAGGCTGAGATTGCAGATGCCGAAGCCGAGATCGCAGATGCCGAGAGGGAGATTGCCGAGATTGAGAGACCAAAATGGTATGTGTACGACAGAAGCACCTTGATTGAATACAGCGGCTTTGGGGAGAATGCCGAGCGTCTGGGAGCCATAGGCAGAGTCTTCCCGGTACTGTTCTTCCTGGTTGCGGCACTCATAAGCCTTACCAGCATGACCCGCATGGTAGAGGAACAGAGAACTTCTATCGGAACCATGAAGGCACTTGGCTACGGGAAATTTGCCATTGCTTCAAAATATATGGGCTATGCATTCCTGGCAACCGTAGGGGGAAGCATCATTGGCGTGCTTGCAGGTGAGAAGATCCTTCCGTATATTATTGTCTATGCTTATGGAATTTTATACCGGCATCTCCCGGCAATTCTTGTTCCTTATCAGTGGAAATATGCCGTGATGGCATCAGGGGCAGCGGTATTTTGTACTATGCTGGCCACATTCCTGGCATGTTATAAGGAACTGGGGGCGCAGCCTGCGGTTCTCATGCGGCCTCCTTCACCGAAGAATGGAAAGAGAGTTTTCTTAGAACGGATCGGATTCATCTGGAGACATCTGAACTTTACATGGAAATCAACGATCCGCAACCTGATGCGCTATAAAAAGCGTTTCTTTATGACCATATTCGGAATCGGCGGCTGTATGGCGCTGATGCTGGTTGGATTTGGCCTTAAGGATTCCTGCTATGAGATTGCAGAGCTCCAGTATGCAGAGATCCAGTTCTATGATGGAAGCATTTACATGGAGGAGGATATCACAGAGGAAGAGCGCTCAGAGCTTGCAGAAGCGCTGGACAGTGAGGAGAATATTACACAGTACATGGATATGAATATGCAGAGCGTAACACTGGTGAACGGGAAAAAGGAACGTGCGGCTTATGAATGTGTATTCGGCTCTGTGGATGAGATTCCGGACTTTGTGGATTTCCATGACCGCAGGACAAAGGAACAGTATGAATTATCCGATGAAGGAGTGATTGTAAGCGAGAAGACTGCAAAGCTTTTAGAGGCAGAGGAAGGGGACACGGTAGAGATCAAGGATGAGGAGAATGGCAATAAAAAGGTTGTGATTGAACATATCTGCGAAAATTATATGGGACATTACATCTATTTCACTCCGGCATATTATGAGAAGGTGTACGGTACGGCACCGGAGTATAACAGCATCTTCTTCTCCGTGGACGATGCCTGCTCCTCAAAACAGATGGAGGAAACCGGACAGAATATCCTGAAGCTTGACGGGGCCTTAAGCGTAAGCTACACACACGATATTGAAAAACAGCTGGATGACATGCTGCGGAGCCTGAACCTTGTCATCATTGTACTGATTATATCAGCAGGAATGCTTGCATTTGTAGTGCTTTACAATCTGAACACAGTGAATATTGCGGAGCGCAAGAGAGAGCTGGCCACGTTAAAGGTGCTGGGCTTCTACAACGGCGAGGTGGCACAATATGTTTACCGGGAAAATATTCTGCTTACCCTCCTGGGATCCGTGGTGGGCGTCGTTCTTGGAAAGTTCCTCCATCTCTTTATCATAGAGACAGTAGAGGTGGATTCCGCTATGTTCGGAAGGAATATTAATCCGCCCAGCTTTCTCTACAGCCTGGTACTGACGATTGTATTCTCCCTTCTGATTAACGGTGTTATGTATTTTAAGCTGAAGAGGATCAATATGGTGGAGTCTTTGAAAAGTATTGAATAGAGAAGCCTGTTTACAGAAATTTTATATTCTTAAGAAAATTGTTAGCACTCTTTTTGAAAGAGTGCTAACTTTCTGTTGACTTTTTTTATTCTTCGTATTATCATATCTTTTAGAGAAAAACGGCAGAGAAGCTGTTACCGCAAAGCGGGTGCACAGAAATGGGAGTACTCATGCCGAATTATAAAATAATAAGAGGAGTGATTGAAAAATGGCAGCAAAAAAAGGAAGCTTATCAATAAGCAGCGAGAATATTTTCCCGATTATAAAAAAATGGGTATATTCTGACCATGATATTTTCGTAAGAGAGATGGTTTCAAACGGATGCGACGCGATCACCAAACTTAAGAAGCTTGACATCATGGGTGAATATCAGATACCGGATGACTATAAAGCATCCATCCAGGTGGAGGTAAACCCGGAAGAAAAGACATTAAAATTCACAGATAACGGTCTTGGAATGACCGCAGAGGAAGTAGAAGAGTATATAACACAGATTGCATTCTCCGGCGCAACGGAGTTCCTTGAGAAATATAAGGACAAGACAACAGAAGACGATATGATCGGGCACTTCGGCCTTGGCTTCTATTCTGCATTCATGGTAGCAGACGAGGTGCACATTGATACCCTTTCCTATAAGGAAGGAGCCGCTCCGGTACACTGGGTAAGCACCGGCGGCACAGAGTACGAGATGGAAGAGGGAAGCAAGGACACCGTGGGAACCGAGATTACCCTGTGCCTGAATGAAGACAGCCTGGAATTTGCCAACGAGTACCGTGTAAGAGAAGTCATTGAGAAATACTGCTCCTTCATGCCGGTTCCGATCTTCCTGTCCAAGGCAAATGCCGAGACAGAGTATGAGACCATCGACGAAGAAGACCTGAAAGAAGACGATGTGGTTGTAGAACACATCCACGAGGACGCAAAGACCGAAGAGAAGGAAAATGAAAACGGCGAGAAAGAGATCGTGGAAGTAGAGCCCGCAAAGGAAAAGGTAAAGATTGAGAAACGTCCGGTTTCCCTAAGCGATACCTCCCCGCTCTGGGCAAAGCATCCAAACGACTGCTCTGATGAAGATTACCAGGAATTCTACCGCAAGGTATTTTTAGACTACAAGGAGCCATTATTCTGGATTCACCTGAACATGGATTACCCATTCAACCTGAAGGGAATCCTCTACTTCCCGAGAATCAATACAGAGTACGACTCCATAGAAGGAACCATTAAGCTCTACAACAACCAGGTATTCATCGCAGACAACATCAAGGAAGTAATTCCAGAGTTCCTTATGGTACTGAAGGGAGTCATCGACTGCCCGGACCTGCCGCTGAATGTATCAAGAAGCGCGCTGCAGAACGACGGATTTGTAAATAAGATTGCCGATTACATTTCCAAAAAGGTAGCAGATAAGCTCTCCGGTATGTGCAAGACCAAGAGAGAAGACTATGAGAAATACTGGGATAATATCAGCCCCTTTATCAAATTCGGCTGTCTGAAGGACGAGAAATTCTGCGATAAGATGAAGGATGCAGTCCTCTTCAAGAACATTGACGGAAAATATCTTACCCTTAAAGACTGCATAGAAGAAAACGGCGGTGAAGTCGTAGAGACGAATGAGAAGAAAGAAGAGAATGAGAACGAAGACGAGAACAAGGTAGAGGAGATCAAGACCACCATCTACTACGTGACCGACGAGATCCAGCAGAGCCAGTATATTAACATGTTCCGCAGCCAGGGACAGGATGCTGTCATCTTAAACCACAATATTGATTCTCCATTCATCACCCAGCTTGAACAGCGCAACCCGGCCATCCGCTTCCAGAGAATTGACGCAGATGTGACAGAGACTGTAAAAGAAGAAGTAGCAGAAGAAGACCAGGAAGCATTCAAGGAAGTATCCGACAGCCTGATTGAAATCTTCCGCAAAGAGCTTGGCAACGACAAGCTGGACGTAAAGATCGAAAAACTGAAAGACGAAAAGGTTGCATCCATGATCACCTTATCCGAACAGAACCGCCGTATGCAGGAAATGATGAAGATGTACGGCATGAACGATATGGACATGGGCGGCGAGAGCACACTGGTGCTCAACGCAAACCATCCGCTTGTCAAATTTGTAGTAGACAACAAAGACCATGAAAACGTATCCTTAATCTGCAAGCAGCTGTACGATCTGGCAATGCTGGCACACAGGCCACTAAAGCCAG
The DNA here is from genome assembly GCA_947566645.1 of uncultured Lachnospiraceae bacterium. Classification (GTDB taxonomy): domain Bacteria; phylum Bacillota; class Clostridia; order Lachnospirales; family Lachnospiraceae; genus CAPEBR01. The sequence continues at coordinate 116,648 of CANOKL010000001.1, forward strand.
AAGACATGACCGCATTCGTGCAGAGAAGCAACGAAATCATGATGATGCTGACAAAATAACGAATTGGGGACGGGGCATTTTTCAAAATGCCCCGTCCCAGATTAAAAATGACCTGTCCCCGATGCTTTAGACGATGGCCTCTATTACGGTTTTATCCCCGATCACGACCTCCTGTACGCCGATCTGTTTTTTCTTGTTGAAACAAAAACTCAGCATATATCCCTTGTTTTGATGATAGTCCTCCAGATATCCGATGATCTGCTGTTCCCCGCGGGTATGATATTCTTGTCCCCGCCATATTTTCATCTCTATAATCAGCTGTTCTCCCCGATAATCAACAATAAGATCTGTGCGTCCCATGCTTCTTGTACGGGATTCTATATAATAGTTTCCAATTCCATTAATAATCGGACGCAGATAGAGCAGGAAAAGCTTTCTGCCAGATTCCTCAATAAAGGTTTCGCTGCTGTCTGCATATAGATCATGGAAATGCTCTGTAAACCGTTCCAGAATCAGGCGCATATCCAGATGGCCTCCGACAATAAACTGATTTTTATCCCAAAGAGAGGCTTTATATAGAATGGAAGGCTGGTATATTTCTTTTTTCCCTTTCTAGATAGGAATACCTGAGCTGGGCAAGAAAATCCAGGAACACCTGGTTATTTGAGGCGCTGTCGATCTCATCAATCATTAGTACGACTGGCCGGGGCATGTTCTTACAAATAGAGGTAATACACCCGAACAGATGAAACAGGACGAAGGAGTCCTCTTTCGCTCGTACGGCTGTCTTCAATGGTTCTAACGGCTTTTGTATATCTGCGGGCAGTTCTTTGAACTGCAGCTCCCGGAGAAAATATTCGGCAAAGGTGAGTGAGAATATATTTTCGTCTTGAAAGGATGCATTACCTAATGCCTGAAAATCAAGGCTGACTACCAGATAATCAGGCTCCAGCCGGTGTGACAAGGCGTTTAATGTAGTGGTTTTTCTATATTGACGTGCACAATTGATGCAAAAATAAGCGCCTTCTTTGACATGATTTGTTATAGTATAAAGTTGTCTGGATATATCAGCCATATAGTGCTTTTCCGGCAGACATAAACCAGTAGTATTGAATCTCTTATACATAGAGTAACCTTCGACTTTCTGTGAGTTATGGATTTTAGATTTTTATTTCCAGTGCGTAGACCTGATGGATGGTTATCTATTAATTAATATACTTAATTTTGGAGAAAATGGCAAGATGGGGACGGGGCATTTTTCACAACAAAAGCTCCACTGGAGCTTTTGTTGCGTGCTATGGCACAAAATGCCCCGTCCCAAATTACAAAATGCCCTGTCCCAGATTCGTAAATATTGACCATCTTACAGTTTTGTAAGCAGATATATATTCAAAATCGTGTATAATAGAATAGGAGTGATGATAAAGAGGAGGCGTTTTATTTGTACAAGCTGTTACTTCTTGAGGATGACATCAGCCTGATTGACGGGCTGACCTATTCCCTGCGGAAAAATGAATTTGATGTTATAGTGGCAAGAACAATAAAGGAGGCTGAAAACCTGATTGCGGAGCATGGGGATTTTGACATTTTTCTTTTTGATGTGACCCTGCCGGACGGGAATGGCATTACACTATGTGAGAAGATTCGGTTATCAGGGAATCAGATTCCCCTGATCTTCCTGACTGCGTCTGATGAGGAGACCAGTGTAATCCGTGGGCTGGACTGCGGAGGAGATGACTATATTACAAAACCATTCAAGCTGGGGGAGCTGTGTTCCCGCATCCGCGCACTGCTGCGCCGCAGTAATCGCGGCAATGCATGCAATGATGTCTTATATTCGGGAAATCTTCAGATCAACCTTGCGGAAGGAAGAGTGTTTTTAAATGGAGCTTTGCTGGAGTGCACAGGGGCGGAGTACAGGCTGCTCTGTCTCTTCGTGAAAAACAGCGGAAGGCTTCTCACCCGCAGTATGATTCTGGACAGACTGTGGGATGGTGCAGGGAGCTTTGTAGATGACAACACTCTGTCTGTATATGTGCGCCGTCTCCGTGAGAAGCTGGAGGAAGACCCATCGAAACCAGAGCATCTGATAACAGTCCGCGGATTCGGCTATCAGTGGAAGGAGTGAGTCGTTTGAAGATTTTATATGAGAAACAGACAAGGAGGTTTTGCCTGTTTCTGATACTGGTATGCGTACTGCAGACCTGTTTTTTAGGGGGCTGCAGTATTTTTCAGATACAGAGTATCCGGGAAATACTTGCAGAGCGTGAGTTTGCGGCAGCATCCTGTCTGCTGGAGGAGGGTGTCTCACCCGAACTGGTGGCTTCTGCCTGGGGCCATATGAAACCGGTCTCTGTGTCCAGGATTTTTATCCTGCCGGCAGCAGGGCTTTCATTTGCCTTAGTCATACTGGCCGGGACAGCTGTTTTTCTTTGGAACAGGGAGCGTATTTATGAAGAGGCCGGGGAGGTGATTGCAGATTATGCAGAAGGCCGGTTCGGGAAGCATCTGCCCACGGGACAGACAGGGACGCTCTATCAATTATTCGGAAGTATCGAACAGCTTGCCCAGTCTCTGCAGTCAAAAAGTGAGATGGAGCATAAGGCCAAGACATTTCTCAGGGATATGATATCCAACATTTCCCATCAGCTGAAAACCCCTCTTGCAGCGCTGAGTATGTATATGGAGATTATAACAGAGGAGCCGTGGAATGAAGAAGAGGTAAAGAATTTTTCGCAAAAGTCCATGCAGTCTGTGGAGCGGATGGAGGATCTGGTTCAGGCGCTGCTGAAAATGGCACGGCTGAATGCAGGCAGCATTACATTCGAAAAACGTTATTGTCCCATACTGGATATTGTGGAACAGGGAGTGAGTGACCTGCTGGAGCGTGCAAAGTGTGAGGACAAGCAGATTCTTCTGGATGGGAAGCAGGAGGAAAAGCTGTTCTGCGATCCCAGGTGGATGCAGGAGGCTGTGGGGAATCTTGTGAAAAACGCGCTGGATCATACAGCGGCAGGGGGAGTCATCCGGGTATCCTGGCAGGAAACCCCGGTTGTATTCCGCCTGATGGTGGAGGATAATGGAAGCGGGATAGAAGAAGAGGATATCCACCATATTTTCAAACAGTTTTACAGGAGCAAAAACTCCGGTGACAGGCAGGGCGCAGGACTCGGCCTTTCTCTTGCCAGATCAATTGTGGAAGGACAGGGAGGGAATCTGTCCGTGGAAAGCAGCCCGGGGGAGGGCAGCAGATTCTGCATGACCTTCTAATTGGGGACGGGGTATTTTTCATTTTACCCCGTCCCCAACATGAATAATCTGTAAGCTTTCATTCACCGGAATGTAAGCTTCGGATGCTATGATGTATATGCAAAAGCAAAAGGAAAGGAAGGCATGACAGATGGAAATATTGAGAGTGGAGAATCTGAGCAAGGTGTATGGTACGGGCGAAGCCCGTGTGGAAGCGCTAAGGCAGGTTTCATTTTCTATGGAGAGAGGGGAGTTTGGTACGGTTGTAGGTGTATCTGGCTCGGGAAAGAGTACGCTTCTGAACTGTATCGGAGGCCTGGATGAAGCAAATGAAGGAAAGGTACTTATCAATGGAAGAGATTTATTTGCCATGGGGGAGAATGAGCGGACGATCTTCCGCAGGCAGAATATTGGGTTTATTTTCCAGTCTTTTCATCTTATTCCGGAGCTGGATGTGGAGCAGAACATGATCTTTCCTCTTCTGCTAGATTATAAGAAGCCGGAACAGAGACGTGTGGACGAGATGCTGGAGGTGCTGGGGCTTACGAGCCGGAAAAAGCATCTGCCCGGGCAGCTTTCCGGAGGACAGCAGCAGAGGGTGGCAATCGGACGTGCGCTTATTACACGTCCGGCACTGGTTCTTGCCGATGAGCCTACCGGGAATCTGGACTCTGAGAGCAGCCAGGATGTGATGGACCTGCTGTGCAGGGCATCCCGGCATTACCAGCAGACAGTGCTCATGATTACACATAATATGAATCTGACCACATCGGCAGACCGGGTGTTCCGGGTCGCGGACGGGAAACTTAAGGAGCTGGGAGGTGAGGCATAAATGAAGCATTATCTTGATCTGGTTAAAATATCTGCGAGACAGCACAGGAAGCAGAACCGGATGACGAGGCTTTGTATCGTACTGGCAGTGTTTCTGGTTACGGTGATTTATGGCATGGCGGATATGGAGATGCGTTCCCAGATGATCCAGGCAGTGAAGACGGACGGGAGCTGGCATGCGGCATTTGTAGTGGATGAAAAGAAGGGAGCATTGCTGGCGGTGCATCCGGATGTGGAAACCGTTTCCAGGTACGGGGTGCTGAACTATCACCTTAAGGACAGATATCAGATAAAAGGGACGGAAACGGCAATCTGCGGCTTTGACAGAGAGTTTCTGGAAATGGTTCCAGATGCGGAGATTATAGAGGGAGAGTTTCCAGAAAACAAAGAGGAAGCGGTTCTGAATGAGAGTGCAAAGATCCGCCTGGGAGTAAAGGTGGGTGATACAGTCAGGCTTCAGGTTCCCCAGGGAGATGTGAAGCAGTACCGGATCACCGGAATTACAAAAGATACGGCACTGGAAGCAGAGCATGATGCTTTTGGAATGTCCCTGAATACAGAAGGGTTCTCCAGTCTCCGGGCAGAAGAGACAGAAGCGGCCCAGGAGGTGCTGTATTATGTGAAGTTCCGGAAGTATTGTAATATTCAGAAGGCAATCCAGGAGATCAGCAGACAGTTTGACCTTAAGCCCGGACAGGTGAGGCAGAATGCAAAGGTTCTTATGCTGATGTTCCAGAGCAGGGATTCCTATATGATGCGGTTTTATCTTGTGGCAGCGATTCTGGCAGGACTGGTAATGATTGCAGGGATTTTTATGATTACAGCCAGTATGAACAGCAATATCGCAGGCCGGACAGAATTTTTCGGGATGCTGCGCTGTCTTGGTGCAACGAGGAAGCAGGTCATCCGGTTTGTAAGGAGAGAGGCTCTTGGCTGGTGCAGGAGGGCGATTCCCGCAGGCATACTGGCAGGTATTCTTGTGGTATGGCTGCTTTGCGGGATGCTGCGGTATTTAAGCCCAGGACTCTTTGAAGGGCTTCCGGTACTTGGAATCAGCTGGCTGGCGATTGCAGCAGGAGTGGTTGTAGGGCTGATTACAGTTCTTCTGGCTGCGAGAGCTCCCGCAAGGCGTGCGTCTAAGGTATCTCCTCTGACTGCAGTTTCCGGAAATGCCGGAACTGTGCAGGCAGTAAAAAGGACAGCAAATACAAAATTTTTTAAGGTGGATACTGCACTGGGGATTCATCATGCCTGGGGAAGTAAGAAAAATTTTTTCCTGATAACAGGCTCCTTTGCGTTCAGCATTATACTGTTCCTTGCATTTAGTACAGAAATCGACTTTATGAACCATGCGATTACGCCTCTTCGGCCGTCAGCGCCGGATCTCTCTATATATAAGGAGGATGCCTCAAATGAGATTCCGCAGGAGCTTGCGGATAAAATAAAGAAATACCCGGGAGTGAGACGTGCGTTTGGACGGAGCTATGCAGAGCTTCCGCTTAAGGAAGACGGAGGGACTCTTATCCTGCTGTCCTATGACGAACAGCAGCTTAGGTGGGCAGAGCCTTCTCTGGTGGAAGGAGGGCTTAAAGAGGCACTGGATGGAAAGGGTGCACTTTCTGTATTCCGGGAAGGATCTGTGTTTGCCCCAGGAGACAGTGTCCGGATACTGGCAGACGGAGGAGAGCAGGAGATTACGATAACCGGAATTCTGGAAGATGTCCCGTACTATGCTGGGATGGACAGCAGTACGGGAAGCAGGAAGAGTATGGTGATCTGCTCAGAGGAGCTGTTCCGGAAGCTGACAGGAGAGAAAGACTATAATGTGCTTGATGTACAGCTTGATTCAGAGGCGTCGGACCTGCAGGTGCGGGAAATACGGCGGGAGATGGAGCAGTCGTGTAAAACAGATACTGCGTTTTCAGATAAACGGATTCGGAACCAGGAGGTAAAGGGAGCCAGTTATTCTATGTCAGTATTTTTATATGGATTTCTGGCGGTGATTGCCATGATTGGATTTTTTAACATCATGAACAGTATTGCCATGAGTGTGTCGGCGCGGATGAAAGAATATGTCTCTATGCATGCCATTGGAATGAGTGTCAGGCAGCTGGTCAGGATGATCACAGGGGAGGCTGTAACGTATATTGTGTCTGGAGTCATCTTTGGCTGCACTGTGGGACTGCCCCTTAACCGGGCATTATTCAGGTCACTTGTAACCTCCCGCTGGGGAGATGCGTGGGAGATACCTGGATGGGAGCTTCTTGTCATAGTGATGATTATGCTGGTTTCCGTGTGCATGGCAGTCATGGGACCGGTGCGTCAGATGAAGAAGATTCACGAAATCAGATTAGAGCGTGTCTGAGAATTGCCTTCTGCAAGATGCCGTCCCGGTTTGCATCAGATTTTATGCTGGATTTAGCAGGCGTAGTGGGCTGCACCTCCTAAATTCAGCATAAAATATGGTATAAAGTGGGGCGGCAGATTGTAGATGAATAACAGACTATTTTTTCCGGGCCTTAATACGGAAGGTTTTTGACATGCTGCCTTTATATTTCCCCTTGAACTTCACGGTTACCTTATATTTTCCTACGCGTTTCCGCCCTGAGGAATAGGAAACCTTATAATTCGAACGGCTGATTACCTTGCCCTTACTGTTCGTGATCTTTACAGAGGGCTTTTTCTTCTTCCCATTATAGACATAAACCGTTTTTGAAAGGGTCATCTTTTTGGGACGGTAGATGGTCTCCAGGCTGACGACATGCCCGCAGGGGCATTTTTTACTAATGCTGCCATTCTTCTTGGTGGTAGCCTTCTGCGTGATAGTCTTGTAATTATGAATATGTATCTTAAAGGCATAGTTGCCGGTATAATTGCTGTACTGCGCCACTGCGAAGTAATACGTGCCTCTTGAAAGGGTATGCTTTTTTGCCAGACTGCTATATCCAATTGTTTTATTCCAGGACACACCCTGTTTCCATACTTCCTTCCCTTTACTGTCATAGATATGATAATAAACCCAGGGAATGGCAGCGGTTGCATCAAGAGCTATCTGTGAAGATTCATTTACCGTGAATTTATAAAAGTCCCTCGCATCATTTGCTGCGATCTGTCCCTTGTAAATGGTATCGGATGAGATAGCATTAGCACTTGACAGGGTGTTATTCAGATTCCCCCGTGTCTCTGGGAAGGTTTCCTTTGCATCTGTGCAGGATAAACGGAAGGAATAGTTGCCTGTCGGGCCCGTAGCGCTGGCGCTTTTAACGGCAAGGTAGTAGGTGCCTCCTGTCAGGTCGATCTCAGCATCAGCCTCCAGGGTCTTTGCCGCGCTGTCTGTGGATGCATACTTTTTCCACAGCTCTTTTCCGCCAACATCATACAGATAAAGATACAAAGACTTGATCTGGGCTCTGGCAGAGAGGTACAGACGGCTGGAGGCGCTTAACGTGAACTCATAATAGTCCGCATTATCATTCCGCGCCAGCTGTCCCCAGTAGGTCTGGCCGAATTCAACAGGGTTCGCATATCCCCGGTCATTGTCCGTGCCGCCGTTTTCTTCCTCGAAGCTCTCCCCGGCATCCTCGAATGAAAGAGAGAAGGAAAATTCCCCGTCACCTCCGCTGCTTATAACAGAAAGGTAATAGGTGCCTGCTGTCAGGTCAATGGTTTCATTTGTTTTGATCTTCTTCTCTGAGCCGGTGGAGGAGGAGCGCTTGCTCCACAGTCTGTCTCCGCCGATATCGTCAATATAATACTGGAGACGGGAAAGCCCTGTGGCATTGGCAGAGAGTGTAAGCCTTCCGGACTTCTCCAGGTCAAACCAGTAATACTTTTCTGTGCTCTCAGCAGAAAAAGTCTCCGGATGGGTCTCGCCAATGGAAATATAAGTCATATCAATCGTAGCACTTGCTTTTTGATGTACCGAGGCATCTTCAAGCTTTTCCTCATGGTCTGTTATTTCTTCTGAATCAACTGTTATTTCCTCATTGTCTATGATTTCTTCATGGTCTGTTATTTCCATCTCGTCTGTTATTTCTTCTGACTGTTCTGCTTCCATATACGCGGCATAGCCGGCATCTGGAGCTCCGGCAGAATCTTCGCCCGTGATCTCAGCAGCCTTTACACTTCCGGTCTGTGGAAAGATACAGGACGATAGCATAACCGCTGCCAGAATCACAGACAGTGCCTTTACTTTTTTCATAATATTACCTCCGAACTTACATTTTGCAATTTTGCATGATCTGTCTATAACTAGATTATAATTTGAATACAGAAAAAAGTCAAAAGGAAAAATTTTTCCACCCTTACAATTTACTCCTGTAAAAAATGTCGAATTTCGGCAAATATATTTGAATAATCAGCAGAAATGTATTACACTAATTTTATATATGTTTCGTTGTTCTGGAGGAGAGTGCGTTGGTTTTTTCGAGTCTGTTATTTTTGTTTCTTTTTTTTGCAGTTACCATGCTGGTGTATTGCATGATGAATACACTGGATAAGAAGAATATTGTGCTGCTTGTGGCATCCCTTGTTTTCTATGGCTGGGGAGGTCCGAGATATCTGATCCTGCTGCTTCTGATGTGCCTGATCAGCTGGATCTCAGCGATTCTGATCTATGATTATAAAGAGAATGCCCTGCTTAAGAGAGCTTTTCTGATTGCAGGTACGGGTCTGCAGCTGGGGCTTCTGGCATATTTTAAATACGCCGGGTTCCTCCTTGGGAATCTGCAGAAGATAACGGGTTTCCCGGAGAAGCTCCCGGAGATTGTTCTGCCCATTGGTATTTCGTTTTATACCTTCCAGCTTATATCCTATGTAATTGACGTATACCGGGGAGACGTAGAGCCTCAGAGAAAATACTGGCTTGTCCTTCTATATGCAGGTCTGTTTTTCCAGTGTATTGCCGGACCTATCGTACGCTACAGGGATGTTGCAGAAGAGATTGCGGACAGAAGGCCGAGGCTGTCAGAGGTTGGCGCCGGAATTAACCGGTTTACGATCGGACTGGTGAAAAAGGCGGTTTTTGCAAATTCCTGCGCCGAGATTGCAGATGCCATGTTTCCCCAGGCCCTTGAAGGACTGAAGGGAATATCGGCACTGGGAATCTGGACTGGAGTGTTTATGTATATGCTTCAGATCTACCTTGATTTTTCAGCCTATTCGGATATGGCCATCGGGATGGGGCTGATGACAGGCTTCCACTTTAAAGAAAACTTTAATTATCCATACATGTCAGATTCTGTGACAGAGTTCTGGAGGCGCTGGCATATCTCGCTCAGCTCCTTTTTCAGGGACTACATCTATATCCCTCTTGGCGGCAACCGGAAGGGCCAGAGGAGGACGATGATCAATATGTTCGTGGTGTGGGCTCTTACAGGGCTCTGGCACGGGGCAAACTGGAACTTTATTCTCTGGGGACTGTTTTACTATCTGTTCCTTGTGATTGAGAAAAATGGATTTCTGGATAAGCTTAAGACCCTCCACAAGTCAGTGGGGCATATCTATACACTGGCTGTGGTATACTTCGGATGGATTCTTTTCAAATTCAGCAGCATGCCTTATCTTGGACATGTTCTTTTAGGGATGTTCGGACTGAATAAAAATGGATTTATTAATATGGAAGTAAAAGTCAATATTCAGAATAATTTCTTTTTTATGATTGCAGCCGTGATTGCCTGTACGCCTCTGCTTAAGAACGCTTATCACAAAGGCCGGAAAAAGTTTGGCCGGATTCCGGCAGTGAGGTACATTTATATGGGAATTGAGGTGGCAGGCCCGGTAATTCTTGTGATACTGGCTACGATGGCACTTGTCGGAAACAGCTATAACCCGTTTTTATATTTTCAGTTTTAAAAGAAAGGCATCGGAAAAATGATACGGAGGAGAAGACAAAAAAAGTACGTAAAGTACAAGATCTATGCATTTGCGGGAGTTGTGGGCTTTTTCGCGCTGCTTGCGCTTATGATACCGCTGCGGCCGAAGGAGTCTGAGATTGAGAAGCGTAAGCTGGAACGATTTCCAAGGCCGACTCTTGAGACCATATGGAACGGTAAGTTTTTTGAGGGGATTGATACATGGTATGCAGACACATTTCCTCTCAGGGACTGGCTCATATCGAAAAATATGAAGCTCCATGCCGCATATGGGGTGCAGAAGACACAGATTTACGGGAGCACCCAGGTAATGGCCAGTGCTGCCGGAGAGGATAAAAAAGAAGAAAAGAAGGACAAGACATCAAAGGATGGGAAAAAACAGCGGGAGATCAGTCAGATCCAGGAGCAGTTTGGAGCAGTCTATGTGGCGGAGGATACTGCGTTCAGCCTCTTTTCCTTTAACCAGGATGTGGTAGACGAATATATTGATACGCTGAATACATTTGCTGACAAGGTGGGGAAGGACGTAAAGGTTTATGATATGATTGTACCGATCAGCAGCGGAGTATACCTGGATGATGATCTCCAGAAGGAACTGGGGAGCAGTGACCAGAAAGAGGCAATCCAGTATGTTCATGACCGCCTGGATAAGAATGTCATTCCAGTAGATGTGTTTGCTACCCTTGAAAATCATAACAATGAGTATCTGTATTTCAGAAGCGACCACCACTGGACTGCCCTGGGAGCATATTATGCATACTGTGAATTTATGGATGAAAAGAAGATGAAGCCAACGCCGCTTGAGCAGTACCAGACCATGAAGTTTGAGGATTTTCTGGGGACTATGTATTCCTATTGTAACCAGTCGGAGGCGCTGAAGAAGAACCCGGATTATGTGACTGCCTATATTCCGCTGGCAACCAACGACATGCAGTACATAGATGTGGACGGCAATACAGTGGATTATGAGGTGATTGCGGATGTGACACAGTGGAACGAGGCTTCCAAGTACAACTGCTTCATTGGCGGGGATGAGCCCCTTGGCTGGATTCATAATCCGTCGAAGAATGACGGAAGCTCTGTTCTGGTAGTAAAGGAATCCTATGGAAATGCATTTGTTCCGTTTCTTGTGGATCATTATGAGTATGTATATGTGGTAGATTACCGCTATTACCCATCAAGCCTGGAGGGGCTGGTGAAAGAGAAGGAGATTAAGGATGTCCTGTTTCTGAATAATGTAATGGCAGCCTCCACGGATACGCTAGTTCCCAATATTACCGAGATTGTAAATATGGAGCCGCAGATTCCAGAACAGGACAACAGTGACTCAGAGCAGGACAGCAGTGATGACAACAGTGGCTCAGAGCAGGACGGCAGTGATGACGACAGTGGCTCAGAGCAGGACAGCGGCAGCAGTTTAGAATAGCGCTGGTTTAACCTTGGATTGACAAGCCGGGAAAAAGATAGTAGAATGTAGTTGGCTGTGAAGAAGCCAGGCAGCCGTCAGTGCAGTTGCTGACTGCACAATGGTACCTCGAAAATGACTCTATTAGGAAAGGCAGTGACTGCGAAGCTTTCAGACAGTCACGAAAGGTATTATGAAGAGAACAAAAACACGATGGTTACAAATGATGACAGCCTGCACCTGTGCAGTATGTCTTCTGTGTCCCACGCCGGGAGTCCGGGCCGATGAGCTTGACAATCTGGAGAGTGAATCTTCAGGACTTCAAAGTAATCTGGAGCAGATTAACAAAGAACTGCTCTCTATTGGAACCCAGATTGCTGAGAATGAAAATGAGCTTGACAGCATTAATAATGACATTACTAAGACGCAGGAACAGCTGGCCATTGCAAAGAACAATGAAGATGATTACTATGCTGAGATGAAGATCCGTATCCAGTATATGTATGAGAACGATGGGGAATCTATGCTGGGTCTGATCTTCTCGGCGGACAGTTTCCCGGATTTTATTAACAAGGTTCAGTTTGTACAGACAGTAAGTGAGTATGACCGGAATATGTTCAAGGAACTTCAGGAATTGCGCAATGCGATTGAAAAGGAAGAGAAACATCTGAAAAAGCAGCAGGATGCCTGTGTTGACCTTGAAGAGGAGCTGAAGAGCAAACGAAAGAAACTGAAAGAAAAAGCGGAAGAGACATCAACAGATATTGAGACACTTGAGGCAAAGATCCAGGATATGAAGGCGCAGCAGGCAGCAGAGGCAGCCAGGGCAGCAGAAGAGGCGAGAAAAGCAGAAGAAGCAAGAAAAGCGGAAGAGGCAAAAGAGGCAGCAAATAATAACGGGAACTCTGATGCTTCGAAGAATGGAAGCACTCCGACGGACAATACAGAGTCTTCAGGAGGAGGTTATACGTATCCGTCAGACGGCGGCGTTCTTACCCCCTCAAAGGGCGTGAATAATTACGGAGGACACAGGGAGACTTATTATAGCCAGAAAGTCCTTCCAGGGCACGGCCTGGTTATACCGGGACGTCATGTGGCAGCAGACGGTACAATTCGTGATGCCAATGGTTTCCTTTGTCTTGCAAGCAGCGATTATCCGAAGGGGACGCAGGTCATGACATCCCTTGGTATGGGGATTGTCTATGATACCGGCTGCGCAAGCGGTACGATTGATATTTATACAGACTGGTAAGAATAAAAAAAGAATGTGCTTTGGGGCACCCTCCGTAAGGAAGGTGCCCCAAGGCTTTTGTATCTTAAATTAAATATTGTTGTGTTGAAGCGGTGTTATGCCGTTTTTGATTTGGTGCGTTCCAGTTCTTCTAAATGCTCTTGGAAAGCATTTTCCATTTCTTCGGGACTAAGCTCTCGGAGTATGCCCACGCCGTTGTGATGTTGTATCATTTTAGTTGACACCTCATACGCAAGGAATTGATGTATAATCAAAGAGAAATAAGGGGGCAATTAAAATGGCAAAACAACAACGCAAGTACGACATGGAGTACAAAATTCAGGCAGTAAAGCTGGCAAAGGAAATTGGAGGGGCAAAAGCGGCTGCTGAATTAGGAATCCCTGAAAACACCTTGTATGCATGGATGAAAGCCGCAAGGGAGGGACGGCTGGATACAGGCCCTGGCTCACACACGCCACAGATGGCAATGAATCTCGCTGAAGAACTGGCTCTCCTGCGCAGACAGGTCAAAGAGCAGGAAAAAGAAATCCGCCGTCTGAAAGAGGAAAATGAATTTTTGGAAGAGGCAAGCGCTTTTTTCGCCGCCAGCCGTCGGAAGTCTGCAAAAGGCAGAGAATGACGTTTCTTGCCATAAAAACGGAAGACGGCGTCAGGAAGGGCAGGATTTCCTTTTACTGTCGGATGCTGAAAGTAACCCGTCAGGGATTTTATAAATATCTGGCAAACAAAGACTGTCCATGGAAATATCAGGAGCTGGCCAATGCCATGCGGGCAATCGTGTCTGAAGACGAATGCAACGATGCCTACGGGAGGATCCGCATGTATCAGGCGCTTCTTTTAAAGCAGCCGGAAGGCATTCATATTCCCGGCGAACGCACGGTTTATCGTATCATGAAAGAGATCGGGCTAAGCCGCCGCCCGAAACGCAAACCGAATGGGATCACCAAAGCAGACCGTGAAGCGCGCAAATCCGATGATCTGCTGAAAAGGGATTTCCGGTCCGCCCAGCCACTCAAAAAATGCGTCACGGACATAACCGAAATCAAAGCAAAAAACGGGAAACTGTATGTATCCGGCATATTTGACTGTTTCGATGCGGCAGTTCTGGGACTTGCAATGGATACAAACATGAAAGCCGCATTGTGTGAGCGAACGCTTGCCAACGCCGTCCACTCCTATCCGGAACTCAGGGGAGCGCTCATCCACTCTGACCGGGGAACGCAGTACACCAGCGAAACCTATCGTAAGAGCATCGCGAAATACGGCATCCTCCAAAGCATGAACAGCGGCGGCGGACGCTTCCATGACAATGCGCGATGTGAAAGCATGTGGGCGCGGATGAAGGAAGAGCTTCTTTACGGTCGCCATAACACAGAAGAAATGACCGTTGAGGAACTAAAAACACTCATCTTTAGATACTTCATCAGCTACTGGAATAACAGGAGGATATGCTCAACCAATGGCGGACTTCCTCCTATGGTCAAACGACAGAGGTATTATATATCTCTGGATGCTGCTTAGGCATTAAGTATCCTTGCCAAAAAAGTGTCAACCGATATTGACAATATCATTGTGACCTTTTTATCGCTTTGCTTCTTGCCCAAAATATATCATCTCCATTCTTGAGTTTTATCTTTTTGAGGGGTATTCAGGGGTGGTCCCCTGAGAGTAGTCCACACCCGTAAGCGGTGTGGATACGCCCACATTTTCTGTGGGTGGGATTTTGGGTATCAAAATCCGATGCTCGCTATAACTGTGGACAACAGTTTTCTTTTTGCCGTTTCACCCGAATGCAGTTCCTGCCCCTACTTTTTCAGCGGCGTTGTTTCGCTCACTCTCCGAAAGAGAAGTCATCGCAAAATCGTATCCCATTCAGACGGTCATTCAGTTGTCAACCGGAGTTTAGGCAACAAAAAAGCCGATACACAGAGACATCAAAAATCGGCGAGAGCATTGCTCTCGTTTCAAAATGATGAAACTATGTATCGGCTTTGAAATTCAAATCCGTGGTATCTGCCTCTTAACCAACCACGCTGGCAGACAATGCGGTATCGGCTGGTGCGGCAATGTACGACTGCCGCTATCATCTAATCGGAGTTTCATTTTATATTCAGTTGTTGTTCTTTGGTGGTATTATTTCATCATACATTATGAAACATATGTTTGTCAATGCTTTTGGGGAAAGTTTTGAATAGTTCTCCAAAAATCGGGGCATACTATTAAATTTAGTCTTTGAAAAATAAATCTTAATCAATTGTTGCAATAACTTTCAGCGTACAAATATTAAACAATACACGCATATAGTTGTTGCAATTTACGGAACCGTATGGTATAATAATTGCGTACATTATTTATTTTTTGCATGCGGAAAGTTGGTGCCTGTTTGAATAAAAAAGAGATTTTGAAAAATGTAATTGAAAACAACGGCGGAATAGCAAAAACTTCAGATTTTGCTGCCAAGGGAATAAATAAATATGAGGTAGCCGCTTTCTGTAAAGAAGGAGTTATCGAAAGGATTCGCAGAGGCTTTTATCAGCTTCCGCAAAGTAACAGCATTACCGAGGAACAGTTGATACAGGAACTGCTCCCGCAGGGAATTATTTGTATGGAGTCTGCTTTGTTTTACTATGGATATAACGATTTTTCTCCCCGTGAGTGGTCGATTGCCGTACCGAGAACGGCGACCCGTGCTGTGAAAAATATTGTAGAGTTCCCGATGAAAGCCTACTATATTCAAAAGGATTTTTTGGATATAGGTAAGTCTACAAGCAATTTTAACGGTGTAATACTGCCTGCGTATGACCGTGAACGCACAATATGCGACTGCTTTAAGTACCGTACAAAGCTTGACAACGAAATTTTCAATAAAGCCGTCAATGCCTATGCTGTTGATGAAAAAAAGAACCTTGCAAATTTGTCTAAGTACGCAAAGGAAATGAAACTATACACTAAGGTTATGAATGTAATGGAGGTGCTGCTTAATGGCTGATATAGCTGCGTCCGTGCTGGCACGGCTCAAAAACAAAGCGGCTCAAAGCGGCAGAAGCTATCAGCTCTGCTTGCAACTCTTTTGCCAAGAGGAGTTTTTGCGCCGTTTGGAAAAGTCCAAGTATGCTGAAAACCTCGTGTTGAAAGGCGGCTTATTCCTCTATTCCCTTACTGACTTTGATAGCCGAGTAACGGTTGATGTAGATTTTTTGCTTCGGAAAATACCCAATACACCGGAACAGTTAAAGGGTATACTTGAGAAAATTATTGCAGTTCATACCGGCAATGATTTTGTTACCTTTGAGATAAAGGATGTTGCACCTATTGCCGCTGCGAAAAAATATGCTGGTATAGGTGCATCAATAGTTGCTCGTATAAAGAACACACGCACACCGTTTAGTATTGATTTCGGTGTTGGCGATGTCATCGTCCCAAAGCAGGAAAAACGAAAGATTCCAACGCAGCTTGAAGATTTCGACTCCCCAATGGTCAATACCTATTCCATTGAAACGACTGTTGCTGAAAAAATTGACGCAATCCTTAGCTTAATGGAGTTTTCCAGCCGTATGAAAGACTATTACGATATTTATTATCTTGCCAATAAGTTTGATTTTGACGGTAAGGTGTTGACCGAAGCACTCAGAAAAACCTTTCAGAACCGTGAGCACAATTTTACAGTAGAACAGTTTGAACAAGTTATGAGTTTCGATGAAGATACAGCAATGCAGAAAAAATGGAAAGCCTTTGTCCGTAAAATCGACACGAAAACAGATGACTACAGTACCGTACTGAAAACAATAAAAGCCTTCCTGACAAAACCGTTTACAGCGGCGGTCGGGGGCAAAGAATTTACCCCAAAATGGTCTGCCAATAATGGCAAGTGGATATAAGGGAGAAAGAAAAATGGAATGTAAAGATATATTGAATTTAATCGCAATAGTTGTAATTCCCATAGCTGCTGTCTTGATTGGACAGTATTTACAAAACAGAGCAGAAATAAGAAAAGATAAAATGCAGATTTTTAAGACACTTATGACCTCACGAATATATGGGTGGACACAGGAAAGCGTGCATTGTCTTAATATAATTGATATTGTGTTTGCAGATGATAAAACAGTTCGTGATGCTTGGAAAGATTTATATGACAAGTATTGCGTTCAAAACCCGGACGCAGCACAACTTAAAAAAATCCAAAATGCACAGTACAAATTGCTGGAAACTATATCGAAATCTCTTGGATATAAGGATAAGGTTACTTGGGAAACAATTCAAAACCCATATGTTCCAGACGGAATGATTAAGCAATGGCAAGAGCAAGCTAAATCTCAACAAGCATATAATACTCTATTAAATACAATGGCTAATATTGTGCCAAAGGAGCAGAAAAATACGGAGGGGCAGAAATGAGTACGAATATATCAAAACAAAAGCGTGAAGATTTGCTTGCTAAAATCAAAGAGATTCGCAACTATATCGCTGCTGCACCGCAGGATGAGAATACGGGTAATCTTCTGTCCTATCTTTCTGAGCTTGAAAAAGATGTGAACGGCAAGAAATATGGTCTTGTGTTTGAGGAGCATCGTGAGGAAATTGACGAGGTGTTGGACAACAATACGCCAGTGCTGACAGAGGACACGGGGATGTTCATCGACAACGGCGGTCAAATGAATTTTCTCATTGAGGGCGATAATCTTGCTTCATTGAAGCTGTTAGAAAAAACGCATAAGGGCAAAATTGACCTTATCTATATTGATCCACCGTACAATACGGGAACAAAAGACTTTGTATATGATGATGCGTTTGTTGATACCACTGATGGTTTTAACCATAGTAAATGGCTGTCATTTATGAAACAACGCCTCACGCTGTCGAAAAAGTTGCTTGCACCCTATGGAACGATTTTTATGTCCATAGATGACAATGAATTTTCGCAATTAAAACTATTATGTGATGAGGTCTTTGGAGCAAGCAATTGTGTAGGCACTATTCTATGGAAAAAGAAAACAAACGGTAATAATATGGGTTGGCTTCCTCCTGTACACGATTACATATTGTGCTACTCAAAAGAGATTGAAAAAATTTATGACTTAGGCTTCGAAGTTTCAGAAGAAGATATTCTTAAAAATTATAGCAACCCCGACAATGATCCTCGTGGACCGTGGACAACTACAGACTTATCAGCAAATCATAAAGGACCGTATTTCCCTGTTACCAATCCAAAAACTGGAGATGTTTATTATCCTCCGGATGGAAGATATTGGGTGTTTAATGAGCAGGAAATACAACGAAGGATAGCCGATGGAAGAATCATTTTTGGAAAAAGTGGAACAGCCCGACCGGTACAACGAGTATTTGCAAAAGATCGAAAATTTTCAAAGCGCAAAGCGGAATCTTGGTGGGATAATCACGGAATGAATGCAGATGCAACACAAGAATTAAAAGATATTTTTGGAGTTGCGAAAGTGTTTACACACCCCAAGCCGACTCAACTCATCAAAGATATTGTGACGATGTCGTGTAGCAAAACTGCAACTATTCTCGACTTTTTTGCAGGCTCCGGCACTACAGGACACGCCGTAATGAAGTTGAACGCCGAGGATGACGGTAATCGCTGCTTTATTCTCTGCACCAATAACGAAAACGGTATCTGCCGTGATGTGACCTATGAGCGTATCAAGCGTGTCATCGACAAAGAGGGTTATGCTGCCTCACTGAAATATTATAAGGTAGACTATATCCCTATCTCTGACCGTATGTACTATGAATATGCTGACGAACTTCTTTCTCATATTCGTGAATTGGTGGAACTGGAAAATAGTGTGAATTTTACGAGAAATTCCGAAATTGCCATCGTACTGACCGAAGAAGAACTTGCTGATTTTATGGCGAATATCGAAGCCTATGACAAGTGCCGTAAACTGTATATGGGGCATGATCTGCTGCCTGATGAGGAGCAGGAAAAGTCCCTTGCTGATCACGGCATTGAGATCAATATTATTCCCGATTACTACTATCAGGATTTACAGGAGGTGTAACTGTGCAACTGAAAAATTTTCAATTATCGGCTGTAAAATCGCTTTTTGAGGCAATGGACAAGCCTACCTGCGACATTATCCTAAAAAGTCCTACGGGCAGTGGAAAGACGATTATTCTCACCTATTTTATGCACCAGTATGTGCAGTCCTATCGTAATACTGTGTTTGTATGGCTTACTCCCGGAAAGGGTAATTTGGAGGAGCAGAGTAAGGAAAAGATGGATAAGTATATCCACGCTGCTCAGACAAAGCTGCTCTCCGATGTCATGACGGGCGGCTTTGAAGAAAACGATAACTGTTTCATCAACTGGGAAAAGCTGACGAAAAAGGGCAACAACGCCCTGAAAGACAGCGAACGCACCAACTTCTTGGAGCATATTGAGCACGCTCTGAACGCCGGTTTACATTTTATCGTCGTTGTGGACGAAAGCCATCAGAATAACACGGTGAAAGCGGATGAAATCATCCAGTATTTCCATACGGACAAGATTATCCGTTGTTCAGCTACGCCGAAAGGCATCAAAAATGCGGAAATCATAGAAATTCCTGAAGCGGATGTTATTGCCGAGGGGCTTATCAAGAAAATGCTCATCATTAATGAGGATTTTCCGCAGCGTGTGGAAATGGAGAACGTCACCAACTATCTGTTGGAACAGGCGTATGCCAAACAGCGTAAAATCCGTGCGGAATTTCTTTCCGCCGGAAAGGACATCAATCCTTTGATCGTGGTGCAGATTCCAAACAAATCGGAGAAATTGCAGGACGATGTGGAACGCTGGTTTGAAACGCAAGGCGTAACCTATGAAAATGGTCAGCTTGCGGTGTGGCTCTCTGATATGCACGAAAACTTGGAGGGCATTGAAGAAATCAATGCTCCCTCTGTTGCTGTTATTATCAAGCAAGCTGTTGCCACAGGCTGGGACTGTCCGAGAGCCGCCATTTTGGTAAAGCTCCGTGACAATATGGATGAAACCTTTGAAATTCAGACCATTGGGCGTATTCGCCGTATGCCGGAGGCACACCACTACGGCAAAGATTTGCTGGATAGCTGTTATCTCTACACTTTCGATGAAAAATTCACCGCTGGTGTCAAGCTGAGCCTCGGCAAAGGGGCTTTAGAAGCAGCTACCCTGTTCCTTAAAAATGAGTATAAAGGCATCACCCTGACCTCCGAACAGAGAACGATGGTCACAGATCACCGCAATCCGAAAAAGGCTCTGCTCTCTGTAGCAAAGTATTTTGAAGAAAAATTCAAGACCGGCTCGAATAAGGCGGAGAACAAGACACGCTTGCAGACGGTGGGTTTTGAATTTAGCGCCGATATTTTGCGTCACACCCTTTCGGGTGAAACTGCAACCTTGGATTTTGCTTCGGCAGATATGAATACGGTCATCATTACCGAAAAGCTGAATACCCACGATCACGGTCATATGTATCATCAGAAGGTAGGTAAAATCGGTATGGAGATCGGAATGGAATACAGCTATATGAATACGATTATTCGTAAGCTGTTTGATCGCAATTTTACATACAGCCGTAAAATCCTCTCAATGGAGCCGAGAGAAGTCTACGCCTTTGTTATCAACAATGCCGATCTGCTACGCCATACGGTGCGTGAAGCGATGGCGGCGGAACTTGAACAGCTTACTCTTGATATTAACCAAGTATCAAAGGTGTCGTTCCATATTCCGCAATCTTGCCTGTTTACCTATGACGGTACAGCAAAAACGCAGTTGGAAATGAAGAAAAATGTATATTAGGGCTACCTTTCCTCTGCGGAAGTTCGCTCCTCCTCGGAACGCAAATTCGAGAAATTCTGCGAAAAGTGCGATGCCGTGGAATGGGTATATAAAAATGGTGATAAAGGCAATGAGTATTTGTCCATCGTATATGCAGATAATTCGGACAAGCAGAAGAATTTCTATCCTGACTATATAATCAGCGTAAACGGTGAAGTTTGGATTGTGGAGACCAAGGGCGGCTTTGACCGCAGCGGCAATAGCCAAGATATTGACATTTTCACGCCGAAAAAATTTGCTGTGCTGAAAGATTATTTGGAACGCTACGGCTTAAAGGGTGGCATTGTCCGCTATGACGAAAAAAGTGAAGAACTGTGCATTTGTATGGACAGCTATTCCGAGGATATTAACAGCGATAGCTGGGTTGTACTGAGTGATATTTTGAAGTGAGGTGAAAGTCTTGAAGATAACTGACCACAAGATGTTAACTGAGTTTTCTCCCGCAAAAGTTCAATTTTTCAGAATAGATCCTGAAGATATATCAGCAACATTATCAGATATTTTGCGTACTCTTATGGACTTGTCTTGGCTCAGTAAATTCGATCAAGACTTTGAACAGAAAGCCTTTGCCTCCCGTGCAAAGAAAACTATTGATGATATTAAAGAAAAGTTTGACAAATGCGTTGATGACAGTATCAGCAAAGACGCCGGCGAGTATGTGGTATCTGAACTAGCCAGAGAAACTATGGTTTCTGAGTTGGACTATTTAGATATTCCTCTTGATGAGCTTGTTGGTAAGAAGCGCTCTGGGAATCCTGGGTTTGATTTTCATTCGCAGAATAAAATTACGAATACGGTTATTTTCGGTGAAGCAAAGTATGTTGCCGCTACAACAGCGTATTCATCGGCATTGCCACAAATTGTCGACTTTATCAAAGATGGAAAAGATGTTGAGGACCTTCCAGAATTAAAACCATTCTGTACAACATCGGCTTTGCAAAGAGCAGCCGTTGGAAGAAAGGGATTTTCTGCTGCATTTTCAGCAAAAACTACAAGCACAGACAAAATAATCGCTAACATCACGAAACGCCCGGACTTTCAATCGTTAATTCAATACGAAGAACTCATTTTGGTGGCGGTGGACTTATGAATACTGTTTTAAAAAAGGGCAATATCATTGCCAAAATCCGAAAAGGGGAAGATTTAGAGCAGATTATCGACTATGTCAAATCTGAAATTTATCAAAATGGTCCCAATAGCTCTGTGGTTTTAGAAATAGTTTCATATTTCAAATTGTTCCAACCAGAGTTTTTTAAGAAGGACGAGCAAGAAATCATTGCTACGATGGGGTTGTTTTTTAAACAACCCAAAATCGAAAGTCTGACTGGATCAGTCTTTGAAATGTATCATCAGCAACTCAAAGACGAATTTGGCAATGACTATACGCCAATGCAGGCGGATATTCTTAAGAAGATACGAGATTTACAGTATTTTAGTTTTTCAGCACCAACAAGTACAGGGAAATCATTTGTATTTCGACATCTTATTACTGATTGTTCCAATGATGTGGTTGTCATCGTCCCTTCAAGAGCTCTCATTAACGAGTTCTACGACCGATTGAACAGTCTTGTAGACAGAAAAACTGTAAATGTCCTGACTTTTGTTGATAGGATTAATACAAAACACATTCACAGAAATATTTTCATACTGACACCTGAGCGTGCAAAAGAGCTGTTCAAAAATAAAGATTGGCTAAATATTGATTTGATTCTGTTTGATGAAGCCCAGCTCAGCGATGAACACTCGGTGCGAGGTCTCTATTTTGATAGTATTGTGAGGCGAGCACTAAAGTATTTTCCTGACGCAAAATTCGTTTTTGCACATCCGTTCGTCGAAAATCCCGAAGCACAATTGCAGAAAAATGGAATTGAAATCATTGATACAACGGCAACATACAGCAATTATGAATTAAAAAATGTAGGACAGATTTTTTATACTCACGACACAACAAGCCAGAAATTCTATCATTTCGGTAGTGACCCTGCAACACTTGGAACACGCAAGCTGGAAGCAAACTTTGATCCTATTGAGTCCGTACTGAAAAAGGGTGGTAGTGTACTGATCTATGTGCCAAAGTCGCACATTTACAGTAAGCAGATATATGGGCAATTTCAGAAGTATATTTCTATGTGCCAACCAATTGATGATCCTATTGCAATAAAAATGATAGATGAGCTAAAGGAGTATATTGGTGCTTCAACAACGGATAAGTTGTTTTATAACTCTGATATGCTGGAAAAACTGAGATGCGGGATTGTTGTTCATCACGGTTCAATGCCATTGACAGCCCGTTTGATATTAGAGCATTTTACGCAGCAGGGCTTCTGTAAAATCTGTTTTGCTACTTCTACACTTGAGCAGGGAATTAATATGCCATTTGATGTGGTTTATCTTGACCGCTTCGAGGAGAGTAAGACACTGTCTGTCAAAAATCTGATTGGTAGAGCCGGTCGCTCTACCAACAAACCTGTATTTGATTTTGGTAGTGTCATTTTGCGACCAAATGCAATGAGTAGATTCCGAAAAGTGTACCGCAAGAAAAATACTCTTTCGTCAAAATCTCGATTAGATACCACAGACGATAAAATTGATGAGAAATATGAGGAATACAAAGAAGCAATCAAAACAGGGGAATTTTCTGACGAGTATAATCTTACAAATAAAGATCTTGAGAAATTAAAATCAGATAGCGTTACTACGGTAGTCCCTACATTATTAGATATGATGTTTACTGATACAGGGTTTGTGTTGCCTAATACAGTCGCAAAAGAGGTTTATGAGGACTTTCAGTGCTTATACAAGCAGTACTTAGGTCGAGAACTAACGGCAGCAGAAAAATTTGTTTTTGATTCCGCCATCAAAATAATGATATGGAAAGTGCACGGCAAAACATTTAGTAAGATTTGTCAAGAGAGATATGCTTATGTTTCCAATGTTGCTCAACGGCGATTATTGTCACGAACAGGTCAACAAGATCGTGCTGATAGCCTGACAGTTCGATACATAGCAGGCTATAGTGATATTCCAGATAAAGAATTGCGTACTTTCCCCTTATTCCCTGCTGAAACAAAGGGTAAAGATGTCGATTACGACCGTATTGTTTATGATACATATGATTTTCTCGATAAACTTATAGGGTTTAAGCTGAGCGATTTGTTCTATGCGGTTTTCCATCAGTATTATCTTGCGTATCAAGACGATCGTGCTGAGCGGTTGGCAAAGTACATCAAATATGGAACAGAAGACTCAACTGAGATATGGATGCTTCGATATGGATTCTCGTTTGAAGAAATTGAATGGCTGAAGCCTTGTGTTGAAAGTATAGATCAAACGGAAATTAAATTTAATGAAGAAATTGAAAATCTCAGCGATGCTCAGAAAAGTAGTATTGCGAATTTTATTTTTTAAATTGAATGAATTTTGAGAACTCCTCACAATGTGTATTTGAACTTAACGCAACGGCGGCAAGGATTTTTTCCCTGCCGCCGTTATTTGTTAGCTATAAATCAAATCGGTATTTACAATTTCTCTGGCTCTGCTACGAATGTTGTTCATTCGACAAAAAATCCAAACTTTAAAGAAATCCAAACTTTTGCTCATAAACCCCAATGAATGCGGTGCTTTGAGAGCAAAAAGTTTGGATTTCTTTTTCTCTCTATCTCCAGTTATCATAAAGATGGAGGTGATAATAGATGAAATTATTTCATTCAAACAAAACTTATGAAGAACTTCTTCAGGACATGCAAAAAGATGGATACAGCCAAAATTATATGAAATGTGTCAATCGCGAAATCCGCTGGCTGGAAAACCATCAGGGTGTTTACCACTTTGATTCTTTTGAAGCTGCCTGTCAGATAAGGGTGGCGCAGACTTCATCCCCGGAAACGCAGGCAAACCGAAAAACGATTTATAATCTTTTCCACCGCTACAGCAAATATGACAGTTTATCGGAAGGGAAACGAAATCCGCTCTTTAGGTTCGGGGCGTACACACAGTTGAATGGGGAGTTTAAAATCTTACTTGATAATTATGAAAAAGAAAGCTACAGGCGCGGCCTTAAACCGGGAACAGTAAGAGCCAGCATCTCTGCCTGCAGCGGCCTTTTATTATCCTTGCAGTCCTCCGGATTCCAGTCGCTGGAGGATGTGACAGAGAAGGCTGTCCTGGGTTATTTCTCCCACAAAAAGCTCAGCAGCAGTACAAAGGTTAACATCGCATCTGTATTTGAAGCACAGACTGGCAGTTATTCCGATTCCGCCAGACGTATCCTCACATACCTTCCCAGTCTGCACCGCCGGCGAAAAAATATCCAGTATCTTACAGAAGAGGAAACGCAGGCTATCCGCAGCGTGCTTTCCGGCAATGAGGGCGGCCTTTGCCTGCGCAACCGTGCCATTGGCGCCGTTCTTTATTTTACCGGGATGAGATCCAGTGATGTAGCTGGCCTGAAATTTTCTGACATAGACTGGGAGAAAGAGGAGATTCGGATCATCCAGAAAAAAACTGGCGAAGAACTGCTTCTCCCTCTCACAACAGCCGTTGGCAATGCTATTTTTGACTATGCTACACAAGAACGTCCCGACAGCGCCGATGAACATATTTTTCTCTGCGGGACAAAACCCTGCAGGCCGATCAGCCCAGGAACAGTGGGGAATGCAGCCCAAAAAGTATATGAAGCTGCCGCCATACGCCAAAACAAAGGCGACAGGAAAGGGGCGCATCTGTTCCGCCATAACCTGGCGGCTTCATTTGCCGGCTCCGGCATCCCACGTCCCATCATCAGTTCCACTCTTGGGCACAGCGACCCAGATTCGCTGAACCACTATCTTTCGGCGGATATCAGCCATTTACGGGAATGCGCAATCGGCATCAGAGAGTTTCCTGTCAGTGAGGAGGTGTTCCAATGGTGAGTTATCAATCCGGGTTTGCTGACCTTATAGAAAAGTATGTGTTTTACCAGGAATCGTCTGGTTCCTGGAGTGAAGTAAGGGCGCGAAATCTAAGGTACTTTGACCGTTTTTGTGCGGAACGTTTCCCAGGCAGGGCCTTATGCCAGGAAATGGTTGATGCGTGGTGTCAGAAACGTGATACAGAAACAAAATCCTCCTGTATTACACGGACAGGGGTAATCCGCAGCTTTATCAGTTATCTTCAAAAGCGCAGGATGACAGACGTCCTGCCTATGCCGGTTCCGAAAGCAGAAAAAAGGACCCGAGTTCCACATGCATTCACAAGAGAAGAACTGCAAAATTTTTTCCATGAATGCGACAGCATAGTCCCCTATAAGCCCTCTCCCAAATTTCTCCTCCCCAAAATGACGTGCCCTGTATTTTTCAGGCTTCTATACAGCAGCGGCATACGGACAACAGAAGCCCGGAAACTGAAACGAAGCGAAGTCGACCTGGTACATGGGGTTCTTAACATTCATGAAACAAAAGGATACGCCCAGCATTATGTGGCTCTCCACGACAGCATGACAGACCTGCTGAAACAGTACGACCGGGAAGTGGAGAAAATTTATCCCGGGAGGACATATTTTTTTGAGAATGCGATGGGCAACGGTTATTCCAGGCAATGGGTGGTCTATATATTCCGAAAGCTGTGGGAAAAAGCAAACGGCAAAAACAACAGGCCCGTGGCGTATGAACTTAGGCATCATTATGCGGTAGAAAACATCAACCGGTGGGAGGAAGATGCCTTCGGGTTCAGCGAAAAGCTCCTTTATCTTTCAAAATCCATGGGGCATAGCGAAATAAACGCGACGTTATACTATTATTCCATTGTGCCGGGAATGTCTGATATCCTTCGGGAAAAAACGGAAACCGGCTTCAATGAGATCATACCGGAGGTACCCGATGAAAAAGAATGATGAATCTGCCAAAATCGCATACTTTATTTCTGACTTTTTAAATACATATGCCCCAACTTTCCTCACAAACAGCAGACACACTTTGAAATCATACAAGGACAGCCTGGTTTTATACCTCTCATTTCTGGAAACGGAGGATATAAAGCCTGACTGCTTTAGCCGGAAATGCTTTGAAAGGGCATGGATTGAAAAATGGATGCTCTGGCTGAAAGAAACCCGCCTGTGCAGTGCGGACACCTGCAATGTACGCTTGGGGTCCCTGAGGGTATTCCTTGAATATCTGGGAGAGAAGGACATCGAATACTTATATCTTTATCAAGAGGCAAAAAAAATCAAACGGCAAAAATGCACCAAAAAGAAAGTATGCGGGCTCACACGGAATGCCGTTGCGGCAATGCTCTCTGCGCCGGATCTCTCAACACGGACAGGGAAAAGGGATGTTGTATTTCTGACTGTGCTTTATGCTACCGCAGGGCGTCTTGACGAGATACGGTCCATAAAGATATCCCATATCCATCTGGATGATCCGAAGCCTTACCTTATACTTTTGGGAAAAGGCGCAAAAATGAGGACAGCGTATCTCCTTCCGCGTGCTGTTGCAAATATCCGTATATATCTGAAGGAATTCCATGGAGAGAAGCCAGAGCCGGAAGCATATCTTTTTTATTCCCGTGTGGGAGGGCGGAATACAAAACTTTCTGAACCTGCGCTTGATAAGCGGATTAAGCTGTGTGCGAAAATCGCTCATGAAAAATGCCCGGAGGTGCCGCTTGACGCACATGCCCATCAATTCCGCCACGCAAAGGCATCCCACTGGCTTGAGGACGGTATTAGTATCGTTCAGATCAGCTTTTTGCTTGGCCATGAGCAGTTAGAAACAACAATGAAATACCTTGATATAACAACAGAAGAAAAAGCAAATGCTCTTGCCACTTTGGAGGTGGAGAGAGAAAAGTGTCCGAATAAGAAGTGGAAAAACAAGGATGGAACATTGTCTGAATTCTGTGGACTGTAGTATAAGTTCCAAAAGAAATCCAAACTTTTTATTCTCAAAACACCGCATTCATTGGGGTTTATGAGCAAAAGTTTGGATTTCTTTAAAGTTTGGATTTTTGGGCAAATCCAAAAGTTTTGATTTGCCCAACCCATTCCATTTGATTCTCTGCTTTGAGCTGTTCGGTCACGCCTTCATGCTCTGCCATCTGATTTATCAGCCGAGAAAACATTTTCTGTGCCTGTTCCTCAACATCAGCAAGGTGGTTGTTTAGTTTACCGCTTGTAAATAAATTCATATACAAAATTTTATGATTTTGCTTTAAGTACCTTGCGTGCCGTTGTCCCCATATACCGATTGTCTGCTGTTCTTCAGTGGGTAATGCAAGGTCGGGCAGATAATAATCTCCCTGCAAGGTGTAGTGGATCCCCGCTTTTTCATCCGTGTAATGCTGTTTCATTCTGTAATCCTCCAATATGATTGATTTTTACCTACAATCCAATCAATCTGGCTGACTACAAAGCACAAGGGAGAAGCTACTTCCTTATGTAGCCTCTCCCTTGGCACATTCTTTTTTTATTCTTACCAGGTCTGATCTATGATGTCAGGCTGCCATAGAAAGCTCTGTCAGAAGCTTCTGGACATATCTATCCCATTCCTGCTCCAGACTTTTATCCATTGTAAATGTATTCATGGAAATGCCGGTGATGCACCTGAGCTGGTTTTCACTATACCGGAGATTCAGGTATAATCCCTGGATGTCCTCCGGGCGGAAGGAAAGATTGCAGGAGGAGAGAAATGACGGAAAGTCATCCCGTGCAAGGGAGAGGATAATCTTAAAGCTTAAGGGAGTCCTCTTCCCCCGGATTACCGAGAAAAAGTATTCCTGAACCTCCTTCCAGCAGGAATATTCCCGGTCAGGTTCTTCATCAAAAAACTCCTTGTGAAGACGGCCGTCAATATGGTATTTATTAAAAGTAGTTACTTCTCCTTCTATAAAAGAAAAATTGTAAAAGGCTGATTTTAGAAGCAGATGTGCCATGCTAATTTTAGCATTTAAATCTAATACAATCATAAAATATTCTCCGGTTTACTACACTCACAATTCTAAAACACCTCGAATCCGCTCATTTTTCTACGAAAAATGGCTGCTTCCTGATGTTCCTGGTGTCAAGGGGCCATGCCTGTATCATATTATAACAGGAAATAGCCTGGAATGTAAAGGAAGAGCGCAAGAAATTTTGACTTCCGTCCCGGAAGATAGTATAATTGAGGTGCTACTATTGAAAAGATAAAGGAAAGTCAGATGGGAAATAAAAAGCATTTTGGAGAAGAGGACAGGGTACTCCGTTTTGCGGTAATTGCCGTAGCGGTGTTACTTCTTATAGCTGCCATTGTGGTTGCAGGACGTATGGGGAATCTGCGTGAGGATTCTGCTGTTGGAGAAGAGAAACTGGAACAGATGGCAAAAATGAATGTACAGAGAAACGAGATCCGGATTCAGGAGCTTGAGAGTGCCAGGGACAGCCAGGATGATCAGGACACAGAGAACCAGGATCCGGGGAACCAGGGATCAGAAGACCAGGATACGGGAGACCAGAGTGCAGCGGATCAGGACGCGCTAAGTCAGGGTGCAGAGGACCCGGATATAACGATACGGGATTCAGAAGAAAAGAAGTATACGGGAAATGGGGATACCGGGGAATCTAAGAAGAATGCGGCCCGGGAGAGATTCCCTGGGAGGACGGAGGATCTGCCGGACTTAGGAAGAGGACTGGAATTGTTGCTGGGGTTTCTGCCGGTTATATTGATTTTGTATCATGTGCTTCCAGGAAGACTTAAGGACGTCGTGATTCTTGCGGGCGGAGTGCTCTTCTATGCGTGGGGGGAGCCGGCATATATCTTTCTTGTAATCTTTTCAGTCCTGTTTAATTATATGAGCGGATTTCTCATCGCAGGGGCTCTTAAGGAAAAGAAGAAAGCGAGGAGAAGGCTTGTCATGAACATTGCAGTGAATCTGGTGCTGCTGTTTGTTTTCCGGTATGGGGCTCCTGTCCTTGAAAGCATGAATGACATATTCCAGACAGAGATTCGGTACAGGGAGCTGCCTGTGCCCGTCGGGATTTCTTTTTATACGCTGCAGGCATTGTCCTATACGATTGACGTATACCAGAGAAGGGTGAAGGTGCAGAGGAGCCTTCTGGATTTTGCAGTTTATGTTACTTTGTTTCCCCGTCTGATTGCAGGGCCGGTTGTGAAATATAAGGATATGACAGAGCAGCTGCGCGGTAGAAAGACATCGCTTGCGGACTTTGGGGACGGGGCTCTCTTCTTTATCCGCGGGCTTGCCAAAAAGCTGCTTCTGGCGGATGCTGCCGGGAGGATTATAGACGTTGTATTTGCCATGGAACCTGGGGAGATGTCTGTTTTAAGTGCATGGCTTGGCTGCCTGGCATTCATGTTCCGGATTTATTTTGAGCTGGGTGCATTTTCAGATATGGCTGTCGGTCTGGGAAGAATGTTTGGGTTCGAATTCAGGCAGAACTTTGCCTACCCGTATATGGCAAAAAGTATTACGGATTTCTGGAGAAGATGGTACATTTCCCTGGTTTCATGGTTTCAGGATTATGTCGGCCTCCCTCTTAGCGGAAAACGCAGGACAGTGGGGAAGGATATCCGGAGTATTCTGCTTGTATGGCTGCTGATCGGCCTGTGGCACGGGGCATCCTGGAACTATATTCTGTGGGGGCTGTACTATGGCATCCTGCTTGTAGTTGAGAAATACATTACGGCGAATGCAATCCAGAGGCTTCCAGGGGCAGTTACCCGGTTTTTCAGTCTTCTGTTGATTATAGCGGGCTGGGTGCTGTTTTTCAGCCCGACACCCGGAAGTGCCCTTGCCTATCTGGGACGGATGGCTGGTATCGGAGGCAGCGGTCTTACGGATGCCAGGGGAATCTATCTGCTGATGTCCAATGTGGTGCTGTGGTTTTCCCTGATCTTTTGCTCTACCCCGCTGATTTTCAGGTTATATGAGCATTTTATCTACAGTGGGAAGCGGGCGAGGACAGTCATGAACACGGCAGTATATGCGGTGCTGTTTTTCCTGTGTATGATTTACATGATCTGATGATACAAGCGTCAAAAGGTCATGCGTTTCATGCATCAGAATACCTTTTGACGCTTTCATCATTTTATAAGGAGTACAGATATGGAGAAGAGTAGGGAAACAGAAAAGAGAAAGAGAAAGCATCCCCAGAGCAGGCGCGCGGCTGGTATCATGTTTGCTGTTCTTCTCGCGGCTGTCTGTCTTATGAATCTGGTTTTCCGGGGCAGGCTGTTTCCGGAAGGAGATAAAAGAGAATTTCTGACCGCAGCCAGGGCGAATATCAGCCTTTTGGGAGGAAAGAGAGAATCGAACGGCATTTTTAAGGGAAAGGATCATTATCTTCTGGAGGATATCGTAACGCTGGATGAGGCAGAAGTGAGCCAGACTCTGGAGCATATGAAGGACTTTAGAAGTTCTTATTCAGACATTCCCTTTTACCTCATGCTTGTACCAGGTGCGGCCAATGTATTGTCGGATAAGCTTCCGGTCTTCGCAGTGACAGAGGATCAGACAGAGCAGTTTGAAAATATAAAAGAATCCCTGGAGCAGGATTTTGTCTGGGTAGATGTGGAAAAGGCACTGGAGGCAGAAAAAAAGCAGGAGATTTACTATCACACTGACGCACTCTGGACAACCCGGGGAGCCTTTTATGCCTGCAGCGGGCTGATAGAGAGTATGGGACTTGAACCCCAAAAGCAGCCGGCGCTTAAGCCCTACGCGGTGACAGGTGATTTTCGCGGATCGCTTTCAAAGGATTCGGGCTATGAGAGCGGATACAGAGAGCCAGTGTATATTTACAGTGAGGAGGATGCACAGGACAACACAAAGGTAGTGGTCAGCTATGTGGAGGAGGACAGAAAAGCTGCCACACTCTATGACAGCTCGAAGCTTAATGGGGAGGACAAGTATGCCGTATTTTTTGGGGGAGATTTTCCGTTGATTGATATAAAGACTGCAGCAAAGGCAGACGGGCGGCTTCTGGTGGTCAAGGATTCTTATGCAAACTGCCTGGTTCCGTTTCTTGTTCCGTATTTCCGGGAAATTATTATGGTTGATCCCAGGTATTACAAGAGAGATCTGGGGCAGGTGATGAAGGATTATGAGATTACCAGTGTACTTTTTTTGTATGGGGGCAATACTTTCATGGAGGATGATAAGATCAGAGGAGTACTGACAGATGATGAGACTGAATAAATATCTCAGTGAGGCAGGGCTGTGTTCCCGTAGAGAGGCAGACCGCCTTATTGAGAGCGGAAGGGTAACCGTGGATGGAAAGAAGGCGTCCCCGGGCATGAAGGTGGAAGACAGCCAGACTGTCCGTGTGGGAAAACGGATCATAAAAGGGGCGGATGAGAAGGTGGTGCTTGCGGTAAACAAGCCTGTGGGCATCGTATGTACTGAGGATATGCGGGTAAAGGGAAATATTATCCGCTTTTTAAAATATCCTGTGAGAGTGACCTATGCGGGAAGACTTGATAAGGATTCGGAAGGGCTTCTTATTATGACCAATGACGGGGAGCTGATTAACCGCATGATGCGTGCGCGCTACCTGCATGAGAAGGAGTATAAGGTGACGGTTAACAGGGAAGTCACAGAGGAATTTCTCTATAAGATGGGGCGCGGAGTCCGGATCCAGGATAAGGAGAAGGGGATTGACGAGGTGACAAGACCCTGTCTGGTGACCGGAATCGGAAAATACACCTTTTCCATTGTTCTGACCCAGGGGCTGAACCGTCAGATACGGAGAATGTGCGGGGCGCTTGGCTTTAAGGTGACAAGGCTTGTGCGTGTAAGGATTATGAATATTGAACTTGGAGCTATGAAACCGGGAGAATACCGGAAATTAAATGAACAGGAGTTAAAGGAATTGTATGAGCAGGCAGAGACAGAGAATGCAGGAACTGGTGGAGCTATTAAATAGAGCGGGACGCGCCTATTACCAGGATGCAGAGGAGATGATGAGCAACTATGAGTATGACAGGCTTTATGATGAGCTGCTTTCTCTTGAAAGAGAGCTTGGCATAACGCTTTCGGACAGTCCTACGGTCCATGTGGGCTATGAGGTGTTAAGTGAGCTTCCGAAGGAGCGCCATGAGCGGCCCATGCTGTCTCTTGATAAGACAAAAGAGGTAGAGGAGCTGAAAAGCTTTCTGGGAGATCAGAAGGCAGTACTTTCCTGGAAGCTTGACGGGCTTACGATTGTGCTTACTTACCGGGACGGGGAGCTCTACAAAGCAGTCACCCGGGGGAACGGCGAGGTTGGCGAAGTGATCACGAATAACGCCAGGGTATTTAAAAATATTCCTCTTAAGATCCAGTATTCCGGGGAATTAATTCTCAGGGGAGAGGCGGTAATCGGATACCGGGATTTCGAAAAGATTAATTCGGAGATCGAGGAGGCAGAAGCAAAATACAAGAACCCGAGAAACCTGTGCAGTGGTTCTGTGAGACAGCTGAATAATGAGATTACAGCAAAGCGGAATGTACGGTTTTATGCCTTCTCCCTTGTCCGGGCAGAGGGTGTGGATTTTCATAATTCCAGAATGTATCAGATGGAATGGCTTAAGGAACAGGGATTCGAGACTGTAGAGTGCTGCCAGGTGACAAGGGAAACCATAGAGGAGGAAGTTATTAAATTTTCAGAAAAAATTACACAAAATGATTTCCCATCTGACGGACTTGTGCTAGTATATGATAATATAGCATATGGGCAGTCCCTTGGACAGACATCGAAGTTCCCGCGGGATTCCTTTGCCTTTAAGTGGGCGGATGAGATCCGGGAGACAGAGCTTGTGCAGATTGAGTGGAGTCCGTCAAGAACAGGGCTGATTAACCCGGTTGCTATCTTTAAACCTGTGGAGCTGGAGGGAACTACGGTAAGCCGTGCAAGTGTCCATAATATCAGTATTATGGAGGAGCTGGAGCTTGGGACTGGAGACCGGATCGAAGTATATAAGGCGAATATGATTATTCCGCAGATTGCGCAGAACCTTACCAGAAGCGGAGTGAGGGACATTCCAGAGACCTGTCCGGTATGCGGCGGAAGGACAGAGATACGCAAGGTAAGCAATGCAAAGACGCTCTATTGCACGAACCCGGAATGCCAGGCAAAGCATGTGAAGGCCTTTTCCCTGTTTGTAAGCAGGGATGCGCTGAACATCGAGGGGCTCTCTGAGGCCACCCTGGAAAAATTCATTGTAAAAGGATATATCAGGGAATTTGCGGATATCTTTCATCTTGAAAGGTATGAAGAGGAGATTACCTCCATGGAGGGTTTTGGGGAGAAATCTTATCAGAATCTGATAGCCAATATCAAAAAAGCACGTACTACCACACTTCCAAGAGTGGTCTATGCGCTTGGAATCTCCGGGATCGGTCTTGCGAATGCCAAGGTGATCTGCCGGGAATTTGATTATGATGTAAAGCGGATGACAGGAGCCACAGAGGAGGAGCTTGACGAGATCCCGGGTGTGGGGAGTGTGCTGGCGAAGGCATTTACAGATTATTTCGCCGACAGAGGCCACAGGGAGAGATTTGAGAGACTCTTAAGTGAGCTTGTGATACCAGAGGAAAAGAAGGAAGAAAAGCAGATACTGAAAGGTGTGAATTTTGTAATTACAGGTAGTGTGGAGCATTTTGCCAACCGCAGTGAGGCGAAGGAACTGATTGAAAGTCTGGGCGGAAAGGTGACAGGCTCTGTCACATCTAAGACCAGTTATCTGATTAACAATGATGTGACCTCTGCATCATCAAAAAATAAGAAGGCGAACGAACTGGGGATTCCAATTATATCGGAGAAGCAGTTTTTAGAAATGATAGAGGAAAAGTGACAGGCAGCTGCCAGAGAGACGAAAAAAGAAGGAAGGAAAAAAAGAGATGTCGGAACATGATTTCAGGGAAGAGACTCTTGACGAAACAAAAAAGGCTGAGACAGGTGAAGTAGAGACTACAAAGCATGAGGATGAGTACGAAAAGGTGTGCTTTGTGTGCCGCAGGCCCGAGAGCATTGCGGGCAGGATGATTGATCTGCCCAATCATATCTGTGTCTGTAATGACTGCATGCAGAAGAGCTTTGATGCCATGAGCAATGGACAGATTGATCTAAGCCAGCTTATGAATATGCCGGGTGTACAGATTTTTAATATGACAGATATGGAGCAGCAGGTGCCAAAGAGACAGAAGCTTAAGAAGAAAAAGGAAGGCGAGGAGAAAAAGCCCCTGGTGGATATTAAGAATCTTCCGGCACCTCATAAGATCAAAGCAAGCCTGGATGAATATGTAGTAGGGCAGGAGCATGCGAAGAAGGCGATGTCTGTGGCAGTCTATAATCATTATAAAAGAGTAGCCACAGACACGATGGATGATATAGAGATTGAAAAGTCCAATATGCTGATGATCGGACCTACCGGATCCGGTAAGACATATCTGGTTAAGACTCTTGCCAGACTGCTGGATGTGCCTCTTGCCATTACAGATGCCACGTCCCTTACAGAGGCGGGGTACATAGGCGACGATATTGAGAGCGTGGTATCCAAGCTTCTTGCAGCAGCGGATAATGATGTGGAGAAGGCAGAGCAGGGCATTATCTTTATTGATGAGATTGATAAGATCGCCAAGAAGAGAAACACGAACCAGCGTGATGTAAGCGGCGAGTCGGTGCAGCAGGGGATGCTAAAGCTCCTGGAAGGAAGCGAGGTAGAGGTTCCGGTAGGCGCCAACAGTAAGAATGCCATGGTTCCTCTCACAACCGTGAATACAAGAAATATCCTCTTTATCTGCGGCGGGGCATTTCCTGACCTGGAAAATATTATTAAGGAGAGGCTTACGAAGCAGTCGTCCATAGGCTTCGGTGCAGACCTGAAAGACAAATATGATAAGGACAAGACCATCCTCAGTAAGGTGACAACAGAGGATATCCGCAAATTCGGCATGATTCCTGAGTTTATCGGACGTATGCCTATTATCTTTACGCTCCAGGGGCTGAACGAGGAGATGCTTGTGAAGATCTTGAAGGAGCCGAAGAATGCTATACTGAAGCAATACCAGAAGCTTCTTGCCCTGGATGAAGTGAAGCTTGACTTTACGGAAGGGGCCCTGTCGGCAATCGCGAAAAAAGCCATGAAAAAGGATACCGGCGCCAGGGCGCTTCGGGCAATCATTGAGGAGTTTATGCTGGATATTATGTATGAGATTCCCAAGGATGACAGTATTGGACAGGTGACGATTACAGAGGAGTATATTGAAAACAGAGGCGGTCCGATTATTACTCTCAGAGGCCAGGAAGTGCGCCGTATCGGAAATGCGGGCTAACCATTTTTTACGATTCACGGACTGGACGTCCGCTCATAGTAACGCATCCAGCCCGTTTAAAAGTCACTTTCAGCGAGGGGATGGATGCCGGAAGTATCATAAAACAGTAGAAGTACCTCATATACTAAAAAAAAGTATATGAGGTGTTTTTTATGCCTGTAGAAGGATGCAGAGAAAAAATATTATCCCAGGACTGTATGGATTTTATTATTCCGGATTACCGGAAGGATGCGGAGATTGTATTTCCCAGAAGCCAGGCCTGCGTACAGGATGTGGGGTTCGATTACAGGGTGGTCTATGTGAATAAGGAGTATGTGGGAGACCTTACCCTTGAACGGTACGGCTACAACAGCATCCCGGGGTGCTATGCCCTGGTGGACCTGGAAGCCATGAATGCGGCAGGCATCAGCACGGTGCAGAATTACCCGACTCTTAATCTCCAGGGAAACGGGATTATGATCGGATTTGTGGATACAGGAATTGATTACCGCAATCCGATTTTTAGAGGAGCGGACGGAAGCACCCGGATCGCCGCAATCTGGGATCAGACGATCCAGACAGGTGATCTTCCGGAAGGCTTTACCTATGGGAGTGAATACACGGAGGAGATGATCAATGCAGCGCTGCGCTCTGAGAACCCGGCCACGATCGTGCCCAGTATGGATGAGAACGGTCATGGAACATTTATGGCCAGCGTGGCAGCAGGAAATGAGAATGTGGAGAACCGGTTCCAGGGAGCAGCGCCAAAGGCAGTGATCGGCATGGTAAAGCTCAAGCAGGCGAAGGAATACCTGAAGGACTTTTATGGGATTACCCAGGAAGCGGTATGTTTTCAGGAAACAGATATTATGCAGGGGATGTATTATCTCCACAGACTTGCGGAGAGAAGGAATATGCCCCTTGTACTCTGCGTGGCCCTTGGAAGCGGGTTCGGGGGACACAATGGAAAGAGTCCGCTCTGCAACATCCTGGGGAATTATGCCAATACTCTGAACCGCTGTGTTGTTATCGGCGGGGGAAATGAAGCGAATCAGAGACATCACTATTTCGGGAGGCTTGAGGCAGACCAGACGAAGGAAGTGGAGATCAGGGTAGAGGAGGCAGGCACCAGATTTGTGGCAGAGCTTTGGACAACACTTCCCAATATTGTGACCGCCTACCTGGTCTCGCCCTCTGGAGAGAGAAGTCCTTCCATATCTGTAAGGCAGGCCAGCCGCTACAGCCTTACCTTTCCCTTTGATAATACGACAGTGGAGGTTGAATACCGTCTGCTTATGGACAACAATGATTCCCAGCTTCTGTTCTTCCGCTTTCTTTCTGCAGCGGCAGGCATCTGGCGTATCGGAGTGGAGCCCTTAAGAGTCGTGGACGGGGCATTC
The DNA here is from genome assembly GCA_947566645.1 of uncultured Lachnospiraceae bacterium. Lineage (GTDB taxonomy): Bacteria > Bacillota > Clostridia > Lachnospirales > Lachnospiraceae > CAPEBR01. The sequence continues at coordinate 153,741 of CANOKL010000001.1, forward strand.
CATATCTGGATGTCCATGGAGGAATTCCTGTCAGGAGAGGTATATTTCCTGGAGGCAAATCCAGACTATACACTGACAGATCCCGGGAGCACCGGGTGTGCCATAACCGTTTCTTATTATAATGCAATTGATAATAGTGTTGATATTAATTCCGGGAGAGGGTATACTAGAAACAGGCTGATAAAACCAGAATTTGCAGCACCGGGCGTACAGGTGCTCGGCGCCGGGACAGACGGGCGCTTTATTAAGAGCAGCGGTTCCAGTATTGCGGCAGGAATTACAGCAGGGGCGGCAGCATTGATTATTGAGTGGCTCAGGCAGCAGCCGAATGCGATCGGGATCACGACGAGCCAGGTGAAGAATATCCTCATACTTGGTGCAAACCAGGGAGTTCTTCCAGAATATCCGAACCAGGAATGGGGCTATGGAACCATGGATCTGTACCAGTCCCTGAACCGCCTGAGAAGCCTGTAAATAGAAATACCCCGCTTCGCCGGGACGGGCGGCCCTGTGCGGACCTGCTAAGCAGCTGCCGGCAGAATGCAACAGTTCGGATACCATCACTGCTGCGCGGACCTGTCTGAACTGTTACAAAACGATACATAATGAAAAGGAGGAGACAAATTATGTCAGATTTTTTTGAAGACCTGGGAAAAAGAATTTCAGGTGTAGCTGAGGATATCGGAAAGAGGGCAGGAGATACGATTGAAGTAGAAAAGCTGAAAAGCAAAGTCCGCTCACTGCGCCGCGCCAACGAAAGAGACCTTTTAGAGATCGGACAGATGGTGTACGACAAATTCCGTGAAGGAGAAGTGTCTGACCTGGACTACACGCCACTGTGCGAGACAATCGAAAAAAGAGATGAAGAGATGGAAAAATACAAAGACGAGATTCAGAGAATAAAAGAGGTATTCTGATGCATAAGCAGCTGGGCGGATTATTTTTATTGCTTGTATGCAGTGACATGGGAGCAAAGCAATATATAGAGGATACCTTCAGTCCGGGAGAAGAGCGAAGAACAATCTTTGGAAACATTGTCCTGAGAAAGGTATATAACAAAGGATTCATAATGGATACCCTGGAAGGACATCCCACACTCGTCAAAGGAGCATCCGCAGCCATGGGAGCAGGAATTGCAGCCTATGACGGCTGGCTCCTCACAAAAAAAGGACGGCGGCTAAAGAAGCTTGGAATGACCATCCTGAGCGCAGGAGCATTCAGTAATATCTATGACCGCCTGGTCCGGGGAAAAGTGATAGACTACATCGGGGCAGACAGCAAAAAAAGGAGAATATCGAAGATCACAGTAAACCTGGCAGATCTGTATATACTCCTCGGAACATTGTTGGGGACGGGGCATTTTTAAAAATGCCCCGTCCCAGATTAAAAATGACCTGTCCCTTTTTGAGCTTCTTTAAGTCAGTTACTCCGCATCCTGCATTTTCATGGCACGAACCTTTAACGGCAGTCCGAACAGATTGATAAAGCCGTCTGCATCGTGGTGATCGTAGAGATCTCCTGTCGTGAAGCTTGCCAGTGATTCACTGTATAATGAATAGGGTGAGGTGGTTCCGGCCTTGATGATATTTCCTTTATAAAGCTTGAATTTCACTTCTCCGGTTACATATTCCTGTGTCTTTTCGATAAATGCCTGTACGGCCTCACGCAGAGGAGTGAACCATTTGCCTTCATATACGATCTGTGACAGCTTGTTGCCCATCTCTTCCTTTACTTCGTAAGTGGCACGGTCTAATACAAGCTCTTCCAGCTGCTGGTGTGCCTCATAGAGGATGGTGCCGCCCGGTGTCTCGTAGATGCCGCGTGACTTCATTCCGACAACACGGTTTTCTACAATATCGCAGATGCCGATTCCATGTTTTCCGCCGAGTTCATTGAGCTTGCGGATAATGTCAGAGGTCTTCATCGCCTCGCCATTCAGGCTTACAGGAATTCCCTTTTCAAATGTCATGGTTACGTACTCTGCTTCATCCGGTGCTTTTTCCGGTGTGACGCCAAGAACAAGAAGGTGCTCATAATTCGGCTCATTTGCCGGATCCTCAAGCTCAAGACCCTCATGGCTGATATGCCACAGATTGCGGTCGCGGCTGTAGCTGTGGCTTGCATCAAAGGGAAGATCAATTCCATGTTTTTTACAGTACTCAATCTCCTCCTCCCGGGAATTCATGGTCCATATGTCAGTCATGCGCCATGGAGCGATAATCTTAAGATCCGGAGCCAGCGCTTTGATGCCAAGCTCAAAGCGAATCTGGTCATTTCCCTTTCCAGTAGCGCCGTGGCAGATGGCGGTAGCACCTTCCTTGCGCGCAATCTCTACGAGATGCTTTGCCATGCACGGACGTGCCATGGAAGTGCCGAGAAGGTACTTATTCTCATATACTGCATGTCCCTGAACGCAGGGCATAATATATTCATCGCAGAATTCGTCCGTAATATCTTCAATATATAACTTGGATGCACCAGACAGCTTTGCACGTTCCTCCAGACCATCAAGTTCCTCTCCCTGTCCGCAGTTGATACAGCAGCAGATTACTTCATAATCAAAATTCTCCTTTAACCACGGGATAATCGCAGTCGTGTCCAGTCCGCCGGAATAGGCTAATACAACTTTTTCTTTCATTATAAAAATCCTCCTTAATAAGTATGGCATTGGTTTCGTTTTTCGTTTCTTAACGCAAGAAATACTATACACCAAATCCAATAAATATGCAATCAATATTTGAGAAAAACTTATATTTATGCAGAATATACAAAAATCATGCATAAAATGAAAAAGACTTGACATATTCACAGTAACGATTCACAACTTAGGAATGTGCCAGACTGCGCATTCCATAAGAGCATGATGCAGGAGTGAGGGGCGGCCTTTGCAAAGCAAATCCCGGAATACCGCCCTGAACCGTTACTATAAGCGGCCTCCCAGGACGTGAATAACAACCCATTATTCTGTGGGAACAACATAGAATAACGTATTGACAATAACGTTTATAAAGAGTATTCTATAAAATGAAAATAAAAAGCTTGCATATTATGCATGGAAGTTGTATAATTATGCAAGCGTTTCATTTTTGGATAGAGAGCAAAAAGGGACAGGCTAATTTCAATCTGGGACGGGGTAAAATGAAAATTACCCCGTCCCCCACCCAGGAGGATGTAAGAAGGATGATTAAGGCAGGTATTATTGGCGCTACCGGATATGCGGGCGGCGAGCTAGTGAGGATATTGACAGGGCACAGAGAAGCAGAGATTGTGTGGTATGGATCCAGAAGTTATATAGATCAGAAGTATGCGGATGTCTATCGCAACATGTTTGAGATTGTGGATGCGAAGTGTCTGGATGATAATATGGAGGAGCTTGCGAAGCAGGCGGACGTGATCTTTACGGCAACGCCTCAGGGCTATTGCGCTTCGGTTATTAGTGAGGAGATCTTAGAGAGGACAAAGATTGTGGATCTGAGTGCGGATTTCCGGATTAAGGATGTGGGAGTTTATGAGCAATGGTACGGGATCAGGCATGAGAGCCCGCAGTTTATTGATGAGGCGGTGTACGGGCTCTGTGAGGTGAACAGGGAGGGAATCCGGAACGCGCGGCTTGTGGCGAATCCGGGGTGTTACACGACCTGTTCGATTCTGACAGCGTATCCTCTTGCGAAAGAGGGTATGATTGATATGAATACACTGATTATTGATGCCAAATCCGGCACTTCTGGTGCGGGGAGGGGAGCGAAGGTTCCTAATCTTTTCTGTGAGGTAAATGAAAATATGAAGGCTTATGGTGTGGCGTCTCACAGACATACGCCAGAGATTGAGGAGCAGCTATCCTATGCGTCGGGAGAAGAGGTTCTGCTTAGCTTTACGCCTCATCTTGTTCCGATGAACCGGGGAATCCTGGCTACGGAATATGCTTCTCTGAAAGGCAATGTGACAGAGGAAGATGTACGGGCAGTTTATGAGAAATATTATAAGGAAGAAACTTTCATCCGTGTACTGGGAGCCGGCGTGTGTCCAGAGACGAAATGGGTGGAGGGCAGTAATTATGTGGATATCGGATTTCAGATTGATCCCAGGACTAACCGGATTGTCATGATGGGTGCAATTGATAATCTGGTGAAGGGAGCGGCCGGGCAGGCGGTGCAGAATATGAATATTATGTTCGGGCTTCCGGAGGATGAAGGACTTAAGTTTGTGCCGCTGTTCCCGTAGCCCGGGCAGGGATGGCAGCAGAAGATGGAAGACCGGTGATAGAAGACTAAGGATGGAAGACCGGTGGCAGAAGACAGAGGATGGAAGACCGGTGGCAGAAGACAGAGGATGAAAGACTGGTGGCAGAAGACGGAGGATGAAAGACCGGGGATGGAAGACTAAAGATGGAAAACAGAGGATCGAAGACAGAGGGTGAATGACAGATGGTAAGAGCAATGACAATTGAGGATTATGATGAGGTCTATGCATTATGGAGGAAAATCAGGGGATTTGGCCTGAGAAGTGTGGACGATTCCAGGGAGGGTGTTGCACGTTTTCTGTCGCGCAACCCGGAAACCAGCGTTGTAGCAAAAGAGGATGGCAGGATTGTAGGGGCAATCCTCTGTGGACATGACGGCAGGAGAGGATGCCTGTATCATGTGTGTGTGGATCCCGGATACCGGATGAGAGGAATTGGGAAGTCCATGGTTGTATTTGCGATGGAGGCATTAAAAAAAGAAAAGATTAACAAGGTCTCCCTGATTGCTTTTACAAAAAATGATATTGGAAATGCTTTCTGGAAGGAAATAGGCTGGACAAAACGCGAGGATCTGAATTATTATGATTTTACATTAAATGAAGAAAATATAACGGCATTTATTCAGTAGCAGAACAGGAACTACTCAGCAGTTCTGTACATTTGCGCAGGATTGCAGTGCAGACTATAAAGGAGGAGAAGATGAAGCAGATAAAAGGCGGGGTTACCGCGGCAAAGGGATTTGAGGCAGCAAGTACGGCTGCAGGGATTAAGTATCAGAACAGAACAGATATGGCTCTGGTTTACAGCCAGGCTCCGTGTGCAGCGGCAGGAACCTTTACGACAAATGTGGTAAAGGCAGCGCCGGTTCAATGGGACCGTCAGGTGATAGACAGCAAAAGTCCGGTACAGGCAGTGATTGTGAATTCAGGGATTGCAAATGCCTGCACAGGAGAGGAGGGCTTTGGATATTGCAGAGATTCCGCAAAGGCAGCCGCAGAGGCTCTTCATATTTCTGAGGACAGTGTGGTGCTGGGTTCAACTGGTGTAATCGGTATGCAGATTCCAATTGGGAAGCTGACTGCAGGAATTAAGGAACTTGCAGGAAAGAAAAATGCTTCTATAGAAAGCGGAACCGAAGCAGCAAAGGCGATTATGACCACAGACACCTGTGAAAAGGAGCTGGCGGTCGAGTTTGAGATCAGCGGCAGGACCGTGACCATCGGCGGAATGGCCAAGGGATCCGGGATGATTCATCCGAATATGTGCACTATGCTTGCATTCATTACAACGGATGCAGTCATTAGCCAGGAGACGCTTCAGAAGGCGCTAAGCGGGGATGTAGAAGATACTTATAATATGATTTCCGTGGACGGGGACACGTCAACCAATGACACGGTTCTCCTGCTGGCAAATGGTCTTGCCGGAAATCCGGAGATCATGTATGGAACAGAGGACTACGAGACATTTGTTCAGGCTCTTCACGAAGTAAATGAATATCTGGCGAAAAAGATTGCAGGGGACGGCGAGGGAGCTACGGCACTGTTTGAGGTGAAGGCTGTAGGATGTGAGAGTACAGAGCAGGCAAAGACGCTGGCAAAGGCAGTCGTATGCTCCAGTCTTACCAAGGCGGCAATCGCCGGTCATGATGCGAACTGGGGAAGAATCCTCTGTGCAATGGGATATTCCGGGGCACAGTTTGACCCGGAGAAGGTGGATCTGTTTTTCGAGAGCAGGGCAGGCAGGATTCAGATTATCGAAAACGGAATAGCGGCAGATTACAGTGAGGATGAGGCTGCCAGGATTCTCTCCGAACCGGCTGTGACAGCGATTGCAGACGTAAAGATGGGAGATAAGGAAGCCACAGCCTGGGGCTGTGACCTGACCCACGGCTATATTGATATCAATGCAGATTACAGGAGCTAGTACAGCATTGCATAATTAATAGTGAAAGGGAAGCAGAACGAGATGAATAAGGATATGCAGAAGTTTTTAGATAAGGCGGAGGTGCTGATTGAGGCGCTTCCGTATATACAGCGGTTCAACCGCAGAATTATTGTGGTAAAATACGGCGGAAGCGCAATGGTGGATGAGGAATTAAAGGCGCAGGTCATCCAGGATGTAACACTTCTTAAGCTGGTAGGCTTTAAGCCGATCATTGTCCATGGCGGCGGCAAGGAGATCAGCCGGTGGGTAGGAAAGGTTGGTATGGAGCCGGAATTTGTCAATGGCCTCCGTGTGACAGACGAAGCGACCATGGAGCTTGCAGAGATGGTACTTGGAAAGGTCAATAAGAGCCTCGTCCAGCTTGTGGAGAGCCTGGGGGTAAGAGCCATCGGTATCAGCGGCAAGGACGGAAAGCTTCTTTCTGTCAGCAAAAAGTATGCAGGCGGGGAGGACATCGGCTTTGTGGGGGATGTGAAAAGGGTAGATGCCACAGTTCTTTACGACCTTCTTGAAAAAGATTTCCTGCCGGTTGTATGCCCCACAGGTCTTGATGACCACTACAATACATACAATATTAACGCAGATGACGCTGCCTGTGCAATCGCCAGGGCCATGAGGGCGGAAAAGCTGGCATTCTTAACAGATATCGAGGGAGTATATAAGGATCCGAAGGATCCACAGACGCTGATTTCAGAGCTTACAGTCACAGAGGCGCATGAGCTTATGAAGGACGGCTATATCGGCGGCGGTATGCTTCCAAAGCTTAAAAATTGTATTGACGCCATTGAACACGGGGTTTCCCGGGTGCATATTTTAGACGGGCGGATTCCGCACTGCCTGCTTCTTGAGATCTTCACCAACAAGGGAATCGGTACAGCAATTATAAATGACGGAGAGCAGAGATATTATGATACAAGTGTCAAAAGGTCATGAGTTGGAGAATAGGAAAATGAATCAGTATCAGGGATATATGGAAGAGACAGAGGGTGCACTAGTGCATACCTACAACCGGTTTCCGGTTATATTTGAAAAAGGCGAGGGTGTATATCTTTACGACACAGAAGGGAAAAAGTACCTTGATTTTGCAGCGGGAATCGCGGTATGTGGACTTGGATATGGAAATCCGGAATTAAACCAGGCACTGAAGGATCAGATTGACATGCTTATGCATACGTCAAATCTGTATTATAATACAACCTGCGGGAAGGCGGCCCGCGCGCTTCTTCAGGCTACGGGAATGGACCGCGTATTTTTTACCAACAGCGGTACAGAGGCCATTGAGGGAGCCTTAAAGGCTGCAAGAAAGTATGCATATAAAAAGGGGACCGGACGATATGAATTTATCGCTATGGAACACTCCTTTCACGGACGGAGTATCGGAGCTGTATCTGTAACGGGAAATGCACATTACAGAGAACCCTTTGAACCCATGCTTCCAGGCGTAAAATTCGCTGAGTTTAACAATCTGGAGAGTGTAAAGGCTCAGATTTCCGATAAGACCTGTGCAATTCTTCTGGAGCCGGTTCAGGGAGAGGGCGGGATCCATATGGCAGAGCCTGACTTTATAAAAGGAATCCGGAAGCTTTGTGATGAAGAAGGAATCCTCATGATCTGTGATGAGATCCAGTGCGGCATGGGGCGCACAGGTTCCATGTTTGCATGGCAGAATTATGGAACAAAGCCGGATATTATGGCTGTGGCGAAAGCAATCGGCAGCGGAGTTCCGGTAGGCGCGTTTGCCATGACAGAGGATGTGGCAGAGTTTTCCCTGGAGCCGGGCGACCACGGTTCTACCTACGGCGGCAATCCCTTTGTCTGCGCAGCAGTGGCGAAGACCATAGAAATTTTTGAAAGAGAAGCAATTCCCGCACATGTAAAGGAAATGGGGGAATATCTGAGTAAGGGCTTAAAGGCGCTGAAGAAAACTACGGATGAGATACAGGAGATAAGGGGAACCGGACTGATTCAGGGAATCAGGGTAAAAAAACCGGCGGGAGAGATCATTAACCAGGCGCTTAAGGAAGGACTTGTTATCATCAGCGCCAGTGAGAATGTGATCCGCCTTGTTCCGCCCCTGATCATAGAAAAAGAGCATGTAGACGAGATGCTTGGCATCCTGAGGAAAATCATTTGATGATACAAAATGAGGTTTTATCCTATAATACAAAGACCAATTCCTGGATATACTATAATGAAAGTGACGCAGCAGTCCGGACAGGCCGCTTTAGCCTGCCGGAACTGCCGCAGAACGTCAGGAGGTAGATTCAGAGATGATTGGTTTTTTTATTGCATTATTGTCAGGTGCGCTGATGAGCGTACAGGGAGTTTTTAATACCCAGGTAACGAAGACAACCGGGATGTGGGTAAGCAATGCCTGGGTACAGCTGACGGCATTCCTTGTCTGCATTGTGGCATGGCTGATTGCCGGACGGGATCAGATTACGACGCTTGCGAAGGTGGAGCCAAGGTATGTGCTGCTGGGCGGAGTGATCGGGGCAGGCATTACCCTGACTGTGATAAAGAGCATGGAGCAGCTAGGACCTGCCAAAGCCGCGCTTCTGATTGTCATAGCACAGCTCATTGTGGCATATGTGATCGAATTATTAGGACTTTTTGGGGTTGATAAGGAACCTTTGGAGTGGAGAAAAGTAATTGGTATGGGAATTGCATTAATAGGAGTTGCAATTTTCCAGTGGAAATAGTACAATAAGAGTGTCTTAGCATAACAGAGGGGTATTTACAGTCTTAAAAAACTGTAAAGGAGAACATTATGCGAAGGACTAATGTGTTACAAACTGATTTTTTTCTTCATTATTTATTCCTTCTTATTGGAATGATGGCTGTGCTCCTGGCTCTCACAGGACTGCAAGGCTGTGCAGCAAAGGACGAAAAAGGTTCAGAAATCCGGGAGGTAGATGTTCTGGCAGAAGAGGAGACGTCCTCAGATGACGGACAGGCAGACATCTCCCCGCAGGATGAAAACATATATGTGTATGTGTGCGGGGAGGTAGCCACTCCCGGGGTTTTTGAACTCCCGCCGGACAGCCGCGTGTTCGAGGCAATCAGAGCGGCAGGCGGCATGACAGGGAAGGCCGCTGATTCGTATCTGAATCAGGCGGAGAAGCTTACAGACGGCCAGCAGGTCTATGTGCCGTCAGAAAAAGAGCTTTCAGAAAAGAAACTTTCAGAAAAGGAACAGGCAGGAACGATACCTTCAGAAGAAGGAGCATCGGGGAAGACGCCCGCCGGTATCCCGGAGGCGGATGACGGGAAAGTGGATCTGAATACCGCGTCAAAGGAAGAGCTGATGACACTGAGCGGAATCGGGGAAGTGAAGGCAGAAGCAATTATCCGTTACCGCGAGGAAAAGGGAGGATTTACCTCTATTGAAGAACTAAAGGAGATTGAAGGCATCAAGGATGGTGTGTTTGGCAAGGTGAAGGATCAGATTAAGATTTGACAGGGGAAGTATAAGAATGGGGAAGCGTGTATTAGTTGTTGACGATGAGAAGTTAATTGTTAAGGGAATACGATTCAGCCTGGAACAGGACGGCATGGATGTAGATGCGGCTTATGACGGTGAAGAGGCACTTGCGCTTGCGGGGGAGAATGCCTATGATCTCATTTTGCTTGACATCATGCTTCCGAAGCTTGACGGATTTGAGGTGTGCCAGAGGATTCGTGAATTTTCAGATGTGCCGGTTGTCATGCTGACAGCAAAGGGCGAGGATATGGACAAGATTCTCGGCCTGGAATATGGTGCGGATGATTATATTACGAAGCCCTTTAACATACTTGAGGTGAAGGCGCGGATTAAGGCGATTATGCGCAGAACCAGCAGACGCGGGGATATACATACAGCAGGCAGGATGATCGTAAAAGGCGGCATGACCATTGACTGTGAGAGCAGGCGTGTGGTAATTGAAGACAGGGAAGTGAACCTGACAGCAAAGGAATTTGACCTGATTGAGCTTCTCGCTACGAATCCAGGCAAGGTATACAGCAGGGAGAATCTTCTGAATATTGTATGGGGATATGAATACCCCGGCGATGCGAGAACAGTGGATGTACATATAAGGCGTCTGCGGGAAAAGATCGAAAAGAACCCGAGCGATCCAAAATACGTACATACAAAATGGGGAGTGGGTTATTATTTTAGGGGTTAGGCCATATTTAAAAAAAAGTATATTTAAGAGTCTCCGTTTCCGGCTTATGATTCTCATCGTTGTTGTGGGAATGATACCAATGCTCCTTTTGGAAATGGTGATTCTTAAGAGTTATGAAAAACGGGCGGTAGATGTACGGACCGCCGAGATTCAGAATCAATGTACAATTCTATGTAACCAGCTTGGTGACTTAAGCTACCAGCAGGGAGAGACATCTGATATAGTCCGGACGGAGTTTGTCCAGTTATCCAATATTTATAATGGCCGTGTTATGCTGATTGATCAGGAATTCCGTATTGTAGAGGATACATATGGCATGGATGAAGGGAAGACAATTGTCTCGCGGGATGTGATCAGGTGCTTTAGAGGCAGTGGGGAAGGGACGAGCCACTATGATGCACAGAACCGCTATATAGAAGTGACGTCACCGGTTGTAGGCAATGCGTCTGAGAAGGTAGAAGGAGTGATTCTGGTCAGTGTATCCACAGATTCCATTGAGGACAGTATGATGCTTCTTGTTAACAGGGCGCGGACCATAGAGGCTGTGGCAGGGGTTATTTTACTGATCGCTGCATTTGTGATTGGTGCAGGAACCGTGAGGCCGTTTCAGAGGATTACCGGCTCTATCGAGGCAGTAACAGAGGGCTATGAGGATAATTATCTGCATGAAAATGCCTATACAGAGACGATCCTTTTGTCTGAGTCATTTAATAAGATGCTGGGCAGGCTCAAGGTACTGGACGATTCCAGGCAGGAGTTTGTGTCAAATGTCTCCCACGAGCTTAAGACGCCCCTGACCTCCATGAAGGTTCTGGCAGATTCTCTTCTTTCCCAGGAGGAGGTGCCGGTGGAGCTGTACCGGGAGTTCATGGGAGATATGTCAGAAGAGATTGAGAGAGAGAATAAGATCATCAATGATTTTCTGTCTCTTGTGAAGCTTGACAAGACTGCCAATACCATGAACATCACGACAGAGAGCATCAATGCACTTGTGGAGCGGGTGCTCAAAAGGCTGCGCCCGATTGCGGCACAGCGCAATATTGAGCTGATTTTCGAAAGCTTCCGTCCGGTTTCGGCAGAAGTAGATGAGATGAAGCTGTCCCTTGCCCTTACGAATCTGGTGGAAAATGCAATCAAGTATAATAAGGAAAATGGCTGGGTGCATGTTTCCCTTAATGCAGACCATAAGTCGCTCTGCATCGAGGTGGCGGATTCCGGGATTGGGATTAAGCAGGAGGATACAGAACATATCTTTGAACGCTTTTACCGGGTAGACAAGTCCCACTCCAGGGAAATCGGGGGAACCGGGCTGGGGCTTTCCATTGCAAGAAGTGCAGTGGTTATGCACCGGGGCGCCATAAAGGTATACAGCCAGATCGGCGAGGGCACCACATTTACTGTCCGTATGCCGCTGATTTATGTATCTTAGAGCTGCCTGGCAGATCTGCTGTGAAGATGCCAGTACAGCGTTGCAGAATTCACCATTCATTAAGCAAGGCTGTACTGCTACAGAGGAATTGTATGAACGGGGAAGAGAAGATGAAGGATAGGAGAAAAGGAAAATATATCATTCTGCTGGCTTTTTTGCTGCTTCTATGCGGATGCGGGAGGGGAAAGGAGCTGGAGACAGGAGGCTATCGTATCTTTTACCTGGATACGGACGGGACACAGCTCGTGGAGGAGCAGTGCGAGTCAGATGCAGGAACCGTGGAAGGAAAAGTAGAGGAGGTGCTTGGCCTCCTTAAGGCAGAGCCTGATACGATTGATTATAAGAGTGTATTCACAGATAATGTGAAGATTGATTCATGGGAACTTCATGAGACGAAGCTGCGCCTTAACTTTAGTAAAAAATACAGGAAGCTGGATACGGTGTCGGAGCTGCTTTTACGGGCGGCTGTGGTACAGTCCCTGGTCCAGATCTCCGGTGTGGATTATGTCTGCTTTTATGTGGGCGGGGAGCCGCTTGTGAGTAACAGCGGTAAAGAAGCAGGTTATATGAGGGCAGAGGACTTTGTGCAGAATACGGGCTCCTCTCTCCACAACTATCAGACAGCAAACCTGACACTGTATTTTTCCAATGAAAAGGGGGACAGGCTGTCCCGGGAGGAGGTAAGTGTACGGTATAACAGCAATATGTCTGTGGAAAAGCTCATTGTGGAGCAGCTTCTTAAGGGGCCTTCTGCAGCAGGGGACAAAGCGGTCATACCGGCAGGAACCAGGCTTCTGGGTGTTTCCATCAGGGAAAATGTGTGTTATGTAAATTTTGATGAGGGTTTCTTAAATGTTGCAGAGAAGGTCAATCCCAAGGTTACGGTGTATGCACTGGTGAATTCCATTATAGACGGCGGGGAAACCAGCCAGGTGCAGATTCTGGTCAATGGAGAAACCAATATTACGTATCAGGAGACCATTGATTTAAGCAAACCCCTTTCAAAGGATCCGAAGTTAATAGAAAAGAGGCAGGAGTGAAAAACAGACCACTATGTACAGTATGTCTGATTCTCTCTCTTCTGATCTGCGGGGCAGTGTGTATCGGGAAGGAAAGGGCAGTGAAAGAGCTTGCCCCCTCCTCCCTTGAGCGCAGCGCCCGGGACGGAGACGAGATTGTCCTTGCAGGGCAGATATACAAAAAAGAAATCAAAGATGACTATCAGATCTTATATCTAAAAAATAATTCCATCAGAAATCAAGAACAATTCTTTACAGAATCCAGAATCATAGTGTATGAAGAAGAAAAGACAGAGACACGGATCGGACAGCGGGTGAAGGTAAGCGGCGAGGTCTCATTTTTTCAGTCCGCTCGTAATCCCGGAAATTTTGACCAGAAGCTCTATTATCAGAGACAGGATATCCATGGATCCGTGTGGGCGGGAAAGCTTAAGATCATAGACAGCAGGCCGGACGTGCTGGCTGACAGGCTGGAGCGGTTCCGGCAGAGATGGGGCAAAGTGTTTGAAAAATATATGGGCAGAGAGGATGCCTCGGTGCTCTCGGCCATGATACTGGGCGAAAAAAGCGGCGTGGACGCGGAGATTTCAGGGCTGTACAGGGGAGTGGGGATCGGCCATCTGCTCGCCCAGTCAGGTCTGCATTTATCCTTTATCGGAATCGGGATCTATCAGATCCTGCGGAGACTTACCGGCTCTTATCCGGTGGGCGGCGCATCCGGCATCCTGTTTCTGGCACTATATATTCTTATGGCCGGTTTTACCGTGTCGGTTGTCCGGGCGCTGGTAATGTTTCTGTTCCGCGTGGGGGCAGATATGGCGGGACGGCATTACGATGCGCCGACGGCACTGTCCGCTGCCGCCGTAGTAGTATTGCTGTGGAGGCCGCTCAGCCTGTATGACGGCGGGTTCTGGCTGTCCTTTGGTGCAGTGTCTGCGATTCTGGCGGTAGTGCCGGTGGTTACAGATGCTTTACATGGCGGTCCGGTGCGGGTGACAGGCAACGGGAAGAAAGAGGCGCGGAGTTCTCAGGGACAGAACAAGGAAGGCCGTTCTTTGTCCTGGTATTTAAAGAGTGCCCGGGAGTATGTATGGCAGGTGATTTTGCAGGGATTGACGGCTAGCGCCGGGATCAATCTGGTTATTCTTCCGATTCTGCTTTATTATTTCTTTGAATTTCCGCTTTATTCTTTTATTCTGAACCTCTTTGTAATTCCGCTGATGTCAGTATTATTATTTTTGGGGATGGCAGGAAGCCTGTCTGCACTGTGGTTTGCACCTGCCTCCGCCGTACTGTTCTGGATATGCGGCAGAATTCTGTGGATTTATAAAATGAGCTGTGAGATAACGCTTTGTCTGCCGGGAGCAAGGCTTGTAATTGGGAGGCCTGATTTGTGGCAGATTGAGGTATATTATGGGATTTTGTTTTTGGGGTTGGGTTTGCTGAGAGCTCTTCTCTTATCAGTGAAGAAGCAGGAAGAACAGGAGAAAAAAGGCAGTCAGGAAGATCAGCGAAACCGGGGCAATCAGGAAAATACGAACCGCAGAGACAGGAGAAAGAAACAAAGTGCTGTGTTTTTTCTATGGGCAGTGGGAATTCTGATTTTAACGACTCGCTTTGGAGAGAAAGGGAAACTTACAACCATGATTCTGGACGTGGGACAGGGGGACGGAATCTTTATGAGAGGACCAGAAGGCAGCACATATCTGGTGGATGGCGGGAGCAGTGATGTCAAGAGGGCCGGGCAGTACAGGCTGGAGCCATTCTTAAAATCCCAGGGAGCCGGCGTGCTCGATTATGTGTTCATATCCCATGGTGACAGCGATCATATGAACGGTGTAGAAGAGCTGATTGAGAGACAGAAAATTGGCGTGAAGATCCAGACACTGGTGCTGCCGGTGCAGGAGGTGTGGGATGATGCCTTAGAGGGACTGGCAAGGAAGGCACAGAAACATGGAATCCGCGTCGTTGTAATAGAACCAGGGCAAAGTCTAAGGGAAGGGGAGCTGGCGGTCACCTGTATACAGCCGGGAAATATGGGAATAGAAGGTGATACAGGACTGGAACCAGGCAATGCGGCTTCCATGGTACTGGCAGTAAGATATGGAAAATTTGATATGCTTCTTACCGGAGATGTGGAGGGAGAGGGGGAAGAACAGCTTGCCAGGCGGCTGGAGGAGCATTACCAGAACCGTACGTGGGACGTCTTGAAGGTAGCGCATCATGGTTCAAAGAACTCATCAACAGAAGAATTCCTGCGGCAGGTTCATCCTGCTTATGCATTCATATCAGCGGGACAAAAGAACCGGTACGGGCATCCGCACAAGGAAACGATAGAGAGGCTTGCAGACACTGGATGTAACATCTATTCAACACAGGAAAATGGGGCGGTTATAGTGGAGGTGGAAGCTGGAAAAACGGTCAGAATAAAGAAATACTGATTTTTTCTGTGGAAATGCCTCTGTCTGGTTGTTATAATATATTTGGAATCATTCTTTTACGGTCAGTGCAGTATATACCCTCGTTTCGCCGGGGCAGACCCTGCACAGACCTGTCTGGACGGTTACATCGAAATTACACCCTTTCGCATCATATCAGACCTCCATATTCTGAGGCAGCACCAGATTTAAAATAACAGCCACAAGAAATACAACGGCTACACAGTTCTGTGCGAACACATTCTGGACCATCTGAGGGAAGACTGCAAATATTTCAGGAACCTGTGTAAAACCGATTCCTGTGCTTAGGGACAGGGCAATGATCGTAATGTTCCGCTGGGAATAGCCGCACTTTCCGATCATCTGCAGTCCGCTTACGACGATGGTTCCAAACATCATAATAGTACAGCCCCCCAGCACTGCATCCGGCAGGGTTGCCAGAAGTGCCCCGAATACAGGGAAGATTCCGGCAATGATCATGATTATGGCGCCTGTGGCAATCGTAAACCGGTTCACGACCCTGGTCATAGCTACAAGGCCGACATTCTGGCTGAAAGAGGTAATAGGCAGACAGCCAAAAAAGGAAGAAAGGGCGCTGATAAAGCCGTCGCAGGCCAGGGAGCCGGAGACTTCTTTGGCGGAAACTTCTCGGTTCAGCCCGGAAGTGGCCAGAGCTGAGGTATCTCCGATGGTCTCTGTGGCAGATACAAGAAAGATAAGTACTACAGAGACGATGGCATTCATGTTAAACTCCGGACGGAACGGGAGGATTGACGGAAGTGCTGCAAAGGAGGCTGATTCCAGGGCGGAAAAGTCCACCATGCCCATGCAAATGGCTGCGATATATCCCACGGCAAGCCCGAAGAGCACGGAGAGCTGTTTCCAGTAAGATTTCGCAAAAATGTTGAAGATCAGACAGCATAAGAGCGTGACTGATCCCAGGATCCAGTTGGATGCCGAGCCGAAACGTTCATTTCCGCTGCCGCCGCCGAAGGAGGAAGCCCCTACAGACAGCAGGGAAAAGCCGATAGCCGTCACAACACTTGCCGCGACCACAGGCGTGATCAGCCTGGTCCAGTATTTTGCAAATAATCCAAGGATGCCTTCCACAATACCGCCAATGAAAACAGCACCTACAATAGCAGGATAGCCGTAGGTGGGCCCGATATAGCAGAAAACGGAGACAAAGGTGAAACTGATTCCCATAACAATGGGAAGCCCGGAACCGATTCTCCACAGGGGGAACAATTGTATGAGGGTTCCGATTCCGGCCATGATCATAGCGTTCTGTATCAGCATGGCGCTCTGTGCAGAATCCAGGCCGCTGGCGCCCGCAACGATGATGATGGGAGCAATATTAGCCACGAACATGGCCAGTATATGCTGCAGCCCCTGCCTCTCCTGTTGTATTTTCAGCCTGAGTCCGGAAAGTGACTGTACCTGCGGCAGCATCCATACTGTCCACAATGGCAAGGGATTCCAGATGATAGCCGAGATTCCGGATGGTGCGCCCGCCTGGCTGAAATCCTTTCTCAATGGCAATGCCGATTCCGGCAAGGGTGGCCCCCGCCTGAGACACGATGGAGATCATCCCCTGCAGCGCACAGCCGTTTGCCAGGAAGTCGTCAATGATCAGGACATGGTCGTCAGGGCCTAAAAATTTTTTGGATACAATAACCTGATTTTTGCATTTGTGGGTAAAGGATTCTACTTCCGCCATGTACATGCTTCCGTCTATGTTGATGCTTTTGGATTTTTTGGCAAAAACAACAGGCACATCAAAATATTCGGATGCAATGCATGCAATCCCGATGCCGGATGCTTCGATGGTCAATATTTTGTTAATATAGGTGCCTTCAAACCGGCGTTTCCATTCCTCGCCCATCTGCCGGAAAAGTCCGATGTCCATCTGGTGGTTCAGGAAGGTATCAACCTTCAGGACATTTCCTTCTTTCACGATACCGTCTTTTTGAATCCGCTTTTCTAAAAAGTTCATTTTGTTTTCCTCCTAAGTAAATTTTTTCTGCCAGCTTCCTTTATCTGATAGTTCCATTGTATCATATTCTCCATTGTAAAGTTACAAAAAATAGAAGAACCTTATACAGACCTAAAAATTTTCGCGGTCAAAAATATGTTTTTTAAGGACAATGGATGGAATTTTTTTTTTACAAAATGTATACTGGAGATATAAAAGAATATTTGTAGAAATAAAATAATGAATTTTTTGGCCTAAAGCAATAATCTTAGATGGAAAGATTTTAGGTGAAGTATAGATATTTGGTGCGATAAGATGGCCTTTTTATGGCAAAAATGGTGCAGTATATAGTTTTGTCTGTTTATAATATATACGAGGAGGTAGCACATGATGGGATACGATAGTATGGAAGTGGAGATCATCAGATTAGGTCTTCGAGATATAGAAAGACGGGGACTATCAGCCAAGGAAGTACTAAAACAGAGCGTTATCTGGCTGGGAGAAAAGTATGAGATGACAAAAGACGAAAGGTATTTGGATAAAGCGGTAGGACATATTCATGCCTATTTGGAAATGGGGTATCCATATGAGAACGGGGAAAAGGAATTTCAAGTGATATTAGATATGCTTGGGCAGAAGGTGGAGGATGTATTCCCAAAGCGGAATATGAAAAATGAAAAGGTTCCGCTAAGGAAGTCGAGGATTAACCAGTTATTGGGAAAATGGAACCCGGGTCTGCATTCAATGAAGATAGCTGATGCTGTGGATGATATAATAGACAAATCGCTAAACAGGCAAATCGGAGAATATACGTATCACTGTGGAAAGGTAATAAAGCAGAACGGAAACGACGCTTTGTGGGAAAAGACATTTAAACTCTATGTCCGGGAGGACGAAGTTATATTCCAGGATGTAAATCAAGGTCAATATTATATGCTCGGCGAATAAAATGATATCAGTATCAAAAGGTTATGCTTATATTATATAATGGATATTTCAGAGTACATTTGTTGCTTTACATAGTGAACGGCAACGTGTTTTTATGGCCAAAATCGTTATTTTAAGGTCAAATGGATGAAAAAAATATATTTTGTGGTATGATTAATTAGATGATATATGGAGCAAAAGAGTATTCAGTTTTACAGTGTGAAAAATATACTTCAGTACGATTGAGGAGAATCAAAGAATGAAAATTGCGATTATAGACGATGATATTGCAATTCTAAGAAATATCAGGGCATGTGCTGAAAAGGAGATTACTCCGAAGGATGAAGCAGAGATTTTTATTTATACCCGAGCAGAAGATTTTCTCCAGGAAGTGGAGCAGGGGCATGAATTTGACATTTTGGTTTCTGATATTGAACTGGGCGGAATGGGTGGAATGGAGCTCGGAAGAAGAATACAGAAGCAAAAGTACCGGATCTATTTGGTGTTTTTGACCGCATATTCTGAATATGCCGCAGAGAGCTATACATTGGAGGCATACCAGTATATCTTGAAAGATGATATGGAAAAAAGGCTTCCTATGATTCTGCGGCAGTTAATTGATTGTGTCAAAAGAGAAAAGAGACAATTCCGGATGATTGGTACCCCAACAAGCAAAGAGAAGGTGTATTACAGGGATATTATTTATATAGAAAAGGAAAAAGAGAAAAAATATATACGGTATACAACAGTGTACGGCATTCGTAAAGAGAGAATTCCATTGAAAAAGTTACGTGAGGAACTGACAAGTGATGAATTTATTTTGGTAGATCGGGGATATATTATAAATGTGAATCATATTGCATGTATGAATGATAATCTAATTATAATGGATAATACAGAAAAGCTCTTTGTCAGCAGAAGCAGCTTCAAAAAAGTAAAAGGGCAGATAAATCTGTATAGAGGGAAGCTTTGATGTTAGCGCGGATGGTGCTGATAGGGATTAGTATTTTTGAAATTGGACTATTATACTGGCTTTTATGCAGTACTGTTTTACAGAAAAAGTATTTTGGGAAAAAAGATTGGGCGATTATTGGGGGAAATACGCTTGGTCTGGGGACAATTTTAGGCATAAATCGAAGCCTGAGTTTTTTTTCAAGTAGTTTATTTATTATAATTTTCGTTATTACATGTATATGCGTATTATTAGTAAAGAAACAAAATAAGCTATTGCAAACTGTAATTATAACCTTATATTATTCAACAGTTGCCTTACTGGATTTTTTCTTTGCTTCTGTAGGCATGATGATATTAGGGCAAAAGTTTGACGGTATGGTGTATACAAGGGCAAATTCATGGACTGAATGTATCATTTTTATCAGTTCCAGGTTGATAATAACTGGCTGTATAAGAATGTTTGCTAAACAGAAGTATGAGGAGATATATATATGCGAATTTCAGGCTATTTTGTCCATAATTTCAATAATTATGTGTCTAATATTGAGGTGGTATCAAATTGAAGTTGTAAAAATGATATATGAGAATGGTGAACGAGATGCACGAGCCGTGGGAGCATCGCTGGCAGCTGTTTTACTGATTGTTTCTTTTATAGGAATATTGTGTCTGAAAAATAAAACTCTTGAAAAAGAAAAAGAGATATTGGTCATGCGGGATTTTATGATGACACAAAAGTTTAAAGAACTGGAGAGTGTCATTGAAAAAAATAGACAGTTATCACATGATCTGAGAAACCATCTGATAGCCTTGAAGAATTATGAAAAAGAAGGCAATTATGAAGGGATAAATAGTTATATAGAAGAGATACAACATGAGTTTTTTGAGATTAAAGTACGGGCATGGACAGGAAATCAGATTGCTGATATGATTATGGAACAAAAAAGAGCCTTGGCAGAACAGGAAGGAATCATATTTACGATACAGGCAATACCGATTGCAGAGTGGTTTTTTAGTGACAGTGAAACCTGCTCGCTGTTAGGTAATCTGTTGGATAATGCGGTTGATGCATGCAAAAGAATGGATGTTGATGCGAAGAGATGGATATTTATAAAAATAGAAAAACAAAAGCAACTTTTATTTATAAGAATCATGAATTCTATAGGTGAAGCCCCTGTCATGAAAAAAGGAAAACCGATTTCTGTGAAAGATGATAAAAAGAATCATGGCTATGGATTGAGAAGTGTGGAACGAATTGTAAATAGATATGATGGTGTTATAACATATCAAATGGAAGAAAAATTTTTTCAGGTTAATCTTTCATTTTAGATATAGTATTAATTATACGAGGGAGGTGTAATATGCGGCAGAAAACAGATTTTGATTATGCAGGAGATCTGTCTGTAAATAACAAATCTGATGGCCAAAATCTATTCTTTAAGGACAAATGGTAGAATTGTTAATAAAAAAGAACTATAATAAGAATATAAATAAGATATCTTATAGAAATTCAATGCAGGTGTTGGAAAATTATTATGAAGCGAGGAGGTAAAAACATGAAGAAAAGAAGAGGATTAGTAATAGTTTTTGTAGTGTTAGTTATGTCTTTTGCTGCAGCCTTATCTGCCAGTGCAGATGAGAAAGATCCATACCAGGCAGTAATTGATAAATTAAATGAGGAATATTCAGTGAATATTCGTCCCATGACACCAGAGGAAAGAACAAGGTTTGCACTTCCGCAAGTAAGAATGCAGGATATGCCTTTGGATGAATTTGAGGCACATTTGCGTGAAGGAATTATAGAAAACAAGCGCGCAAATGAGGAGGCGGAACGGAAATTTGCAGAAATGGAGAAATGTGAAAAGGAATGGGTGAGTCATTCTGAAGCAGGTTTGGAGTTTGCGGATCGGGAGAGTAGTTATTCAGAAGAAGCAGGGATTGCGAGGACGAATAAAATGGTTACGAGAAGTAAAACTGTCTCGCTTTCTTGGATGCGAGAAGATCTTATGCAGTTCGGATGGCCGGTTATACGTTATCAAGAAAAACAGGCCAGGTAGTTGATGCTAACGCGAGCCGTTATGCAGAATTTTGGGCGGGGAGCGGCATGTAAAATCAGAACACCCATTTTATTGCTGTATGGCATTCGGCCCGGTATCCGGATATTCGGATACCGGGCCGAATTGTTTCCAGTTTTGCAAGAATGTATTGTATAATCTTGATTTCTGTAGTAATATATGGATATAATATCTTGATTAATGTAATAATTATATTCATAAAAATCGCGATTTATGTTATGGCAGTATACTAGTACAGCATTGCGTAATTAACAGTGAATTCTGCACTCGCTATCTGTGCCAGATGCACGTCTCCAATCCTAGACGTAGCCCGCTACGCCGTCGGATTGTAGCCGCACATCTGACGCAGATATCAAGCACATTATTCACTGTTAATTAAGCAAGGCTGTACTAGAATGAAGGAGAGACTATCATGCGCCGGAAAATATATGATCATTTACTACAATGGAAGAAAAAGAGCAATGGGAAAAGCGCCCTTCTGCTGCAAGGCGCCCGCCGTGTTGGAAAAAGCTACATTGTGGAAGAATTTGCCAGGGCAGAATATCGTTCTTATATACTGCTTGATTTCAACATCGTGGATTCACAGGTAAAGGATATGTTCCTGTACGATTTAAATGACCTGGATACCTTTTTCCTTAAGCTTACAACATTTTTTAATACAAAGCTTCATAACCGGCAGTCCCTGATCATTTTCGATGAGGTGCAGTTGTTTCCCAGGGCAAGAAGCGCTGTGAAATATCTTGTTGCCGACGGACGCTATGACTATATTGAGACAGGTTCCCTCATTTCGATCAGAGAGAATGTTAAGGACATACTGATTCCTTCAGAGGAAGACCGTATGAATTTATATCCCATGGATTTTGAAGAATTTCTCTGGGCATCTGGCAATGAAACCATGATGCCCCTCATCCAGAGCTGTTTTGAGAAGAGAAAGCCGCTTGGTCAGGCACTGCACAGAAAAGCAATGGATCTGTTCCGGCAGTATATGATTATCGGCGGAATGCCGCAGGCTGTAGAGACCTATGTCTCCAGTCATGATTTTGATCTGGCTGACCAGGTGAAACGCAGGATCCTGAATTTATACCGGGATGACATCCGCAAACATGCAAAAGGATATGAGATGAAGGTTGAAGCAATCTTTGATGAACTTCCGTCTCAGCTAAAGAATCAGAACAGGCACTTTAAACTTTCTTCCTTAAAAGAAGGCGCCCGTTTTGATGAATATAGGGATGCCCTTTTCTGGCTTTCTGACGCCATGATTGTGAATAACTGTTATAATTCAACCGAACCGGGTATTGGACTCAATCTGAACCGTGACCGTACACTTCTGAAATGTTATATGGGGGATACCGGACTTCTGGTCAGCCATGCATTTGATGAAAACGGGATAATAAGTGAGGGAGTCTATAGAAAGCTGCTGTTGGATAAGCTGGAAGTAAATATGGGGATGGTTCTGGAAAATGTTGTGGCCCAGATGCTGACTGCGGGAGGACATAAACTGTATTTCTATGCAAATTCGTCCCGGACTGACGCGGCATCCCGTATGGAGATTGATTTTTTAATTGCGAAGAGCAAAGTTACCAGCCGGCACAATATCCTGCCTCTTGAAGTGAAATCCGGCAAAAATTACACATTATCTTCTCTTAGAAAATTTGCGGAGAAATATCATGAACAGTTACACACGCCCTATGTGCTGCATACATCTGATCTAAAAGAAGAAAAAGGGATCATATATCTGCCGGTATACATGGTGCCTTTACTTTAGTTTTTTTAATTCCTTAAGAAGAAACAGTTGAATTCATCCTGTAAATTCAGTATACTAAATGTTATTATGAACGGTCTCCCAGGCCGTGAATCGTAACAATAAAAGAAAAGAGGAGATAGATCATGACATACGAAGAAGTATTACAGAATGCAAGAACATGTGTAGGAGATATCTGCAAGGCATGTCCGGTATGCAACGGAAAGGCCTGCGGCGGCAGGATTCCAGGCCCTGGAGCAAAGGGGACAGGAACCGTGGCAATCCAGAATTATGACGCATGGCAGAAGCTGTGCGTTAACATGGATACGATCTGCGAGAACAAGCCTGTAGACCTGATACTTGAGCTGTTCGGTCAGACCTTTAAGGCGCCGGTCTTTGCAGGACCGATCGGAGCCATGAAGCTTCACTACGGGGACAAATACGATGACCTGGAGTACAATGATATCCTTGTTTCCGCATGTGCAGAGGAGCAGATTGCGGCATTTACAGGCGACGGGACGAATCCGGCCGTGATGGAAGGAGCCACCCGGGCGATTAAGGCGGCAGGCGGAAGAGGGATCCCGACCGTGAAGCCCTGGGATGTGGATACCCTGGCGGAGAAATTCGCGCTGGTAAAGGAGGCAGGAGCATTTGCATGCGCCATGGACGTGGATGCGGCGGGACTGCCGTTCCTTAAGGACCTGATTCCCCCGGCGGGAAGTAAATCTGCCAGGGAGCTTAAGGCCATCATTGCAGACGCAGGAGTGCCGTTTATCTTAAAGGGAATTATGACAGTAAAAGGAGCTCTGAAGGCAAAAGAAGCAGGCGCGGCTGCAATCGTGGTATCCAACCACGGGGGACGTGTGCTTGACCAGTGTCCTCCTACGGCAGAGGTGCTGGAGGAGATCGCGGACGCAGTGGGCTCTGACATGAAGATTCTTGTGGACGGCGGCATCCGCTCTGGCGTGGATGTATTTAAGGCTCTGGCGCTTGGAGCGGACGCAGTGCTGATCGGACGTCCTTACGTGACGGCAGTATATGGCGGGGCAGCAGAAGGTGTAAAGGCGCTGACCGATAAGCTTGCGGCAGAGCTTGCAGATACGATGGCCATGTGCGGCGCACATTCACTTGGAGAGATTACACGGGACATGGTCAGATAGTGGATGAAAAGCTTAAATGAAGATATAAAGACAGGTAATTTCAAGGGAGCCTACCTTCTGTTCGGTGAGGAGGCTTATCTTAAGAAGCAGTATAAGGAAAGGCTCAGGGAGGCAATTCTGCCGGAAGGAGACCAGATGAATTATGCCTATTATGAGGGCGGGGGCATCAATCCGGCAGAGCTTATCGACCTTGCAGAGACGATGCCGTTTTTTGCAGAGCGGCGGCTTATTGTTGTGGAGAATTCCGGCTTTTTTAAGAGCGCGGTCCCGGAGCTTGCCGATTATATTAAGACAATGCCAGAGACAGCCTGCTTTTTATTTGTGGAGAGCGAGGCGGACAAGCGGGGGCGTATGTACAAGGCTGTGAAGGCAAAAGGACGCGCCGTGGAGCTTGGCCGCCAGGACGAGAAGACGCTTCTGCGCTGGATCGGGGGAAATGTAACCCGCGAAGGAAAAAGGATAAAAGAATCAACGGCAAGGCATCTGGTTTCCACTGTGGGTGATGATATGGAAAGGCTTGTAAATGAGCTGGAAAAATTGTTTTCCTATACCCTTGGAAGAGAAGAGATTACAGAACAGGACATTGACGAGATCTGTACGGTCCAGATCACAAACCAGATTTTCGCCATGGTGGAAGCAGTAGCTATGAAGCAGCAGAAAAAGGCACTGGATCATTACTATGACCTGCTGGCGCTAAAGGAGCCGCCCATGAGGATTTTGTATCTTCTCTCCCGGCAGTTCAGGCTGCTTCTCCATGTGAAGGATCTCCAGAAGAAGGGGTATGACAGAGGAAGCATTGCAAAAAAGGCAGGGCTTCATCCCTTTGTGGCAGGAAAATATATGCAGCAGGGCAGGAGCTTTTCCATGGCAGATCTCCGTGGCATCATGGAGAATGCGGCAGATACTGAGGAACTGGTAAAGACCGGGCGGTTAAGCGACAGAATGGGCGTGGAGCTCTTTATTGTCAGATATAGCGGAGATTTATGATGAGCGCCAGATCAGTCCTGCCGCTCATCATAAATAGATACGCACAGCCGCAAAATTATGCCGCTTTGCGGCTGCGGCTGGCGCGATCCTCACGGCAGATTCTATCTGCTGCACAGCATAAATGGATGCGCTTAGCCGCATGCGAAATTATGTCTCTTTGCGGCTACGGCTGCCGTGAGTATATATTATAGATCAGATTAAGGAGAAGGAAATACGTGGCAGGAACAGACCAGAGTAAAATTCGGAATTTTTGTATTATTGCCCATATTGACCATGGAAAATCTACACTGGCGGACCGCATTATCGAGATGACGGGACTTCTTACAAGCCGGGAGATGCAGTCCCAGGTGCTGGACAATATGGAGCTTGAAAGGGAGCGGGGCATTACGATCAAGGCGCAGGCTGTGCGTATTGTGTATAAGGCCCGGAACGGGGAAGAATACATTTTTAATCTTATTGATACTCCCGGACATGTGGACTTTAACTATGAGGTGTCAAGGAGCCTTGCCGCCTGTGATGGGGCAATCCTTGTAGTGGATGCCGCCCAGGGCGTGGAGGCACAGACGCTGGCCAATGTCTATCTGGCGCTTGACCATGACCTGGATGTGATGCCCGTGATCAACAAGATTGACCTGCCAAGCGCAGAGCCGGAGCGGGTGATTGAGGAGATTGAGGATATTATCGGGATTGAGGCTGCGGATGCGCCCCGCATTTCCGCAAAGACAGGAATCAATATAGAAGAAGTATTAGAACAGGTGGTGGAGAAGATCCCGGCGCCAGGCGGCGATGCGGGGGCTCCGCTTCAGGCGCTGATCTTTGACTCCATCTACGACTCCTATAAAGGAGTCATCGTATTCTGCCGGATTAAGGAAGGCACGGTAAAGAAAGGAACGCCGATTCTGATGATGGCAACCGGGGCAAGGGCAGAGGTTGTGGAGGTCGGGTATTTCGGCGCCGGACAGTTTATTCCCTGTGAGGAGCTTTCGGCGGGAATGGTAGGTTATATTACTGCCAGTCTGAAAAATGTGAAGGATACCCGCGTCGGCGATACGATCACCAATGCCCAGGAGCCCTGTAGCCAGCCGCTTCCAGGATATAAAAAGGTAAATCCTATGGTATACTGCGGCATGTATCCCGCAGACGGGGCAAAATACCCGGATCTCAGGGACGCGCTGGAGAAGCTCCAGCTGAATGACGCCTCCCTCCAGTTTGAACCAGAGACATCCATTGCTCTTGGGTTCGGCTACCGGTGCGGATTCCTGGGACTTCTGCACCTGGAGATCATCCAGGAACGCCTGGAGAGAGAGTACAACCTGGATCTTGTGACAACTGCACCGGGAGTTATTTACAAGGTATACAAGACGAACGGAGAGGTTATCGAGCTGACCAATCCGTCCAATCTTCCGGATCCGTCCGAGATCGAATATATGGAAGAGCCAATCGTGAAGGCTGAGATTATGGTGACCTCCGAATTTATCGGAGCCATCATGGATCTGTGCCAGGAACGCCGGGGAATGTATGAGGGTATGGAGTATATAGAGGAGACCCGCGCGGTGCTCCGGTACAGGCTGCCGCTCAATGAGATCATCTATGATTTCTTCGACGCGCTCAAATCCCGCTCCAGGGGATATGCCTCCTTCGATTATGAGATGGCAGGCTATGAACAGTCTGAGCTTGTGAAGCTTGATATCCTGATCAATAAAGAGGAAGTGGACGCCCTATCCTTTATCGTACATGCAGGAACCGCCTATGAGCGCGGACGGAAGATGTGCGAGAAGCTGAAAGAAGAGATCCCAAGACAGCTTTTCGAGATTCCCATCCAGGCTGCGATTGGAAGCAAGATTATCGCAAGGGAGACAGTAAAAGCCATGCGCAAGGACGTGCTCGCCAAATGCTATGGAGGCGACATAACCCGTAAGAAGAAGCTTCTGGAAAAGCAGAAAGAAGGAAAGAAGCGGATGCGCCAGGTGGGAAATGTAGAGATTCCCCAGAAAGCATTCATGAGCGTCCTGAAGCTGGATGATAAATAAAGCTGGATGATAAATAATGAAGCCTTTAGAACTATACATTCACATTCCGTTTTGCAAGAAAAAATGTAATTACTGTGATTTCCTGTCCGCTCCCGCAGACCGCAGGGAGCGTGCAGCATATGTGGAAAGCCTCTGTCAAAAAATCCGCTCCTTCCGGGAGCTGGCAGAGGCTTATTGTGTTGCCACGATATTTGTAGGAGGCGGAACCCCGTCCATACTCAGCGCATGGCAGATGGAACAGATCTTCAAGGCAGTAAAAGAAACCTTCCGGCTTGAAAGTTCAACTGAGATCACAATCGAGATGAATCCCGGAACCGTAAATGCGGACAAGCTCACCGCATATAAGGAGATGGGCATCAACCGCCTGAGCATCGGCCTCCAGTCCACAGACGACAGGGAGCTTGCGGCGCTGGGAAGAATCCACACATACGGACAGTTCCTTGAGACTTATTCCATGGCAAGGGCAGCAGGATTTCAGAATATTAACATAGACCTGATGTCCGCAATTCCCCACCAGACAAGGGAAAGCTATGAAAAGACACTGCGAAGAACCGCCGGGCTTGCCCCAGAGCATATCTCCGCATACAGTCTCATCATCGAGGAAGGCACCCCCTTCTATGAAAAATACAGAGAAGGAAAAAATGCCGGCGACCTTCCGGATGAGGACACAGAGCGCCTGATGTACGAGGACACCAGACGCATCCTCAAAGAATACGGATACCACCGGTACGAGATCTCCAACTACGCAAAAGAAGGCTTCCAGTGCCGCCATAACCTGGGCTACTGGGAGCGCGCAGAATACCTCGGCATCGGAACAGGAGCCGCATCCCTCATAGACAACCAGCGCTTTACAGAAGGAGAAGAGCCTGAGATCCTGAGCCAGGAGGAACAGATGTCGGAATACATGTTCCTTGGCCTCAGAAAGATAAAAGGAGTATCAAAATCAAGGTTCAGGGAAGAATTCGGCAGCAGCATAGAGAAGATCTACGGGAACGTACTGGAAGATATGAAGAAAAAAGGGCTTATGGAAGAAAAAGGGGACTATGTCCGCCTGACAGAACGTGGAATTGACATCAGCAACTATGTCATGAGCGAGTTTTTGTAATTTGGGACGGGGCATTTTTAAAAATGCCCCGTCCCAAATTGAAAATGACCTGTCCCCGATTACATCTTGAATAGAATCCCAATCACTGCCCCCGCTGCGATCCATACAAGCGGATGCAGTTTTTTTAGCTGCTTTACCTGCAAGAGCAGGAAAGCTCCCAGGCAGATTACAGCGCTTGTATAGTCCACATGTGTTACTCCGCCTGTTGTATAGACGATTGCGATCTTAAGAAGTTCCCAGACCGCATATCCGATCAGCGCCGCCACAGTAGGCCGGATTCCGTAGAACACGGCTTTTACCGTGGGATTTTCACTGAAGTTTTCCAGAAACTTTGCGATGAGGACAATGATGATCAGTGCGGGGGCGGTCAGTGACAGGGTGGCCACGATGGCGCCGGGAACCCCGGCGGCGTTGTATCCGGCGTAGGTTGCCATGTTGATGCCAACAGGCCCGGGGGTGCTCTCACTGATTGCCACCATATTAGCGAGTTCGCTTGCGGTGTACCAGTCATATTTTGTGGTCAGATCCATGAGGAATGGCAGTGTTGCCATGCCTCCGCCGATGGAGAACAGGCCGATCTTAAAAAATTCGAATGCTAAGGTAAGATAAATCATGCGTCCTCCCTCCTTCCGAATCTTTTGGCGATAACCCCGGTAATTCCTGCAAGGACAATGATTATGGCAGTGGGTACAGGGGTAAAGCATGCGAGGATAAATCCGGCTGCAAAGAGCACGCCGCCAAGTTTATCCACGATTCCCTTTTTCGCCATTGTAAATACTGTGTTCAGCATAAGAGAGCATACGATTACGCGTATGCCGGCAAGGGCGTGGATCACAACAGGCAGATGGATAAAGTTCTGCAGGATGGAGGCCACAAGACAGATAATGAGGATAGAAGGAGAGACCATCCCCAGAGTCCCGAAGACTCCGCCGATGAAGCCTGCCTGTTTATAGCCTACATAGGTCGCAGTATTTACCGCGATGATCCCCGGCGTGCATTGGCCGATGGCATACATGTCAAGAAGTTCCTCCTCTGTGCACCACTTGCGGTCAGTCACAAGCTCCCGCTGGAGCATTGGAAGCATGGCGAGTCCGCCTCCGAATGTCAGCCCCCCGATTTTAAAAAAGCTTATATATAATTCGCCAAGTTTTCTTATATTCATCATGTTTCATTCCTTTGCTTATCATATTTTATACTCACGGCCAATGAAATCTGCCGTTCAGTATAACACCTGTATTATTTTGTGCCGCAGCTACAGCAATTTACTCATAATAAAGGCATAAATCTCCTGGTTTTTCTCCATCCAGCTGTCCGCGGCTGTCCGTGCTTCCTCTTCACCGGGGACTGCGATATTCAGCTCAATCATAGGCTCCCCATGTTCATATACCTGACAGCATACGGAATATTCCCCGCTGGTTTTCCGGTAGTAATCTGCTTTCACCGAGACCTCATTCTTCAGCTCATATTTATTATGGATTAGAAATGAGTCAATATCCTTCTGAATTGCAGCCGGGATATCATTTCTGAAAAAGGCGATTGTCTGTGCGCCATCCTCGGTCAGGTGATAATAGGTTCTCCTGTAGGTGACTTCCTCCTTGATAAATCCAGATTCGGCCAGCTCCGCAAGCGCCTGCTGCAGCCTGAAGTATGTCGCGTATCCCTCTTCCAGGACAAACTTACTGATCTGTGAGTTCGTCAGTGGGAAATCCACCCTGTTCAGCATATAGAGAATAATCAGCTTATATAATTTCAACACCTCATTTGTCATAGCTGCTCCTTTCCCTGCCAGATGTCACGCTCCTTCAGACAGGCCGCAAGCCGGTTCAGAACCTGATGCTTGCCCCTGCTCCACGCAGGCTCTATGAGAAGATGGCCCGGTGCATCACCGGTCAGCCTGTGGATGACAATATCCGGTCTCAGCCCGGAAATGCATTTTCCAAGGAGGGTAATGTATTCCTCCATGGACAGGATATGGAAGGGATGGGCGCGGTAGTAATCCGCAAGGTCAGTCCCTTCAAGAACATGGAGAAGCTGGAGCTTCACCCCCTGTATGTCCATCTGGTTCAGATAATGGATGGTTTCAAGAATCTGCGGGCTGCCTTCGCCTGGCAGGCCGAGAATCAGATGGACGATCACTTCGATCCCCGCAGCTCTTAAGGCCTTCACTGCCTGCTCAAAGACCGGGAGTCCGTATCCCCGCCTTATAAAACGTGCCGTCTCCTCATGAGAGGTCTGCAGGCCCAGCTCCACCCACACAGGCTTGATCTGATTCAGCTCCGAAAGGAGCGCCAGCACATCCTCCCCCAGGCAGTCCGGCCTTGTGGCAATGGACAGGATGCGGATGTCCGGGTGGGTGACTGCCTCTGTAAAAATTTTCCGGAGATATGGAACAGGTGCATAAGTGCTTGTGTAAACCTGGAAATAGGCGATGTAGCCCTTTCCGGTATATTTCCTGCGTACAATATCCTTTCCCTGCCTGATCTGCTCACTGACAGGGAGGGCGGGATCCGGGCCGAAGCCTCCCGATCCGCCCAGGCTGCAGAAAATGCAGCCCCGCGTTCCAAGTGTTCCGTCCCGGTTCGGACAGGTCATGCCGCCGTTCAGCGGTATCTTGTACAGCTTTTCCCCGAAAGTCTGCTTTAAATAAAAATCAAGAGAGTAAAAACGCTTCTCTCCCCAGTACACAGCCATGGTAATACTCCTTATAGATTCATCATTTTTGGTCATGCGGTATGCAATATATGTACCATTGACATTTATATCATATCATCCATGGATGGGCAAATCAAGACCGCAATTTGGGACGGGGCATTTTTAAAAATGCCCCGTCCCAAATTCACAAAACGGACATATTTTTTTGCTACAATAGTCGTCATAAATTGTGAAAGGAAGTAGTGCATATATGGACAGGATTAAAATCTTAGTTGT
The DNA here is from genome assembly GCA_947566645.1 of uncultured Lachnospiraceae bacterium. Lineage (GTDB taxonomy): Bacteria > Bacillota > Clostridia > Lachnospirales > Lachnospiraceae > CAPEBR01. The sequence goes on from CANOKL010000001.1 coordinate 184,856, forward strand.
TGATGATGAGAGCAGGATGCGCAAGTTGGTGAAGGATTTCCTGGAGCGGGAGGGATTCCGGGTGCTGGAGGCGGGTGATGGTGAGCAGGCTATGGAGCTGTTTTATGCTGACAGAGAGATTGCACTGCTTATTCTGGATGTTATGATGCCGAAGATGGACGGATGGCAGGTATGCCGGGAGGTGCGCCAGACCTCAAAGGTTCCGATTATTATGCTTACTGCAAGGGGCGAGGAGCAGGACGAGCTGCAGGGCTTTGAGCTTGGTGTGGATGAATATATATCCAAACCTTTTAGTCCGAAGATTCTTGTAGCGAGAGTAGAGGCAATTCTGAGACGGACACGTACCCTTGATGCCGGGGAGGTGGCGGATGCAGGGGGGATCTCCATTGACAAGGCAGCACACCGCGTGCAGGTGGACGGCAGGGACGTTGAGCTGAGTTACAAGGAATTTGAGCTTCTGTCCTATTTTGTGGAAAATAAAGGGATTGCACTTTCCCGGGAGAAGATACTGAACAGTGTCTGGAATTATGACTATTTCGGTGATGCCAGGACCATCGACACCCATGTGAAGAAACTTCGCAGCAAGCTTGGCGACAAGGGAAATTATATTAAAACAATCTGGGGAATGGGCTATAAGTTTGAGGTGGAAGCATAATGAAGCATTCAATCAAGCGTCAGATGACGGCTGTGTTTATAGGCCTGCTTGTAAGCCTTCTGCTGATTCTGCTTATTATTAATGTGAGATTCCTGGAGCCTTACTACATCAGCAATAAGGAAACTGCGTTCGTGCAGCTCTACGGGGAGCTTAAGCTGGCAATTGAGCAGGACACGGTGGAGTACCAGGAAGTTTCAGAGCTTCTGAGGGGGCTTGCGGAAAAGAGTAATATTTCCTTTCTGGTTATTGACGAGAGGAATGGCCGGGTTGTAACAAATGTGCATGATATGGATATGCTGAAAAAGCAGCTTAATGGATATCTGCTCGACCAGGCCCAGAAGGAGAGCAGGCTGCTGATCAGTACCGATAAGTATCAGCTTGTCCAGTCAAAAGACAGATGGAATAAGACGGAATATATTGAGATGTGGGGGCGGTTTGATGAGGGAAGCGTATTCCTTCTTAGAAGTCCTTTAGAGAGTATCCGGGAGAGCGCAGATATCTCGAACCGGTTCCTGATCTACATCGGATGTACCATGATTGCAATATGCATTGCGCTTGTGTGGTATTTTTCCAAACGGCTTACAGATCCCATCCTGGAGCTTGCGGTCCTGTCAGACCGGATGGCAGACCTGGATTTTGAGGCAAAATATACCAGCGGAGGTTCCAATGAGATTGGTGAGCTGGGAGCCAATTTTAACCGGATGTCGGAAAAGCTTGAAAGCACCATATCGGAACTGAAGCGTGCCAACAATAGTCTCCAAAAAGATATTGAGCGCAAGGAGAAACTGGAGAAGATGCGAAGCGAATTCATGGGAAATGTCTCCCACGAGCTGAAAACGCCTCTTGCACTAATCCAGGGCTATGCGGAGGGGCTTAAGGAAGGGGTAAATACGGATTCCGAGAGCCGGGAATTTTACTGCGATGTGATTATGGATGAGGCGGCAAAGATGAACCAGATGGTGAAGAACCTTATGGCGCTGAACCAGCTGGAATTCGGGGATGAGAAGATTGAATTTGAACGGTTCGACCTGGTGGAGGTTATTGAGGGTATTCTGCAGAGCATGGATATTATGGCCCAGCAGAAGGAGGCGAGAGTCATATTCCTGAAGGAAGGACCGGTATATGTATGGGCAGATGAATTCAAGACCGAGCAGGTTGTGCGCAATTATATCAGCAATGCCTTTCATCATCTGGACGGGGATAAGGTCGTGGAGGTGAAGATTACTGTAGCAGATGGTGGAAAGGCAAGAGTGTCTGTATTTAACACAGGCTCTCCGATTCCTGAGGAGGCTCTTCCCCATATCTGGGATAAGTTCTATAAGGTGGATAAGGCGCATACAAGGGAATATGGCGGAAATGGCATCGGTCTTTCTATTGTAAAGGCCATTATGGAGTCCTTCCATCAGAAATACGGCGCGGAGAATTACGATAACGGAGTGGCATTCTGGTTTGAATTAGATACGGAGTAATGTGAATTTTCAGTCTGCAAGACGGAGGAACGAGGCGCAGCGGTGGCTGTACCGGTTGACGACAACGCGGCTTTCCCGGCAGCACGTGTGTAAAAACGCAGGCGCAGCCCGCTGCGCCTGCGTTTTTACACATGCATTCTTGAAAAAGTACAAAAATCCGAAGCGATTCATTAATATGAAAACAATTTTAAGCTAATCGGAGAGGAAATGGCAGGAGTGGTGTGAAGATATATGTGCAAAATGTATTATAAAAAATATTTTCCTAAAAATATATTGACAATTTGCCCAAAAAGAACTATGATATAAATGTAAATACAAACCTTTTATTTTTCTCAACAAAATGAAGCGCTTCATTTATTGCAAAACAAAATCCTTTTGAACTATATTATGAAATAGAGTATGATAGAATTATACAATTATTTCACGAAATGTAGTTTTAAATGAAAGGAACCTAGGATGAGTATGAGAAAAGCCACATTAAAAGATGTATCTGTCAGAGCAGGAGTTTCTGTCGGAACCGTGTCGAAATATATTAATGACCCGTATTCCGTAAAAGAAGTGAACAGAAGGAAGATTGCCGAATCAATCAAGGCATTGGACTTTACCCCCAATGTCTATGCACAGAAGCTTGCGAAGGGAAAGTCGAATACGATCTTATTGTGTATTGTATCAGAAAAAAATATCAGCCCTTCCACATGGCTTCATCAGCTGCCTGTGATCCAGGCCATGAACGACAGTCTGACAAAAGAAGGCTACAGCCTTCAGATTAAGATCGTGGCGGCGGCAAAGCCGCAGCAGCTTGATAATTGTGTAAAGAACTGCATTAACAGCAGAGAAGCGGACGGCATAGCGATACTGTCTGCGTGGGAGGTGCCGAAGAAGACGGTCCAGGATATGAAAAGGCAGAATTTCCCCTTTGTACTGCTGGACGGAAATTGTCCGGATATGGCGGCAAATGAGGTATGTATTGATAACAAGCAGATGGTAAAGGATCTTGTGCATATTTTAAAAGAACTGGGACATAGTAAGATTGGGTTTATTAATGTCTTAAGCGGCCAGCAGGATATGAAGTTCCGCTTCCGCGGGTTTAAAGACGGTATGAAGGCAGAGAAACTGGATATTGAAGAAAAGCTGGTTCTTTATGGAGACTTCAGTATTGAAAGCGGCTATGCATGCGTGAAGGCCATGCTGGAGAGCGGGGAGCAGTGTACAGCGCTTATATGTGGAAATGACAATATGGCAGTCGGCGCGGTAAAGGCAATCCAGGATCAGGGGAAGCATGTTCCGGAGGATATTTCGGTAGTGGGGATAGATAACAGCATTGCCGCCCGGGCCTGCACCCCAAGCCTTCAGACTGTGGAGTTTGCCCTGGGACAGATGGGGCGCCAGGCTTCCTATCAGCTTCTGGACCAGATTAAAGAGAAGACCTGCACGGAGATCCGGACAATGGTACAGTACAAAATAATTGAAGGGAGATCCATAGCAAAAGCTAAGGACGGTGAAACATATGAAAAAAATAATAGAGAAAAGAGCACCGGTAACACTGTGTGAGAATCCGGTTCCAATTGTGGAATCGGAGATACCTGTGACAACGAAGGAAGATTATCTCGGACGGATAGAGAACCTGTGGGCAATGCCCCAGGCGCAGGAATACAATGTAATTGTAGTATACGGAGACAGAGAGCATTTTTCCAATATCCTTTACTTTACGGGGTATGATCCGAGATTTGAGGAGGCGCTGCTGATCTTAAGGCGCGGGGAAAAGCCGGTGATTCTTGTGGGGAATGAAGGAATGGGATATGTTCCGAAGATACCCTATGATATTAAGGCAGTATTATTCCAGACATTCGGGCTGATGGGCCAGCCAAATGAGGACAGTGAGCCTTTGGAGGACATATTCCGAAGAGAGATAGGCGGAACAAATGGAAAAATAGGCCTGGCAGGCTGGAAATCCTACAGAGAGGATCTGTTTAACCTGGAAGGATGTGTCACAGATGTACCCCATTATATTACTGAAACCCTGCGGGCTGCGGCAGATGGCAGAGAGATCTGCAATGCGGTCGATCTCCTTATGGACAATGAATACGGACTCAGACACCACGCGTCTGCGAAGGAAATCATCCAGTTTGAGCTGCAGGGGACGAAGATTTCCAGGGGAGTTTACCGGGCGCTGAAAAGTATGAAAGAAGGAATGTCGGAAATAGAGGTATCCAGGATCCTGGAAATCGACGGTGAGCCTGAATGTACCCACCCGAATGTGAACTTCGGAGATGCACATGCAGCCCTGGGGCTTAACAGTCCGGAGTACCACAGCAGGCTTGCTTATGGAAGCCCGGCCGGAGTAGGGTACGGCATGAGGGGCTCCCTGGTACATAAGATGGGAATGTTTATCCGTACCACAGAAGATCTTCCGGAATGCAGAAGGCATTATGTGGAAGAGGTTGCAAAGCCCTATTTTTCAAGTGTCGCCGGCTGGTATGAGATGATGAAGCCTGGCACAGAATTCGGGGAGATTTATGACATGGTTGAGAAGGAGCTGGGATTCGAAAAGTATAATATTATATTGAACCCAGGGCATCTGATCCATACGGATGAGTGGACGAACTCCCCGTTTGTAAAGGGCAGCAAGGTAAAGGTGCGTTCAGGTATGGTTCTGCAATGTGATTATACAGTCTGCTTTAAAGACCCATACCTACCCTGCCACATCGAGGACGGCCTGGCGATCGGAAATGAAGCGCTTCATAATGAGATAAAGGAAATGTCGCCTTCTTGTTATGAGAGGATTAAGGCGAGACGAAAGTTTATGACAGAGGTACTGGGAATCAATCTTCCAGAAGAGGTGCTTCCGCTCTCAGACCTTCCGGCAGTCTGCTTCCCATATATGGCGGATACATCGGTGGTGCTGGCTGTAGAAAAGTAGATTTTAAAACAAGGGAGGCGGTAACATGCTTAAAATAGAGAACTTAAGTTTCTCTTATGAAGGTAATAAAGGAAAACCGGGCTATGAGGTGATAAGGAACCTGGAACTTACGATTGGAGACAATGAGTTTGTCTGCATCATCGGACCGTCCGGCTGTGGAAAATCCACACTCCTTAAGATGCTTGCCGGATTTGAAAAGCCCTCAGAGGGAAAGATCATCTATAACGGGCAGGAAATAAAAAGCGTAGGCTATGAAAGGGCAATGGTATTTCAGGAGGATGCGGTATTTCCATGGCTCCGGGTACGCGACAATGTGGAATACGGGCTAAAGGTAAGAGGTGTTCCGGCAGAGACACGCAAAGAGCATGTGAATAAGTTTATTGAGACTGTAGGGTTAAAGGGATTTGAAAACGCATGGCCGAAAGAGTTATCCGGAGGCATGAAAAAAAGAGTGGATCTTGCCCGGGTGCTTGCGAATAATCCGGAGACAATCCTTATGGACGAACCCTTCGGAGCGCTGGACGCCATGACGAAGGAGATGATGCAGGAGGAACTCGTAAAGATATGGGAGGGATCAAAGAAGACAATTGTCTTTGTTACCCATGATATTGAAGAAGCATTATTTCTCGCTGATAAGATTGTTGTGCTGCAGCACATAAAAAACGGCGGGGAAGCAGAAGTGATCGAAGTGCCGTTTGAACGGCCCCGGACTGTGAAGATTAAGGAAAATCCTGAATTCCAGAAGGTGCGGCGCAGAACTGTTGAACTGCTGAAAAAGTATGAGAGAGAGGAGGAGTAAGGATGAGTGCGGCAAAAAACATATCAAGAAAACTGTTGCTGACTGCAGTGTTTTTCATTATCTGGACAGGAGTGATCAGCGTATTTCAGATCAGGCCGATCTATCTGCCGGGACCAGAAGATATTATCAATTCCTTTATTGCCATGAGGGCCTCCCTGCCGTCCTCCATCCTGTCAAGCCTCAGGATCACTTTGAGCGGCTTTCTGATCGGAGCTGTGATTGGCGTGGGAATGGGGCTTCTGATGGCGTATAGCAGGACGTTTATGAATATTGTGGGACCATTCATGGAGTTTACAAGGCCGATTCCGATCTTTGCAATGATTCCACTGTTCATGATCTGGTTCGGGCTTGGCCTCTGGCCACAGATCCTGCTGGTTGCCCTGGGAGTGTCCACTGTTTTAGGCGTGCAGACATATGAAGCGGTTCGAAATATCCCTTCCGTATATATCAATGCATCCTATAATCTGGGGGCGAAGAAAAGCGTGATGTTTAAGACCGTGATCTGCCCGTATATTGTGCCGCATCTGATCGGCGCGATCCGGGTGGCTGCAGGAACATCCTGGGGACTTGACGTGGCTGCAGAATTTATGGGAGTACAGTCAGGCCTTGGCTATACAATGATTGTCCGGCAGATGTATCTGGATACTCCGGCTATTATAGCAGTAGTTTTAATTTATAGCGTCCTTGCAATTATTTTAGACCAGATCATCCGTCTGATCGAGCGGAGGCTGACGAGATGGACAGAGCGTGAGAAGATGTCATTTTAGCCGCTTAACAACGAAATCTTGCGCAAAATGGCAAAATTTTGGTTCCGGCTTGTCCGGGTTAGGAAGGAAGACAGAATGATTCGGAGAAAAATTACAAAAAATAAATAAAAGGAGGTTGCGTTATGGTAATTGATTCACATATGCATTTGACAAGGAAGGCGAACTTCGACGTCGAGACGAATACCAGGATGGGGCTTGGGATTCCGGAGGATACGGATATTGATCAGCTCGTGGGCTGGTGGAAGGAAGCGGGTATCGAGAAAGCAGTCTGTATGGGGCAGGATATGGAGAGAATCTGGAAAAATAATTTTGGTGAAGAGTATGTTTTGGAATGTTATCAGAAATATCCGGATTTCTTTATTCCATTTGCAAGCGTGGAGCCTGTTGATGCTGCAGGGAGATTCAGCCGCGAAAAGCTGGAACACTTAAAAAGCAGGGTAAAGGATTACGGATTCAGAGGCGTCCTGTTTACACCGCCCTATGGACAATACCATTCCAATGACGCCAGTATGTATCCATTCTATGAATTCTGTGAGAAAGAGGATGTTGTGGTGCAGTATCATCATTCGGCACAGACAGGACCTGCGGTACTGGCGCCGACGAAATACGCACAGATGCAGAATCTCAATGATGTGATGGTAGACTTCCCGGATATGAAGATCGTGGTAGAGCATATCGGATATCCCTGGAGCGAGTACCTGTTTGTGCTGATGACAAATCATAAGAAAATGTACTGCGACCTGGCTATGACGTTCGGAAGGCCTACGTGGCTTGCGTGGAATATGGTGATTGCAAAAGAATACGGAGTGCTTGACAGGGTGATGTTTGCCTCTGATTTTGTCGGATGTGAGTACGATTATTTTTCCGCGAATCCGGCAGAGGATTTAAAGAAATGGATTCACTATGTGGAGGTTGAACTGAACCAGATCTGTGAGGGCTGCGGCTGGCCTGTATTTACAGAGGAGGAGCTGCGGGGGATTCTCCATGACAATGCTGCAAGGCTTTACCTGTAGAGAGGAAGGGTGATGTTATGATTATTGATTCCCATATGCATCTGACACGCAAAGTGAATTTTGATGTGAAAAAGAATACGGATATGAAGCTTGGGATTCCGGAAGATACCGATATTGACCAGCTTGTGGGCTGGTGGAAAGAGGCTGGGATCGACAAAGCCGTGTGCATGGGGCAGGACATGAGCCGTATCTGGGGAAACAATTTTGGAGAGGAGTATGTATTAGAATGCTACGAAAAATATCCGGATTTCTTTATCCCGTTTGTAAGCATTGAGCCAAATGATACGGCAGGAAGATTTTATCCGGAAAAGTTTGCATATTTTAAACAGAGGATTCTGGAGAACGGATTCAGAGGGGTGCTGTTTACGCCGCCCTTCGGGCAATATCTGTCAAATTCAGCCATAGTATATCCATATTATGAATTTGCGCAGGAGCATCAGGTGGTAGTACAATATCATCATTCAGCGCAGATGGGCCCGGCCATTCTGTCCCCGACAAAATATGTACAGATGGAATATCTGAACGACGTCATAGTAGATTTCCCGGATCTCACCTTAATTGTCGAGCACAGCGGCTACCCTTTCAGCGAGCATCTGTTTGTATTAATGACGAATCATAAGAAGCTGTATTGTGACCTGGCCATGAATTTCGTGCGGCCGACCTGGCTTGCAAAAAATCTGGTTCTTGCAAAAGAGTATGGCGTACTTGACAGAGTGATGTTTGCATCAGACTATGTAGCGGCAGGATACGACCTGTTCAGTGAGAATCCGGCAAATGACCTGAAGGCATGGATACATTATCTGAAAGAAGAATTAAACCAGATCTGTGAAAGATGTGGATGGCCGTTATTCGAAAAAGAAGAGATCGAAGGGATCCTTGGGAAGAATGCGGCGGCACTATACCTGTAAACAATCGTTTTAAATGAAGATACGGAGGAAGATTATGAAGAAAAAGATGCTGTCTGTTTTATTGGTTTTATGTATGATATCTGCACTGGCAGGGTGTGGAAATGCAGAAGATTCCGGGAATAAACCAGCCGGGAATGAACAGGAGGACACAGGCGGGACGCAGGAGATTACAAAAGTCGGGATAGGAGTTACCCCATACCCCATGTATGCAGTCCTGTCAGTAGCGCATGAGACAGGGCTTGATAAGGAATACGGCCTGGATCTTGACCTGCAGGTGGTATCATCCACATCGGCAGGAGCCCAGTCTCTGGTCAGAGGAGACGTTGTGATCGGCGGTTCCTGCATATCAGAACATCTTGCATGCGTAAGCGGCAGTCCGAACCTTGTTAACTTTACGCCCCTCGGGGATTTTAAAGGATTCTTCTTCGTAGGGAAAAAAGGAGACTTAAGCTCCTGGGACGAGCTGGTTGAGGAGAAAAACGGAGACATTGAAGCTGCAAAGGAGCAGAGGCTGAATGACCTGAAGGGAAAGACCTTCTGCATCATTCCACAGAGAAAAGCACTGATACTAGATGCAATTGCCCAGGTGGGCCTGACAGAAAAGGATGTTACCTTTATGAACTTCGGAGATGACGCAAAGGCTGCAAATGCCCTTCTGTCCGGAACCGGCGACTTTTACATCGGAAGCCTTCCGCAGCAGAGATCACTTATGAATCAGGGGGATTTTATCAATATAGGAGGCTCAGATATTCTAGGCGAGGCAGGACTATGGTTCGATACATGGATGGGAACAACCGATTTTCTGGAAAATAACCAGGAGACAGCCATAAAGCTGCAGGCACTGATCTTCGGGGCAGTCAACGCATTTGATGCAGACCAGGACAAATTCTCCGAAGTAGCCGCCCGGTTATTTACCGAAACATCAGGAACAGAGACACCGGCCGAAGAATGGAAGACATTCATGACAGAATTTGACGATCTGGTATCCGTTGACGAGGCAAAGGAAGGATTCTACAATCCAGACAGCGACAGATACTGGGAGAAGACCGTAAATTATACAGTAAAAACACTGGTAGAGTCAGGGGACCTGCCAGAAGGGACCGATGGAAAGCAGTATTACACAGCAGGAGAGGAGCTGTTTCAAAAATTACTGGAAGACCAGGAGCTGGTAGAAAAAATCCAGAATACAGTATTACCGTAAAATCAACAATCTGGGACGGGGTATTTTTAAAAATACCCCGTCCCAGATTCGCCCTAAACATCTTAAAATATATTTGTATAAATGTCCAAGAATTTCATTAGGAGGAAGATTCCTTTCACAGTGTCTTTCAATGTATGAAACTAGCGGAAAGAAGTCTGACATCAGACGGAAATATGTACTGAATGAAACGGAAAATGAAAATAGTATTTCAAATTATGAATGGATGGAAAGATGGAACAAAAATAGGGAGGCCGACTTAGAAGATTCATCAATAGACTTTTCTGCCAATTCTTTTTAAAATGGTTACATCAACGCAAGGCGCAGGCGTTAAGATGAAAAAACATAACAGCTGTTATAACGAGGTAATCATATTAAGTAATTATATTAAGAAATCATAGTCAGAATAAGGAGAGTTGAGCAATGAAAATTGGATTTATCGGTCTTGGAATTATGGGAAAGCCTATGAGCAAGAATCTTATAAAAGCAGGTTATGAGCTGACGGTCTATAACAGGAGCCGGGCCAGCGTGGATGAAGTGGCGGCCCTTGGGGCAGAGGCGGCGGACAGCCCGGCGGACGTGGCGTCAAAGTGCCAGGTGATTATCACAATGCTTCCAAATTCGCCGCAGGTACGTGAGGTCTGCCTGGGGGCAAACGGTATCCTTGAGAAGGCAGAATCCGGCACGGTAGTGATCGATATGAGTTCTATTGATCCAGTAGAATCGAAGGCGATCGGCGGGGAACTGGCAAAGAAGGGAATCCATATGATGGATGCACCGGTCAGCGGCGGGGAGCCTAAGGCAATTGACGGAACCCTCTCTGTGATGGCAGGCGGCGAGAAAGAGGATTTTGACAAGTATTATGACCTGCTGATGGCTATGGCAGGGTCTGTTGTATACGTGGGCCCTCTGGGGTCCGGGAATGTGGCAAAGCTTGCCAATCAGGTAATCGTGGCAGTGAATATCGCGGCAGTTTCCGAAGCATTGACGCTTGCAGTAAAGAGTGGCGCAGATCCGGAGCTGGTATATCAGGCAATCCGCGGCGGTCTGGCAGGATCCACGGTCATGGATGCGAAAGCCCCGATGATGATGGCGCATAATTTCAAGCCAGGATTCCGTATTGAACTGCATATCAAGGATCTGAATAATGCGTTGAACGCCGCACATGCCGTCAGCGCTCCGGTACCATTTACCTCACAAGTCATGGAGATCATGCAGGCGCTTAAGGCGGATGGCAATGAGAAGGACGACCACAGTGCAATTGTAAAATATTATGAGAAGATTGCAGATACCTCTGTTGAGAAGAAATAGAGAAGAACGGAGTCACTATAGAGGATGAATATAGCAATAGAATTTCATAATATGAGGTGGGAAAAATGAGTGAATCTACACGAATGATGTTAGGTCTGATCCTGGGTATCGTCATTATGGTAATCCTGGTATCGAAGACGAAAGTACATACATTTATCGCGCTGCTTGCGGCGTGCTGTATCGCGGGAATCATCGGCGGAATGCCCTTTGTGGATGTGGCAAAGGACGACGGAACTACGATAACCGGACTGGTAACGGCGATTCAGGATGGTTTTGGAAATACATTAAAAAGCACGGGTATCATAATCGGGCTTGGAGTTATGATGGGCGGTATCCTGGAGAAATCCGGGGCGGCCGAACGGATGGCGTATTCTTTTATCAAAGCAGTGGGCAAGAAGAAAGAAGAGTGGGCGCTTGCGATCACGGGATGGTTTATCTCAATTCCGGTATTTGCAGATTCCGCAATCGTCATCTTTGCCCCACTGTGTAAGGCGATTTCAAAAGTTACGGGCAAATCCCTGGTTGGTCTGGCGCTTGCAATGGCAGCAGGCCTTCAGCTTACACACTGTCTGGTTCCGCCGACACCGGGACCGACGACGGCGGCTACCATGTTGGGAGTCGATGTCGGACAGATGATCATCTTTGGAGCTCTGATCTCTGTTCCGATGCTGATCGTTGCAGTATTGTATTGTCAGTGGCTGGGGAAGAAGATCTATCAGATCCCGGCAGATGACGGAGGGTTCGAGAGAAAGGAATATAAGAAAGAATATATCAAGTCTATGGAAGAACTGGACAGCATGATCGGACAGAAGGATCTTCCGGGGCTGTGGATGTCCATCGCTCCTATCGTAATTCCACTGGTACTGATCCTTGCCAATACGATTCTGGGAATGGCGGGAATCAAGATTGGTTTACTGTCTTTCCTTGGAGCGCCGATCATAGCCCTTGCAATCGGTACGCTGATTGCGATCTATGGCCTTATGAAGAAGAATGATAACAAAGAAGTCCTGGAAATTATGGACGATGCGATCAAGAGCACAGGTATCATCATGCTGGTCACCGGTGCAGGCGGTTCCCTGGGGAATGTAATCAAAGTCAGCGGTATTGGCGATGCCCTTGGAGAGGCTGTTATGGCGCTTCCGCTTCCGGCGATCCTGATCCCGTTCATCATTGCGGCGCTGATGCGTATTGCCCTTGGCTCCGCGACTGTAGCGATCACGACGGCAGCATCGCTCTCCGCTTCCCTGATGGGCGTGATCTCAGTAAGTCCGCTTCTGATGTCCATCTCCTGCTGCGTCGGGGCGATCTCATTCTCATACTTTAATGACAGCGGATTCTGGGTATGGAACGGAATGTTTGGCGTAACGGAGCTTAAGGATCAGATCCGGTGTAAGACAGCGATCTCTTTGATCATGGCGGGTGTTGGTATTGTAGAACTGTTGATTTTGTCAATTTTCATGCATTGATGCGTTGCGGGAGAATATTATGAATACAGATTTTTTAAAAGGTGTGATCGTACCGATCATTACCCCGATTGATGAAAATGAATTAATAGATGAGAGAGCATTAAGAGAACAGGTAGATTATGTGATCGAAGGCGGCATACTGGGTGTGCTGGCCTTCGGCAGCAATGGAGAATTCTATGTCATCGAAGAGGATGAGATGGAACGCGGGCTTAAGATCATGGTAGACGAAGCGGCAGGCAGGGTGCCGGTTTATCTGGGCATCGGAGCCATCAGCACGAAGAAGTGCGTCCGTCTTGCAAGGATGGCGAAAGCCTGCAGGGCAACGGGAATCTCCGTATTGCAGCCCATGTTCTTAAAGCCGACGGAGACAGAGCTTTTCAGGCATTTTAAGACCATCGCGGACGCGGTGCCGGATATGCCGATGCTCCTGTATAATAACCCGGGCCGCGTGGGGTACACGATGTCAGGCAATCTGGTAGACCGGCTTGCCCATGAGGTGGAGAATATTGTGGGTATGAAGGATACCAGCGGTGATATGACACAGACAGCCGAATTCATCCGAAGGACCAGAGACGTGAATTTCAAAGTGTTCGGCGGTAAGGATACATTATTGTATGCGTCCCTCTGCCACGGCGCCGTGGGCGGCGTATGTACGGCAGGGAATTTCATGCCGGAACTGATTACAGATATCTATAACAAATATGTTGCCGGAGATCTTGAAGGGGCGTTGGAAGCACAGTTCAAACTGAACCCGGTCCGCCTGTCCATGGACAAAGCCAGTTTCCCGGTTGCGGCGAAGGATATGGCGAGGCTGAGAGGAAGAGAAGTAGGACTTCCCTATACACCGAACCTGGCGACGCCGGAGGGCCCCGTGCTTGATAAGATCAGGGAAGAAATGAAAAAGGCTGGACTGCTCGGCTGATATAAGGTACGATATAAAATAAGTAGGAAGGAAGACAAAGTCATGAGAACAATCGTAAAGATGGAAGTATACCCTGTAGCTGGAAAAGACTGTATGGAACTGAACTTAAGCGGTGCGCATGCGCCGTATTTTACAAGAAATATTGTTATCCTCCATGCCGATAACGGCGATACGGGAGTAGGAGAGGTTCCCGGCGGCGAGAAGATCAAGAATGCACTGGAAGAATGTATTCCGCTTGTAGAAGGAACCAATCTTGCAGAATATAAGAGTACGCTTCTGAAGGTTAAGAGATACCTGGACTCCAAAGGCGAGGAGGATGTCCGCGGCGAGCAGACCTTCGACCTTCGCACCGGCGTCCATGTGATCACGGCGATCGAGGCGCCGTGTCTGGATCTGATGGGCAAGATGCTGGGAGTTCCGGTATGCGAGCTGCTGGGAGACGGACAGCAGAGGGATAAGGTACGGATGCTGGGGTATCTGTTCTTCGTAGGCGACCGCAGGAAGACGGATCTTCCTTATGACGAGGAGCCGGATGCAGAATGTGAATGGTACCGGATCCGCCATGAAGAGGCGTTGACTGCAGATAAGATCGTTGCATTTGCCAGGGCGACGAAGGAGAAGTACGGCTTCCAGGATTTCAAGTTAAAGGGAGGCGTTCTTGCGGGCAATGAGGAGATGGATGTGATCCGTGCCATGAAGAAGGAGTTCCCGGATGCAAGGATCGACCTGGATCCCAACGGCGGATGGCTGTTAGAAGAAGCAGTAGAGTATGTGAAGGGCATGCAGGGAATCCTGACTTACTGTGAAGATCCCTGCGGAGCGGAAGGTGTGTATTCCGGCCGTGAGGTGATGAGCGAGTTCCGAAGGAGAACCGGGTTCCCGACAGCGACGAACATGATCGCCACGGACTGGAGACAGGTGGGACATTCCCTGGAGTCACAGGCGGTAGACATTATCCTTGCCGACCCGCATTTCTGGACCATGAGCGGCTCTGTGAGGGTAGCTCAAATGTGCCATGACTTCGGCTATACATGGGGGTCTCACTCCAATAACCATTTTGACATCTCACTGGCAATGTTTACCCAGGTAGGGGCAGCAGTTCCGGGAGAGTATAATGCACTGGATACCCACTGGATCTGGCAGGAAGGCCTTGAGCGCCTGACCAAAGAGCCCCTGCAGATCGTGGATGGGTGCGTGGAAGTCCCAAAGAAGCCGGGGCTTGGTATCGAAGTAGATATGGAGCAGGTCAGGAAGGCGCACCAGTTGTACCTGGACAACTGCCTTGGAGGAAGGGATGACGCAGTGGGCATGCAGTATCTTATCCCAGGATGGAAATTCAACCCCAAGAAGCCTTGTCTCGTGAGATAACCATATGAATAGATTGAGGAGTGTCATTAGATGAAGGAAGTGTTGGTAACGATACCGGTACAGGAAGGACACCGCAGATATCTGGAAGAAATCGGTAAGGGCATGCATTTTACTTATGCATGCCGCAAAGAAGGAGCGTCTAAAGAGATGGTCCAGAAGGCGGATTATATATTAGGGAATGTGAAGACAGAGTATCTGCCTCAGGCACAGAATCTCAAGTTCTTGCAGTTGGACAGTGCGGGAGCTAACGAGTATGTTCAGCCAGGGATCCTTCCGGCAGGAGTTAAGCTGTGTAATGCTACGGGAGCCTATGGCGTTACAATTGCTGAGTATCTTGTGGGCGTTGTATTTGCGTTAAAGAAAAAACTAAATCTGTACGAAAAAAACCGTATGAAACATAGTTGGCATGACGAAGGAATGGTTACGAATGTTGCAGGCAGTAAAACGTTGGTATTGGGACTGGGTGATATCGGCAGTACATTTGCCCGGAAAATGAATGCTCTGGGCAGCAAAGTGACTGGTGTGCGAAGAAATTCTGCAAAAAGGCCGGAATATCTGGGAGGGCTGTATCAGATGGATGTATTGGAGAAACTGCTGCCAGATGCGGATATTGTTGTGTGTACATTGCCGGAGACATCGGAAACGCATCATCTGTTAGACGAGAGAAAAATCCGTCTTATGAAGCCCACGGCTGTATTGATCAATATCGGGCGTGGAAGCCTGATTCCTACACAGGATCTGCTCAGGGTACTGGAAGACGGCGTGATCGCGGGCGCTGCAATTGATGTGGCGGAGCAAGAACCGCTGCCGGAGGATTCCAGGCTTTGGGAAGTACCGAATCTAATCATTACTCCGCATGTGGCAGGGAATTATCATACGCAAGAAATTCTTGACAGGGCAGTGGAGATTGCAGGAGAGAATTTTCAGGCATTCCTTGAGGGAGGGAAACTCCGAAATGAAGTGGATTTTGCTACAGGATATAGAAAAATGGCCTGTAATTAAAATTGCGAAGACCATGTGACTGGTGTATGGTTTATTATCTTAGAAATTTGCAGAGTGTACGCTGCATACAGTATTGCAGCCAGGAGAATGAGAGATGACACGAATTGCAGTATTGCTTCCGCACAAGGATATGGCGGAGACGGCACAAAGAGTAATTGACGAGTATCACTACCAGATTGATTATGTAAAAGTCATTGAAAGTGAGGATGCCGTGAATGAGGCAAGGCTTGCGGCAGAGCAGGGGGCGGCTATCATCATAGCCCGCGGATATCAGGCACAGATGATCAAGAACTATACGAATATACCGGTGGTGGAGATGCGTTTCCACGCCCAGGAAATCGGACTTCTGATTCAGCGGGCCAGAAGGCTGTCCCATAAGGAGCGTCCGGTCATCGGCCTGGCTGCATTTGAAAATATGCTGTGCGATCTGTCTCATATGGAGGAGTTGTTTGATGTCCGTCTTTTAATCTCATACATTGACAGGATAGAAGAGGTTCCGGATATCCTGCACAACATGAAGAGAGAAGGAGCAGACTGCGTGATCGGCGGTGATACGGTCTGTCAGGAAGCAGAGAAGATCGGCTGTTATTCGGTTAAGTTTCGTGCTACGGGGGAATCAGTCCGGGATGCCATGGAACGTGCCAGGAGTATGGCGTATGCCGTGGAGAATGAGAAACGCAGCACGGCTCAGTTCGAGGCGGTGCTGGATACCTCGTTCAACGGAATCATCAAGATTAATTCTGACGGCAGGCTCATCGCTGTCAACCGGCTGGTGGAAAACCTTCTTGGGAAAGATATGGAAGAGGTCAAGGGGGAGATGTTATATGACATTTTCCCGCAGATTGATAAATGGGTGGTGGATGCGATCCTGTCAGGGGAGAGGGAGAATTGTTCTTCTTCTATTGAGATCCGGGGACGGAACTGGATGTTCCTGGCGGCTCCGATTCAGTTTGATGATCAGATCACAGGTGCGATCCTGTCCTTGCATGCAATTACAGAGATTGCGCGTAAGGACAGGCAGATAGCGAATCATATGCTGCTTCACGGGTATACGGCAGAGACACGCTTTTCTGATATCTATACCGCTAATGAAGACATGCGCAGGGTCTTAGAGACGGCGAAGGAGTATTCACTGTCGGACAGTCCGGTGCTGATCTATGGCGGGACAGGGACCGAATATTACAGCATTGCCGAGGCGATACACAATGGAAGCATCCGCAAGAGTGGTCCGTTTGTAAGTGTCAATATCAGCGGCCTGAGAGAAGAAGAACAGATGTCCGTCCTTTTTGGCAGCAGGAACGGCGGGGCGGGGAAGGAACCGTGGGGGAAGGGTGCATTGGTGCGTGCAAGTCACGGAACGCTCTTGATCAAGGAGATTGAGAAGCTGACCATGCAGGCGCAATATCAGCTTACCAGAGTGATCCTGGACGGCGCGCTGAACCGTACGGACGCTTTGCCGATGGATAATGTGGACGTACGCGTGATCGGAATGACCCGGAAGAATCTGCAATACAGTGTGAATAAGGGATTGTTTCAGGAGAGTCTCTATTATGTGCTGCATGGGCTGACGCTGGAGATTCCGCCGCTTAACAGCCGTACGGAAGATCTCAGGTACTATGTTGATCTGTATTTTAAGGAATTCTGCCGGAAATATAACAAACCGCTTGTCATCACGGAGGGTGGGTACGGGTGCCTTCTTGCGTTTCCCTGGCAGGGGAATACGCTGCAGATCAGAGCATTTATGGAACGCCTGGTTCTTATGGCGAAAAAACGGAGCGTTGCGGAGAGCCTGATCCGGAAATTGTATGGTGAATTGTATCCTTATGTAAGCGATGCGGTGAGCGAGGATACGATCATCGTGTATCAGAGCGAAGAAGCGGTGAAGATCAGCGAGCTTCTGAGAAAGCACCGGGGCAGCCGTAAACTGGCGGCAAAAGAGTTGGGAATCAGTACAACAACCCTGTGGAGAAAGATGAATAAGTATGGAATAGAATCGAAGTATGGAGTACCGGGTCATGAATCAGAATCGTGATGTGGAGTACCGGTACTAGAAAGAAATGATAGTAAGAATAGATGAAGAAAGTGGTGGAAAGATGAAGTCAAAGTACATCATCAAGATAAAAGATATTGACAACGTAGCGGTGGCAATCCATGACCTGGAAACAGGAACAGAGGTGCTGCCGGGTTTTAAATTGCTGGATGATATCCCTCAGGCGCACAAGATCGCGCTGACGGATATCCCGGCAGATGGTGAGGTTATCCGGTATGGTGTGGTTCTGGGATATGCGAAGACAGACATACGAAGAGGCCAGTGGATCAATGAGCATATGCTGAATCTGCCCAAGAGTCCATCTGTGGAAAACCTGGAATATGGAACAAATCTCGTACCGATGGAGGATCTGCCTCTTCCGGGGCGTACCACATGGATGGGATACCGGAATCAGACAGGACCGGCAGCGACCAGAAATCTTCTGGGCATTGTCACAACGGTTCAGTGTGCCGCCGGCGTGTTAAAGGTGGCGGTTGAACAGATTAAGAAGGAATTGCTTCCGAAGTATCCCAATGTAGACGGGGTGATTGCAGTGACACATCCTTACGGGTGCGGCGTGGCGATCAATGCACCTATGGCAAAGATTCCGATCCGGGCGATTACCAATGTGATCCGGCATCCGAATTTTGGCGGAGAGATTATGGTGGTAGGTCTTGGCTGTGAGAAATTAACTTATGACAGGGTACTTCCGGCAGAGGATATCACGCCGGAAAATGTGCTGACCCTGCAGGATTATGCCGGTCATGACGCGATGATGAATGCGATTATGGAGATGGCAGAGAAGAAGCTTGAAAAGCTGAATCAGAGGCAGAGAGAAGAACTGCCGCTTAGTGAGCTGTTAATTGGCATGCAGTGCGGAGGAAGCGATGCATTCAGCGGGATCACGGCGAATCCGAGCGCCGGGTATGCGGCGGATATGCTGGTCCGGGGCGGCGCTACAGTGATGTTCAGCGAGGTAACTGAGGTCCGGGACGGAGTGTTGATGCTGGCGGCAAGGTGTGTGGATGAGAAAGTCAGGGACCGTCTTGCCGAAGAGATGAAGTGGTATGACGATTATCTGGAATCGGGCGGCGTGGACAGGGATGCGAACCCGACGCCAGGAAATAAAAAGGGAGGGCTTGCCAATATCGTTGAGAAGGCGATGGGCTCCATTGCCAAGTCAGGTACGAGTCCTATCGTAGAGGTGTTAAGTCCGGCGGAGAAACCGACAAAGCGTGGATTGATCTATGCGGCGACTCCGGCAAGCGATATCGTATGCGGGCCAAGCCAGGTCGCCAGCGGAATCGGGCTGCAGGTATTCATGACGGGCAGAGGAACGCCTTACGGGCTAGATATCAGCCCTGTGATTAAGGTCTGCAGCCGTAATGAGATGAAGGATCACTGGTTTGATATGATTGATATCTCGGCCGGGAATGTGGCGACGGGAGAAGCAACGATTGCGGATGTAGGAACGGAGATTTTCAACATGATATTAGATGTGGCAAGCGGGATCAAAGAATCATACAGTGACCAGTATGGATTCCACAATGATATGTGCATCTTCAATCCGGCTCCTATTACCTAGTATAACCCACACGAATTAACCGTACGTTTCGTCGGCCTGCTTTCCCGATAGCACATGTGTAAAAGCCTTGATGTAGCCCGCTACACCTACGTTTTTACACATGCACTCTCGAAAAAGCATACTCACCGAAACGTATCGGTAATTCGTGTGGGTTATACTAGACGCAACTTTCAAACACACTTTAAGATTGAGAAATGGAGTAGCTGGATATGAAGGTAGTAATTGCGATTGATTCATTCAAAGGCAGCATGAGTTCAATGGAGGCGGGAAATGCGGCAAAGGCAGGTATTCTTAAAGCCTGCGGCGAAGAGACCGAGACTAAGATCGTCGTAAAGCCTCTGGCGGACGGCGGTGAGGGGACTACAGAGGCACTGGTGGAAGGTCTGGGTGGAGAATATGTTTCTGTCAGAGTCACAGGGCCGCTGGGTGAAAAGACGAATGCAAGGTATGGAATTCTTGGAGACGGGAGGACAGCCGTGATGGAGATGGCAGAAGCTTCCGGAATCATTCTGGTAAACCGGGAAGAACTGGATCCGTTGAAGGCAACGACTTACGGCGTGGGCGAGATGATCCTGGATGCCGTGAAAAGAGGCTGCCGGGAATTCATTATCGGTATCGGCGGAAGCGCCACAAGCGAGGGCGGAATTGGCATGCTCCAGGCGCTGGGCTATGAGATCAATGATGAGGATGGACATCCTGTCGGGCCAGGGCTTCAGGATATGGAGCGCATTGCGTCCATTTCCGGTGAGCATGTGCCAAAAGTACTGAGGGAGTGTCATTTCAGTATTGCATGTGATGTGAAGAATCCGCTTTGCGGTGAAAATGGAGCAGTCTATGTGTACGGACCGCAAAAAGGCATCAGAGAAGAAGAAAAACCAGTCTTTGATAAGAAGATGGAGCATTTCGCGGATAAGACGAGAGAGTATCTTGGGCGGATATCCGGCAATGCAGATCTAGATGGATTAGGTAAAGCGGCAGAATCGTTTGCGGCAGAGAACAGTGGATCAGATGAAGCGGCAGAATCGTTTGCGGCAGAGGACGGTGGATCAGATGAAGCGGCAAAGCCTTCAATGGAAGGGAATGCCTGTAAGGATTATAGATGGACGGAAGGTGCAGGCGCCGCGGGAGGACTGGGATTCGCATTCTTAAGCTATCTTCCGAATGTGGAGCTGAAGCCGGGAATTGACATTGTATTGGATGCAGTTGGGCTTGAGGAAGAAGTGAAAGATGCGGATATGGTGATCACCGGCGAGGGACGGCTGGATTTCCAGACGGCTATGGGCAAAGTCCCGGTGGGAGTTGCCCGTCTGGCGAAACGATACGGGGCAAAGGTGCTTGCATTTGCCGGAGGCGTTACGAAGGATGCCGGAGAATGTAACGCGGCAGGGATTGACGCGTTCTTCCCGATTGTGCGGGGAGTTACGACGTTGGATGAGGCTATGATCCCGGAAAATGCGAAAGAGAACATGACGTTGTCTGTAGAGCAGGTATTCCGGGCAATCTGGAAAGCAGTTTAAGACAGTCTGCCGTGCAGCGGTATCAGGCAGTGTCTCTTAAAGGAGAAGATTGAACGGAAGGTGGTTGGCGATATGGAATTTATAACATTAAATAACGGGCTGTCCATCCCTCGGCTTGGGATGGGAACGTGGTATCTGGGAGAAAAATTATCTGTCCGCGAAAAAGAAATCGAAGCATTACAAAAAGGAATCGATTGTGGAATGACCTTGATCGACACAGCCGAGATGTATGGAAACGGACTTTCCGAGCAGCTGGTCGGGCAGGCGGTAAAAGGTTATCGCCGGGAGGATTTATTTCTGGTATCGAAGGTGCTGCCGCAGAATGCGGGAGAGAGCCAGATACGCAGAAGCCTCAATCATACTCTTCGTATGATCCGGACAGATTACCTGGATTTGTATCTTCTCCACTGGCGGGGGAGTATCCCTCTTGCCGAGACCATACGATGTATGGAAGAGATGGTTAAGGAAGGGAAGATTCGTGCGTGGGGTGTGTCGAATTTTGATATGGATGATATGGAAGAGCTAGTTAAGGTACCGGGAGGAGAAAACTGTGCAGTGAATCAGGTCCTGTATCATCTGGGGTCCCGGGGAATTGAATATTCGCTGAAGCCCTGGATGGATGCGCATGGCATCGCGCTGATGGCATATTGCCCCCTTGCACAGGCCGGATCATTGCAACGGGAGCTTTTGGCGCATCCGGTCTTAAACAGGATTGCCGGTGCGCATCATATCACAGTGTTCCAGCTCCTGCTTGCGTTCGTATTGCACAAGGAGAATGTGACAGCGATTCCAAGAAGCGGGAATGCGGCGCATGTGCAGGCCAATGCAGAAGCAATGGAAGTCAGACTGTCAGAAAAAGAATGGATGGAGATAGACCGTGCGTTTCCGGCGCCGGAGTATAAGTGCTGTCTGGATATTGTATAGGAAACATTGGGGACGGGGTATTTTTAAAAATACCCCGTCCCCAATTTTGCTGATTAAAAAAACGAAGTGGCAAAACCCCCTAATGTATGGTAAAATAAGAATACTTTGTAAAAGACAGTTTGCAGCAGGGAGGAACAGATGATAGCAATTATTGACTATGATGCAGGAAATATAAAAAGTGTAGAAAAAGCGCTTAAGCTTCTGGGGCAGGAGGCGGTTGTCACAAGAGACCATGAGACGATTCTCGGAGCGGACAGAGTAATTCTCCCAGGAGTGGGCGCATTTGGAGACGCCATGGGCAAGCTTGAACAATTCGGACTGGACAAAGTAATCCATGAGGTGGTCAGGAAGAATACGCCATTTCTCGGCATCTGCCTGGGGCTTCAGCTTCTATTTGAGAGCAGTGAGGAATCGCCGGGAGTAAAAGGGCTTGGCGTATTAAAGGGTGAGATTGTCCGCATACCAGAAAGCGGTGGATTAAAGATCCCCCACATGGGGTGGAATTCACTGAGGTTTCCGAGAAGCGGGAGGCTCTTTGCCGGGCTGCCTGAGGAACCTTATGTTTATTTCGTTCATTCCTACTACCTCCGGGCAGAGGATGCAGGTATTGTAACAGCAGTGACCGAATATGGCACAGAGATCCATGCTTCTGTGGAGAGTGGAAATGTATTTGCCTGCCAGTTCCATCCGGAGAAGAGTAGTGATACCGGGATACAGATTCTGAAAAATTTTGTGGAGATATAGACGGAGGGGTAAAAGAAGGTGCATACGAAGAGAATCATTCCCTGTCTGGACGTAAATAACGGACGGGTAGTAAAAGGCGTGAATTTTGTGGATCTTAAGGATGCTGGGGATCCGGTTGAGATTGGAAGGGCATATGACAGGGAAGGAGCGGATGAGCTGGTATTCCTTGATATTACCGCTTCCTCAGATGCGAGGCAGACGGTGGTGGATATGGTCCGCAGGGTGGCGGAGACGGTGTTCATTCCCTTTACCGTAGGAGGAGGCATCCGTACAGTGGAGGATTTCAGGGCACTTCTAAGGGAAGGAGCGGACAAGATCTCCATTAATTCTTCGGCGATTAATACACCGGGGTTGATTTCAGACGCAGCGGACAAGTTCGGGAGCCAGTGTGTGGTGGTAGCAATTGACGCAAAGAGACGGGCAGACGGAAGCGGTTGGAATATTTATAAAAATGGCGGGCGTATTGATGTGGGGATTGATGCCCTGGAGTGGGCGGCAAAGGTAGAAAAGCTTGGCGCAGGCGAGATTCTGCTCACCAGCATGGACTGTGACGGAACAAAAGCGGGATATGACCTGGAACTTACAAGAGCAGTGGCAGAGGCAGTATCCATCCCGGTCATCGCATCAGGAGGAGCAGGAAGCCTGGAGCATTTTAAAGAGGCGCTTACGGACGGAAAAGCGGACGCGGCGCTGGCGGCATCACTGTTCCATTATAAAGAACTGGAAATCCGGGAAGTCAAGAGGTATCTGCGGGAGCAGGGGATATCTGTAAGATTGTAGTTACTTCACGGACTAACCGTCTGCTCATAGTAACGCATCCAGCCCATTTAAAAGTCGCTATCAGCGAGGGGCTGGATGCCGGAAACCACCACTTTATCGGTCGGATGCCGTGCAGCGGGGTGCACGGCCCGGTGAATAGTAACAGAATGTAGTTACAATTTGGAAATAAATAGGAGGAAATATATGGCAGCAATTAATAACGACTGGCTGGAAGTATTAAAAGACGAGTTTGGGAAGCCATACTATAAAAAGTTATTTCAGACCGTGAATCAGGAATATAAGACAAGGCTTGTATTCCCTCCGGCAGAGGATATCTTTAATGCCTTTCATCTGACACCCCTGCACAAGGTAAAGGTTGTGATATTAGGGCAGGATCCATACCATAACCATGGACAGGCCCATGGTCTGTGTTTTTCTGTAAAAAAGGGGGTGGAGATTCCGCCGTCTCTTGTCAACATTTATCAGGAGCTTCACGATGACCTGGGCTGCAGGATCCCGGATCACGGCTGCCTGACAAAATGGGCCGAACAGGGAGTGCTGATGCTGAACACAGTGCTTACCGTGCGCGCCCATCAGGCAAATTCTCACAGGGAAATCGGATGGGAGGAATTCACAGATGCGGCCATCAGGGCACTGAACAGCCAGGACCGGCCAATTGTATTTATTCTGTGGGGAAGCCCTGCCCAGCGGAAGGCGCAGATGCTGAAGAACCCAGACCATCTGATTCTGAAGGCGCCCCATCCAAGCCCCCTGTCAGCGTTCAGAGGCTTCTTTGGCAGCAAACCCTTCAGTCAGGCCAATGCATTTCTTGAAGCTCACGGGGTGGAGCCGGTAGACTGGCAGATTGAATAATTACACTGAGCGCCAGAACAGACGGATGCCCTGGAAAATCACAGTGTGATACCGGGCAAAATCAAGACCGCACTCATTTGAACAGCAGCTCCATCTTCCTGATAACAGCAAAATAACTGATGACCAGTATGACGGTGGCTCCTGTCCATGCCATGACCTCCGCATAGAAAATTCCCTTTTCCCCAATAAGTGCTGGCAGAAATATGGCTGTTACTGCCCGCATGATAAACTCTGCGATCCCAGACACCAGCGGAAGAACCGTATTTCCCATCCCCTGAATCGCGGAACGTGTAATGTGAAGAGTATAAAGGATGGGCAGGCAGATACTCATGACTGCGAGATAATAATAGGCAATCTGCAATGTCTGAGCAGCTTCCTCTGGCGTTCCCGAAATAAACCATCCAAGAATCACCCTGCCTCCAAGGAGCATGGCCCCCGCAATGATGAATGATGTAAACAGTGCAATTACAAGAGCTGCTTTTACCCCTCTGCGAATCCGTTCTGTCTTTCGGGCTCCCAGGTTCTGGCCTGTATACGTGACCATGGCATAGCCATAAGAGGTCGCGGCAACCTCCAGCACTCCATAGAGCTTATTTGTTGCCGTAAATCCGGCGATAAAAATCACGCCGAATCCATTAACCACAAACTGCACAATCATTCCGCCTACAGAAATAATTGCATTTTGAAATGCCATTGGAAAGCCCAGCAGGAAAAGGCGTAAAGGCAGATGCCTGTCCTGGAATCTGAAATGCCGGGAGGAAAGCTTTAGAAGCTCTATTTTCCCAATATGGTACAGACAGAACAGACTGGAGACAAGTTGCGCGATTAACGTGGCAGCTGCAGCCCCTGCAATCCCCCACCCAAGAACCGGCACAAATATAAGGTCTAAAATAATATTTGTGACTGCCGCTACAATCATGGCATGAAGAGGCGTCCTGCCGTCTCCTAACGAACGCAGGATGACTGCCAGCAGATTGTATGCCATTACCACCGGAACACCCGCATACATAATTCTTAGGTACAAGAGTGCATTCTCAAGTATTTCCGGGGGAGTCTGAAGAAACATCAGGACGGGACGCGCCAGAAGCTGTCCGGTTACAAGGAGGAAGACTGAGGAAAGGAGAGAAAGAACCGCGGAATTTCCCACGCTTTTTCGCAGATTCTCATATTTCTCCGCACCGAATTCCTGCGCCATCAGAATCCCGAACCCCTGTGTGAAACCCTGGATAATGCCAAGCATCATCCAGTTCATCCAGTCTGCTGCCCCCAGGGCGGCAAGGGCTTCTACGCCGAGAGACTTCCCAACTACCATAGTATCTACCACGGTATAAAGCTGCTGGAAAACATTGCCCACCATCAGTGGCAGTGCAAAAGAAAAAATAAGGGAAGAGGGGGATCCCTCGGTCATGCTTTTAATATGTGATGCCATAGATTCACCTCGATTAATGTAAACAATATTTGTTTTACTATTATATCTTTAAAGCATGTTGCTGTAAAGATGATTATTGGGGACGGGGCATTTTTAAAAATGCCCCGTCCCCGATTGTTGCTAAACCCTGTGGCGTATGGTAAAATGGAAACATAAAAGGACGAGTTCGGGAAACCGTATTACAGCATCTTTTAGAGAGGTGAAGGATTGTGGCAAAATGTTTTAATGTAAATGCGGATTGTAAAAGGCACCTGCATTATATGGTAGATATCTCGGACAGACTGGAACAGATTAAGAAAATGGTAGATGCAGGGGAGTATTTCACAATTAACCGTGCAAGGCAATACGGAAAGACAACAACCCTGAAGGCATTAGAGGGATACCTGAAGGATGGTTATACGGTTATAAGCCTTGATTTTCAGATGATGAGCTATACGGAATTTGAGAAAGAGGAAATGTTCGTGGAGGCACTGGCTAGAGAGATTATGGAGGCGGTAGAAGGAGGAAACGCTATACCGCAGGAAATCCGTGAAGAATTAGAAGCATTTGCTGCAGGAAAGGCAAGGAGAGCGATCCTTTCCGAACTATTCCGCTGTCTGAGCAGATGGTGCCGCCAGTCAGAAAAAAAGATGGTTCTTATTGTTGATGAAGTGGACAGTGCTTCCAATAACCAGGTGTTTCTGGACTTCCTTGCACAGCTTAGAGGATATTATATTAGCAGAGACAGGAAGCCGGCGTTTCACTCGGTTATTCTCGCCGGTGTATATGACGTAAAGAATCTGAAGCGTAAAATCGATTCAGAAAGCGGACGGAGGATGAACAGTCCATGGAACATTGCGGCAGACTTCCTGGTAGAAATGAGCTTTTCAGAAAAAGATATCCAGGGAATGCTAAAGGAATATGAAGATGACTATGAAACAGGGATGGATATTTCAAAAATGGCACGGGAAATCCATGAGTATACAGGGGGATATCCATTTCTTGTGTCGAGACTGTGCAAACTGATTGACGAGCGCATAAGCTGCAGTCCGGGATTTCAAGGTAGAAATTCTGCATGGACGAAGGAGGGACTCCTGGAAGCAGTCAATCTCCTTTTACATGAAAAAAATACGTTGTT
The DNA here is from genome assembly GCA_947566645.1 of uncultured Lachnospiraceae bacterium. Taxonomy (GTDB): domain Bacteria; phylum Bacillota; class Clostridia; order Lachnospirales; family Lachnospiraceae; genus CAPEBR01. The sequence continues at coordinate 211,631 of CANOKL010000001.1, forward strand.
TGATTCACTGATCGGGAAGATGGATTCATATCCAGAATTGAGAGAGAGCATATATTCCCTGTTGTTTCAGGGGCAGAGTATCATGTACAGCCCTGATAACGATGTAATAGATCTGGCTCTGATGTTTGGATTTGTGAAAACAGACGGAGCATCTGTCTATGTTGCGAACCGTATTTTTGAAACACGGCTGTATAATTATTTTCTCACAGCCCCCAGAGAGCAGGAAAGTAGAATGTACAAGGCGGCGACTGAGGAGAAGAATCAATTTATAAAAGCCGGACGTCTAAATATGCGGCTCGTTTTGGAAAAATTCGTACAGCATTTTGACGACTTGTACGGAGACCAGGGGCAGACATTTTATGAAGAAGATGGACGAAGATATTTTCTGCTGTATCTCCGGCCGATTATTAATGGAAAGGGAAACTATTATATTGAGACACAGACTCGCAACAGGGAACGTACGGACATAATTATAGATTATGGCGGCGAGCAGATGATTGTTGAATTAAAAGTATGGCGGGGAAATGCATATCATGTGAGGGGCGAAAAGCAGCTTTTAGATTATCTTGATTATTATCATTTGGATAAAGGCTATATGCTGAGCTTTAACTTTAATAAGAATAAGGAAATCGGAATTAGAGAGATTGTGCTTGATGGGAGAACACTTGTAGAGGCAGTCGTGTAACTGGCAGCCGTGTTCGGATATATGAAACTTCGTTCCTGTACATTCTATGATGTAAGCGCCAAAAGGTATTTTGGCGCTCGTATCATTCTATTTAAAATACGCGGAGGGAAATTCAAAATGGAACGCAGATTTAATATAACAGGCTTCTGTAATCCACAAAAACATTATATGGTTATGTTGGATGACAGACTAAGAAAGATTAAGGAAACCTATGTTGACAACGGGGATTATTTTGTCATTAACAGAGGACGGCAGTATGGAAAGACTACAACACTTAAGGCGCTGGCAAAATATCTGGAAGAGGATTATATTGTATTTTCACTTGATTTCCAAAAATTTGCGACCGCAAGCTTTGAAAATGAAGCTGCATTTTCAAAGGCTTTTGTACAAAAGCTTTCGATTGCCCTTCGGAATTTAAAATCAGAGAATATGGAAAAAGCAATGGAGCTGCTGTCAGGCCTTAAAGCTAATGATCTGAACATAAGCATGATGGAACTCTTTGACTGCCTGAGTAATATTTGCGGAATTAGTCCGCGCCCTGTGGTGCTGATGATTGATGAAGTTGACAGTGCAAGCAATAATCAGGTATTCATTGACTTTCTGGCACAGCTTAGAGGTTTCTACCTGGAACGTGAGGATGTACCGATTTTTCACTCTGTCATTCTTGCGGGAGTATATGACATAAAGAATCTAAAATTAAAACTCCGCCCTGAAACAGAGCATTTATACAATAGTCCATGGAATATTGCTGCGGATTTTGACATTGACATGAGCTTTTCATCTGCTCAGATTATGTCCATGCTTGAAGAATATGAGGAAGATTACCATACAGGAATGTCCACCGCGAAGATGGCAGAAGAGATTTACCAGTATACATCCGGGTATCCGGTGCTTGTTTCTGCGATCTGTAAATTCATAGATGAGAAAACGCAGAAAGCGTGGTCAGGGGCTGGAGTTGAAGAGGCTGTAAAAAAAATACTGACAGATCATTCGCCGCTGTTTGAAAGTATGATCCGGCATCTTGCCGAGTATCCTTTCATGAAACAGATGTTTCAGGCAATTTTATTTCAGGGAAAGGAATTTTCATATAATCCTGATACAAAAGAAATCAATCTTTCCCATATGTTTGGATATGCAGTCAACAGGAGCGGAAAGGTTCAGATTGCAAACCGGATTTTTGAAATGCGCCTTTATAATTATTTCCTCTCAGAGGATGAGCTTTCATCAGGCATTGGAACTCTGGCACAGCGTGATAAAAATTATTTTATTCGTGACGGACGTTTGGATATGGACATGACGCTGAAAAAATTTGTGGAGTATTTTACTGATATTTACAGCGGCAACGATGACAGATTTATTGAAAAACATGGGCGGAAGATTTTTCTGATGTTTCTAAGGCCGATCATTAACGGCACAGGTAATTACTATATTGAAGCACAGACAAGGGATGCAAGGCGTACGGATGTCATTGTGGATTATCTGGGAGAACAGTTCATTGTTGAACTGAAAATATGGTATGGAGATGAATATAACAAAAGAGGTGAAGCTCAGCTGTCTGAATATTTGGATTATTATCGTAAAGACAGAGGATATATGTTAAGCTTCAACTTTAACAGGAATAAGAAAACAGGCCTGAGGGAGATTAGAACTGGCGGTAAAACGATTGTAGAAGCGGTTGTTTAGCCGGACTGGGGAGAAAAGTCATGAAGAAAATGTGTTAAAAATGATGAAACTCCTAAAGAAAATGTGTAAACTGAAGATAAAATTCCTAATGAAAATGTGTAAGAAGAAGGTAAAACTCCTAAAGAAAATGTGTATATTACATTGCGGAAATGCATATAATAAGATATAATGGTGGAACAGGCATCAGAATAACCATTGACACTTATACCCTGGAATCAATGCAGAGGAGGTGTGCACCTTGTACCGCAAGCTTATGGAAAGTCTTAAAAAATGGAAAAATGATCCGGCAAAAAAGCCTGTGATTATCAGGGGGGCAAGGCAGGTTGGCAAGACATGGCTGATGAAGGAGTTCGGGCGGACATGTTACGAGAAATGTGCATATATTTCTATGGATGAAAATGAAGTGATGCAGGATGTATTCCGTGATGCGTTCGATATAGAACGCATTATTTCTGCATTGGAGATTGCGGTTGGATTTAAGATAACCCCGGAGGATACGCTGATTATTTTTGATGAAGTCCAGGAAATTCCGAGAGCGTTAAAATCCCTCAAATATTTTTGCGAAAACGCCCCGGAATATCATGTGGCAGCGGCAGGTTCGCTTTTAGGCGTTGCTTTACATGAAGGTACTTCATTTCCGGTGGGAAAGGTGGAGTTTTTAGACCTTTATCCATTAGACTATCAGGAATTTCTCTGCGCCTGCGGTGAAGAGACGCTTACAGAGCTTTTGAAGTCCGGTGACACAAGAATGATTACGGTTTTTAAAAATAAGTACATTGATTACCTGAAAATGTATTATTATGTCGGAGGCATGCCGGAAGCGGTCGTAACATACTTAAAGTCAAGGGATCTAAAAAAAGTGCGCGTGGTACAGAACAGACTGCTCAGTGCTTATGAGAATGATTTTTCAAAGCATGCTCCGGCAGAGATCGTCACGAGAATCCGGATGCTCTGGAATTCTATTCCTACCCAGTTGGCAAGGGAGAATAAGAAATTCGTATATGGTCTGGTGCGGGAAGGTGCAAGAGCGAGGGAATATGAGGTTGCTATTACATGGCTTGCTGACTGCGGGCTTGTCTACAGGATTAACCGTATAAAAAAGCCGGATTTCCCGCTGCGTGCATACCAGGATTTCCGCGCATTTAAATTATTCATCGTAGATATTGGTCTTCTTGGTGCAATGACAAGGCTGGGGGCAAAGCTGATTCTGGAAGGGAACCGTATGTTTGAAGAATTTAAAGGAGCGCTTACAGAGCAGTATGTGCTGCAGCAGCTGGTGAACGACCCGGAGAATGATATTTTCTACTGGTCATCGGATACAACACCATCAGAGGTTGACTTTATCTTGCAGAATGAAGATGGGATTGTGCCGGTTGAAGTGAAGGCCGAGGAGAATCTTCAAGCTAAAAGTCTGCGGTTTTTTTGTGAGAAATTTCAGACCGGGAAGGCGGTAAGAACCTCCATGTCTGACTACAGAAAACAGGAATGGATGGTAAACATTCCGCTGTATTTAGCCGGAGAGATGGGGAAATATATATAATGCCTGTCTAATTGCCTTTAGGAACTGTAGGGGCAGAGGGTGCAGGTTATGAAGGCGCCGGCCTGTGGATACGCGCCCATACATTCACATCCGTAATCTGCAGCATTCCCAGTATCTGAAAAGAGATATACAGTTGTGCAGTCAGAGTGATGTCATCCAGATCCAGTTTAAAATCATCCCGGATTTTGGAAATGCGGTTATACATTGTATTCGTATGGATATACAGTACCTGCGCTGCAAGCCGGATAGAGCCGTTGGCAAGGATATATGCTGACAGTGTGTTAAGGTAATCCGTATTGTTTGTCCTGTCATACTGCAGGATGTAGAGAAGGGTTGGATGACAGAAATCAATCAGTCTGATCTTACTGCTCTTTGAGACAATTTCCAAAAGATGAGTAATGGAAAAATCCGTATACTTTACTACCCTGTAACTCATCGTATAATGATAGAAGTTATTAATTTCAATCGCCTTAACGCTCTGACCAAAAAAAGTACTTAGCATGGTTATTTCAGAAAATCCATTGCTGATCCCGGCACACATATTGCAGTCTTTTAAATAATCAGACAAAGCATTCAGGCAGGAGGCGTCCGGCTGCTCAAAATAATGGCATCCGAGTATCGCCACAATATAATCCTGATAGTCATAGAGATTTGCAGTTTCCAGGATTGCCTGGATCTTTGTATAGTCCGGCAGCTGGCGGCTTTTATGCTGTCTGTCTATTGCAAGGACATAATACTGTTCATGCTCCTTCCATCCTGCTTCCGTTAACTGTATCCTGGCGGAAGCAGGCGATGCAGGAAGAGAGTCAAGGAGATTTAAAATAAGCTCATCCAGAGTCCCGGAGGGCGCACTGGGTCTGAGTGTGATGATTCCATTATGCTTAGTAAGTGCATTGCAGACAGAGGCCATATAGTGAAGGCTGTCCTGTCTGTAGCGGAATTTGTTCTGCTCTATGATACATAAATATTCTGTTTTCCCGGAACCTTCCCGTTCTATGATTCCAACAAATATATTGTTTTGAAAACCCTTTGATCCGTCAATTCTGATCAGGGTTTCTTTTTTTTCAGAAAGCAGGGCATGCTTTATCATCCCCATGAATGCGTCATCCATTCGGATACCGAAATCATCAGAGTGAATGCGCGGAACCAGCTGGTCATTAAGAAGAACCACAGGATTATGCTCTAAAATGCTGCTGCAGATACGAATCAGTCTGAAATAGGCCGGAGTATTCATAAGCTCTTCGTAAAACTGCAGGAGCAGAGCTTCCTTCTGCTGATGCCACAGCAGATAATCGCAGCACAGGGTGAGAACCTGGCGGAAATCGTCCGGGGATGTAAAGAGTACGCAGTTCAGTCTGTCCTTCTGCAGGGAAATCAGAGCAGTATCAGAGGAAATATAAAGCTTGACGCACTACTTCCGGGGGAGTTTTTCAGCATCCATGGGGGATACAGCACGAATGATGTCAATGCAGATCCCGAGGTGCTGGTACCGCTGTCTACCATCAAAGAACTGGAGAGGGAAGGAAAATTTGGAAGCCTGTATCCATATCTGTTTACAACAACAGGTAATCTTACAGCGCTTAAGGAAGCCCGCCGTATGGGCGAGGAGATCGCACAGGAGGTAAGGAACCGGGATGTAGATGCAGTAATTTTTGTTTCTACATGAGGAAGCTGTACACGTTGCGGTGCAACGATGGTGAAAGAGCTGGAAAGAGAGATTTCTAGCTGTGTGGTTGGAGGCTCTTTAGAGCCTCCAACCTACTTCATTCGCAAAAACCGTGCTGACGCACTCTTACGTCTGCTGACGCAGCCGCACAGCTGGAATAATTTGACGTATGGGATATATTTCGTGTAAAATGAGCAAAAAGAATATCTATTTAGCAGTAAGGAAAAATAAGGCGAGGAGGATTAAGATGAAACAACTGGGATTCGGAATGCTGAGGCTTCCGCTTATCAGCCCGGGCAATGATGCATCTGTTGACTGGGCAGATGCAGAGGGCTATTTTGGACACGGAGTAAGAAAAGAGGTTTTTGTGGAAAGGACGGCAGCAGACCGGGCGGTTGATATGCTGCTTGCGAAGATTGCCGGACAGCCCTATGAGACAGAATATGTGATAGAGATGCATGATGCAGTTACTCCGGCGAAGGCAGTAGAGGACATTGCTCACAGCAGGGTAGCAGTTGTCACTACAGGCGGGCTGGTTCCGGTAGGGAATCCGGATCACATGCCGTCAGGGACAGCCTCTATCTGGAAGACCTATCCGGATGACGGATGGAAGTTAGAACCTCAGTATCATGGCCTGGCACATACCTATGGAAAAGCATCTGACTGTATCAGGTGCAGGCAGTGTGAAAAGCACTGTCCGCAGCAGATCAGGATTACGGAACATCTTTCAGAGATTGCCGGAATGTGGGGATAGTTCGTTATCTTAGGAGATCCGGAGGCCGCTCATGGCAGCGGTAGTCCCGAAGGCAGTTCCAGAAGAACGAAGGATAAGAAGAAACAGGCCAGCGTTCCTAAACGGTACAGGAGGCATGATTGGAAGGAGGAACCTCAGTGAGAAAAAATAACAGACAATTATATGAGAAAAAAATAATATCAGTGCTGCTTGCAGTTATATTCATACTCTCGAGTACGCTTCCTGTATATGGGGCTTCCGGGAAAAACACTCCTGCCCTAAGCACAAAAAAGATTACGCTGCGTACAGGAATTTCAAAAAGCATCAAGATAAAAAATAATCCGGCAGGGGCAAAAGCTACATGGAAGAGCAGTAATAAAAAAGTAGCCAGCGTAAGGGGAGGTACAGTCACAGGCCGGAAAGAGGGAAAGGCTGTCATTACCTGTAAGGTGACCTACAGGGAATCCGGCAAAAAAGTGACAAAGAAGCTTCAGACAAAAGTTACCGTGAAGAAAACAAAAGCCGTATACCCGGAGCATAAGCCTTATGGAAAAGGTGTGGGTGTAAAGCCAGGCCGGGTAGTGTGGAGCCATAACCCCAAAGCTGTCAAATGGAACGGAAAAGGCTACTGGTGGAAAACAGAACATTTTAAAGAGAAAATAATCCTTAAGATGGTACGGGAAAGCATATCATCACTTGGAGGTGCAAAAAAGCCTGAAAAAGCCTGGAAAAAGCTTTTTGCAGCAAAGAACGGGAAAAATAAGGCACGGAAAAAGATAGCAATCAAGGCCAATATCAACGGCTCCGGCGTGTTTGATGATGATGACAGCGGCAGGACAAAGATGAGCTACACCAATCCGGTGCTGCTTCGGTGTCTTCTGCTTTCCCTGGTAAAGGATGCGGGCATAAAGCCGTCTGACATTACGGTATATGATGTTTCCAGAATCTTTCCGGAATATATGATTGGCCTGTGTACTGCAGGAGAGCTTAAGGGCGTGAAATTTACAGGGAGGAAGAACGGCACGGCTGACAAGTCAAAACAGATCCGGTGGTCTTACCCTTTTAAAGGAGCAGTCAATTATCTTCCCACCTGCGTGACAGAGGCGGATTATGTGATAAACCTGGCAAACTTGAAAGGGCACAGCTATGGAATCACACTCTGCGGGAAAAACCATTTCGGTTCTTTTATCAATGGAAATGCCATGCGCCCGCCGGAAGGTGCGAATCTCCACCAATTCCTGACAATGGATGAAATGGGGATTTACAGCCCGCTTGTGGATCTGATGGCAAATAAGGAACTGGGCGGCAAGACAGTTCTGTACATGCTGGACGCCCTGATCTGCGCACCCTCAGAAGGGGACGATATTATAGGAAAGAATGCAAAATGGAAACAGTATCCCTTTAACGGGGGTTATACCTCCAGTGTATTTGTGTCCCAGGATCCGGTTGCGATCGACTCGGTAGGCGCTGATTTTCTCATGAATGAGCCTGCAGTTACGAACAATAATGACAGCCTGAAAAACAATGCCACAGTGGAAAACTACCTGCATGAGGCAGGACTGGTTAAAAATGCACCGTCAGGAATTGTATATCAGAATGGGAGTGGGAAAAAAGTCAGCAACCTGGGCGTGCATGAACACTGGAATAATCCAGTAGACAGAAAATATAGCCGAAACCGTGGAAAAAAGGAGGGAATTGAGCTGATACAGATCTTGCACTGAACCGATGCTGCTATTCACGGACAAACCGTCCGCTCATAGTAATGCATCCAGCCCATTAAAAAGTCGCTTTCAGCGAGGGGCTGGATGCCGTGCAGCGGGGTGCACGGCCCCGTGAATAGCAACGAGTGAGCGGCGTTTTTTGAAAAATAATCCATTGGGGGTTGATTTTTTTGAGGAATAGAGGTATAATAATTTTGCTAAGCAGATATGGTTCATCGGTAGAACACTGGCTTCCCAAGCCGGAGAGGCGGGTTCGACTCCCGTTATCTGCTTTTTTTGAACTTCTTTATTCTTAAATATTCATAGTATTCTTATGAAGGGAAATATTATAAAATCACGTCTGATGCTCTTTTTGAAAGTTTTCCACCGACCTGTGAAATCTAATGGAAACGATAAATTTGTGATCTTGGTGTTATTTTGATATTAAAAAATCTTGACAGACCTATGAAATGCCTCTATAATACATGCGCCTAAAGTGAAAATGCAATTGATTTACTATTTTGTAAATTAATTTGTGATGTATGGTTACTATTCACGGCCTAACCGGCCGCTCATAGTAACGCATCCAGCCCATTTAAAAGTCGCTTTCAGCGAGGGGCTGGATGCCGATACTTGCAGAGTAAACAGCACCGGAGGTATTGTATGATCCTGGACACGTTTTACGAAGAGAATACAGAAATCATATTTTCCTATCTTCCTGCATGGGAAATGTTCTTTTCTATGCATGTATTAGCGAATCCGGAGCACCACGCGTCCAGGAAAGACTGGGCTCTGGGAAAAGAAAAGAGCTTTCCGGAATTAGTGGCACGGATTAAGGAATTAGGAGCCATTACAGATTGCTGGAATTTTATCATTGACTCTCATAAATGGGGAGAGGTCCGGCAGATGGAGATTCAGGAGCTGCTTTCTGTTTTCCGGCGGAAAAATATTTACCAGTGGAATGAGTGGATGGAATACACAGGAAACGGAATGAGTATTGAAGAACGAAACGCTGTTATAGAGGTAATGGAGCAATATTATAATCTTGCGTTCCAAAAGGAAGAGATCCTGTTAAGAGCATATCTAAGGCGCATACTCCGGGAGGAGAAGGAGAACTGTCAGAAAGAGGGACTGTGGGCATGGTGTGGGAGAGTGCACCCCCGTCTGCATATTGAGCCGGATGCGTTTCTGTTTTTGAAAAACCATGAGTTCAGAATCAGGAAGAGTGAGATTGACCGGGTGTTTGTTACGGTCAGCACCTTTGTGGCACCTCATTTATGGATGTACCGGAACGGGAATGAATTAGAGATCGTGAAAGGGATCCTGGTTGAACGGGAAAAAAATGAGATTCCAAAGGATCTTGTGTGGATGTTTAAGGCGCTGGGAGAGCAGAACAGGCTGCAGATTGTAAAGTACCTTCTGAACGGCATCTGTACCACACAGGCTTTGGCACGGGAAATGGGGCTGAGTGAGGCGGCAGTTTCGAAACATCTGAAAATACTGCAGAAAGCGGGACTGGTAAAAAAGGCTAAAAAAGGATTCTATGTGGAGTATCAGTTCGAAATCGAAAGAATTGATTACATTCCTTATATGTTTTATGAGACTATGCTGCAGAGGCAGTAAGGAGCTGTCATGACAGCTCCTGGGCAGGGCAACGGAAAAACCAGAGATTCATTCCAGACTTCGGGCGCTGGACGGTTGGCGGACAACGGAAAAAGTATGGAGGAGAAAAAATGTGGCAGGTAATCCTTTCAACATACCAGAAAAACAGAATTGGAATTATGCGGGCAGTTCCCTGGTCATTCATGGTATCCAGGGTTGTGACCGGGGTAACGCAGATCGTGTTTCCTTATTTTATCTATCATTATTTTATGCAGGGAAATCTGCAAAGTGATTTTGGTAAATATGCAGCCGGAGCTGATTATATGACGTATATCGTGCTGGGGTCAGCCTTGAATGTCCTGGCAGTATCCACATTGATGAATGTGGGACGTGCCCTGATCAGTGAACTAAGGGAAGGAACCCTGGAAACTTTACTGTTATCCCCTGCATCAAGAAGCGCATATTTTCTCGGCTGCTTATCAGAGCAGACCATGAGGGCATTACTGGAATTTGGCACCGTGCTGGCCGTGGGAGCACTGCTTGGGGCAGATCTTGGGTTTTTGCTTTCTCTCCGGGCTGCTGCTGTAATTATGTTAGCAATACTGGGATTCTTCTGCATGGGCATTACACTGTCATCTATAATGCTGTATACAAGAAATACCTATCTCACACAGAATACTCTGTTTGTAACCATGAGCCTGGTCTGCGGAATCACCTATCCGGTCCAGTACCTGCCAGGATGGGTACAGAAAATTGCACAGATTTTTCCTCTGACTCCTGCGGTGGAGCTGTTTCGTAATGTAGTGATCGGACATCAGAGTCTGATGGAGAATTACTTTTCCATCTTGCAGGTCGTCATCCTGTCAGGCATTTATCTGGCTGTGGGCTCTGTATGGTATGTGAAGATGGAACCCAGGCTGATGGAGAGTATATTCGGGTAGGATATTAAGATAGACACTGCTGTCTGGTGCAGAATCAGCGGCATTTCTCGCTTTGTGTCGTGTTCTTCTGTGACAGAAGGAAGTAGTCTGTATGCGAAAGGAGGAAAACTTGTGAACCCAAAAGAGATTGGAGCTTTTTTGAAACAGCTTCGCAAAGAAAAAGGAATCACACAGGAGCAGCTGGCGGAAATCCTGGGTGTTTCAGGAAGAACCGTTTCCAGATGGGAAACAGGAACTAATTTGCCTGATCTTAGTATTATGGTGCAGATTTCTGAATACTACGATGTGGAAATAGGAGAGATTCTAAATGGAGAAAGGAAAAGTGAGAATATGGATAAAGAATTAAAAGAAACATTATTAAAGGTTGCCGATTACAATGAACTGGAAAGAAGGAGAGCTGCAAAAGCTGGAAATCTTTCGTTTAGCATTATGTTTTTGGTATGTGCCGTGACGATTGTAGTGCAAATGCTTATGGATGGAAGCTTTCCCATGATTATCGGGGAAACGGCAGTTCTATTTGCCGGAGGGCTGGTTTATATTTTCTTCATTGTAAAAAACGGAGCATGGGATGGAGCAATGTCAAAAAGTACTCCGAAGAAAGACCTGGTAATCAGTCTTGTATGTGTAGGAGTATTCAGTATTGTATTTTACCTGATTATACAGAAGAGCGTGACTGCTTTGCAGGCTGTTGGATTATCAGTTTGTTTTTTCGCGGTTCTCTCGGCATTATCATATGCCTTGCTCAGGGGGCTTTCATGTCTTTCGAAAAGGAATTCTGACAAGTAAGGTGAAAAATATGAACTTCAATGACGAAAAAGACTATATTATGCGTATCATCAAAGAGATGGTAAGGGTACTTTTTTCTTTAATGCTTGGAAAACAATATCAATCGGTCGAACTGCCGGAAGAAAACAAGTATGAGGTTTCGGGGAAAGCATTAGAAGAATTAAAAAACATGGTCAATGAAGGCTTTATAAATGAGGCAGAGAATATATTGCTGGAAAGCATTGACTATACCCAGAAAAGAGAAGTCCTTGCCGCAATATTATTCTATCAATATATAGGCGAACAAGATACTGGCTTCTTAGAAGCGCATAACTATTCAAAAGAAGAAGCACTGGATGGAATCAGAAGGCTGGCAGAGAAACAAGGATACGGACAGATCAGTTCATTGCTTATAAAGGAGAGCGTGTGATGAGCAGCGTAGTCAGGGATGAGCCTGGGAATCAGGAAGAAGGAAAAATAATCGCCAGGCATTTGGTGAAGGATTATATCTTAAAAGAAAAGAAGGGGTTGTTCGCCCGCGGGCAGAAAAAAGTGATCCATGCGGTGAAAGACCTGTCGCTGGAGATTCCCCAGGGGAAAATAACCGGAGTCTTAGGCATTAATGGTGCGGGAAAGACAACGACGATCCGTATGCTTGCATCTGTTATTGCACCGACATCGGGCAGCCTGACTATGAATGGAGTCGATGCCGTAAAGAATCACCTGTGGGTAAAGGAGCGGATCAATGTGATCTCAGGCGGAGAGAGGAATCTTTACTGGAGACTGACTGCAAAGGAGAACCTCAGATATTTTGGCAGTCTGTATGGATTAAGCGGAGCCAGTCTGAATGAAAAGATTGCTGATCTGTTAGAGACTGTGGACCTGGAAGAGGCTGCGGATATTCCGGTGGAGAGATATTCGAAAGGGATGAAGCAGCGTCTGCAGATTGCCAGGGGACTGATCAATGATCCGGAGTATCTTTTTATGGATGAACCAACACTGGGACTTGACATCGTAATTGCGAAAGAAATCAGAAGACTGGTGCAGGAACTGGCCAGAGAGAAGAAAAAGGGTATACTGCTGACTACCCACTATATCCGCGAAGCAGAGGAACTTTGCGACTATATATATGTTTTGGACAAAGGGAAGATCATCGCCCAGGGCACAAGGGAAGAACTGAAAGAGTTATTCATGTATAAGCCGCAGCTCCTGATACAGGTAAAACCGTCAGATGACCAGGAGTATCTGGCACTTCTTAAAGAGGAAGGAGAGAAAACGGCAGACGAACAGGTTCTGAATCTATTAATGGAACATCAGATACAGGTGGAGGGACTGAGCGTACAGGAGCCGGAACTGGAGGAAGTGCTCATGAAAATCATTAGTCAGCCGGACAGGAGGAGTCAGTGATGAAAAGGATTCTATTAGTGGTCAGAGCGGAAATATTGAAACAGCAGAAGCATGATTATCATTCCCCGTTTGTCTACTTTTCCCTGCTTGTGTGGCCAGTTTTAGGATTCCTGGAGGTCTATTATACCTATAAGCCATTCGAAATTACCGGGTATATGGGGATTACAGACAGAAAGGAGCTGTTAGCTTTTTTAGGCACAGGGTTCATGGCATATACATGCTTCTGGTCAATGATTCAGAATGCGTGGTCCATGGCGAACCAGGAACGGACAGGAGGAACACTGGAAATTACCTTTTTATCACCGGCGAACAGGCTGGCCATGAGCTATGGAAGGGCATTGGGAGCGCTGATCCAGGAGGTGTGGATGTTTTGCAGCTTCTGTGTATTTATTCTGATATATACAGGTACGCTTAGCTTAGGGAATCTCGTAATGCTGCCGTTCATATTTCTGCTTCTGATCATTTCGTCAACGATATGGGGAGGCATGCTGAATACGGTTTTTATGTTTTCAAGGGATGCATCCATTATCATGGATCTGTTTGATATGCCCATGACATTGTTTTCAGGAAGCAGAATACCGGCCAGATGCCTTCCACAGTGGGCAAAAGTGCTTTCTCTGGTTTTTCCGCTGACATACTGTCTTAATATCATCCGGCTTGTGCTTCATATTCAGGAGGAAGGAAACGGATGGGCCGCTGATCTGTCGGGGCTGGCAGTCTGCCTTAGTATAATGATAACGATTACTGTTATTCTGATACAGAAAGTTGAACAGCATAACAGAGAAAACGGTGAATTACAATTTTATTAACCTGCCTGTATCTTGTCATTATGTGGATTGATAAGTCGGATTTTTTCTGTTATCATGAGTAGTATCCAAAAAACAGGTACAAGGGGGCTTCCTAAATATGAACAGAGTATTTAATATCAGCGGGGATTGTAAGCCGGATCTGCATTATATGGTTAATATAGAAGACCGCCTGGCCGAGATGGAGGCCATGGTGGAACGGGGGGATTATTTTACCGTGAACCGCGCCCGCCAGTTTGGAAAGACAACAACATTAAAGACATTGGGACGTTATCTTAAGAAAGATTATCAGGTTCTGAGTCTGGACTTCCAGAGACTGAGCCACAAGGATTTTGAGACAGAGAGTGCCTTTGTAGAAGCGCTGCCAAGAGAGATATCAAAAAAATTCATGCTGATGGATAATGTACCTGCTGAAACAGCAGATGAATTGCGGCAGTTTACTCAGGAGAATCCTGCTGATTTAAAGCTTGCTGTTTTGTTTGAGTGTTTTAGTGAATGGTGCCAGAGATCAGAAAAGCCGGTTGTTCTGATGATTGATGAAGTGGACAGCGCTACAAATAATCAGGTCTTTTTGGATTTTCTTGCGCAGCTTAGAGGATATTACATTGACCGGGATGAGACAGCAGCATTTCAATCAGTAATTCTTGCAGGTGTGTATGATGTGAAAAATCTAAAGAGAAAGTTTGTTCCAGAGGATGAACACAGGGTGAATAGTCCGTGGAATATAGCGGCTGATTTTAATGTGGATATGAGTTTTTCGGCAAAGGATATAGCGGGAATGCTTGGAGAGTATGAAGCAGACCATAGGACGGGGATGGATCTTACAGCTATGTCTGACAGGATTTACAGCTATACTTCCGGTTATCCATTTCTGGTTTCGCGCATTTGCAAGCTGATTGATGAACGGGTTGCAGCCGTGGGCAGAGATTATAACAAGGCGGATGCATGGACGGAACAAGGATTGCAGGAGGCTCTGAAAATCCTGCTGACAGAAAGAAATACATTGTTTGAGTCTCTTATCGCGAAATTAACAGAATATCCCAAACTGCGTGAACTGCTGTATACACTGCTGTTTCATGGAAGCGTGATATCATATAATCCCTTGAACCAATCAATTGAAGTGGCAGAGATGTTTGGTTTTGTTGTGAACCGTTCTGGAAATGCAGTTGTATCGAACCGGATTTTTGAGACAATCTTATATAACTGGTTCCTCTCGGAAGAGGTTTTGGGGAATGAGATGCACAAGGTGGCATTACAGGATAAAAATCAGTTTATCAGAAATGGGCATCTGGATATGGAGCTGATTCTGAGTAGATTTATAGTACATTTCAATGATTTATATGGTGACCGTGAAGAAACATTTTTAGAGGAGACAGGACGGCGGTATTTTCTCCTTTATTTAAGACCGATCATTAATGGAACAGGGAATTACTATATAGAGTCACAGACCCGCAATATGGAGCGGACGGATGTGATTGTAGACTATCGCGGAGAACAGTTTGTGATCGGACTCAAAATCTGGAGAGGAAACTCCTATAACGCAAGAGGCGAGGCACAATTGCTGGATTATCTGGAATATTATCATCTAAAAAAGGGCTATATGCTTAGTTTTAATTTTAACCGGCATAAGCAGACTGGCATCAATAAGATTGTACTAGGCGATAAGATTTTGGTCGAAGCGGTCGTCTGACATGCAAGTTGGCAAATTGGGGACGGGGTATTTTTAAAAATACCCCGTCCCCAATTTGCCTCATCCGATTAGAACCGCTTTCCCTTCAAATATGAATCCGTACTTCCGGGAAAATGGGCTATCCTATACGGCAAATAGGGGAACAAAATTTAGTCTCATTAAGGGTTGACAAACAGGACTTTTTGTGATTACATTATAGTATGAACATATGAGCAATCATTCATATATAGAATCTTTATCGCAGGAGGTACTAGCAATGGAAAAGAATGAAAGAAAAGAACAGAAGCATCATAGCCACGGTAATTGTCACGAGGCAGGCCGCCATCACCACGAAGGGGAATGCGGCTGCGGTCATCCGCATCATGGCCATGGGCAGGAGCATGAGGAAGAATGCGGCTGCGGCCATCCGCATCATGGACACGGGCAGGAGCATGAGGAGGAATGCGGCTGCAGCCATTCGCATCATGGACACGGGCAGGAGCATGAGGAGGAATGCGGTTGCGGTCATCCGCATCATGGACACGGACATCATCATGACGGAGAATGCGGCCACGAAGGCCATGACCACAGCCATCATGCCGACGCCCTACATGAGCCGCACACCATGCCTGAGGGTGTCCCGCAGAAGGTTTACATCCTGCAGAACCTGGGCTGCGCCAACTGTGCGGCAAAGATGGAGAGAAAGATTAACGCCCTGCCGGAAGTAGATGCAGCAGTGATCACATTTGCAACCCGGAAGCTGGCAGTTGCATCTGGCCACCAGGAGAATCTTCTCCCTGTGCTTCAGAAGATCTGTGCGTCTATTGAATCAGAAGTGACCGTCGTTCCAGAGGAAGAGACAGCAGTGAAGAAGGAGAAGAAAAGCTTCTTTGCGTCAAACCGGTCAGCTCTTCTGACAATCGGTTCAGGAGCCGTCCTCTTTGCAGCAGGAATTATAACAAAGAATACAGTTCCAGAGCAGATGGTAAATGCAACGCTCTTTATTGCGGCATATCTGGTTCTTGGGCTTGCCATTGTGTGGAAGGCGCTTAAGAACTTGAAGAACGGAAGGCTGTTTGACGAGAATTTCCTTATGAGTGTGGCAACCATTGCCGCATTTGCAATTGGGGATTTTGCCGAGGCGGTAGGGGTTATGCTGTTCTACCGTGTAGGGGAATTCTTTGAGGATGTGGCAGTGGAGAGAAGCCGCTCCCAGATTATGGATGCAGTGGATCTGCGCCCGGAGGTAGTGAATCTGGTAAAGGGGAGTGAAGTATCCGAGATTCCGGCAAAAGACGCGAAAGCAGGAGATGTGATCTTAATCCGTCCAGGAGACAGGATTCCCCTTGACGGAAAGGTGATCGAGGGAGAAAGCCGCATTGATACATCACCTGTAACAGGAGAGCCGGTTCCGGTGAGAGTGTGCCCCGGGGAGGAATTGATCTCAGGCTGTGTAAATGAACAGGGAGTATTAAAGGCTGAGGTTTTGAAGCCTCTTAGTGAATCCATGGTAACGAGGATTCTGGATTCCGTGGAACATGCGGCGGCGAGCAAGCCAAAGCTTGACCGGTTCATTACCAGATTTGCCAGGATCTATACACCGGTAGTCGTGGCGGCGGCAGTTCTTACGGCAGTTGTGCCGTCTCTGTTTACCGGAGACTGGAACCACTGGATTTATACGGCGATCACATTCCTTGTAATCAGCTGCCCATGCGCACTTGTATTAAGTGTTCCGCTGGCATTCTTTTCCGGAATAGGAGCCGGATCCAGGAAAGGAATCCTGTTCAAGGGCGGTCTTTCTATTGAAGCCTTGAAGAATGTGAAGGCAGTGGTTATGGATAAGACCGGAACTGTTACAAAGGGAAACTTTGCGGTTCAGAAGATCGTGTCACTGGGGAAGCTTACCGAAAAACAGATTCTTACAATTGCGGCAGACTGCGAGCTGTATTCCACACATCCGGTGGGCAGCAGTATTGTACGTGAAGCGAGGGAGCAGAAGCTTGCACTTACGGAGGCGGAAGAGGTAGAAGAGATTTCCGGAAAGGGCATCCGGGCAAAATTTGCAGAGGGCACGGTTCTGTGCGGAAACCATGCGCTTATGGAGCTTTATCATGTGGACACAGCCGCCTATGCAGGAGGAGACTACGGGACAGAAGTCCTTGTGGCAGCAGACGGCAGGCTGGAGGGCTATCTGCTGATTGCGGATCTGGTGAAAGAAGATGCAGAAGCTTCCATAAAGGAAATGAAGGCACAGGGGCTTGCCACAGCCATGCTGACCGGGGACGCGAAAAGAAGCGCACAGGCAGTGGCTAAGGAGACAGGGATTGACGAAGTACACGCACAGCTTCTTCCACAGGAGAAGCTGGAGAGGCTTCAGGATATCCGCAGAAGACATGGAGCCGTTATGTTTGTAGGAGATGGAATCAATGATGCGCCTGTGCTTGCAGGGGCAGATGTGGGTGCAGCCATGGGAAGCGGCGCTGACGCGGCAATCGAGGCTGCGGATGTTGTATTTATGACCTCTGCGGTTGGGGCAATCCCGGAATCCATATTCATTGCCCGTGCAACCGGAAGAATTGCCATGCAGAACGTAGTATTTGCCCTTGCAGTTAAGTTCCTTGTCATGGTTCTCGGTTTTACGGGTTTTGCGAACATGTGGCTTGCCGTTTTTGCAGACACCGGCGTAGCAATGCTGTGTGTACTGAACTCCATCCGTATTTTATGGAAGAAATAAAGGAGCTTATGCCCTTGTTTATGTTACAAAAGTATTAATTTTGGTTGTGTTTATGCCAAATGGTTGAAATTATTTTCTCCATTTGGCATAATTAATAGATAGGCAGTGAAAGGAAGGAATATATGAAGAAAAGCGAAGCGGAGTGCTGTGATGTTGTATATGTTCATGATGATATCGTAGAAAAGGTAAAAAAAAGAATGCCGGAAGAGAACCTTTTAAGAGAGCTTGCAGATTTTTATAAGGTTTTTGGGGATACTACAAGAATAAGGATTCTCTGCGTACTCCTGGAATCTGAGATGTGTGTCTGTGATCTTGCAGAGGTGACCGGGGCGAGCCAGTCTGCGATCTCGCACCAGCTCAGGGTGTTAAAGCAGATGAAGCTGGTGAAGAACCGCAGAGAAGGGAAGACCGTGTTCTATTCCCTCGCAGACGGACATATCCAGTCAATTATCAGCCAGGGCATGGAGCATATCACAGAGTAGCAGATTCGCAGGATTTCATTAAGGAAAATAGACGATGGCAAAGCAATTGATACGGCGATGTATTATTTATGGTGCAGGAGTGTTTCTGTATTGCTGTCTTATCGAAGCGGCAATACATTTTACGATTCCGGAGAAGGATAAGTTTCTGATGTTCCTGGTGGTCTATCTTCTGACTGGCTTCGGGGCATTTGAAGCTCTGAGTGAAGGACTGGCACAGAAAAAGCTTCAGGTGGATTATCTGATGATTATTCTGGCAACGATAGGAGCCTTTGGAGTAGGCAGGTATATGGAAGGTGTTCTGGTCATGATCCTCTTTGAGATGGGTATGATCTTTGAAGCGGTGTCCATGGTCAGGGCAAAACAGTCCATTGCAGAGATGATTGATATCCGGCCCGCCTATGCGGTGCGCAGGGTTCAGGGCGAGGAGGAGAGAGTGGATCCTTCCCAGCTTCAGTTTAACCAGATGATCATCATCAGGCCGGGAGAGAGAATCCCGGCAGATGCTGTGGTTGTATCTGGAAAAAGCATGGTGGATACAAGTACGGTTACCGGAGAGACAGCACCTCAGGTGATTGAGGAGGGAGACATTATATACGGCGGATGCGTGAACCTGGAGGGCGTGCTGGAAGCGCGTGTGATGTCTGGATACAGGAAGTCTGCAGCGTCAAAGATTATGGACATGGTGGAGCAGGCACAGAATAACAAGGCAGGGAGCGAGGACTTTATTGCCAGATTTTCAAAGATCTATACGCCGGTTATGCTGGTCTGTGCGCTGATCGTCATGTTTGTTCCGCCTGCAACATTTTCATATGGAAATTGGGACATGTGGATTTACCGGGGTCTGATTTTTCTGATTGTGGCATGTCCATGTGGGCTTGTGATGTCTGTTCCGGTTGCATTCCTGGGAGGAATTGCATCTGCGGCAAAACAGGGAATTCTGGTTAAAGGAGGGAATTACCTGGAGGCTCTGGCCAGGGCGGATACTTTTGTATTTGACAAGACGGGAACCCTGACAGAAGGTATGTTTAAGATAGAAGAGATTAAGGCAATGGGTATGACGGAGGAAGAGCTGCTCTGTATGGCTGCACATATTGAGAGTCATTCGGAGCATCCGGTTGCAAAGTCGTTGGTGAGTGCATATGAGGGAAGGATTGTCAGCGCAAAGGTACAGAATGTGGAAGAGATTCCGGGTTTCGGGATCAGTGCGGACTATGAAGGAAAAAGAGTATATATTGGAAATTTTAAGATGATGGAGGAGAAGGAAGTACTCGCAGATGAGGAAATGACTGACTCTGGGACAGTGGTGTATGTGGGGATTGACCAGTGGTATGCAGGCTGCTTTATCCTGTCGGATGAGATCAGGGAGGATGCTTATGACACACTTTCCTATCTGAGGAGCAAGTGCCGGGCCCTGCTGATTATGCTGACCGGAGATACAGAGGACTCCGGGATGGATGTTGCGGAGGAGCTGGAGATGGATTATGCATATACAAGTCTGACACCGGCCCAGAAGCTGGAGCAGCTGGAGGACTTCCTGTTTCTTCAGGATGATACCGGGAGGCTTGTCTGCGTGGGAGACAGTCTTAATGATACGCCGGTGCTGGAGCGGGCAGATGTGGGTATCACCTTAGGAACAGCTGATTCTGTGGCAGCAGCAGAAACGGCGGGAATTATTCTGATGGAGAATGAGCTGTCGAAGATTATAGATGCGGTCCGCATTGCCAGGGGGACACTCCGGGCTGTGAGCCAGAATATCGTATTTGCCTTATTTGTAAAGCTGCTCGTGCTGATCTGCGCCCTGGTGGGGTATTTCGGAATGTGGGAGGCAATCCTTGTGGAGGTTATCGCCATGTTTGTGGCAGTACTGAATGCAGTGTGGGTAGTAAAGTATACGGCATAGGAGGAGCTATGAAGCGTATTGTGGGAATGATAACCCTGCTGCTTACCGGCATATTGCTTGCCGGGTGCGGGAAGGGTGAGTATAAAGACGGGATAGAGAGCCTTCATAATGGAAAATATGAGGAGGCTGTCACCCATCTGAATAAAGCAGTTGAAGAGGAATACAATATTGGAGATGCCCTGAGGGGAATCGGGATTGCGAAGTGGGAGCTTCAGGATTATAAAGGCGCCGTGGAGGCCTTCAGGCAGGCATTGGATAATGGGGCGAAGGAGACTAGCGCACTGTATAATCTTATGGGTGCATGTATGCTTAAGCTTGAGGATCCGGAATCGGCTGTCTCATATTACGAGAAGGGAATCGCAACGGGAGACGGGGCCGGTGAAGTGATGAAAGAGATGAAGTTCAATATCATCGCCGCATATGAGAAGCTTGAGGACTGGGAACAGGCGAAAGCAAAGCTTGCCGAATATACGGAGGAATACCCTGATGATGAGCAGGCGGCGAAGGAAGCAGAGTTTTTAGAGACAAGATAAAGACAGGAGAGATATGATAGAATTAAAACAGAAAACAGAGAGAGTTCTTCTGGTGGGGGTGAATACCTCCGGGCAGGAGGAGACGGAAAATTCTCTCCAGGAGCTGGCGGAGCTTGCCCAGACAGCAGGAGCCCGGACAGTGGGAGTGGTCATACAGTCACGCGAACAGGTGCATCCGGGGACTTATGTGGGGAAGGGAAAGCTGGTCGAAATCAAGGATCTTCTGTGGGAGCGTGAGGCCACGGGAATTATCTGTGATGATGAACTTTCCCCGGCACAGATGAAGAATCTCCAGGATGAGCTGGATGTGAAGGTGATGGACAGAACACTTCTGATACTTGATATCTTTGCATCGCGTGCATCTACCAGTGAGGGAAAGCTTCAGGTGGAGCTGGCGCAGCTTAAGTACCGTCAGACGAGACTACGGGGCTTTGGAACTGCCATGTCAAGACTTGGAGGCGGTATCGGAACGAGAGGACCGGGAGAGAAAAAGCTGGAGACAGACCGGAGACTGATACAGAGAAGGATCTCTGTGCTGAACCGGGAATTAAAGGATGTAAAACGCCACCGGGAGATTACGAGAGGACAGAGAAGCCGCAGCCATATACCCGTGGGAGCCATTGTGGGCTATACGAATGCAGGAAAGTCTACGCTTCTTAATACCCTTACGGATGCAGGGATACTGGCAGAGGACCAGTTATTTGCCACACTGGATCCAACGACAAGGAATCTGAAGCTTCCGGGGGGACAGGAGCTGCTTCTGACGGATACGGTAGGGTTTATCAGGAAGCTGCCCCATCATCTGATTGATGCTTTCCGCAGTACTCTGGAGGAGGCAAAGTATGCGGATTTTATCCTGCATGTGGTGGATGTGTCAAATCCTCAGATGGACAGTCAGATGTATATTGTATATGAGACACTGGAGAACCTGGGAGTAAAAGATAAGCCTGTCGTTACGGTTTTCAATAAGCAGGACAAGGTAAGAGAGATGCCGGTTATACGGGATTTCCGTGCAGATTACACCGTAAAGCTGTCTGCAAAGACCGGGGAGGGCACAGAGGAACTTTTAGAGATTATGGAGGCAGTGCTCAGGGAGCAGAAGGTGGCAGTGGAAGCGCTGTATCCCTATGACGAGATCGGAAAGCTCCAGCTGATTCGTAAATACGGCGAACTTATGGAAGAGGAGTACCAGGAGGGCGGTGTCTTTATAAGCGCCTATGTACCGGCGGATCTATATGAAAAGGTAAGGGTATCCCGGCAGCAGGAAAAGCGGACGGATGGAGCAGCGTCTTCTGATCTTTAACCGGGCAGTGATGTACCCGGGGGTTCTCCGAACAATCCCCGATAAGCGCGCTGAAAGGTAGAATAGTTCCTGTAGCCGCAGGAAAAGCAGGCCTCTTTAAGAGGAATGCCGGATAAAATGAGTTCTTTTGCAAGCAGGAGCCGCTTCCTGGCGATATAGCCGCCCATGGTATAGCCAGTTTCCTGCTTGAACTGTCTCATCATATAATATTTGCTGATATAGAAGCGCTCTGCAAGGGTGTCAATATTCAGATCCCTGGACAGATTTTCGTTAATATATTGAAGAATGGGAACCATCCTGGAATTCTGATTGTCAGTATCAATGAATTCCAGGCGGTTTTTTAACGCCGCACGGTTCAGATGGATCATAAATTCCAGAAACAATACCTGACGGTACAGCTCCGCAGCATAATTTTCATCCGAAAAAGACTTTTCAAGCCTGATAATGGAGGCAAAGAGAGCGCTTTTCTCTAAAGAAGGAATCCGCAGAACATTGGAATGCTCCTTTTCGGCTTTTTGAAAACAGTAGCTTAAGTCATAGGAATCCGTCTTGTAGGCATTCATAAAGCCAGGCGAGATATAGACAATGATCCGTTCGTAGACGAACGAATTATCCACACTGAGCCGGTGGATATCATTATGCTTTACAAGCACAATGTCATAAGGGGATAATTCATAGGATTTTCCCTCAATCATATAAGAAACCTGCCCCTTAATAAAGATTGTGATCTTATCAAAATCATGATAATGATATTCCACCTCATGGGTTTCCTGGTCTGTCAGGTGAAACAGACGGAATTCACTGTTCAGATAACCTTTTTTCATTGCTTCATCCACAAGAAGACCCTCCTTTCCTTTTCCGTGTTCCCGGCACCAGGGAGTCATACTTTTCCATGCAGGCATGAAATGCATGAACAATTGCCACTTGTATTATTGTATCTTGAAAGAGCAGGATTTGCAATATAATTAGCAGTATTTCACCTTGAAATGATGAAAAATGCCTGTTATGATATAGAAAACAGAGAGTGCGGTAAGCATCGGTATGGAGGTAAAAGATGAAGGTAGTATTGGAGCGTTATCATGGACTGGGGAATGACTATGTTGTATTTGACCCGAATAAAAATGAACTGGAACTGACAGCAGAGAATGTAAAGATGATCTGTGACCGTAATGCAGGACTTGGAGCGGACGGTGTGCTGGAAGGACCGGTCTTAAAAGAAGACGGAATGCATGTCAAGGTGTGGAATCCAGATGGAAGTGAATCCGAGACAAGCGGAAACGGCGTCCGGATCTTTGCGAAATACTTAAAGGACGCCAGTTATATCCAGAAGAAGAATTTTAAGCTGTATACAGGAAACGGCCCGGTAGAGGTGACATTTTTAAATGAGGACGGGAGCCGTCTGAGGGTGTCCATGGGGAAATTATCCTTCTGGAGTGACGACATTCCGGTGACAGGAGACAGAAGAGAGGTTATAAACGAGGATATGGTATTCGGAAGAACTCTGTATCCAGTAACTTGTGTCAATATCGGGAATCCCCACTGTGTAATTCCCATGCGGGAGATTTCGAAGCATCTTGTATGCAAGATCGGAGATTATGCCGAGCTTGCAAGATATTTCCCGAACCGGGTGAATACCCAGATCATGAAAGTGGTTGATAAGGAACATCTGTCGATTGAGATTTATGAAAGAGGAGCCGGATATACCCTTGCCTCCGGAACAGGCGCCTGTGCGGCAGCAGGTGTGGCCTATAAGCTTGGCATGACAAACAGCAAGGTGGTTGTCCATATGCCGGGAGGAGATCTCCAGGTAGAGGTAGAAGATGACTGGAATGTCTATATGACAGGTGATGTGTTCTACGTGGCGAAGCTGACGCTTAGCAATGAATTCGCAGAGAAGCTCAGGAGTCTGTAAGATCAATTGGGGACGGGGTATTTTTAAAAATACCCCGTCCCCAACTAGATAATTAAGGAAGTGATTGGGATATGTGGCCGAAACAGGTGGATTTTGGGAGTGAGAATGTACAGCGCAATATTCTGGCTGTGGCAGCGCCTATGATGGCAGCACAGCTTCTGAATCTCCTTTATAATATTATTGACCGTATTTACATAGGAAAAATCCCCGGAGAGGGAACGATTGCTCTGGCAGGGCTTGGACTTTGTTTTCCGGTTATTACAATGGTTACAGCATTTTCTAATCTTTTTGGGGCGGGCGGGGCTCCGCTGTGCTCCATCGCCAGGGGAAAGAATGATGCGGAAAAAGCACAGAATATTATGAACAATGCTTTCTTTATGCTGGTTTCGACAGGGATGATTCTGACTGCGGCAGGGATTGCTTTTCACAGGCCGCTTCTGTATCTGTTTGGCGCCAGTGACGCTACTTACACATACGCTTCAGGCTATATGATGATATATCTTCTTGGAACGGTATTTGTTATGATTTCCCTTGGAATGAACCCATATATTAACAGCCAGGGGTTTGCCAGGACTGGCATGAAGACTGTGATTTTAGGAGCGGTTACGAATATCATACTGGATCCGGTATTCATCTTTGTGTTGAAGATGGGGGTGAAAGGAGCCGCCCTTGCAACCGTAATCTCGCAATTATTTTCAGCCATATGGGTATTATACTTTCTGACTGGAAAACAGGCGGAGCTTAAGCTTCGTTTCCGGGGATTCCGGCCAGACATTGCCTGTATCTGCGAAGTAATAAAGTTAGGATTTTCAACTTTTTGCATGTCATTTACGAACAGTCTGGTACAGATTGTATGCAATACGATGCTAAAAACCTTTGGCGGTGATCTTTATATCAGTGTGATGACGGTTCTGAATTCAGTGCGTGAGATTGCACATACCCCGGTCTTTGCGATCTCAGACGGCGCATCCCCGGTTATCAGCTACAATTATGGGGCGGAGAAGCCAGACCGGATGAGAAAGGCAATCCGCTTCATGACACAGCTTGGGTTTGCATATACATTGCTGATCTGGGGGCTTATTTCGGTATTCCCGGAATTTTTTATCCGGATTTTTAACAGTAATACAGAACTTGTTCAGGCAGCTGTGCCTTCCATGCATATTTATTTCTTCGGGTTTTTTATGATGGCATTTCAGTTTGCGGGACAGAGCGTGTTCAAATCGCTGAATAAGGCAAAGCAGGCAATCTTCTTTTCTATGCTTCGGAAGGTAGTGATCGTAGTACCTCTGACACTTTTGCTGCCGGGATTAGGCAATCTGGGTGTGGCAGGGGTATTTCTTGCAGAGCCGGTTTCCAACTTTATCGGAGGCCTCGCCTGCTATATCACCATGCGCAGGACGATTCTGGCAAAGCTTCCGGCAGCGTAAGACAAAGAATGACAATTCGCGCCAATTTAAGGAGGAGCAGGACAATGAGAAGAAAAGAAAGAGAAGTTACAGATCAGAAGAAGCTTTTGGAGATTATCGAGGCATGCCATTGCTGCAGAGTTGGTTTTGCCTGTGAAGGCCAGGTGTATATTGTTCCGGTAAATTTCGGATATGTGTGTGAGGACGGAAATTACACCCTTTATTTCCACGGAGCAGGGGAAGGACGGAAGATGGAGCTTGTCAGGGAGAATCCGGTGGCCGGATTTGAGATGGATACAGGATATGAGCTTAAGACAGCAGCTTCGGCATGTGGGTATTCGGCATATTTTCAGAGTATTACAGGCCAGGGAAGGGTCAGTATTGTAAATGATATGGAGGAAAAGAGAAAGGGGCTGTGTGCTGTTATGAAGCATGAGACCGGGAAGGCTGACTGGGAATTTCAGGAGAAGATGTTAGACGTAGTCTGCGTCTGGAAACTGGAAGTAAGCGGGCTTACGGGGAAGGAACATGTGCAATAAACCAGAAAGGGAGAGTTCGAAGATGGCAAAGGTGTTTAATATAACTGCAGACTGTAAGCCGGCAGAGCACTATATGGTAAATCTTGACCGGAGGCTTAAGGAGATAAAGGAATTAGTTGATGCCGGGAGTTATTTTACGATTAACAGGGCAAGACAATATGGAAAGACAACAGTGCTGCGGGCGCTGAACCGTTATCTGCAGGAAGAGTATTATGTTGTTTTAATGGATTTTCAAACCTTTGGAGAAGCAAAATTTAAAAATGAGAATATTTTTGCTCTATCTTTTGCAAGTTCCTTTCTGCGGCTGTTAAAGAGAAACCATCTGAATATGAGGAGGGATTTTGAAAAAGCGCTTGCTGTTCTTGAAAAATGGGCTGACAGCAGGAGGGAAGATTTTGAACAAAAAGAGCTGTTTGAGGCTTTGGGCGATATCTGTTCGGCCTCGGACAGGCGTATTGTGCTAATGATTGATGAGGTTGACAGCGCGGCAGATAACCAGGTTTTTCTTGATTTTTTGTCACAGCTTCGGGCGGGGTATATTGACAGAGACGTTCAGCCCACCTTTCAGTCAGTGATTCTGGCAGGTGTATATGACGTGAGAAATCTAAGAAGAAAGATCAGACCAGAAGATGAACATAAAATAAACAGTCCGTGGAATATTGCGGCTGATTTTAAAGTGGAAATGAGTTTTTCAAAAGAAGACATCCAGGGAATGCTGCAGGATTATGAGAATGAATATCATACGGATATGGAAACCGGCAGAATTGCACAGTTACTTTATGACTATACATCAGGGTATCCATTTCTTGTTTCAAAGCTATGTAAACTTATAGATGAGGAAATCAGCGGAACAGACAGATTTCCTTCAAAAAGTGCGGCATGGACAAAAGACGGATTGAGTGAAGCGGTCAGAATGATTCTGTCTGAGAAAAATACTTTATTTGATTCTCTGATTCAAAAGCTTACCAGTTATCCCGAACTGAATGAAATATTAAAGCTATTATTATTTACAGGTAAAAGTATTGCTTACAATAGAGATGACACAGCGGTTGATATGGCGACAATGTTTGGTCTTGTTAAAAACCAGGAGGGATCCATTGCAATAGCAAACAGAATATTTGAAACCAGACTTTACAATCTATATTTATCAACGGCTGAGATGAAGGAGCAGGATATCTATAACGCGTCTTTGATGGAAAAAGGTCAGTTTATGATAGACGGACATCTGAATGTGCGGCGGGTTCTTGAAAGATTTGTGGTGCATTTTGATGAGCTTTATCATAATAGGGAGGATACATTTATAGAGGAAACGGGAAGGAAATATTTCCTTTTATATCTTCGGCCGATCATTAATGGGACAGGAAATTATTATATTGAGGCACAGACCAGAAGCCTGGGACGCACAGATATAGTGGTGGATTTTAATGGAGAGCAGTATATTATTGAGATGAAGATCTGGCATGGAGACGAATATAATAAACGGGGAGAAAAGCAGCTTGCCGGATATCTTGATGATTATCATATGAAGAAAGGATACATGGTCAGCTTTAACTTCAATAAGAAAAAGGAGATTGGTGTGAAAGAGATTATCGTTGGGGACAAAATATTGATTGAAGCAGTTGTATAACCCCTGCTGTTCACATGTTGGGAATGCGCACTAGATGCGCATTCCCTATGGAGCTGTCATGAAATAAACTTTCATTTTGACTTGTCTAAATCCTCACATGCGTCAAAATTGAAAGTTATTTCATGACAGCTCCTAAGAACAGGAATCAGATATTAATTTTCCAGGCTCAGCAGGTAATCAATGGCATGGAGCAGTACGTTCTTCTGCTCAGGGAGCATGCCCCTGATTGTATATTTATCGAGGACAGTTGTGTCCTCGAACAGACAGTCCGTGACAGAGAGATTCTGAATGAGAAGGCGTTCTTCTTTTATAATCTGTTTTGGCGTCATCATATCAAAGGCTCCGGACTGAGCCTCTTTATAAAGGGGTGTGTCCTCCCACAGCTTAAGCTTCAGGCACCAGATATTTCGGGGGTGCACTTTATTTAACATTCTTGCAGTTTCAATAGCATTCATATACGAATAGGTCTTTCCGCCAAGCCCGGGAATCACCGTCAGATAATAGGCGATGCCTGCCCTGTCAAGGCGAAGAAGCGCCTCCACCGTCTGGGCGGAGGTAATGCCTTTCTTACGTTCCGCCAGGATGGAATCACTGCCGCTTTCCACACCGATGTGAAGCGCCTCCACTCCTTTCTTCCGCAGAAGCACAAGCTCCTCATCTGTTTTTCTTAAAATATCGTCAATGCGGGAGTACATGGCATATTCTTTGAGATTAGGCATGTAAGTACTGGCAAGCTCTATAATAGAAAGAAGCTTTTCCGCTTCCATGCAGAATACATTTTCCCCAAGGAAAAACATCCGGCGGTCATCCGGGCGCAGGGCGGCAAGGACGCGGAGGCTCTGCTCTAGTTTTTCTAGCGGATGTATCTGAAAGGCATCCCTGGCAAAATCGCAGAAAGTACATTTATGCCAGCTGCAGCCAAGAGAGACCTCCAGCGGCACATCCCCCTCTTCATGGGGAGGCAGATAGATTGTATCGTGTGTGTAGATGGACTGGTATAATTCTTCACGGGTCATGATAATGGAAAACTCCTTTTTAAGCACTCTTGTTTTTTTACAGATACTGTTATTTTTACTATATCACAGTTTGAGCGGATAGTATATAATGATGTAAGCGTCAAAAGGTATTTTGACGCTTCTGATACACGGGTTGTTCCGTGCTTATGCATTCTCACAATCCTAAAACACCTCGAATCCAATCGTTTTTCTCTTTTCAACGGAGTTTATCTTCTGTGAATTCGATAATGTATATTGAAAAATGGAATTGATATCGATGGATTTTTTTGATTTGTATTACCGTTAGATGTTTGTAAAAGGCGACATCTAAGCAATAATAAGTTGCGAAAAAATGTCTATATCTTGAAAAAATAGATTATTTATAGTATGATGTTAATTGAGTAACTGTAACCAAAAGAAACGGAAAATACAAAGGAGAGTTACAGATGAGAATAAGCTATAATAAACTTCAAAAACTTATGATTGATAATCAGATGAAAAGACAGGATTTAATGCGTGCAGCGGAGATTTCATCATCTGTTGCGACGAAGTTGAATAAGAACGAAACAGTATCTCTTGATGTGCTGATGAGAATTTGTAAAGTGTTCCATTGTGATATTGGAGATATATGTGAAGTTATATTAGACGAATAAAAGGAGCATAGCTTCTGATTGAAAAAAATGGATATTAAAAAGGCTTAATGTCCACCAAAAGGGTGAATTAGATGGTAGGAGAAATATATAGTGCAGGATTGATTTCCCAATCATTTTGGTTTGTTGAGATGAAGAAAGTCATCAAACTGATTGATGATGGAATGTCCGAAGATGAAATTAAAAAAATGTGTATAGACGAAAATCTTTTTGGCACGGCAAAAGAATATCGAGCCAAAAGGATATATGGATACATTTGGAATAGAGTGAGACGGTTGGATAAGACACTGATTGATTTGTTTTGTACTTCTGATTTGGCAACCCAAAAGGTAATCAATTTGATTGCTATTCTCAGGTCTGACCGATTGTTTTTTGAATTTATGTTTGAAGTGTATCGAGAAAAAAATATACTTGGCATTCCGGTAATCGAAGCTGCAGATGTAAATATCTTTTTCAAGAATAAAGGAATTCAAAGTGAAGATATTGCAGCTTGGACGGATGGCACGAAACGCAGGCTTCGCTCAATATATTTGAACTATTTGACTGATGCGAACCTTTTAACGGTTGTTGACAAGAAGAAAACGATCACTCCACCAATTCTTGATATTGTCTTAGAGCGTTATCTTGAAGCGTGCGGAGATAGTGCAATTATAAAGGCGATTACGGGGGTGGATTAAATGATGTCACTTGACGAACGATTAGATAAAGCAGAAGAAATGATACAAAAGCCCTCGTTTAGAGAGAACAAAGGGTTAGGCAATGAGGTTGGATACTATATTTTTGATTATCCGGCTGAAAAGGAACTGTATATCCGTGAGAGGATAGAATACATCAAGAAAAAAAGTGAAAATTCAGATGATGATTTCAAAGTCGTGGTGTTCGATATTTACGATATTATGATTGATATTCTTATCAAAAAGGGATATTTGGAAAAGTGTTACCAGTTTGAAAAGACAAAAGGCTTTGAAAGAGTATCAAGGTCAATTAGCAGTATGCTGAGGATAACATTATCGGACAGTCTGATAGTGAATCATATCCGAGATAATACACCGGAGAAAACAGTCGTGTTTATAACTGGTATCGGAAAGTGTTATCCGATATTGCGTTCACATACGATACTGAATAACTTGCATCAAGTCATCGACAATGTTCCGGTAGTGCTGTTTTATCCGGGCAATTATGATGGTCAGGAATTGGTGCTATTTGGAGAGATAAAGGACGATAACTA
The DNA here is from genome assembly GCA_947566645.1 of uncultured Lachnospiraceae bacterium. GTDB lineage: Bacteria > Bacillota > Clostridia > Lachnospirales > Lachnospiraceae > CAPEBR01. Next base: position 242,137 of record CANOKL010000001.1, read on the forward strand.
TTACAGAGCATTCAAGCTCGTAGATTAGGAGAGGGAATATGATTATAAAGAATATGTTTTCAAAGCCTATCGACAGAGATATTAAAGGCGTAATCAAAGTTGGACAAGATGATGATGCAAATATCAGGCAGGAGCTTGAAGAATATGTAGTGACAAGAGAACTTCAGAAGCATTTTTCTGATTTCTTTGCAAGCTACAAAAGAGGAATTACCGGAAATACAGACAAGATGGGTGTGTGGATTTCCGGCTTCTTTGGAAGTGGTAAATCTCACTTCCTGAAGATTTTATCCTATCTCCTTGAGAATAAAGAAGTTGGCGGCAAGAAAGCAATTGACTACTTTGTAGATGATAATAAGATTTCTGACCAGATGGTACTTGCGGATATGAAACTGGCAGGTACGATTCCGACAGATGTTGTTCTTTTTAATATTGACTCCAAAAGCGAAGTGAACGGTAAGCAGTCTAAGGTTGCTATTGTTTCCGTATTGCAGAATGTGTTTAATGAAATGCAGGGATTTAGTGGCTCTAATCCGTTCCTTGCAGATTTGGAACGTAAACTGAGAGAAGAAGGAAAGTACGATTTATTCAAAGAAAAATTTGAAAGTAGCTTCGGTTCTACTTGGGAAGAATCCCGTAGTGACTTTGATTTCATTCAGGACGATGTAGTAGGAGTTCTTGATGAGATTGGTTTTATGAGCGCCACCGCAGGTAGAAACTGGTGTGAAAAAGCAACCGGAGATTATAAATACAAAGTTGAAGATTTTGCACAGCTTGTGAAAAAGTATCTTGATAAAAAAGAGAGCAACCATCATATCGTATTCCTGATTGATGAGATTGGACAGTACATAGGCGATGATTCCAAACTTATGCTGAATCTTCAGACGGTAACAGAAGATTTGGGTACCGCCTGTGGGGGTAAGGCCTGGATGATCGTAACAAGTCAGCAGGACATTGATTCTATCACAAAGACAAAAGGAAATGACTTCTCAAAGATTCAGGGGCGTTTTGATACCAGACTTTCTCTTTCATCTGCCAATGTAGATGAGGTAATCAAAAAGAGAATCCTTGAAAAGAACGAAGCAGGAAAACAGACACTTACCCTGCTTTATGAGGATAAGACAACAGTCATCAAAAACCTGATTCTGTTCAATGATGGTGTTGAAAAAAAATTGTATTCCGACAGAGAGAATTTTGCGGACATTTATCCGTTTATTCCCTATCAGTTCAATTTGCTTGGAAGTGTACTGACTTCTATTCGTACTCACGGTGCATCTGGTAAGCATCTGGCAGAGGGCGAGCGTTCTATGCTTGCCTTGTTCAAAGAGTCGGCCGTTAAGGTTATGAATGATGAACCGGGTGCGATTGTGCCGTTTCATATGTTCTATGATGCCCTTGAACAATTTCTTGATCACTCTCACAAGGGTGTTATTTCCCGCGCCTTAGATAATGAGTATCTGAATCCGAACCACGAAAAAGAATGTTTTGACGTCAATGTGCTGAAAACACTCTTTATGATTAAGTATGTCAAGGAAATCAAAGCAAATATCGAGAATGTTACAAGTCTTATGGTTTCCAATGTAGGCGATGACCGTATGGCTCTTGCACAACAGGTAGAGGACGCATTAAAACGACTTGTGCGTCAGACATTGGTTCAGAAGAATGGAGATATTTATGTATTCCTGACAGATGAGGAACAGGAAATAAACAGAGCGATTGAATCACAGAATATTGATTCCGGAGAAGTCATTGCAAAGGTATCTGAGATGATTTTTGATGGTCTTTACGATGAAAAGAAATATCGCTATCCGGCATTCAACGGAAGATATGCGTTTGCTTTTAATCAGGTTGTTGATGATAAACCGTATAAGGCAAATCAGAATAATGACATTACATTGAAAATCCTCACTCCGAATAGTGATGAGCGGGCAGATGAAACGACAATGAGAATTCTGTCCGGTCAGTCAAGCTGCGTATTTGTAGTGTTGCCTGACGACAGAACATTTCTTGATGAAATTCGTTCTGCTTTGCAGATTGAGAAATTTATCCGTTATGATGCTACAAATGCTGTGACACAGTTTGAAAGCATTAAGGAAGCCAAGAAAGTTGAAATGCGTGAGAGAAACGGTACTGCAAAACTATTCCTTTCCGAAAGCCTGAAGAATGCAGAAATCTATGTGAATGGCGATAAAATTCAGAGCGGAGCAAAGGAAATCACTTCTAAAATAAATGAAGCTCTTGGTAAGTTGGTTTCTACGGTTTATCATAAACTGTCTTATATTGATACCGCGATGAGTGAATCGGATATTCGCACACTGTTCAAAAATAACGGACAGCAGCTTACACTTGCAGGCACAAATACTGCGAAGAATGAACTGGCTCTTCACGATGTTAATGATTATATTGCTTTGAATACACAGCGCCATATGAAAACTTCTATGAAAACTGTTTTGGAACGTTTCTTAAAAGCGCCTTATGGATTTGTGGAAGCTGATGTACAGTGGCTTGTTGCAAAGCTGTTCAAAGATGGCGAGATTGCAATGTTCGTCAATAACGATGCGATTACATTGCTTTCAAAGACTACAGAAGAAATCATCCGTTACCTGACACGCAAAGAGTTTAATGAAAAACTGATGACCGCAAAGCGTGTGAAAGCGAATGAAAAGCAGAAGAAGTCTGTCCGTACAGTAATGAAAGAATTGTTCAACGTTACTTCAGCAAGTGATGATGACGATGCGATTATGAGAAGTTTCCTTGTTTACGCATTGAATCTGAAAAACGATCTTGAAAAATTGGATATTCATTATGCAGCACAGCCTGCATATCCGGGTAAACAGTTGATTGCTTCCGGTAAAAAACTGATGGCTGATGTCCTGCAAATGAAATATTCCAATGAGTTCTTTGCAGGCATCGACCATAAAAAAGAGGATTTCCTTGATTTTGCTGAGGATTACGAGCCTGTTAAGAAGTTCTTTGCAGGAGAACAAAAGGGTATATTTGATAAAGCTCTGAAGCTGATGAAGATTTATGATGACAGTAAGACGTTCATTGTAAATAGTGAGATTGAATCAGTTGTTGCAGACATTAAGTCTATTTTGAAGAAGTCTGTTCCTTATTCCGAAATCTTCAAATTGCCTGATTTGCTTGAGAAGTTTATCAATCTTTACAGCGGGCTTCTTAATGAAATGCAAAAACCGATAGATATTGCTATTCAGGAAGCAAGACAGCGTGTCTTTGAAGAACTGCAAGACAAGAAATGCCACGATAAACTGGCTGATAAGTATGTGAATCTTTTCAGAGAAATCAGTGATAAGGCAATGAGCTGCAACAATGTGGCTATACTGCAAAATATCAAAGTGGAAGCAGACGCACTCAAGGTTCGCTGCCTGAATGAGATTGAGAAAGAGGAGGCCAAAATCATTGCGACGGAGCAGCCTGCTTATATTGCGGAAACCGGAAATTACGGTGGAGAAACGATTGCTCCGACAGTGTCTGTTCCGAAGGTAAAAAGAAAGAAAACGGTCAGCATTAAATCTATTAACAATGCGGCTACCTGGCAGCTTGAAAACGAAGCAGATGTTAAGAAGTACATTGCAGAACTTGAGAAAAAGCTGATGAATGCTTTGGAAGAAGATACGATTATCAATATTGAATTTTAAGAAGATTGGTGGAGGTGGTCATTTGTTTATTTTTGATAAACAAGATAAAGGAAATTATTACCATTGATTCGGATAATAAAAGATTGGGTAATTGGATATTAGTAAAATGATTTAACCAATAATTTAACCAATAGTGATGCTTTAAAATGTAGTTTATATCGGTTGGATTGGTTAAAAAATTGGGTAGATATTGGGTAAAAACAAGTGTTGAGCCAATTTTTATCCAATCGGGAAATGGAGATTTTGGAGGAAAATCTTATGAATAAAACATCCATAAGAAAATTTGCAGAATGGGCAAGAGAAAAGCTCATCGAGGATATTAAGTATAAAGCCGGAATAGTCGGAATTACAGAGAATGGAATTGCGGAGAAATTACCGCAGTCAACAAGTGATTTACATTTTTATGATATTGGTACAAAGGACTATTCTGAAATCTCCGGTATTGAAATTAGGCAGAGAGAAGCATTTGTAAAAGCAATTAAAACAAGAGAACACAGCTATAAAAATTATCAGGAAGCATTTGAAAATGTGATTGAAGAAGTGGCTTATACTTGGTTCAATCGTTTAATTGCGATTCGTTTTATGGAAGTAAATGATTATTTACCTTCGGGTGTTCGTGTTCTTTCTTCTGAGAATAAGGCAAAAAAAGAACCTGACTTGGTAACGACTCCATTTGATGCAGATTTGGAATTTACATCGTATGAGCAGGACGGAATTATCCAGTTGAAAGATGATAATAGATTGGATGAGCTGTTCCGGATGCTCTTTATTAGGCAATGTAACAAACTTCATGAGATATTACCGGAATTGTTTGAAAAGACAGATGATTACTCGGAGCTACTCCTTACAATTTCATTTACAGACTCAGATGGTATTATCTATCATCTTGTTCACGATATTGAAGATGTGGATTTTCGTATTAACAATGAAATGTACACTGACGACGGTAAAATAAAGGCGGATGGTCAGGTTGAAATTATTGGTTGGCTGTATCAGTATTATATTACAAAGAAACATGATGAAATTGTAAATATCTATAAAGGAACAATAAAGAAAGCGGATATTCCGGCAGCTACACAGTTATTTACAACAGACTGGGTTGTTCGATATATGGTGGATAACTCTCTTGGCAGGTATTGGATTGAAAGAAATCCGCAGAGTAAATTAGCTGAAAAGTTGGAGTTCTTTGTTACGCCTAAAGATGGAAGGATACAGTATATTGATGAAAAGATCTATCCTACTGATTTAACATTCTTTGATATTAAAACTACGAGATTGATACGAAAAACAGGGCAATCGTTAAAATGTGCATAGTAGGCTCGGTTTTACATAAAGTAGGCTCGAACGAGCCTAAATATGAAAGTCGGGAAAATCCCGGCTATATTTGTATAAGCGTATGGAAAGGGAGTTTTGTATGAGCAGTTTAGAAAGACTTGGCGTTAATATACGTGCGCTACGAAAAGCATATGGGGAAACTCAGGAAGAACTTGGTGTAGCTCTCAATGTAGAAAAAAACACGGTTTCATATTACGAGAATGGGAAGCGAGAGCCAAATAAAGATATGCTCACAGAAATCGCCAAGCATTTCATGGTGTCTGTGGAAGAACTGATGTATTGTGATTTATCAGACATAGGGAGCATTACTGTAGATAATAATGCGTTCTGGAAGAATATCGACATTATTCTGCCGATTGTTCTGTCAGATGAAGCGTTGGAAAATGAACACTTCAAAAAAGCATATAAATTTCATAGGGCTTTTTACGACGAACTTCGGAAGATCAGTATGGATAGCATTGACCACATTGATGTTTGTTTTGATGAATATCTTGAGGCTTATGAAGATGGAAGAATAAAACCAGAAGCGGCGGCAAACTTTTTAGCTATATGGAATCTTATGCTTATGATGATCAAGACGGCACCATTGGCTATGAAGAATCGTTCTGCGGCTTTGATGCAGGTGGCAGCAAGAGATCCAAAGACAAGGCAGATTATCGATAACCCCAATCCCGATTTTGAAAAGGATGCAGAAGAAGCTGCTGCCGGTTTCGATGATCCGGAAATGACAGAATTAATAGAGGAAATGAAAACAACCGTTAAACGCTCATACAAATGGGCGGATCTGGCGGACTATTATCTCGCATTACAATACATATGGAATATTGTAGATAACGAAATGGGTTGGGATTTCAACCGGAGGGTAGGAGCGGAAATGCTTAATGCCTTTGTTTCCGTTGGAAACGTATACGCGGCTCGTTTTTTGAAGTATAGTCTGGACTCAATGGGACTAAGTTCACAAATTGTGGACGACGAGTGATTTCTTTTTTCATATGATATAGCTGTAACCTACACCTTGCCTCGGACGGGAGGCTCGCATGAAAAAGGAGGTCAGCTCATGGAAAAAGAGAAAAAAACATTTGTGGACTGGGTCAAGGAACACAAAAAGGAACTGATTATTGCGGGAATGAGCATTGCCGCTATAATCGCTGTTATTATTGGCATTAAAAATCACAAGGCTCTTGAGGAAGCTTGGTCATCCCTCAGAAAACTGGTTGAAAAAAATCCGGAAGCAATTCCGACAGTTAATACAGCCACGATTGCTGAGGTCACACCTGTAAAGGACATTGTGGAGATCAATATTGTGACGGCTGACAGGATACCACACGATGTTGCTGAACATCTCCGAAATTTGCCGGAGGGATGGAAAGCGTCAGCGGAAAAGATCGCCACCGCAGCAGAGCACGGCTATGATCTTAGTCCAGGGCAGACGTGGGTAGAAACCTACAGAACAGGAGGGCTTGCAGCATGAGAAAAACGAATGAAGAAAAAGGACTGCTGGCCAAGCTTGCCAGTGGAGTACTTGATGGAATGGTCGGTGATGAAAGAATATATCGTGGATACAAGAATGTTTACTGCGGAAAGTATATAAAAGACGGTGAGCCAGTTTCGTACCGACAAGGTGAATCGGAAAGGTTCTTTAATGGCAAAGAGAACGAGCGGATTCCAGGAAAGAGGGAGGAGGAACATTACGATACGGATGAGAAGAAGCTTGATTTTCTCCAACGATATGGCTGGCTTACCGATGACGAAGATGTAAAAGCATACAGCGCAAAATTCAAACCGAAGAGATAAGAAAGACTCCCGACCACCAGATTGTGCGGATGATCGGGAGTTTTTTCTGTACTTACCCATCGATGGTCTCTCCGTTTTTGAAGGTGAAGGTCATTCTGCCATCGGCGTGGATGGTGGCGAAGTCCAAGAGCCCCAACCAAAGGCTGTCGGAAAACTCTGTGAGTTCGCCATCCTGTGCTTTCAGAAGCTTCAGGAAATCCTCCATCTGTGCCCTCCGGGATTGCTTGTCGCTGAGTGCTTCCGTGGTTTCGTCGTAAGCTTTTTTGGCAGATTCAAAGCGGTTGCTTAAGGCTTCGAATCGCTCCTGGTATTCAATCTGGTCAAGAGCGACGGTGGCATTCTCCCGGATGCATTGCTGCATCATCTCCGAGACCACCTCCATCTCGCTCCGAAGCTCCGTTTGCTTTGCCGTAAGCTCCGTAAGGTCAAAGACTGCATCTTGCGCTTCCTCAAAGGCTTTTATGGCCTTCTTCCTGCCAGAGAACAGGCTGTTTGTCGCTGTGACGAATCGGGCTTTAATTGTCGCTTCATCAAGATAGGGAGTCTTGCAGCGGACATCGTTTTTGTATTTCTGGTTGCATTGCCAGATTGTCCTTCGGTAAGTGTCGTTGGAATGCCAGAGTTTGGATCCATACCAGCCGCCGCAGTCGCCACATTTGATTTTGCCGGAGAAGATGTGGACGCCGCTGTGCCTGTTTTTCCCTCTGACTCGACGGGAAAGTTCTCGCTGCACCATCTCGAAAGTCTCAGGGGCGATGATTGCCTCGTGATTGTTTTCCACATAGTACTGCGGGATCTCGCCCTCGTTGGTCTTTGTTTTCTTAGTAAGGAAATCTACTGTGTAGCTCTTCTGCAGGAGCGCATCGCCTTTGTACTTCTCATTTGTCAGAATAGATTTGATGACAGTCGGACTCCAGTTTGTCTTACTGCCCGGAGTGGGGATCCCTTCGCTGGTCAGTATCTTCGCAATGCCGTGTGGTGTTTTTCCCTGAAGGAAAAGACTGTAAATACGCCGGACGATTGCTGCTTGATCCGGATTGACGATGAGGTTTCCGTCCTCGCCCTTGTCATAACCGAGGAACCGGGAGAAGGGAACTGTCACTTTACCATCCGCAAAGCGTTTTCTCTGTCCCCAAGTGCAGTTTTCAGAAATGGAACGGCTTTCCTCTTGAGCGAGGCTTGACATAATGGTCAAGAGAAGCTCACCTTTGCTGTCAAATGTCCAGATGTTTTCTTTCTCAAAATAGACCTCCGTGCCGTGCTCCTTCAGCTGACGGATTGTGGTCAGCGAATCTACCGTGTTTCGGGCAAAACGGCTGACCGACTTTGTGACGATCAGGTCAATCTTTCCATCCAGCGCATCTGCCACCATGCGTTTGAAACCTTCTCTATGTTTTGTGGAAGTGCCGGTGATACCTTCGTCTGTGTACACAGCGACAAATTGCCAGTCATCCCGGCTTTTGATGTAATTGGTATAGTAATCGACCTGCGCCTCATAGCTGGTAAACTGCTCGCCGCTGTCCGTGGAAACCCTGGCGTATCCTGCAGTCCGGCGTTTCTTTTTCTCGGTGAGAGGGGTTGCGGTGTACCTTGTAAGGGAGGCAGGGATGGTTGTCACATTCTTAGCTGTTGCCATGCTCATTCCTCCTTCGGTCTGACCAGTATTTTCTCATGTTCTGTTTCCATTCATCGGTATGCTTTACACCTCGCTTTGGCGGCTTCATCCAGCGTTTTGTTGTGGTCGTCCCGTCCTTCAAAAAGAAGACGGCTTGCCGTTCCTTGTCACCGGAAACTTCGATGTAAGAGGTTCTTGCCTTAAAAACTGCCTCGTCGAATTCGGGAAGTGAAAGAACTTCGCAGATTATCTCTTTCAGAAAATTTTCCGGAATCTTACATTTGTTGGAGCAGGTGCTGTCGTTGCCGCAATGCCAGTAAGTGGCATCTGTTCCATCGGCGTATTTGTGAGACTGTCGCCGGAAGTTACCGCCACAGACGGGGCAATGAATGTAGCCGGTGAATGGATTTTTCCAAGGATTGTTGCTGTTTCCCATATGGAGCTTTCCCCATTCCTTCCGACGTTCCGGTGTCCAGCTTTCCTTCTTGTAATTATGAGACCAGTGATGCTCTACAGTGTGTCCATCATAAAATTCGAAGATCAGAATGCCACGCTTTAGGAAGGTGATCTGCCTTATCTGATCAGAGAAGATATCCGGGTCAAATACCTCAAGCCCCAGTACCTTTGCGCATTCCTGTTCCAGGATGCTTTTCCGGATGGTTCCGCATGGGCAGTGTCCGCCTTTATTTTTATTCGTGGCGCAGCCGTAGAAAATATAATGTTCTCCGAACTGGCTGGCTTTAGCTCTGTTTTTTCGAGTGGATTTGACAAAGCTGGCTCCGCAGATGCCGCATTTAATCTTGGAAGTGAAGTGGTTGGTGTTGATGCTCCAGTTTGCCAGTGCGCCAAGCTCCCTGCGTCGCTTGATCTCATCCTGCACCTTTTGGTAAATCTCAAGAGGTATGATTGCCTCGTGGGAATTTTCCACCCAGTACATCGGAAGTTCGCCCTTGTTCTTCTTGGATTTGTGGGTGATGTGACTGACCGTGTATTCTTTCTGGAGAAGCATATTTCCAGTGTACTTCTCGTTCTTTAGGATTGCCCGGATGGAGGAGTTGGAGAAGTGCTGTCCGGTGTAGGATGTCACGCCCATTTCCTCTAGCTGTTTCTCGGTCTGTTCAGCGGACAGCCCGTTGAGAAAGTTCTGGTAAATCAGCTGAACGATTTTCGCTTCCTCCGGCTCCACGATGAACTTCTCACCGTTCCAGCGGTATCCATACAGGCAGTAGGAATTCGGTCTGCCGTTCTCGAATTTTTTCCTGACCGCCCAGCGTACATTCTCGCTCAGGGAACGTACTTCCTCCTCAGCGAAGGATGCGAGAAGCGTCAACATCAATTCTCCGTCCTCGGAAAGGGAGCTGATATGCTCCTTTTCAAATTGGACTTCGATGCCCAGCTCCTTTAAATGCCTGACTGTCTCCAGCAAATCGACCGTGTTTCTCGCAAAACGGGAAATGGACTTCGAGAGGATGATGTCTATTTTCCCCTGTTCGCAGTCCTCCAGCATACGCATGAATTCCGGCCTTGTTTCAATCTCTGTGCCGGAGATGAAGCTATCTGCATAAACGCCTACATATTGCCATCGGGGATTGTTTTGGATCAGATTGCTGTAGAAACTGATCTGCGCCGAAAGGGAATGCATCGTCCGGTCGGTTTCCGCTGACACGCGGGCATAAGCGGCAACTTTTTTTCTGGTGGGAGCCACCGGCATGGTTGGCTCGATTTTGCTTACTTTTTTCAAATATGTCAGCCTCCTTTCACCGTCTATACATCACTCTAAAGGGGCTACATAGCAAGCGTTTTCTGAGAATAATGTACCCAAAGAAGGTCGGTATTTTTGCAGCAGGATTGTATCAATTTCAGCAAATTCCTCCTTGGTTAGAAGTCCCTGCTTACGAAAGTTTTCGGCTATCTGACGGGCTGCCTGATAATTCTTTTCAACTTCGAATTTCTCCGGAGTCACTGTGCATCCCTCCCTCCGTAGCGTCCTTTTATGTAGCAGGGGTGGGAGCAGTATTTTCGATGTGCATTGCCGTAGGCAGAGAAAGGCTTTCCGCAGCATGCGCAGGTGTATTTGTAGACGGCTTTGCGGCTGACCTGATCCTGATGAGCGTTCCACCATGACTGACGGCAGCTTTCGGAGCAGAACTTGATCTCCTTGATGCCCGGACGCTGGCGGATTTCTTTGCCACACTTTTTGCAACAGGAGATGGCGGAGCCGGGAGTTGCTTCTGTTACTGCACGAACTCCGGCAAGACCGTTTCTCTGGCAGTATCCTTTGACAGCGGAGAGCGTTACGCCGAGGGTGGATGCGATATTGGAATAGCTGCAGTTTCCCTGACGCAGCTTTCGGATCTGAAATTTCTGTTCATTGGTCACAATGAGTACCTCCAATCCGAGAGGCGGTTCCTCTCACTACCCACTGGACAGATTCAGGATGTCTGGTCGAAAAGAAATGAAAAAAACCGCCGACAGGATGAATGATCCCATCGGCGGTGTAATCTTTAGAGGCGTGTGCAAAAGTCGAGGGAAATGAAACCAGCACCTGATTTCAATTTTCCCCAGCCGGACGATGAGCCTTGTCCTTGCAGTACGTTCACAATCGTGTAGACTCCGGGAGGGCAGAACTGTGTCCTGGGGAAGTTAGTCCCTGCGCCGGTGCGGATATTGAGGTCTGACATGCTGACCTTCACAAGGAAAGGAACATCTAAAGCAGGTGAAGATTTCGGCTCATATATTTTTACACCATCCGCATCAAAAACGCTGTAGCCCGGATTGACATCTGCGCATTTCTTTGCATTTTCCAGTATCTTAAATGCACCTTTCTGCGTCTTGGAGTCGGTCCAGGTTTTGCGGACACGGTACCAACGGATGGGAACAGGCTTATCTGTAGCGTCATACTGAGTCAGATTCCACTTTTCAATGATGGAGCAGAGCTTCTCCACATAGGTCAGGCTTGTGGCATATCCGCCATCCTTGATGATCTGCGCAACCTTTTTATAATCCCGACAGTCTTTCAGACCGTCATAGCGGAGTTTGCTGCCGTTCTTCGCACCGAGCAGATATGCGCTGTGGTCGGCGATGGAATCCTCTACGCACGAATATTTGCGAAAATCTGCCGTGACGGTTTCATAGCTGCCGTCAGGATTCTGTTCCTTCGTCTGCTTGGTGTATTTGCTTTTACCATCCCAGGCCGAACCGTTCCAGTTATTTCCAGAGAGGGAACATTTCATACCGAACACATTATTGGCGTTCTGCGCCAGTTCACTCTTGCCATAGCCGGATTCGAGGATGAACTGCGCCATTGAAACCGACGCAAGGATCCCAGTTTTCTTTTGGTCAGCGGTAAACAATGCTCCCACACCCTTTACAATATCTGCTTCGGAAAGCGAGGAAAACACCATAGCCTGTGTTCCCTGTGCAGCCCCGGCACCACCTTTACCATCGGTAACACTGCCAAGAGCCGCCGTGACCTTTTCCGCAAGATCCCCCATCCTCGCATACATCCAGTTACCGGGACAGCTTTTGTTTGCGAACCACCGATGCACCGTCAGGATCATCTCCCCGCTTTTCGGCTCGTAGTTCAGAGTCTTATCTTTATCGCCGATCCAGAGCAGCTTGTTCTTTCCGTTTCTCTTACAGATATCCACACACAGTTTAATGAGTGCCCGATATACGGCGTCGCGGAACGTATACGGCTCCGTGGTGTCAGACGCACACTCAATGGTGATTGCCCTTTGGTCGTTTGCATTCGAGGAAGAACACCATGAGCGGTTCTTCTCCTCGACATACAGAGCGACCCTGCCGTCCTTGTCGATACCATAGTTGCTGGAGGCTTTGGTGGAGGACTTGGCGAACCAATCCCCAAGCCCCTCCACCGTACACTGGCCGACCACGCAGTGTGGAGTGATGCGGTCGATGGAATGCGTCCTCTGCCCGGAATGGTTCGGGCTGAGTTTTGTGTAAGCCGCCATGGGACTATTCGTATAAGCCATCACTCGTCACCATCCTTTCCCTCGGAATCGCGGTCGTGGAGCTGCTCCAGCACGGCTTTCAGTTTCTCCGGGATAGGCAGTCCAAGATGAGCCGCATTCTCCGTGAGCGAAACGCCCTCGTTGGAGATGTAGAAGAAAACCACCGCCGTGCGGAGTACGCTGCCCGTTCCAATGACCTGCACATCAAGGATATTAGCGATCCCTACGAGCAGGAAAATCAGCACCTTGCGGCAGATGCCCTTGAAACCGACCTCGCTGGACAGTTTCTTGTCCGTCACAGCGCACATGACACCCGTGATATAGTCGATAGCCACAAACGCCACAAGAGCGATGAGCAGGCCGTCACAGCCGCCGAGGAAGTATCCGAGCCAGCCGCCGGTTGCAGTAAAAATAAGTTGGATCATGTTCCAGAACTCTTTCATAATGAAGTACCTCTCTTTCATTTTTTTGCATAACAAAAGCGGCTCATCCCGTAGGACTGCCGCTGGTTACCGAAGTGTCTTATTACACAATTTATCCCTCCGAAAATTGTACTTTTTATTTACAGAATTAACTTGCTATCTGTGTCCGGTAGAGTGATAGATATACTACCGCAGGAATTCTGCGAAACCACGGAAAGGAGGGAACAGCCCATGTTCACGCAGAAGGATTCAAATAGCATCGACCGCAGCTACTTCATCGTCAAAGGAGCCGGATGCTATGGAGTCATGCTCCAGTCTAAAAATACCAGACACTGCTGGTACATTGCCAACGAGGATCTCGGATATTGCGAATCCTGCAGAATCTACCACACGCATTACGAAGGCACAGCCATGCATGAGCACGGTCACGGGAAGACGCTCAAGTCCTGCATCTGCAAGATCCAGAGCCACGATAGATATCAAATGGCAAAGGATGCAAAAAAACGGCGATACGCAAAAAACCGTCGCCGGGATGCAAGGATTAATGCCGAAGACCTTATCGCCATAGTTTAAAGGAGGAACACCGATATGACAAAGACCAAAAACATTAAAGTCCAGTATTCATCCCGCTGCACAAGCTCCCACACTTATTGGGGAGGCAGCCGTTACACGAATTACCCGAAGATCCAGATGGAAGGCAAATGGCTTGAAGCCCTGGGCTTCCATGTAGGCGACCAGCTTCAGGTTGAGTACGGGGAAGGCAGCATTAAGATCAGCCTTGCCCCGAAACCTGAGCCGGTCATGATGGTTGCCGAGCCTGCCGCTGAATACGGCAAAAAGCGCAGACGCAAAGCCAAAGCATAAGCCGTAACACCTCTCCAAAGGAGAGCCGTACCGGAAGGTGCGGTTTCTCTCGCTTTATAGGAAATTCCGAGTTTTTTGTGAGGAAGAAAAAACATATGTTCACCGA
>CANOKL010000002.1 GCA_947566645.1 uncultured Lachnospiraceae bacterium
GCGCACAGGTTCATGAAATCAAAAGCATTGCCGACCGTCTCAAAACCATTGAATGCTTTCTCAAACCTGACCATGTAGTCATAAGCCTTGATCTCCAGGCACTTCGCCTTCCGGTTCGCCTCAGAAACCTCGAAGATCCCCATAGGGATTTCTTCATAAGAACCGCCCGCCACCTGCAGATGATAAGACAGCGTGACAGTGGCATCCTCCAGCGTATACCGGTCAATATCAGAAAAAAGCGATATCCCCATCTCCGCGGCGTACACCGTCCCAAGCTCGATCTCCGTACTCCCGCAGCACTGGCCTGTGATATACCCGCTCCCCTTGACCATATCTTCCTGGTCAAACTCATAAACCGTCCCGGCAGTTGTTGTGATCCGCCCCGTCCAGTAATATTTTCTTGTATTCGCCTTCACCGCATTCAGGAAAGCACCGCTGACAGGATACAAATGACCACCTACTTTCTTGCATCAAAAAAGGACCGGTTTCCCGATCCAATTTTGACTTACTTTTGCCGCATAATTTCACTTCAATATTTCCCATGTTGGATTTTGTTTAGATCCTACTCTTCTGATATAGCCTTTATCCCTCAATGAATCCAATGCTCTCTGCACTGTTCTTACGGTTTTTGAAATCTTATCTGCAATTTCATCCCTTGATGAATCTGGCTTTTGCTTCAAAATGGCAAGGACCGACATCTCTGTTCCATTCAAAGTGACATCCAAAGTGACACTTGGAATGTCACTTTGAAGCTCCGGCCTATAGATGATGAACTTAAATCCATTTTCCCTGTTCTCATAGGAATATTTGATACCTGCATCGTTACACAAGCTATTAATCCTTTTGAAGCCGCTGCCAAACTGCTCTATGGACTTATTCAAATACAAAATTTTAGCAATCGCAGCATTTCTGATTTCCGATTCAATATTGTCCTTTATGTATTCCTCCGGTTTATGTTTGCTGGCATATTCGCCGGGGCTGTAAACCGTGATCATACCCGGATGAATGCATATTTCATGGGTTGTCCGGCCATTGTATACCGCATGCGCGAAACTATTTGCCAATACCTCCCTGATCACTGCCACAGGAATTTCAGGAATTTCTTCCCGCTCCATTCCGGTTATCTCGCTTCTCCATCGGATATTCTTTAAGATATAGTCTTCCGCAATACTCAGCAGATTATAAATATTATCTTCAAACAGCTTCATGTCAAGAAATGTCAGTTTCTCATCCGTTGCAAATATTCCGGCTTTTAACGAGACCGGACGAGTGCTGCCGAAAAGTATTTCTCCGGCATTTGTCAAATGATTATCGCAGACAAGTCCAAATCTTTTCAAAACAATCGGGCATGTGTACCTTCCTTCAGGTAATCTCCCAGCCGAAACAGCTTTTTGCCAAAATGATTTGATTGCCGGTTTATCAATTTGCTTTGCTGTTGCATTAGACTTTCCCTTTTCCCATAATTCCCGATATTTATTAGCAACGAAAAAAGCTTTTAATTCATCAGGCGTGACTTCCCTGTCTTCGTCAGCTGTTCTCAGGTAGTATCTTCCTGCTGCAGAATATGGAGCATTTTCGCCACTAAACTCTACCTTTATCAAATGCTTCCGATCTAGCACGACTTCTTCAATCGCGGGATATATTTGAGGTCTGATATTCTCATATACTGCTCTGGAGACATCCCTTAATGATGACTCCGAGACATCTTGACCAATCACATCACCGCTTGGTTTTACTCCAAAATACAAAGTGCCTATACCATGTTTATTTAAAATTGACGAAATCGAAATCATTGCTTCTTTCATTTCACCGGTTGTTTTCTTAAATTCAAGAGTTTCCGTTTCTTTTCCCAGATTCATGATGTCCCTCCGCTTCTTAAAGTGACACCATTATACCACAAAGTGACATTTTTTTCACTATGTATTTTGCAATCAGAACTCCTTCAATGTGAAAGAAATCTCCCAAAGCGAACCATACGACGTATCACTTACCAGCTTCACCTGGTACCCGTCAATATACATCTGCGTATCCACGATGTTCATGGTTTCCATATCCAGATAACCCACTGTGATACTTGCCAGTTTCTTATACGCAGAAAACTTATTCAGCCATTTCTTTGATACCCGGAAGGTCACTTCGATCTGAACCACGCCTTCACGGACAACATCCCTTTGTGTGGTTCCAGCTTCCGTCACGCCGCCGCTGTCCGCTTCTACATCCGATAAATCCACGGAGTAGGAGACAGGCATCGGGATATTCTCATTGTTAAAAACAAGATACTGCATATGAGCCATCTTACCTGCCTCCGCTTCTTAGATTCATTCTCTGCTGTGCCGTTACCACGATCTCATCAATCATGTCGCCGCCGATATATACCGGAATGACGATATCACCAACGGAACCACCGCCTGCAAGAGCAGTATTGAGAGCGTTGCTGATGCCGGTAAGAAGGTCGACGTCTGATACGGCAGATGCAGCAGAAGAGCCGCCCTGAGCCGCCAGCACCTTTGGTGTGATGGTCATATCCCCAGTGATTCCTTCCATAGCTTTATCGATCATGCCACGGCTTTTCTCAATGCCCTTGGCAAGACCGCCAATGAAGTCCGGCATCCAGCTTTCATAGTCGGTAAGCGGGCCCTCATCTGGAACGGAGAAGTGCAGGAATGAGCGTATCTTATCCGCAACAGACGAAACTGCATCCCCGACAGCGGAGATGCAGGACTTGATGCCGTTTACGATCCCCATGATCAGATCCTTGCCCCAGTTAAATGCCTGGGAGGCAAGCCCTGTGATATGGTCTTTCACATTGGAAAATCCAGACTTCACTGCACTGAAGACATTCGTCATGGCTGTCTTTACAGCGGAGGTTATATTGTTCCAGACCGTGCTGACCGCATTTTTGATAGCGTTGCCCACAGAGGTGACCGTGGATTTGATATTGTTCCATGCAGTTGTCACGGTATTTTTAATCGCATTGATAGCATTGGTTATCGCTGCCTTTATGCCGTTCCAAATCGTTGATATAAAACTGGAAATGGCATTCCAGACCGTAGCTGCCGTGGCCTTGATGGCATTCCAGGAATTCGTCAAGAAGGTGGATATGGCGTTCACCACGGTCGTAAATGTATTCTTTATCCCATTCCAAATAGCGGTGAAGAATGTCGATATCGCATTCCACACGGTCGAGGCTGTTATCTTGATTGCATTCCAGACATTTGTAAGGAACATGGATATCGCATTTACAACAGTCGTGAAGGTGTTCCTGATGCCGTTCCATATTGTAGTAAAGAAGGTGGAAATGGCATTCCACACGGTCGTGGCCGTATTTTTTATGGCGTTCCATGAGCCGGTCAGGAAGGACGATATCGCATTTACCACAGTTGTGAAAATATTCTTGATTCCATCCCACAGCCCAGTAAAGAAATCCTTTATTCCGTTCCAGATTGTAGTGGCTGTAATCTTTATTGTTTCCCAGGCCGCAGTGAAGAAATCTTTCAGAGTCTCCCATACAGCAACGGCAATCTCCTTGATACTTTCCCATAGATCAATCCAGAACTGCCGGAACTCCTCACAATTATTCCACAGATAGATGAATGCTGCAACTAAGGCCGCAATCGCTGCAATGATCAGCACATACGGATTCGCCGCACATACTGCGTTGAAAGCTGCAAAGACACCTTTTGCCGCATTGATGACGCCTGCCAGCTTCGGAACGATTGTCATGATCGTACCAATAGCTGATATGACCTTGCCCACGATGATCAGTACCGGTCCGATGGCAGCCGCTACCAGAGCGATGGTCACGATGATCTTTCTGGTACCTTCATCCATCGAATTAAGCCAGTCCACGAATTTCTGTATCCATCCTACAATTGTCCTGATTGCAGGCATCAGAAGTTCCCCGAAGGAGATAGCCAGCTCTTCAAGCTGGGATTTCAAAATCGTTAGCTGGCCCGCAAGGTTATCCTGCATGGTCTCTGCCATCTGGGCAGAGGTACCATCACAGTTGGCTATTGCAGAAGAGAGCTTGTTGATATCAGCTTCCCCAGCGTTCATCAGGGCAAGGAAGCCGGACATGGCATTTTTCCCGACCAGAGTTTCGGCTGCGTTCGCTTTCTCGGACTCTGACATTTGGTTGAAAGCCGAGCGGCAGTCAGCCAAGATATCAGAAAGGTCTCTCATGGAGCCATCGGCGTTTGTAGTTGCTACCGTTACTTCACCGAATGCCGCACCGGAGAGCTTTACTTCCCCGGTCAGGTTATTCATGATGGTACGGAGCGCAGTACCTGATTGTGAGGACTTGATACCGGCGTTTGCCATAAGACCGATTGCTTCTGCAGTGTCTTCCAGAGAAAAGCCGAGAGCACCGGCGATAGGAGCGCAGTACTTGAAAGTCTCGCCCATCATGGAGACATTCGTATTCGCGTTAGAACTTGCCGCCGCAAGGACATCTGCAAAATGGCCGGAGTCAGAAGCAGACAAACCGAATGCGGTAAGGGCATCCGTTACGATATCGGAGGTGGTGGCAAGGTCTTCTCCGGAAGCAGCTGCCAAGTTCATGACGCCTTCAATACCGGAGAGCATATCCTCTGTTTTCCACCCAGCCATCGCCATGTAATTCATGGCTTCGGCAGCTTCGGAAGCGGAGAACTTTGTCTTGCTGCCCATTTCACGGGCTTTCTCACGAAGAGCATCCAGTTCAGTGCCTGTCGCACCGGAGACCGCCGCAACTTTGCCCATAGCAGAGTCAAAGTCGGCAGCAGTCTTTACGGCAGCGGTGCCAAGGGCTGTGACCGTAGCAGTGACAGGCAGGAACTTAGTGCCGACATTCGAAATATTATCCCCTGCGGTTTTCAGTTTTTCACCTTTGGCAGCAATCTCCTGAAGGGCAGTAGCAGAGGACTTCGCCTGTTCCTCCAAAGATTTCAGCTTAGCCTCGGTCTCCGCAATCTCGCGCTGCAGGCCGTCATATTGCTCCTGTGTAATCGTGCCATCCTTCAGGGCCTGCTCTGCTTGTTCGGCAGCGGTCTTTAAGGTTTCCAGTTTCTCTTTTGTCTCTTTGACGGCATCACCAAGGAGACGGTGCTTCTGTGCTAATAGTTCTGTATTCCCCGGATCGAGTTTCAGGAGTTTATCGACATCCCGCAGCTGGCTCTGAGTATTCCTGATCTCTGTATTTACGCCCTTCAGGGCTGTCTGTAGTTTAGTTGTATCGCCGCCAATCTCGACGGTGATGCCCTGGATTCTGCCAGCCATGCGGTTCCTCCTTTCCTTTAAAACCGGTCATAGTCACTCTGCAGAGGCAATCTTGCAAATTCCTCCGGCGTATCGTCACGGTGCAGTTCGGTATACATGTCATTCACGGTACCGATGGTCAGAAGCTCCAGCTCGCTGATATGTATCCCAAGCTGGACGCAACGGAGCAGCAGGAGCGGTGTCGTCATTTCCCGGTCAGTCGGTCGAAGTTTTTTTTACTCTCGACCTGCGTCTGGACATTAAGTCCCCAGAGCTCGATGATCTCAGGCAAGATCTGATATATGGAGAAGGTGCCAAACTGGTCGAGCCATTCATCAGGTGTGTCCGGGACATTGGTGGGATCAGCGTGCTTTGCCATGATGTAGCTGATATCCTCGAAAAGCTCTAATGAGAAAGAATCCAGAGAAGAGACTTCGGGATTCTCGCCATCCACACTTTTCTGAAGGTCACGCAGATCTTTGTAAATATCCCTGTGGAATCTGTTTCTGTATATCCTTGGAATGGCAGCCGAGGCACGGAAGGTAACGCGCTGCCCGTCAATGTCTATTGTTTTTGTAAGAGCCATGTTCTTATCCTCCTATCAGTAGTAAGGGCAGAGCCGAAGCCCTGCCCGTTGTTATTGCTGTCTACTGTAATAAAATCAGCCCTGCCCAGTTTTGGTTACTGTTACGGTATAAGCCGTACTGGTACAGCCGGTCTTTGATGCGATAACGGTCACGGTATTTGTTCCGCTTTCCCATGTGGCTGACTGGCCGCTGGTATGCGCCTCGTCATTTACCAGAATGGAGACTGCCACACCCGTAGCCCCCGTAGCGGAAACTATTTCGGAATCCTCCTCCGTATCCACGGTATAGGAAGTGGTGTCCGCATCAAAGGCAGGGGTCAGCATCTTGCTTCCGATAGTGAGCGTTGCCAGCTTCGCAGAAGTCTGCGCCGTCTCGGTCTCATATACGCTGGAGTACCATCCGTTGTAAACCGCATCCGAAGTATTTGCCCCGGTTTTTACCTTGACCAGACCATTCGGCAGTGGAGTTGCCGTGAGCTCAAGCGTCTCTGTCTGTACTTCCTTGGAGTCCTCGCTGGTCTTACCCTCGATGGTCGGTCTCGCGGCAGTGCAGTAATACATGCAGTGTCTGATCTTTTTCTTATCCCCGGAGAACTCGAAAAGCAGAGCGAAATGCTCTGGCTCCACCGTGGAATCCTCTACCATAACGCCGTTAGCATCCTCTGTCTCTTTCAGGATTTCCTTCCTGAAATGATCTGGGACAAGAGCCATCTCCAGGTCTCCCGAATAGCCGTTGTTGGCGACAGTGGTGTAGTACACCATGTCATCCGCATAGAACGGTTCCGTATCGCCCTCGGGATCAAGGGAGAGGTTGACCGCGCCGGGAATCGCCATGGGTGTTCCAAAAGTCACGGTATTTGTATCCGGATTAAGAGCAGCCTTTGCGTAGTGGCAGTTCTTCAGTCCGAACTTTACTTTGTTTGTTGTACCAGACATGATTTTTACCTCGCTTTCTTCATTGGCTATACGCTCATGGTGTACAGCACTTCATATAATTTTTCTGTTTCAATCCATACCTCTGATTTCTGCCAGAACAGTTCGTGGGAGTGGAAGACTGCTTCCAGAGAGTCCTCCAGTTCCGGATTTTTCTCATCGGTATAAAGCTCCACATTCAGATCCTGGAACTCTGCATAGACGATATTGTCGGCAGAGAAGTTATCTGAATGTGGGAATAAAAAGCAGATGAAGGGAGGATCAGGGGATTCGCCCTCGGCAAAATGGTCATAGGCGAGGGGAAGACCTGCTTCTTCCAGCATCTCCGCGATTTCTTCATGTGTCATATTAGCCGCCTTTCCTTAAGTCCCGCTCCACATCCTTGACAAGCTGTTCTGCACCTGCGGCTTCGGCAGGAGCAATATGGGGGATTGCCCGGACTCTGCCGCCCCCGCGCTTGGCATGGCCGTTTTCCAGGAGGTGCGTCAGCTGGTAACGGTTTTTGGAATGCACAGTATACGCAATGGAGTCTGACGTCTCCTTAGTTTTCTTAGAAGCCCAGCTCCTTGCATACCGTCCGGTCTTTTTTGGAGCGTTGCTTTTGATCTGATCCTGAACCGTCTTGGCAGCTTTCTGGACATCCTTTTTCAGGTCGTTCACGGCAAGGTCTTTGTATTCCTGTAAGCCCTTCATCACTTCATCCGCCAGCTGGTCGATTTTTACCGTTCTGCTCATCGCCGCTCCTTCCTGCATTTGAACTTGATCGCATGTTTCTTGAAATTCAGATGGTCAACTCCGAGGATGTCATAAAGCGCATCCTTAAAGACAATCCGGTATCGGGTGGAAGTGACGGCAGCAGTTTCAGTACAATACCGGACGGTAACATTCATATCCGTGTTCTCAACAGTTTCCCCAACCACAGCCTGTTCCTGCCCGTTTTCGCCGCTGATGGTAGCATAGCAGGAGAAGTAATCCACCCATTCAGTTTTGTGATTTCCGTATTTATCCACTGTAATGGAATTTGCCTGAAAGGTCACACGTTCATTCATCGCCGCTATATCCATCTAAAAACTCACCTCCCGGCTGCCAAACAAAAGCGCACGGAGCGTCAGGTTTAGTGCATGATGGTCTGCATCTTCCCGGTGCTCATATAGATATGCCACGGTAAAAAGCACTGCAAGCTTCCCGTTTTCTGCAGATTCAAGGTCTGATTCGTCATCTGTCCGCAGGATATCCATGCACTGCTTCTTGGCGGCAGTGATCATCTCCGCAATCAGGGAATCGTCACCGGAATCGTCTACCCTGAGATATGTTTTTACTTCTTCTACAGTTATGGTCATGGGAACACCTCACTAAAAAATATCCACTGGATGTTGTTGCCGTATGTAGGGCAACAAAAGATAAAGATATGGCGGCAGGAGAACCCACCGCAAATCAAGTTTGTTCTGCAGCTTCCTGAGATCCTTCTCCAGAATCAGATGCCATCAGACCGGCAGCCTTAAGCTTTGCCAGAAGGCTGTTGAAATCTTCCTTCAATGCCGCAATGGTAGTAGCTTCACTGTCAGACTGGTTTTCAGCAGGAGTAAAAGGAGACGGAAATCCCTCTACGGAACTTCCGTCCTCAAAGATCAGCTTTCCGCCGATATGGGTGACTCTGCCGCCCTGCTCGGTGTAATTCTTTGCGCTATAATCGCTCATCTCATCGCCCTCCTTATGCTTTCATCCGGAGCAGTTGGATTCCTTCGGGAAGGATTACCTTGCCGTCTACACGCTCGGTTGCCACATATCCGATCTGTCCGTTGGTAGCATAAAGTTCGTTCAGCCTTTGCACGGTACGACCGGCACGGTCAGCGATCCAGTAGTTTTTGAAATCGCCGAATGCAATGGCATATGCGCTTGCCGCCATAGTCGGTACATAAGGGGAGGTATGCAGCTCGTAGCCAAGAAGTCTGTCCGGCTCACCCGCCTGAAGGGAAGGCTGCCAGAGATATACGCCATTTCCGTCCTTCAGCTTTCTGATAGCGGAGATGGTAGCATCGTTCATGAGGAAGGAGGCGTTCCTTCTGTAAGGACTCTTCAGCGCATAGACAAGGCTGATCAGCTCATCTGCTGTAACAGCGTTATTTGCCGCAGCGGTAATGCCGACCTGTCCGCCGTTTGCAGTAAAGATACCAGTCGGCTGGTTGGTGCCTGTGCCTACGCAGAAAGCCTGCTCCTCGGCGATGCCGAAAGCCCTGGCAAATTCTGCTGCGATATATGCCTCCAGGTCGAAAGCAAAATCCTGCAAAAGCTCGGTGCTGACGCGGATCAGGTCGGTGAGCTTGAAAGCGTCAATCTGCTTCTGGCCGAAGGAGGGATTGCTCTCGGTATATACCGCATTCTCGGCAGTCCACTGCGCGGTGGAGTGTGTGCTTGCCACAGGGATCTTGCGCTCGCTGTGGGTTGTGATAACCTTGGCAAGGGAACGGATCACATTCGCTTCATCAAGACCGGTTACGATCTGGTGCTCGAACTCCTCTGGGACAAGATAGCCCCCGTCGGCGTCCGTACCTTCGGAAAGCACATTGTGAAGGAGCTGTCTGCCGCGAAGGTGTCTGCCGAAATCCTCTTTATAGGCATTGGAAGCGCGTCCTTCTTTTTCCGGTTCGTGCTTTTCCGGCTGGGAAGTAAGGGGAGCGTTCACTGGCTTGCTAAGCTCGGCTTCGATGGCATCTTTTCTCTCCATGCGCCTGATCTCGTTGGTCATGTCGTTCAGATCCTGCTCCATAGCTGCATAG
The DNA here is from genome assembly GCA_947566645.1 of uncultured Lachnospiraceae bacterium. Taxonomy (GTDB): domain Bacteria; phylum Bacillota; class Clostridia; order Lachnospirales; family Lachnospiraceae; genus CAPEBR01. The sequence continues at coordinate 9,532 of CANOKL010000002.1, forward strand.
GTGGCATCATCCTCTGCGGAGAGCACACCCTTGTCGTTCCTGTGGGTATCGAGGAATCCTTCCATCGTATTCCACAGCTTTGCTCTTTTTTCTCTCATTTCAGTAATCTTCATTGTAAATACCTCCGTTAAATGAATTGTTTGATCGCGGCAAGGCGGCTCTTAAGCTCATCGACTGAGCGTCCTGCCGTTTCTTCGGGTTTCACCGGCGCGGGTACTTTTGCCGCCAGCTTGTTGACTAGAGCCATTTCTACAGCCCTGTTGGAAAATGAAAAAGCAGCGTTATTAACAGCCGCCTTCTCGTCTGTCAGGATATCGTCCGCAAAGCCAAGCTCCACAGCCTTCCTCGCATTCATCCATGTGGTGTCGTCCATCATGCGTGAGAGCTGCTTTGCCGGGAGGGAAGTCTTGATTTCGTAAGCGTTGATAATGCCCGCCTTGACCTCCTCCAGCATCTCAATTGCCTTCTGCATATCCACATGGTCACCGAAAGCCATGGTCGCCGGATTATGTATCATCATGAGTGAGGTAGGGGACATCATAACATTCGTTCCCGCCATAGCGATCACGGACGCAGCAGAAGCTGCAATACCGTCAATCTTGACCGTTACATCTCCCTTGTAATCCATGAGCATGGTATAGATCTGGCTGGCTGCGATGCAGTCGCCACCGGGAGAATTCAGCCAAATGGTGACCGGCCCCGAGCCGGAAAACAGTTCATTCCTGAACATCTCCGGGGTGATGTCGTCATCAAACCAGCTTTCTTCAGCTATTGTCCCGTAGAACTCGAGCACACGTTCTTTCGGCGCGTCATTGTCTGACTGGTTTCTCCAGTTCCAGAACTTCTTTGGATGCTTCATCCGCAGGTTCCTCCTTTCCGTCAGTGTCGTTATTTTTTAGTGTCGAAATAATGGGGATCATGTTCCCGTTCACGAGATACAGGTCGCCGCCTTCTTCCGCAGGGATGCGGTCGAGGTTCTCAAGCTCCCGGATGTCATTGGCAGACATCCAGCCATTCTGTCTTGCGGTGGCATAGCCGTTCATGCGGCTCTGGTAGTCGCCGCGCAGCAGCCCTTCCACATTGAATTTTACGAAGTAGTTTTTTTTCTCTGAAGGCGTGAGGAGTGTCCTCTGTATTGACTGCTCCCATCTGACTACCCACGGATCGAGTGTGTATTTTACAAATTCAAGTGACTGCTGTTCGATGTTTGAGAAGCTTGATTTATCCAGGTCACCAACCATGTGCGGGGGCACGCGGAAGATCCTTGCAATCTCATTGATCTGGAATTTTCGTGTTTCCAAAAACTGCGCCTGCTCCGGTGAGATGGAGATTGGTGTATATTTAAGGCCTTCTTCTAAGACAGCGATCTTGCCGGAATTCGCACTGCCTCCAAACTGGCTCATCCATGAATCCCTGATCTTTGAGGGGTCTTTGATGGTGCCGGGATGTTCCAGCACACCGGAGGGAGCAGCACCATTTGCAAAGAACTTGCTGCCGTATTCCTCAGTGGCTATCGCAAGCCCGATGGCGTTCTTTGCCATTGCAATAGGTGAGTATCCTACAAGACCGTCAAAGCCAAGTCCCGGGATATGCAGCACATCTGAATTTTCCAGCCTCACATAGAAGTCCTTTGTCTTTGGTGCAGCCTCATCCATTGATTTCTGGTAGATGTAATAAAGCTGTCCGTTATCATCGCGGTTGACCGTCATTTTGTTTGGCATAAGCGGATACAGCGCAACGATCTCACCCTTGCCATTCCTGATAATCTGGGCATAGGCATTGCCCCACAATAAAAGGTGAGTCATCAGTGTTTCCCTGAACACGAATGAACTCATTTCAGGATTCGGCTCGTCATGGAGCAGCAGGTATAGTGGATGGCTGAATGCTTTTTCTTTGCCGCCGTCCCCATTGTAGCGGTAAAGGTTTAGAGGGAGCCCTGCAATCGCTTCAGAGAGGATTCGGACACAGGCGTAAACCGCCGTCATCTGCATCGCCGTCCGTTCTGTCACCACCTTGCCGGAAGAGGTGCCGCCCATATAAAAAGCGTATCGCTGCCCGACAGTGCTGTCAGAAGGCTTATCCCTTGACCGAAACAAAGATGTAAATATTCCCATAGCCATTTATCAATCCTTTCTCTACCAGAACATAATTCCTCTGGAATCGTATACACTTGCACCCGTGTCATTGCCGCAGCGGATCGCCCGGTCAAGAGCCATCACCGTAGCTACGGCACCATCTATCTTTTCCGTGGACTTTTCCTTATCAGGCTTGATGTTGCCGGAAGGGTCTGTCCGCACATAAATGTTGTCCATCATCCAGCGGAGCACTGGGTGTCCGCCGTGGGCGATTTTTTCCTCCAGCACCAGCTTCATCAGTTCCTTGGTGGGAGGTGACATATCTTTAAAACCCTGACCGAATGGGATGACTGTAAAGCCCATGCCTTCGAGGTTCTGTACCATCTGCACGGCTCCCCAGCGGTCGAAGGCAATCTCCCTTATGTTGAAGCGTTCGCCCAGACGTTCAATGAATTTTTCAATAAAGCCGTAGTGGATGACATTGCCTTCGGTAGTCTCAAGCTTTCCCTGACGCTCCCATACATCATAGGGGACATGGTCACGTGTTACCCGAAGATCCATGTTCTCCTCTGGAATCCAGAAGTACGGCAGCACCACGTATTTGTCCTCATCATTAAGAGGCGGGAAGACCAGCACGAAAGCTGTGATGTCTGTTGTGGAGGAGAGGTCAAGTCCTCCATAGCAGACGCGCCCTTCCAGATCATCTTCATTGACGGAAAAAGAACATTTATCCCATTTCTCCATCGGCATCCAGCGCACGGCCTGCTTCACCCATTGGTTTAAGCGTAGCTGCCGGAAGGAGTTTTCTTCTCCGGGATTTTGTTTTGCAGAATCACAGGCCGCTTTCACTTTGTCTATTCCTACGGTAATACCGAGGGAGGGATTTGCTTTCTTCCATACCTTTGGATCCGTCCAGTCGTCAGACTCATCTGCACCATAAATGACAGGATAGAAGGTAGGATTGATCTTCCTGCCTTCGAGGATATCTTTCGCCTTCTGGTGGGTTTCATAGCAGATGCTGTGCGTATCTGTACCGGCTGTCGTGATCAGGAAATAAAGCGGCTGCATCCTTGCGTCGCCAGATCCCTTGGTCATGACATCAAAGAGCTTCCGGTTCGGCTGGGTATGAAGTTCGTCAAAGACTACGCCGTGGATATTAAAGCCATGCTTTGAATATGCCTCCGCCGACAACACCTGGTAGAAACTGTTGGTGGGAGCGTAGACAATGCGCTTGGTGGCGGTCAGTATCTTTACCCGCTTACTAAGGGCGGGACACATCCGCACCATGTCCGCAGCTACATCGAAAACGATGGCGGCCTGCTGGCGGTCAGCAGCACAGCCATATACTTCGGCACGTTCCTCGCCATCCCCACAGGTGAGCAGGAGTGCTACAGCTGCGGCAAGCTCGGACTTACCCATCTTTTTAGGGATTTCAATGTAGGCGGTATTAAACTGCCGGTATCCGTTCCGTTTTACGATACCGAAGAGATCCCGGATAATCTGTTCCTGCCAGTCGATCAGTTCAAACGGCTTTCCAGCCCAAGTTCCTTTGGTATGGCAAAGCTGCTCGATGAACATCACGGCGAAGTCTGCGGCATCCTGATCATAGACAGAGTCTTTTGCCATGAACTTCGTGGGCTTGTATTTTTTCAGCTGTCGCAAGATATCACTTCCTTCGCAAATAAAAATAGCCGCATTGCTGCGACATCTGTACGAGAGAAAGAGCCAGGTGGCTCATCTCTCGGAATATCCGTTTTTAGCCGTTCCTTACGGTTCGAAGTCTTCGGGGAATTCGCCCGTAAGGATCAGGTGCCCGTAAGCTTTCTTATGCTCATCTATAAAGTCCACCAGCTCATAGTAGCCGTTGTCAAAGGCGATCCGCTGAACCATTGGGGAGTCAAACATGTTTGAGAGCCCGGATTTTTGCACGAACTTTACGCCTTCCAGTATCCTGTCCTTTGTATCCATCACTGAGCCTCGCTTTCTGCAATCTTTTTCACGATGTCCTCTCCATAGACCACATTCAGCCCTGATCCGGTATCCCAGCGCATGAGGAGCGCTCCAGTATCGTCCACGCCGAGCACGGTCCCCTTTGTCCCGGCAGGAGGAGCCAGAACATCATCCATCCGGATAAGCTCCACTCTGCACCCGGCAGGGTACTCCCTGCGGATCCGTGCGACTGTTTCTTTATTCGGAAATCTCATCACTGCCACCTCCGTTCCCTGAGCCGCTCTTAAAAGCGGATGAGCCGGTAAGGTTCTGGAGCAGGATCCTCCGGTCTGTCTTGTACTCAGCACCGATGAAACCGAGGCGGAGGAGGAAACAGCGGAATGCGTACCTCTCGTTATCCACCAGCCGGTCGACTGCGGTCACCCTCGTGGCATTCTTTGCCGCCTCGGAGAGCTTGCTGATAAATGCGGTGTAGGCATGTACCGAATCGGCATCCGTTTCGGTAAACCAGGGGAAGGATACCTTCTCATCGCATATCTGAATCGGCAGGGCATCTGCACCGAGAGCCTTTTTGATGAGGGAAGCCTTGCTGTATACCATCTTCTGGAGGTTGTCCAGAGCGGCATCCGTGTAAAAACTTCTCGGCATCTCAATGGTGAGCCCATCAGGAAAGGCGGGATTTTCTGTCTTTTTTTTGCCTTCATCGCCTGAATCCTCTTTCTGCAGTTCTGTGGTTTCTTCTGTTATAGGAGCGTTATCTTCTTCCGGCTCGCCTTCGTATCCGGCAGCCGTAAGGGCTGCGATGACCGCCTTGGCATCCACACTGTCGTCACATTCCAGAACACCGTAGCGGGTGACTGTGAATGTGCCGATTTCAAATGCGTAGGTAGGGGTAAATTTATACACCGCCTTTTCGCCTGTCACTTCGGAAATGACCTTGACCAGAGCTTTTCTTTCGTTTCCGGTAACCTTGTAATCGATTCTCATAAAGTACCTCCTTGTTTTGCTGCCCGCAGGCGTTTTTATTGTACTATACATCACTCTACGGGGCAGAATTAGCAAGCAGATTCTGTTGTAATTATTGACAAATATAAGCTTCAGCGACTGTGCATGTTACACTTCCGGAGCTTCCACTTCCTTGACTAGATCCAAGAAGCCGTACCGTTTGCCGCCACGCTCCACATAGACATCTTCCGGGTTGCCGCCGTCATCTACAAATCTCCGGAGAATGACGGAAGCATATTTCTCATCAAGTTCCATCGTGTAGCAGATGCGGTTCAGCTGCTCGCATGCCATGAGGGTGGATCCTGAGCCGCCGAAGGTGTCAATTACGATGGCGTTCTCCTGTGTGGAGTTTGCTATCGGATATCCCAGCAGATCCAGAGGCTTTGATGTCGGGTGGTTGGCGTTGCGTTTTGGTTTGTCAAAATTCCAGAGCGTTGTCTGCTTGCGGTCGGAGTACCAAGGGTGCTTTCCATTCTGCAGGAAGCCGTAAAGCACCGGTTCATGCTGCCACTGGTAATCGGAGCGGCCGAGGACGAGGCTGTTCTTCACCCAGATGCAGACTCCGGCAAGATGCAGCCCGGAATCGATAAATGCCCTGCGGAAGGTCAATCCTGCCGTGTCCGCATGGAATACATATGCAGCACCGCCTTTTTCAAGGGAAGAGACCATGTTGGCAAAGGAGTTGTACAGAAAAGTGTAGAACTCATCATCCTTCATGGAATCGTTCTGGATGGTAAGGCCGCTGGAACTCTTGAAGGAGACTCCGTAAGGCGGATCAGTTAGGATTAGATTTGCTTTCTTCCCATCCATCAATGCCGCCACATCATCAGCAGAGGTAGCATCCCCACACATCAGCCTATGCCTCCCGACCGTCCAGATGTCTCCATGCTGGACGAATGCCGCTTTCTCAAGGGCGGCGGTCAAGTCATATCCGTCATCCTTTGCCTCGGAGCCAGAGCCGTCGGCAAAGAGGTCGGAAAGCTCCTTGTCATCAAACCCTGTGAGGGAGACATCAAAATCCATACCCTGCAAAGCTTCGATTTCGACACGCAAAAGCTCATCGTCCCATCCGGCATCAAGAGCCATGCGGTTATCTGCAAGGATGTATGCCTTTTTTTGTGCTTCGGTCATTTCGTCCACGAAAACGCAGGGGACGGTTTCATATCCTTCAGCCTTTGCTGCCATAAGCCTTCCGTGTCCGGCGATGACATTGAAATCCGTGTCAATGATGACAGGATTTACAAAGCCGAATTCCCGGAGGGAGGAGCGGAGTTTATTCACCTGTTCAGGGGAGTGCGTCCTCGCGTTATTCGCATAGGGAATCAGCTGGCTTATATCTACCAGTTGAAATTCGGTAATCGTCTTATGTTTCATTTATGTTCCTTTCCGGGAGCGCAGCAGCCGTTCCATGACATCGTCCTGCGGCGTTGCTCCCATAAATTCGGCAGAGCAGTTTTCCTTCACGATCTGGAATATTTGATACCAGAGGTTATTGACCTGCTTCATGTAATTCTGGCTCATGGATACATAGGGAGATGCAATGGCCTGTCCCGTGGTAGGGTGCTTTGCCAAGAATCCGAATTCGGATATGGCGTGTTCGCACTGTATCCACCGGGAGACGCTCATGGCGTAGTTTCTTATGAGCTGGGTGGAGACGAGGTTCTCGCATCCCCGTTCCTTGAGCCATAGCCATGTTTCCTCGAAAATCTCCTCTGCATCAAATTCCTCACCATTCTTCTGGCGGTCTTTCATGTAGCTTTTGACTTCCGGCATATCCTCGCCAGAGAGGTCAGCGTCCACTGGCAGTTCCAGACATAAAAGCTTCCTGCCGCCGGGATTTCCGCTATTTAGTTTTTCCGTCAGAGCCTTGGATTTGCGTCCGCTTCCTGCTCTGGCTCCGCCTCGTGCGGTACCGTCCTTGGCCATTAAAATCACCGTCTTTCATTTGCAGAGGGTTATTCCCTGTTTGATTTCGCTTTTTTATGCGCGAGAGGGGGCGCCGGTCTCCATAGGTGGCCGCCTTAGAGAGTGAGACCGCCCTACCTATGTTGGTTCCGTTCGCCCATCTCAATATGTATCTTTGTATGGCATGACTGGCACAGCGACATCAGGTTGCTGTCTACATGCTGTCCTCCACGGGAGACGGGCACGATGTGATGCACCTCCTCCACGGGAGTGAGCCGTCCTTCAGCCAGACACCGTTCGCAGACGGGATGGCTCTGGGCATAGCGGTCACGGATGCGCTTCCATGCCCGGCCATACTTCTTGTGGTGGTCAGGGGAGCGGGAGTACTGGTCATATTGTCTTGCTACGAGCTTCTGGTGTTCCTCGCAGTATTGACTGCCATCGACCGCCAGCCTTGGGCAGCCGCTCGCCGCGCATCCCCGTCTTGGTTTTCTCGGCATACGCACTTACCTCCTTGGGGATGAGAAAAACCCCGGCACAACTGTGTCCGAGGCTTTCTCGGTTCTGATTTGCTGATTGTACCATATCATAATGGCAAGGCGGGTATTTGTGGGTAAAGCTGGTTATTTTCGGCGTAATGATAAAAATCGAAAAGTCCAGTCGCCGATAGGACAATCTATATCACAATCGGGCTGTCTGGAACCACCACAGCACCAAGAGCCTGCCTGTGCCAGCGGCGTACCGTGCTTTCGTCGGCACAGAGCTCATCGCCGATCTGCTCCCAGGTCAGGTTGTGGATATATCGGTAGCGGAGCACCATCTGCGCATCCACATTCTCAACTTTGTCAATGACATCACGCATTTGACTTTTTAGTGCAATCAGGTTGTCGACTTCCTTGTTGATCTTTGCCTGAAGCTCCCAGACCTTTTCGAGACAGTGTATGAAGGGAGCGTCGGTGTTGCGGTTGGGATTGTAATGCTCCTCGAACCCCGGAGAGGCGACGGATGCCGCCATGTCTCTGAGACGTTCCATTTCCGCAATGTCCGAGTTTATCCTGTGGTCAAGCCGGTAGGCCTGTTTCAAATATTCTTTGGCAGTCATGGGTTGTTCATCTCCTCGCTTAATTTTTGTATGAGCGTTTCACCGTCTACTTCTGTAAGGGCACAAAACCAGTCCGACCGAAAAAACCGCTCGATAGATTCTTTCTCAGCGCCTGCATCTTTATTGTTCGGCTTACGGTGCAGCTTCCGGAGTGCGACTCTGTAATCCTTCGCAGCCTGGACGATGATTGTGTTTGCCAGTTTTTCATACCCATCCATCTGCACCTCCGTTTCCGGGATCCGGGATCTCGGTACAGTCCGTAGTGAAATGGCGGATTGTCATGCCCTTATTGACAGCATGGCCTATTTCAGCCTGCATACCGGCAGAATAGCTGCTTCCAAAGATCCAGACTTCCTTGCACCTGTTCATGAAGACGTTTCCGAAGGATAATCCAAGCCTCCTCTCAGCAGGATCGTCGTCATCAAGGAATTGCGGGAAGAAAAGGTGCGCCGCGAAGGGGATGCGGCCTTTGTCCACGGCAAATCTACAATATTTCTGCGCAGCGAGAATGTTGCGCACGGTATCCCCCGCGTAAGGGCTGCAGATATAGACGATGGGGCGATATCCGGCCTCAGTCTCCCTTCTGGCTTTTGCATTTATCTTTCTTATGGCTTTCTTGCGGTCAGACCGTTCCTTTTTGCCATATCCGGAAAGCACCGCACCAGCTGTCGGGTCGCGATAGCCTTCCGAGTTGTAATAGTTGTTATTTCTCATAAGTCTTATCCTCCAGTTCTGTAATTTCGATGTATATGCCGGTGGGATCATCTGCCCAGCGTTTTTCTACGGTTTCCCTGACTACCTGCGCGTCATCTTTCCAGAATCCGCACTTTGTCATGCAGTCCTTCAGGAGCTTTTGCAGGTTGTCGGTGTCCGGCTTGCTCACCCGCCATTCGCCGTTTTTATGTGACTTGCCTCTCGGGAAGAGCCAGAGCGTTGTAAGGCTCACGGCTCCCTCTATTGGTGCATCCGGCCTGTGCGTGATCAGATGTCCGCAAAGGAGCTTCTTTGCATCTTTCACTGGAGCGGGGTCGTAGAATATGGGTTTGCCGTGCATGACTCTCACCTGCTTTTCCTGCGCGGTAGCGGTCGGCGGCTTTATTGCGATAAAGAAGTTCATGTTTTCCGTCCTTTCTGGATGCGGAGTGTGCGGAAATACCAAAAGCCCCTTGTTCCGCTGTGGGGAAGGGCGGGCTTTTGAGCCCTTCCCACACTCGGAACGAAGAAGGAAGAAATATGTTTTTTTATAAGATGCATTTCCGTTCACGGAAGGGAATTCCGCTACTCCGCTTTTCCACCCTCTGTTTTCCTGCCGATGATTCCCTGGTGTACCCAGTAGGCATCATCCGCTTCCTTGAGCCTGTCGCGTACGCACCGTTCGCTGACGCCGATGTATTCCGCCATGTCTTTGACGGTGACCTTGTCATTGATAGAACAGGCAGCGTAAGCTGAGTCGATGGATGACCTGCGTTCCTCGGGTGTCGAATACTTCTTGCTCTTTGAGAGATTTCCCATAGGAGTGCCCTCGGCGTATGCCTTCTGAAGTTCTCCGGAGGAGTCAATCCTATGAAGGGGATACTCAAACCAGAAATTTACTGGTGTGATATTAGGGAATTCACGGAGCGAGGATTCCAGCCGCCATCCGGTAGCATTGCCGTCACGGACAAAATTTTTGATTTCTTCTGTAAGTTCCAGTTCAATCATGTCCAGTTGTGCGTCCGGATCCCTTGCAAATACGCCGGAACCGGACGCCCTGTCCATCGCCTTCTTTGCCCCTTGTGCACCCTTCGAGTGATGATGGCAGTAGATGGTTGAACACCCGGTCTCAGTGCAGATTTTGTCAAACTGGTTGCAGAACTGTCCCATCTCGGATGCATTGTTTTCATCGCCGGTAATGACCTTGTAGATCGGGTCTATAATGATTGCGTCAAAGTGCTGATCACGCACCCTGCGGATAAGCTTCGGGACTAACTGGTCCAAGGGGACAGCATGACCGCGCAGGTTCCATACTACGATGTTGTCTGAATGCTGTACCGGGATTTCCAAGGTCTCATAAATCTTCAAGAAGCGGTTGATGGCGGATGCCGGGTCGATTTCCAGGTTGACGTAGAGCACTCGTCCCTGCTTGCAGGAGAAACCGAGCCACTTCCTGCCTTCGGCGATAGCGATGCAAAGCTCCATCAGGAGAAAACTTTTCCCTGCTTTGGATGAGCCTGAGATCAGCATCTTATGCCCACGGCGAAGTATCCCCGTAATAAGCTCTTCCGGAAGTTCCGGCGGATTGTCTTTATATTCCGAGAGGAGTACCATGTCCGGCAGCTCGTCCGATATGCCTTCCACAAAGTCCATCCAGTCTACCCATGATTTCCTGCCGATATTGGTTGCCACGAGATACTGCCTGTTGCCGTTTCTGGTGACACCCGGCATACGGGATAAACGGGAAGGGTTGCGGTTCTGCTTGTCTATGGCGACACCATGTTTATCAAGAAAGTCGTAAAGAAACTCCACGCGCTTTCTGTATTCCTCGTAATCCTTCGCATCCACACGGACGATAGCATGGAGGGACTTGCCGCCGCTGTGAACGAGAGCGGCAATAGGCAGCTCCAATTTACGGAAGATGCTGTCCTGTTCGGCGATTGGGAGAGTGTCAGACTCCACCAGCGCATAGGTGAAGCGGGTGACATTCTCGTTTTTCACACCGTCGCCGTCCACAGGATTAAATCTGATCCAGGCACCGGCATCCTGTTTCCAGTCGCCGATTGTAGCACCGATGTCATCCGGATGCTTTTTTAAGGACTTGATCAGTTCTCCTGCAGTGCGGTCGTAGGAGCCTTTGCTGGGTACCCATTTACCGTCAGCGTTCTGCCAGACGTCGTTCGTAACATAAGCCACCCTTTCATTGCTCTCAAAGAGCAGTTCAAGATAGGTGATCAGGTCTTCTGACGGGTTCCATGATTCTTGGGAGAAGCCGTTAAAGGAATCGCCGTCATACTCGATAGCATCGTCCCAGCCCATACAGCCGTCTTCTCCAAAGAGAGACCAGCCGCGATCCTTCGCCATCTGAACAATGGTGCCGCCTTTCACGGGCGTGCCAGAGCCGTTGAAACTGACCCACTTTTTCCCGCATTCACCGGGCTTGTAGCGGGAGTCGTTTCTTGACCAGTCATCCCATACGGAGCAGGGGAATCCCTCCTCTTTTAATGCCATGCCGACTGCGATCCAGTCGGCACGGGTGAGTGTTGCTACATTTATAGATTTAAGAGCCGAAAGTATATTGTTATCCATAAGTCAAAACCTCCTTGTGGCTTGGCCTGTAAACTGACGGGTCGATCCAGTAAGGCATCCGCCATCTGTTCTCCGCCAGTATTGAAATGGTGTCGCTGGCATCGGAAAATGACCATGTACCAACCTGACGGAAGCCGTAGCGTTCCAAAAGGCGGATCTGCTTCGGTGTCGCAAGACCGGCATCCTGACGCCTTACCAGCTTGTCGATCAGCATGGATGCCATGCCGCAGTTCTCCACGGTGTCCGGGAAAATGCCGCGCTTTTCCAAAAACTGAAGCTGCTTTGCTGACGGTGGAGCCATTTCCCAAAGAAAGGTAGGCTGATAGTTCGTCAGGTCTTCTGCAGCGATGGAAAGGGCATATTGCAAGGGATCAACGAGCTTGCGTTTCTTGCCGCGCATTTCAGAAAGCTGCTTGGCGAGGGCTGATTCACGTTCGGCGAGAATGTCACGCTCCGCCTGCTCTTCTGCTTCAATGAGATCAAAGCCGTCAGCATCGTTCATCATGCGTTCATCGATTTTTTTGGCGATGACCTCGTCTTTGCTGATAAGGGCTGAGGGCCTGCACAGGTCGTGCCGCTCTGTCATCCAAAGGAAGTCGAGAAGCAGCAGTTCCGTCTTGCCGGGATAAAGCCTCATGCCCCTGCCTACCATCTGCTGATAAAGCGAACGGATCTTGGTAGGACGCAAGACCACGATGCAGTCCACGGCAGGGCAGTCCCAGCCTTCCGTAAGGAGCATGGAATTGCATAAAACATTATATTTACCGGCTTCAAAGTCCGAGAGAACCTCAGAACGGTCATCGGAGCTGCCGTTTACTTCTGCCGCCCGAAGCCCTGCGTCATTAAGCATCCGGCAGAACTTCTGGCTGGTGGCAATAAGGGGAAGAAATACTACGGTCTTCCTGTCCTTGCAGAAGCTTCGCATTTCATTCGCAATTTGCTGTAAATAGGGTTCCAGTGCGCATCCGATCTCTCCGGCGGCAAAGTCACCGCTACTCATACCCACATCTGAGATGTTCAGTTCAAGAGGTATCATCTGCGCCTTGATGGGAGTGAGATATCCATCTTGGATGGCATCTGTCATGCTGTATTCATAGGCTTTGCTGTCGAAATACTCCCCGAGGTTTTTCATGTCTCCTCTGTCGGGAGTTGCGGTCACGCCTAAGATGTTCGCATCTGGGAAATGTGACAGCACACGCTTATAGCTGTCGGAGAGGCAGTGGTGCGCCTCGTCCACAATGATGTCCTGAAAATAATCGGAAGGGAACCGGGCGAGTCGCTTCGGCTGTGCCAGAGACTGCACCGAGCCGACCGTCACCGGCAGGAAACTCCCGAGAGCGGAAGAGCCCGCCTTTTCCAATACAGAGTCGAGACCTGACGCTTCCTTCAGCTTGTCCGCAGCTTGCTCCAGAAGCTCGCCGCGATGCGCCATGATCAGGATCCTGTGTCCTTTGTTTACCTGATTTTCTGCCACCGAAGAGAAAACAACCGTCTTGCCGCAGCCGGTGGGGAGTACCAGAAGTGTTTTCCGGTACCCCTCATCCCATGCGGAGAGGATCGCCTGTTTTGCCTCGGCCTGATAAGGTCTGAGCTGAAACATAGGCACCTCCTTAGTTGAACGGCAGCTCGTCTGCTGCATCATCGGGGATCTTCATAAAGCCGTTCTCATCAACTTCCATACCGCCGGAGGTGCTTTTATCCGTATCCGGGGGCATAAGGGATTCATCGTAATCGAGGAACTTGTCCACTTCGTTCTTGGTGCGGTCATCGCCGTTCTTGTCCTTGTACTCTACGAATTTGAAATGAGCGCGGCCTCTCTGGTTCAAAACCTTGTTCCAGTCCGGCGTGAACTTCTCGCCGTGCTTCTTCTGGCCGATGGAGCGGAAGAATGCGGACATTTTCCATTCCATCGTCCTGTAAAGGAACAGGTCGCAGAAGACGCGGGAGGTCTTGCCGTCCTCGCCGTATGCTGTGAGAGTGAGCGCCGCCTTGTTGCAGGGAGGCAGGTTTGCGCTCCCAGGATGGCGGGCACGCTCGAAAGCGGTCACCTTGAACACATAGTCGCCTTCGGGGAGTGGGGTAAAATCGTTGCCGTCGTTCTGGATGGAATCATCCCAATCCATGCACATATCCTGTGCGTTGTTGTTGTCAACCATTGCTTAATCCTCCTATTTGTTTCTAGCTGCGGAGGCTTTCGTCAGAGCCTCTGTGATGTCGTTCCAGTACTTCAAGATCCATCCCGTGACGAACTTATCCGGGATATCCGAAAGAGTCACTGCATTCTGGCAGTGTCCCTTGGATTTGATAAAAGAGAGCAGGATTTCTGCGTCAAAGGGTGCGGATGCCAGCAATTCGTTTACCTTGTCGATGGGCTTTTGCGTGGGTGTTGACTTGCTGTAGAGAGCAGCGATGTTCGTATAGTCCAGATCCAATACTTCCGGTAACGTCTCGCGGGTCTTGGCATCCCATGCCGGGTGATGTGCTGTATAGATCACGCGCTTGCCGCCCTGTGCCTTCTTGGTGTCGTTCTCGCTGGTAACCACGAAGGTCTGGTAGTTGCAGAAAAGCAGGTGGTCGCACCATTCCTTGAGGAGAGGGGCTGACTGTTTGGAAAGCTTCATTTCCCAGCGGTCATAAGCACCCATCTCGTCCGGCTGTTCGAACTTTCGCATCTTGGCATGAGCCGTGATGACGACATTGATCCCGGCGGCAATGCACAGGTCGCAGGCTGCGAGGAATCTCGCGAATTCTTCTGCGAGGTAGGTGTAGCCCTTGCCGTAGCCGAAACTTTCGATGGAATTCTGTTTGTACTTGCTGCAGATATAGGTGGCAGCCAGCTGCTCCGCCCAGTCCGCCGTGTCGATGACCAGTGTCTTGCAGATACCTGGAGTGGCAGCGATTTCCTTGACGATGGCGATCAGTTCATCCCATGTCTGGGGCTTGTCGATACGCCTGACATCCATGTGGGAAGTGCCGCCTTCGGTGTCAATGATGACCGGATCGGGGTGCTTTGCAGCAAGAGAGGTCTTGCCAATTCCCTCCGGCCCGTAAATGACCGTCTTCTGGGCGCGGTCAATCTTGCCCTTAGTGATATTCAACATTGTTAAAAACCTCCGAATTATTTAAGCGAGCAGGAATAGTCATCTACCACGGCACAGCCGGGCACCTTTGTCCCTGCGTTGATGAGCTTCTTGACTTCTGCCTTTGCGACTTCCGGAGCGGGTACGCGGAAGCAGTTTAAGAGTTTGTTGCGCTTCAGCCACCTAACAGCCTTCACCGCATCCGATACCTCCACATGAGAGGTCTTGCGGTAGCTCACGGTCGCCACATCAAGGTCGGTTTTTTCACCAGCACACTCCCTGTCGAGGATCCTCATGATTCGTTCTTCCTTCTTATCCAGTCGCTCGCACCTCGCCTTGAGTCGGGATTCTTCTGCCTTCAGCGCGGAGGACTCGGAGCGAATGTTTAATACAAGCTTTGCAAGCCAGGTGAGGATGGATTTCTTCTCCATCTGAAGGGCTTTGATCTGCGTTTCGAGCTCCTCGATGTCACAGAGGATCTCACCGGTCTCTGGGTCGAAGTCAATCTGGTCGGTAAGCCGCAAAATTTCAGTGTTGATTTCGTAAAGATGCATAATGTTTCCTTTCTGCCGGTTCCGGCCTGTCATAGTTTGCTTGATGTTGCTGGTACGAAAGAGCGGTCAGCTTCCGCGCCAGCCGTTTGGACACTACGGAGATGGCGGTGAGAACACCGATCAGCTCCTCGTTTGTGTCATCTGCACGGATGTCCTGTCTGTAACTGTTCTGCTTCAAAGGTTTCTACCTCCTTATCTGAAAGCTCGTTGGTTTTCGTCCTTCACTACCCACTGGACAGATCCGGGTGCTTTGGTCGAAAACCAACGAGAAGTTTTTGAAAATTCTTTTTAATGGATTATCTGTAGTAGTCCTTCAAAGCTTTTTGCAGCTTTGCGTACAGACCGTCACGCTGGTATAGATAGGTAGTCCAAGCTTTGCCGAGGATTTTAGCGATGGCACGGTCTGATGTATCTTCCTCGACCAGTTCACAGATCTTCCGGCCTGTGGGATCAAGCCTGTCCAATTCTTTTGTCAGAGCCTCAAGAAGCTGGGAGAGGATGAGAGCTTCCTCAATGTCCTCGTTGGAAGCGATGGTGTCGCCGATGGTGATGTTCCCGTCTGAGCCGGAAACTGCGTCATCAAGGGACACCCAGCCCTCCCCGGCGTAGTGTGGACACACATCGCAGTCTGCATCGCACGTCCAGAGCCTTGACCTTGGGCAGAGACATTTGCCGCATCGCTGCATTTGCTTTTGCTTCTTCCAGATAGGCGGGTAGATGGCTTGATAGAACTCCTCAGTAATGGGGATGAGTTCTGACCTGCCGGGATCATTGGGATTACGCAGGGGATAGAAACGCTGGGGCGTTTCAGTGGATGAGTTGCATTTTTCTTTTTTAGACATAAAAACCTCCATTCTGTGCGAAACGAAGGTTTATAGACGCAAAACAACCACCGGAGCAGAAGTATTGTCAGCCTCAAAACTCTTCGTTTCGAGTTGACAGCACCCTTTCCGGTGGTTGCTGTAGTTGCTGTGTCATATGAGATACCGAAAAATACGCCCTGCAGAGCTATCTCATATGAGTTTTCTAAAAGAATGAAATATCGAGTATTGGCGCATTCGTGTTCACATCCGCAGAAACTTCGTTGCGTTCTGCCACCAAATGTGATAAAATAATTTTAATGTGCCGATACCATATAGCTGAGCTCTTGCTATATGAATATTGTAGACGGAGGACTCTGAAAAGTAATTGCCTGCGAATTGCATCAAAATTGCAGTAAAATTTCTGTCGTCAGAAAGGAGGTAAGCCGATGGAACAATACTGTGTCTCTACGCTTATCCCAATTCTGATGGATTGTTGTGCGGAAACTCAGATTAATGCCGGAAGGATGGTTCTTGATCCCATCGCCACGCATACGAGTGTGAATGTCAATGTGGATGGAAAAATGATTACAAATCTTATGAAGCATCATCCTGTCCATCCTGAGATTCGTAACGCACTTGCACGGAAGGAAGTTATTGATTACGCAAAGGATAAAATTATCAAGGAAGTTATACCGAAGATAATTCCCTTCATGCTGGATGACACCTGCCAGTCCATCAATAACATATTAAAGAAAGACACTACGGTTTCAGAGTCTGTTCGAAAAAAATTGCAGGCATATGCGGATGATGGAAATACAAATGAGTTTTATCCGCTTGCGATTTTTTACGCCCTTGCCAAGAAAAACGAATTACTGGATGAGCAGGTTCAGGAGATGGATTTTGTTTTCCTTCAAGATTCAGCATACAGATGCCCAATAGAAGGGAATCGCTTTTGGAAAAAGAAAAAGAGTGCTTTTGTACCTGCGTATAAGATAGTGAGGATTTATCCGGAGGAACTGGATGACAGTATAAAATCAGCATTTGACGCGATTTGACCTGCTCCAAAGGATTTAGAGGGGTATGACAATAAGATTGCACTTTGCCTTTCCTGTGCCAACAGCTATTTGAAGGCTCCTACACCGGAGGAGTATCAAAGACTTTTGGCTAAAAAAGCGCATCTGACAAGAAACGGCAGGAAAGATGAAATTGCTGAGGAATCGCATCTTGAGGACGAAATAGTTGATGTCATAAAGGCGATTGCTTCTGTGGGGAAGAAGACGAAACTGCCTAAATTCAAAGATGTTCTCAAGGTAAGGGAAAAAATTAGGAATGAGTTTTCAGATCTTGAAGCCGACATTGTTCGCGATGTGAACAAGTACTATCCGTTTATTGAGGATCAGTTTTCCATCCTTGACGGGAATGGGAAAAATACATTTGAGGTGACTCGAGCCGAGGTGAAGGCATGTTACGAGAAGTACAAAGCGGAAGGTTACGACCAGTTGGAAATCTATTATGCGCTTGAGGATTGGATTCTGATGGTTAAAGGTCTTAACGAGGCAAAGCACAGACGCGCCGCAGGGGTTATGGTTTCATTTTTCGTGCAAAATTGTGCGGTGTTCAGAAAACTGAAGCCAAACGGTGAAGAAGACGAGGAGGATGAAGATGAGGCTGCCGAATAGAGTTACATCATACAGAGCCAGTACTCTGTCTAAATTCCCCAAAGTCCTTAAGGAACTTCAGTATGCAGATATGAGACCGGAGGCTCTATACAACAGGGTGAAAAGCAAGACCTTCGATGCGGATGACTTTATTGAAGTGTTGGATTGTCTGTTTATGTTGGGAAAGATAGAACTGATACCAGGAAGGGAGGTGCTCCACTATGTTGAGAAGCGTTAGCTGCTCCGAATTTAAAGATCATAATGGAGTGCGTAAACCAATCATATTTGAGATGGGGTTAAACGCGGTTGTCGGCGAAGAATCTGGCACCAACTCCATCGGTAAATCCACTTTCCTCATGATACTGGATTTTGTCTTTGGAGGGGATGACTATCTGACAAAATCGAAAGAAGTTCACAGGAATGTGGACGATCATAAGATATGCTTCCAGTTTATCTTCGATGAGAAGCCATATTATTTTTATCGCGCCACAGATGATCCCGGGGTTGTTGTACCTTGCGATGAGAACTACAAACCGAATGGTGAAAGCCCGTTTAAATTGGATAAGTACTATGATTTTTTGAAAGAGCATTACGGAATGGATGCGGAAGGGCAAACATGGCGAAGCTCCGTGTCCAGAGCAATTCGTGTTGACAGGAGAGAAACTCTTGATGAGGATAAGCCATTTAAGTCGGCAAAGAAGGAAACTGACGAAGATGCCATCGTAAATATGCTGCGTCTGTTTGAAAAATATAGTCTTGTAGAGGAGAAGAGAAAGGCAAAAAAAGCTGCCGAAGCTGACGAAGAAGCGTTAAAAACGGCAATGAGTCATGAAATCGTTCGAAATGTTAAGAATGATACAGAGTTCAGGAGGAACGTGGAGCGTATTCAGACCCTGAAAGCAGAGGCAGCGGAGCTTGCCCGAAAAAGTGATAACGGTTTGCTTGATCTGTCATCTTTTCAAGCGGAACAACTGCAGGAAATCCAAAACAAGATATCCGGCTTCAGGAGGCAAAGAACACGGTTGCGAACCCAGCTTGACAGCCTGGAGCGAAGTAAAAATGAAGGGAAAAAGAAATTCCAGAAGGATTATCTGGAATTGTTGGAATTCTTTCCTGATATAGATGTGTCGAAGCTTACGCAGGTCGAGGACTTTCATAGACAGATGTCAAGGGTATTGAGCAGTGAACTGTCTGAGAGCCGCAAAGACCTGATTGCAATGATAGAGATCGCGGAATCGGAAATAAGGCAACTTGAAGAAGAAAAAGTAAGGATCAGCCAGATCCCGAATGTCAGTGTCGCAACGCTTGAAAAATATGCTGATATCCAGAAGGAGCTTCAGGAACTTGAGGGAGCAAATAAACATCATTTGGATAAAAAGAAACTTGCCGATGTGACATCAAAGAAAAAGGATGAGCTGAACCGGACAATATTAGACGAAATCAAGGACATACAAAAAGAGCTTAACGATGTAATCAAGGAAATGAATGACACTCTTTATGATGTGGCTATTCGCGCACCCAGATTAGATGTAACCAGTTCGAGTGCTTATGACTACTATACCTATGATGACGGCGGAAAAGGCATGAGAGAAAAAGGATTGATACTCTTTGACCTTGCATGCATGAAAACCAGCAAGTTGCCGTTTGTGGTTCACGACTCGCTGTTATTTGCTGATATAGAAAATGAAGTGATTGAGCGTTTACTGAAGCTATATCAAAAGCAGACGGGCAAACAGGTTTTCATTGCATACGATAAAAAGACTACTGATGCCGCCAAAAAGATTGTTGAGAGTGTAGAGCGAATCCATTTAAGGCGGGGCGGAGATGAACTGTTCGGAAGATCTTGGAACCGGGAGAAAAAGAATAAGGACGAAGCGAATGCCGAGTCCAATGGAAATACAGATTTAAGCACAGAAGAGACAGGCCAAATGACATTGAAATTAGATAAGCCTGATGAAGGGAAAAATGATAACTAAAGGAATATGAGTATTACGGAGGTCAAGGAATGCATATTACTTACAAAAAACTTTTTAAGCTGTTGATTGATCGTGATATGAACCGGCAGGATTTAAAGAAACAATGTGGTGTCAGTTCGGCTTCAGTTGCAAAGCTTGGAAAGGGCGAGAATATCACAACGGATGTGCTGGTCAGGATATGCACCGGGCTAAACTGCAAATTGGAAGATATTATGGAACTGGTCGAGGATGACGTTTCAAACGAGATTCCCGAGGATTAGATTTGTCAGAAATATAAACATAGGAAGGAAAGATGCTAAATGTCGAGGCTTGAAGAACTAACAGTTGGCAGCAGTGTGGGCGGCCTTGTGAATAATGAATCCGTTCAGGTAGTCGCTGTCAAATGGTTTGGCAGTGCAGTGCTTGAGATTACCTATAAAAACAGCCAGGGGCTTCTTGCTAATCAGCTGCTGTATCGGGAAGATGAGACAAGGCTGACGGTAGAGGATGCCAATCTCCCGTGGAGCTTTGATGCGGATGGCGATGCCGTGCGGCTTGCTTCTGAGGCGTATCGTATTAACCTTGCACATATATTTGATCCCTATTTGGCTGTGCATACATCATCGATTGAGCCGCTGCCGCATCAGATATCAGCGGTTTATCAGGAGATGCTTCCACGTCTGCCCTTAAGATATATACTGGCAGATGATCCGGGAGCGGGCAAGACCATCATGACGGGGCTTTTGCTAAAAGAGCTGCTCATCCGTGGAGATTTAAAGCGTTGTTTGATTGTATCGCCGGGCAGCCTTTCCGAACAGTGGCAGGACGAGCTTTACAACAAGTTTCATTTGAAATTTGAAATTTTGACAAACGACCGCTTTGAGTCGGCTGTAAGCGGAAATGTATTTGAAGAAGTCAACTTCTGTATTGCGAGACTGGACAAGCTGGCGCGGAATGATCTTCTGCAGGAAAAGCTGAAAAGTACGGAATGGGATTTAATCGTCGTAGATGAGGCTCACAAAATGTCCGCCACGGTCTGGGGCGGCGAGGTGAAGTATACAAAGAGGTTTCAACTGGGGAGACTTTTGTCGGATATCACCAGGCACTTTCTACTTCTGACGGCCACGCCGCACAATGGCAAGGATGAGGATTTCCAGCTGTTTCTGTCGCTCATTGATCCGGAGCGGTTCGCTGGCGCCGCACGTTCCAGCGTACAGGCAATAGATGTTTCGGATGTCATGCGCCGGCTGGTCAAGGAAGATCTGTTGAAATTTGACGGAACGCCTCTGTTTCCAGAACGGCGGGCTTATACCGTGAATTACGACTTGTCGCCGAAGGAAGCGGTGCTCTATCACGAAGTAACTTCCTACGTGCAGGAAGAGTTTAACCGCGCTGACCAGCTTTCAGGTGACAGAAAGAACACAGTCGGGTTTGCGCTCACTATCCTGCAGAGGCGGCTGGCGTCTTCTCCGGAAGCTATCTACCAGTCTCTGCACAGAAGACGGGAACGTCTGGAAAACCGGCTGAATGAAGAAAAACTTGGGAAGCGGGCAGATGAGTACCGCTCCACCATTCATTTTGACATGGATTATGATGACGATGATTATTCGTCCGCAGAACTGGAGCAGGAAGAAGAAAATGTGGCGGACCAGGCTTCTGCTGCCCGCACCATCAAAGAGTTGGAAGCAGAGATCGCCATTCTTAAAAAACTAGAGAAATTGGCAAATGAAGTTCGTATGTCCGGCGAAGATCGGAAGTGGGATGAACTGTCCAGACTTCTGCAGGATAATGAGTGCATGTTTACAGCTGATGGTAAACGGGAGAAGCTGATTATCTTTACAGAGCACAGAGATACTCTGCGGTATCTTACAGGCAAGATACGCACACTGTTTGGAAACGAGACTTCAGTAGCTACCATTCATGGTGGGATGCTGCGGGACGAACGGCGCAAAGTTGAGGAATCATTCCGTCAGGACAAGAATGTGCGGATCCTGATTGCCACAGACGCTGCGGGTGAGGGAATCAATCTTCAGCGGGCGCATCTGATGATCAACTATGACCTTCCGTGGAACCCCAACCGGTTGGAGCAGAGATTTGGGCGTATCCATCGTATTGGACAGACTGAAGTCTGCCATTTATGGAATCTGGTATCCCAGGAGACGCGGGAGGGCATGGTATTCCAATGCCTGTTCAATAAACTGGAAGAGGAGCGTGCGGCATTAGGCGGCAAGGTGTTCGATATCCTTGGCGATATGACATTTGAAAACCGTCCGCTCAGAGACCTTCTGATAGAAGCTATACGGTATGGTAATGATCCAAAGGTGCGTGAAAGGCTTTGGCAGGTAGTAGACCATTCCATGAATGCGGAGAAGTTCCGGGAATTGATCTCTGAAAATGCTTTGACGGAGGATTCCATGGATGTCTCCAAAGTTATGGAAATCCGTGAGGAGATGGAGCGTGTGGAAGCGCACAAGCTGCAGCCGCATTTCATAGAGGCATTTTTTATTGAAGCTTTTAAGGCATTGGGCGGAAAGATACATAAGAGGGAGCATGAACGATATGAGATCACATCGGTTCCCTTTGTGATTCGTAATCGGGATATGCAGATTGGGATTGGCGAATCAGTGCTGCCTCGCTATGAAAGAGTTTGCTTTGAAAAAGATAACTGCAATATTCCGGGTCTTGTACCTGCTGCCCTGCTCTGTCCGGGACATCCACTTCTTGATGCTGCCACGGATTTGATCAGGGAACGTTTGTCAGATGCGTTGAAACGTGGCTCCATCTTCGTTGACGAAGATGACTATGGGCAGGATCCTAGATTGCTGTTCTATATCGAAGATGCCATTCAGGATGGCGTGGTAATGCCAAACGGAAATAAGCGCGTCATCTCGAAGAATGTCCATTTTGTGGAACTGAAAGAAGACGGCACAGCGAAAAACGCAGGCTACGCGCCATATCTGGATTACCGTGCCGCCACAAAGGAAGAGGCAGAGTCAATCCTTGACTATGTAAGGACGCAGAGTTGGTTGATGCAAGGAGTCGAGGAACGTGCGCAGGCGTATGCGATATCAGAGATTATTCCAGAGCATTTTGCGGCAGTGAAGGAACACAAGCTGAAAATGCTGGACAAAATTGCTAAGGCTGTAAAGGAGCGTATGACACAGGAAATCCAATATTGGGATTTTCGAGCTGTCGACCTGCGAGAGAAGGAGGCAGCAGGGAAGGGAAATCAGAGACTGACGTCAGCAAATGCGGACAGACGAGCAGAGGAGTTGGAGGCGCGTATGCAGAAAAGGCTTGCGGAAATTGACACAGAGCGCATGATATCCGCCATGCCGCCGGTTATTGTAGGTGGGTCGCTGGTTATTCCCAAGGGGCTTCTTCATGTTCTGACGCATCAGGCTCTGCCAAATACGTTCAGCCAGGGAGACCGGCAAGCGATAGAGCACGCAGCTATGAAGGCTGTTATTGATATTGAAACACAGTTTGGAAATCTGCCGATAGACGTCAGTGCCGCAAAATGCGGATACGATGTGGAATCAAGAGTCCCGGAAAGACTGAGGGCATATGCAAGAGCACTTCGGATGATTGAAGTGAAAGGACGGGCAAAGGGTGCAAATACAGTAACAGTCAGTAAGAATGAAATTCTGACAGCATTGAACAAACCTGAGGAATTTATTCTGGCTATTGTTGAGGTAGATGGAGATGCTACTCACACGATATACCTGAAGCACCCTTTTAGGAATGCTCCTGACTTCACCGCGACGAGTGTAAATTATGATATACAGGAGCTGATTGCGGAATCCGAGATTCTGTATCAGAAATAATTTAAAAAAGTTGTGATGCTTCACACTTTGGTAAGGAGATATCAATGAGCGAGAAACCTTTTATTGTTCAATCCCACGATATTCATTTGGATTCTGAATATAAGGAATGGCTTTTGGAAGTAAAAAACCGATATAGAAATGCACAGATTAAAGCGGCGGTGAAAGTGAATTCAGAACAACTTCTGTTCAACTGGCAGCTTGGGCGTGACCTTGTGCTTCGCCGGGCGGAGGAAAAGTGGGGAAAGGGAATTGTTGAACAGGTCAGCCTTGATCTGCAGGATGCTTTTCCCGGCGTGAAAGGATTTTCTGCCCGTAACCTATGGTTTATGAAACAATGGTATACATTCTATTCCTCAAAACCAGAGGCAATGGCATTGATTTTGGCACTTGATGACAAAATTCAAGTTGGCAGTGAAAAACTGAAGCAAGTTGCTTCAGAAATTCAAAATCAAAAACTGAAGCAAGTTGCTTCAGAATTACATTTTCCAATTGTATTTGGATATGTGCCGTGGATGCATCATGTATTGATCATCCAAAAATGTAAGACAGTAGAGGAGGCGGCTTTTTACATTCAGCGTACCATAGAAAATGGATGGAGCAGAAATGCCCTTGATGATAATATAAGGTCGGATTTGTATCATACTGCCGGTGCGGCGATTACCAATTATACAGAACGGTTACCGCTTCCGCAGGGTAAGCTGGCGTTGGAATTGACAAAGGGTAATTATGACTTGGGATTTCTTACGCTTCATGAAGGTTATGATGAAAATGAACTGGAAACGGCATTAGAGCATCATATGACGCGTTTCCTTTTGGAACTTGGAAAAGGCTGGGCTTTTGTTGGCCGCCAGAAAGAAATCATAGTATCTGGAAAGTCAAGAAAAATTGATTTGCTCTTTTACCACATCCATCTGCGTTTTTATATGGTTGTGGAACTGAAAGTCAAACCGTTTGAACCGGAATTTGCCGGGAAACTGAATTTTTATGTGAATGCCGTAAATGAATTGATATGCACAGAGAATGAAAATCCAACGGTTGGTCTGTTGATTTGCCGCGACATGGAAAGCACGGAGGTGCAATGGGCGCTTCAGGGAATCACGACGCCAATTGGAGTGGCGACATATAGCAATGTGAAGATTGAGGAAGTACGGGCGCAATTGCCGACTACGGAACAGATCAAGGCTTGTATTGAACTGGCCGAGGAAGAATACTTACAAAGCAAGAAAGAAGCTGAATGAGTACAGTGGTATACCGGGTAGTAAGAGACGGTGATGCAAGAAGTATAGATTGATAACTTATTAGGAACGAGGGAAAAAATATGGCAACAAAGAAATTGATTGAGGTGGCACTGCCATTAGAATATATGAATTCATGTTCTGAATATGAGAAAAAACCAGGTATTGGTCCTCACCCGCGTGGAATACATCATTGGTGGGCTAGGAGACCGTTTACGACTGCTCGAGGTATTATTTGGGCAAGCGTAATAGATGACCCGTCATCCCATCCAGAATTATTTCCTACTGAAGAAGATCAAAATAAGGAACGAGAGAGATTGTTCAAAATTCTACAGAATCTTTCTGATTGGAATAAATCAAATGATATAGAAACTATTACAGAGGCTAAGAATGAACTAATTAAGCTAAACGGTAATCCAATTTTTTTGGATCCGTTTGCCGGAGGAGGAGCTATTCCGTTTGAAGCGCAACGATTAGGATTTAAAGTAATTGCGAATGATTTAAATCCAGTTGCAGTTATGATTAATAAGGCAATGATTGAAATACCAGCATTATTCTTTGGAACAACACCGGTTAATGAGGATGTACGAAATCTTATAGGCAGAAGCAATGTTGGGTGGGAAGGCCTTACAGGTCTTACTACGGATTTGTTGTTTTATGGAGACAGGTTAAAGGAGTGTGCTCGGGAAAAAGTCGGAGAATTTTACCCTAAGGTAAAAATACCGGCAAAAACGGGAGGTGGAGAGGCTACGGTAGTGGCTTGGATATGGACTCGTACAATTAAATGCCCAAATCCGGCATGCGGTAATGAATTGCCTTTAATGAAGAGCTATGTTCTTTCGGGAAAGAAAGGCCGAGAAGCATATGTTAAACCGTGTTACGAAAATGGAAAATTGACATTTCAGGTAATTAACGAAAAATATGGCGCAAAAAGAAGTGGTACAGTAAGTCGAAGTGGAGTGATATGTCCGTGTTGTGGTAATCCTGTAGATTTTGAATATGTAAGAGAAGAAGGGAAGAAAGGAAGGATGCGTTCCAGACTTGCTGCAGTCGTAGCAGAAGGAAGACGTAGCAAACTATATTTAAGTCCTGATTCTGAACAGGAATTAGCTGCGGATGCACCTCTTCCTGATCATTATCCAGAAGGAGCTATATCGCATTATCCTGGGTGTTTAAATACTAATGCGTATGGTCTTGATAGGTTTGAATTATTATTCTCAAACAGGCAATTACAAACCTTGGTAGCATTGAGTGATTCTATTCCGTTAATTAGAAAAAGAATTGAAGCCGATGCTGTTGATGCAGGGTTTGATAATGACCATATTCCTTTAGCGGATGGCGGAAAAGGTGCACTGGCATACAGTGAAGCGTTAAGTGTTTATTTGGCCTTTACTATTGACCGCATAGCAAATTTCTCAAATACGGCAACAAAATGGGCACCTACAAACGAGAAGGTAATGTTCTTGTTTAGTAGGCAAGCGATATCCATGACATGGGACTATCCTGAAGCTAATATTTTCGGCAATTCGGTAGGAAGCTTTTCACAAGTTAATGAGTATATTGCTGATTGTCTTAAAACATTTCCGTGTGATGTACAAAAAGGTGAGGCAAAACAACATAATGCTCAACTTGATTGCGGATTAAGAAACGTTGTTGTTTCAACTGATCCACCATATTACGATAATGTTCCTTATGCAGATCTGGCAGATTTTTTCTATATTTGGCTTAGATATAATGTAAAAGACATTTATCCGGAATTATTTAAGACAATGTTGACACCTAAAAATGAGGAAATAGTTGCTCAACGATATCGGTATGATGGGGATCTAGATAAAGCAAAGCAGTTTTTTGAAACAAATATGATAAAGGCTTGCGAAAATATTTATTTGTACGCTGACGAAAATGTTCCTGTAACAATCTATTACGCATATAAACAAAATGATTCTAACATAGAGGACAACGAAGTTGTTCCTGCTTCCTCTGGCTGGGAAACGATGTTAAGTGCAATTATTAAGTCTGGGTTTTCAATTACCGGAACATGGCCAGTTCGAACCGAGACTACAGTAGCATTAAAGATGAATTGGAATGCATTAGCTTCATCAATAGTTCTTGTTTGTAGAAAGAGATCAAAGGAGGCAGCGGTATGTACAAGAAGAACATTTATAAATGAATTAAAACGAGAATTACGACCGGCTTTGAAGCAGTTACAGAATAGCAATATAGCACCAGTTGATTTGGCTCAGTCGGCAATTGGACCTGGTATGGGAGTTTATTCAAGATATGCACAGGTTCTTGAAGCTGATGGAACGCCGATGACAGTTAGGAGTGCACTGCAAGTCATCAATCAGGAACTGGATCTGTATTTCAATGAACAGGATGGTGAATTAGATGCAGAAAGTAGATTTTGCGTTGATTTGTATTCGCAGACAGCTTTCAATGAAATACCGTTTGGTGACGCGAATACCCTTGCCACAGCAAAGAATACATCTGTTGCACTTATGGCTTCTCACGGAATTTTATACGCACAAAAGGGTAAAGTACACCTAATTGAGCGCACGGAGCTTTCAACCAAGATTGATGAATATGAGGGTGGTATCTGGCTTCTGTGCCAGCAGCTTACTAATAAGATGGAGAAGGAAGGCATTGAAGGCTGTGCTGCAACGGTTTCCAATATGTATGGTTCCAATGCGGAACGTGCAAAGGATCTGGCATATCGTCTTTATACGATTGCGGAGAGGAAGAAATGGGCACAGGAGGCGTATGCCTATAATGCTCTGGTTGTCGCATGGTCAGAGATTCAGTCCAGGGCTGCGGAGCTGAAAGCGGCAGAGCCGATACAGCTTACTTTGGAAGAGTTTATGAACAATAATGATTAACATAAGGTGATGATCGATATGTCATATAAGAAGCTAATTGAAAACGTCATGCCTGTTTCTAAAATCAATTCCGAGGCAGAGAGGGAGAAGACAGCCAGAAACGGAATGCCGTCAAATGTACATATTTGGTGGACAAGAGATTCCATGGCGGTCGTGCGCCCTACACTTTTTGCGTCTCTGGTAGACGATCCTGCGGAGCATTCCAAAACTTTTCCGTCACCGGAAGCGCAGGCAAAGGAGCGGCAGAGACTGTTACAGATTGTGAAATCTCTGTCCGAGGTAGAGAATGCCGATAATGGAGAATTATTGGAGCTCGCAAAAAAAGAAATAGAGCGGAGTGTATCAGGCAAACTTCCGACAGTATTTGATCCATTTGTAGGCGGGGGTACCATTCCAGTGGAAGCACACAGGCTTGGCTTGAAGAGCGTATCTTCGGATTTAAATGCCGTAGCAGGCATGATTACCACTGTGGTATCCGATATTCCTGCACGATTTTCGGATACGGTACCAGTGCATCCGAAGAATGAGATGACATTGGATATTGCTCTGCCAGGAGCGAGGGGTATCGCTGAAGATGTCCATTATTATGGAGACAAACTACTCGAGGAGGCTTTTAGGAAGATTGGAAATTTGTATCCGAAGGTAAAGAATCCTGAAGATGGAAAAGAACTGGAAGTTACGGCGTGGATCTGGGCGAGGACAATTAAATGTCCGAATCCGACGTGCGGCTGTTATATACCGCTCTCTTCCAGTTATGATCTGGCGAAGAAAAAGGGAAGCGAGGCATGGCTGGAGCCTGTTGTAGAAGATGGCAATATCTATTTTAAGATGCACAGAGAGCCAAATCACGAGGACAGGAATAAACCCAAGGTTGCTCAGACAGCTGCGTTTCAGTGTCCGGCTTGTGGAGAGGTTACGCCAGATGCTTATGTAAAAGAATGCGGAATAAACCATCAGGTTAACAGCCAGATGATTGCCATTGTGGCAGATGACGGAAAGAAACGATTGTATCTGGAAGCGAACGATCAGCAGGAAAAAGCAGCAAAGGTTGCTATACCGAAGAAGATACCGCATGGGGTTCTGCCAATCTTTCCAAAAAGATTTACTCCCCCATCATTTGGATTGACTGATTATGCGGATCTGTTTACGAACCGGCAGCTGGTATTTGTCACAACGATGATGGATTCGGCCAAAGAGATACAGGCTGATATTGAAAAAGCTGCTCTCCAGAAAGGCTTTGCCGATGACAGTATCACATTTGCCGATGGTGGGCATGGGGCTCTTGCGTATGCGGAAGCTGTGCGGATCGTATTGATCGTTACGATCAGCAAACTTCTTGACCGTTGTTCCAATCTATGCAGCTGGAGCACTAGCAGCGGCGGATCGCTCAGGAATGTCTTTTCGAGAGCGGCAATGCCGATGATATGGGATTATGCGGAGGGCAATCCATTTGCAGGGGCAGGCGGGAGCTTTAAAAGTGCGTTGTCGCGAACATGTGATGCGCTTGCATTATTGCCATCCGGAACGCCGGGAATCACGAATGTGGCAGACGCGGCAATGCCGAATGATATGAGGAGGGCTGTCATATCAACCACATTGCCATATTATGACAGAGCCAGTTATTCGGAACTTTCGGACTTCTTCTATGTGTGGATGAAGTATGGATTGGAAGACATCTATCCGGACCGCTTTAAGAATATGACTTCTTCGAAGCAGGATGAGATGACCGCATTTTCCTATCGATTTGGGGGCGATAAGAAAAAAGCCGATGCAATCTATGTGGAAAGCATGGGTGTTGTACTAAAGAACCTGTATATGAGTGCATCAGACGATTATCCATCCACTGTAGGATTTATCTATAAGGGCAATGACTCTATGGATAAAGAGGAATTGAGCGAATGGGAAAACTTCATTACTGCTGTATGCGATGCCGGATTTTCCATAACAGCCTCATGGCCGCTGGGGAGAAAGCAGGAAAAAAGTAAAAATAAGGCAGAATCACGTGGTATTCCGGTAACAGTTGTACTGCGAAAGAAGAGTGGGGCTGCCATGACAATTACAAGACGTTCTTTTGTGGCGGCAGTGAAAAGAGAAGTTCCGATATTGCTTGATAAGATGAGCCGTCAGGTTGAAGTTATGGATCTTAGACCATCGGCAATCGGACAGGCTCTGGGTATCTTTACAAGGAATAAGCAGGTTTTGGATGCGGACGGCTCCAATATGAAGCCTCACATAGCATCTCGAATGATAGAGCAGGAAATGGACACGCTGATTTCCGCGTATTATGTAAAAGCATTAAAAGCTGAAAGCGAGGAGGAAACAGATCATGGCAGAGAATCTTGAGTATGTACAGAAAGGGTTTCGGATTCTGCACCCTTTGATGGCCGCGTATATCGCGCAGGAAATGAGCAGGGAATATAAGAACGGATGGTGGCAGGAAGTGCTGTCATCTATCGGCGATCAGGGCTGGGATTTGCCTGCTTCTGGAGAATGGGGAGAATTGGTGGATTCATTGGATGTGGCAAATTGCCTCCGCTTGCTGGATAGACAATGGGGTTCTCTTTTTAGAAAGCATCTGGCCAGAGACCGGAGGGCGTGGGCTACAGAACTAATGGGTGTCAGGAATACCGTATCGCATGCCGGATCCCAGGATATGCCAAAGGATGATGCGGAACGTGCGCTTGATACGATGGCACGGCTCTGCGCTGATTTTGATCTGCAAGGAGCAGAAGAAATCAGGACTATTCTGCGTGAGCTTAGATACGGAACCAGCATGGGTTCTACGACAATTACGGAAGCGAATGCGGAGCAGAATACAGAAGCACAGATAGGGGTAAAGAAGAGAAAAGAAGCAGTGGGTATCTTGACGAAAATCAATGGCTCCAAACTCCCAAGCTGGCGTGAGATTATTGAACCGCATCCGGATGTTGCACAGGGAAGATATCTGAACGCAGAGTTTGCGGCAGACCTTTCTCAGGTTGCAAGAGGCGAAGGCGCTTTTGAATACAGAGATCCGGTTGAATTCTTTGCCCGTACTTATGTTACAGAGGGAATGAAAGGGCTTCTGATCCAGGCGTTAAAGAGGTTCGGGGGCAAGGATGGAGAGCCGGTACTGCAGTTAAAAACAGCTTTCGGCGGTGGAAAAACACACAGCTTACTGGCACTTTACCATATGTCCCGTGGCGGGGTGCCGCTTGATAAGATCCCGAACCTGAAAGCAGTCATGGCTGATGCAGGTGTTTTAAGTCTTCCCAATGCGAAAGCAGCTGTTTTGGTTGGCACGGCAATGGATCCCTCAAGGTCGAAGAGGCCTGCCAATCTTCCGGGTGTGACAATCAATACAATCTGGGGCGAAATGGCCGCGCAGTTGGCGATTGCCGCAGGAGATCCTACACTTTATGACTATGTGAAAGAGGCGGATAAGAAGGGGGTTTCCCCGGGAAGCTTTGCGTTGAAAAATCTTTTTGATGCCTGTGGACCATGCTTGATCCTAATGGACGAGCTGGTTGCATACGCAAAAAAGATTTATGGCATTGACGGTCTGCCTGCAGGTTCCTTCGACAATTTCATTTCTTTCATTCAGGAAATCACAGAGGCGGCAAGTGCCAGCAAAAACAGCATGGTTGTGGCATCCATACCGGAATCCGCTGTTGAGATCGGCGGGGATGCCGGGCAGAAAGCACTGGAAGCGATTGAACATACTTTTGGACGCAAGGAATCTATCTGGAAGCCGGTTGCAGCAAATGAAGGATTTGAAGTCGTCCGCAGGAGGCTTTTCCTCGATTGTAAGAAGCCGGACGAGAGGGATCAGGTATGCATGGCATTCAGCCAGATGTACCAAGATTACCAAGGCGATTTCCCAATTGATGCAAGGGAAGTGGAATACAGGAACCGTCTGGTATCCTGCTACCCAATCCATCCGGAAATTTTTGATCGTCTGTATGAAGAATGGGCCACTATGGAACATTTTCAACGTACCAGAGGCGTTTTGCGGCTGATGGCAGCTGTAATCCACGAACTGTGGATGGCAAATGACGGGGGTGCAATGATTATGCCTGGTTCACTGCCGCTTGACATTCCAATTGTAAAAGAGGAACTTGTCCGTTACCTTCCGGAGACATGGAATGCCATCATTGATTCTGAAGTCGATGGAAAGAATGCCGTGCCCTATCAGTTGGATAAGGCCACAGTCCGATATGGACAAAAGATGGCTGCGAGGCGTGTATCCAGAACCATTATGCTTGGAAGTGCGCCGACAGTCCGTGCGCAGAACATCCGGGGTATTGAGGCATCCCGCATTCGTCTGGGCGTGATACAGCCTGGCGAAAATATTGCCGATTTTAATGATGCGTTGAATACCCTGCGTGGATCGCTCTCCTATCTGTATGCGGATCCGGCGGGAAACCGTTATTGGTATGATACACGTCCGACACTGAGGAAGACGGCGTCAGACCGTTCCTCACAGATGTCAAGCTCCGATGTGGAGTATGAAATCGAGAAGAGGCTGCGGGAACTACGGAAAGAGGCTCCATTTGCAGGTCTGCATGTCTGCCCTGCCACATCAAACGATGTATCGGATGAACAGGCAGTAAGGCTGGTTATTTTGAGGCCGGAGGATACTTATAAGCAAAATAAGGAAAACAATAAGGCAGTTATAAAGGCGGAAGAGATTCTAAATAGCAGGGGAACAGCTCCGAGGACATATCGGAACATGCTGGCATTTGTGGCTCCGGACGAGGGATTGCTGTCCAGCCTTCAGAAAGCAGTGAGCGATTTGCTGGCATGGGAGTCCATCAAGACAGACAGCACAAGGCTGAATCTGGATGCAGCCCAGAATGCCGAGACAACGAGCAATATTTCAAGGTGCAATGAAACCGTAAACAACCGCTTGAAGGAAGTATACTGTTGGCTGCTGGTTCCTGGTATTGATAGTCAGGCAGACATGAAGACGATTGTGTGGGATACAGATCGCCTTGTAGGCATGGAGCCTATTGTTCCCAAAGCTGCGGCTAAGATGATCCAGAATGAACAGGTCATTACGAAATGGGCTCCGTCTCTGCTGAAGATGGAACTGGATAATCTGCTTTGGAAAGATGATAATCATATTCAGGTTAAGAAACTGTGGGAGTATCTGACTACTTACTGTTATCTGCCACGTCTTGCAAACTTCTCCGTTCTGGAAAGCACAATCAGAGCAGGTGTTGCAAGTGATGAAGCTTTTGCAATTGCATCGTCAATTAATGATGACCGTTATTCCGGACTGAAATATAACACTTCAGTAATAGATGTTTATCCGAGCGATTATCTTGTAAAGGTACTGAAGGCATTGAAGCAGCTCAATCAGGAGAAACAAGAGCAACAGGGGGAAGCAAGTTCAGGAGATGACGGTTATACGTCAACAGCATCTGCCGGTGGTGCAGACCGTTTTGCTGAAGGTTCCGGTGGTGAAACAACTACACCTCAGCCGCAGGTTGGTGACACAAGATTTTTCATGAGCGTGAAGTTGGATAATACCCGAGTAATCCGAGATTTACAAAAATATTTGGATGAGGTTATTACTCATCTATCAGCTACAAATAATTGTGATGTCGAGCTTTCGTTGGAAGTAAGTGCAAATGCACCGGACGGATTTACTCCGGAAACTGTACGCACTGTATCGGAGAATTGCCGGACACTGAGGGTGGATAACTTTGGATTTGATAAATAATGAGGTTCACGTGAAGCGTGTGGTATTTAAGCCATTTTGACAACGAGGAGGCTTCTATATGAAGAAGGATTTGATAAATTTAATTGATTCTCAAGATGAAATAGAAAAAATGTTTCATGTATCCGAAGGTGGAATTCTGCCTGCTTTTGAGAAAATATACGATGTTCAGGAATTTCAGGATTGGATACAGGAAATAAAGCTTGAATTGCAAGATGTTTTCGACTGTACTCAGGATCAATTTGTGTTGGAAACTATCCATCTTTGTGAGAAGAAAATGGATGGGATGACGGACAGGCGGATATTTTCTGAATTAATAGGAAAATTGCGAGCAATTAGAAAAAATATTGAAAGGTATTATCCAGATGAAGAATGCAACTATCAAAACAAGAGTGAAGTAAAAACGAACAAGGAGTTGAAGCCTCTTATATTCGTAAGTCATTCCTCAAAAAACAAAGAGCAGGTTAAACTGCTTGTTGAGATGCTTAGAGCCATCAATCTGCAGCCGAAACAAGATATTTTTTGTAGTTCACTTCCGGGATATGATATTCCAATAGATACCGATGAGCGTATATTTGATTTTTTGAGGAACAGTTTTTTGAGTAATAAAATTCATGTGTTCTTTATTCATTCACATGAATACTACGAAAGTCCAGTTAGCTTAAATGAGATGGGAGCTGCGTGGGCATTGAAATCCAACCAAACATCGTTATTATTACCGGGCTTTAAATTTTCTGATATGAAGGGAGTAATAAATGGAGAACGAATAGCAATAAAACTTGATCATGATATTACAGAAGTAAAAGATAAACTAAATCAAGTTAGATGGATATTGGAGAAAGAATTTCCGTTGAATCCTGTGCAGGATACAATTTGGGAGCAAGCTAGAGATATATTCATAGAAGAAATCAACCATCTCAAAGTTAAAGAACAACAATCTCGCTCTTACAGTGATGATGCTGTTGAACTATTGAAAAAACTTGCTGCCACCCCAGAAGGTATACTGTTGACACCATTCGATACCACTAATGGTGTGACTATACAAGTTGGTCAGGAGGCAATAACAAGCGAATACCCTAATCGTCGAGAGTATGCAAGGTGGAATGCAGCATTAAAGGAATGTATTACTGCAGGATTGATTGAGCAGAAAAACGAGAATTTCTATGTCATTACAAATTCAGGATATAATGTAGCAGAGGGATAATATGCTTTATAAGATGTTTTGCTGTAAGGAAGATAGAACAATTTAATTATCTCCCCACCTTTTAATTATCCTCACACTTTTTAATTATTCCGCAGAAGGCGGAGAAGGGAGGCTCGGAATTTATATGGCTATGGCAGCAGCTTACAGACAGATTCGCCAGACTAGGCGATATACAGCAAGCAGATCAAACCGCAGAAGTGCCGTAAATACGGGCTTCCACGGTTTCTCACGACCTGTGTATCACACAAGTTTTCGTATTAAAGACGGTAGGGGAATTGACCCTTGTATGGGTAGTGGTCATATTCTTGTATATGCTTTTGACGTACTGATGGAAATTTATCGTGAGGTAGGATATTCCGATAGAGATGCAGCATTAAGTATCGTTGAAAATAATCTTTTCGGTATGGACATTGATAAGCGTGCGTATCAGTTGGCATATTTTGCAGTAATGATGAAAGCACGCAGCTACAATCGTCGTGCATTAACAAAAGGTATATCCAATCATCTTGCGGTTGTTGAGGAAAGCAATTCTGTTGATAAATTTGCTTGTAATGGCTTAACAACAGATAGTGAACAGAATAAGATTGGCGAATACTTAGTTGAAGCATACAAAGATGCACAGGAAATCGGAACGTTACAGACAATAAAAAAGAAAGACTATGATGGATTTGTAGCATATTTAAATAATATTGAGAGCGATGCAGGACAGATAGACCTTTTTTCAACAGCCTGGCTTAACGATATTCTTCCGCAGATGTTGCAGCTTGCAAAACAGGCAGAGATTATGAGTAAGAAATATGCAGTTGTTTGTACCAATCCACCATATATGAATAAGCTGGAGGGACAGTTGAAGAAGTTTGTGGTTGATAGTTACAAGGCGTATTCTGGCGACTTGTTCAGTGTATTTATATACCGTAATTTTGATTATTGCAAAGTAGATGGATATTCTGCTTTTATGACGCCATATGTTTGGATGTTCATTAAGACATATGAAGCTTTGAGAAAATATATCATTGATACAAAGGCGATTACTACATTAGTGCAGATGGAATATTCTGCCTTTGAGGAAGCCACTGTACCAATCTGCTCATTTGTTTTGAAGAATGGCAGAGCAACTGAAAAATCTTTGTGCTTTAGATTATCTGATTTTAAAGGCGGAATGGAAGTTCAAAAGCAAAAAGTTCTTGAAGCTGTTGAGGATAAGGAGTGTAAGTATTTTTATGAAACGGAGCAATATAATTTCTCAAAAATTCCAGGATATCCGGTTGCATATTGGGTAAGTGAAAAAGGGTTTTTAGCTTTTTCAAATTCAAAAATTGTGGACCATTATGTTGTAAGAAATGGGATTTCTACGGGGAATAATGAAAAATATTTGCGTTTATGGCATGAGGTGTCAGCGGCGAACAGTTATTGGAAACCTTGTAATAAGGGAGGAAGCTATAGAAAATGGTATGGTAATAACGAATATTTTGTGTACTGGAAAGATGATGGACATGAAATAAAAACGGCACTTGATGAAAAGGGAAGAATAAAAGCAAGGCTTGGTGGTGTTGAGTATTCTTTTTCAAAAGGAATTGAAATGTCAAGAATTACAAGCGGTAGCTTAAGTTTTAGAATATCAAATGGTGGATTTGTGTATGAAAGTTCAACAAATGATATTTATCAAGTGAATAATGCATATCCGCTAATTTGGCTATTGGGTTATTGTAATTCCAAAGTTGTAGATTATTTCCTGAATTTGATGAATCCAACAATCAATATTATGCCAGAAGATATTCGTAAATTGCCTTGTGAAAAGATTGAGTTGAGTTATCTTGATGATATGGTTAACGAAAATATTGATAGTTCTAAAAATGATTGGGATTCATTTGAAACCTCTTGGGACTTTAAAAAGCATCCGTTACTTTGCTATGATTCAGATAATGTATCGGTTACCTTTGAAGCGTGGTCAAAAGAATGTGATGAACGTTTTAATCAGCTCAAAGCCAATGAAGAAGAACTCAATCGTATTTTTATTGACATTTATGGATTGCAAGACGAATTAACTCCAGAAGTGGAAGATAAGGATGTTACCGTTCGTAAAGCTGATTTACAGAGAGATATTAAGAGTTTAATTTCTTATGCAGTTGGCTGTATGTTTGGCCGTTATTCTCTTGATGAAGATGGACTTGCTTATGCAGGAGGAGAATGGGATAAAAGTAAGTATGAAACTTTTATCCCAGATGAAGATAACTGCATTCCGATTACAGATGAAGAATATTTTGAAGATGATATTGTCGGCTTATTTTGTGCTTGGTTGAAAAAAGTTTACGGAGAAGATACCCTCGAAGAAAATCTTGACTTTATTGCGAATGCTCTTGGCAATAAAGGGAAGACAAGCAGAGAAGTAATCAGAAATTACTTTCTGAATGATTTCATCAAAGACCATATTAAGATTTACCAAAAGCGTCCAATTTATTGGCTTTTTGATAGCGGTAAGCAGAACGGATTTAAGGCTCTTGTGTATATGCACCGTTGGGATGCAGATACCATTGGTAATGTTCGAGTTGAGTATCTGCACCGTATTCAGCGTGTATATGAAAAGGAAATTACCCGTATGCAGGAAATCATGGACAATAGCCACGATAACAAAGAAATTTCCAATGCCACAAAGCGTAAGGAAAAACTTCAGAAGCAGATTAAGGAGACCAAGGACTATGATGCTAAAATCGCTCACCTGGCTCTTTCCCGTATCGACATTGACCTTGATGACGGCGTGAAAGTCAACTATGAAAAGGTTCAAACTGCAGACGGAAAGAAAATGCAGATTTTAGCGAAGATATAAAATTTATAGCGAATTTAGGCAGAGAGGTGATTAACATGTCAATCAAGTCAATTGATATTTTGAATGTTTTAGTATTCCAGAGACAGTGGAGAAAAAATAACGGAAGCTGTATGGACGGAAAAACGCAGAATGGCGATAGCATTTCTGACGGCTTTCATTTGAATTTTGGTGATGGAATTAATATTATCATTGGAGAAAATGGCGTGGGAAAAACCAGCTTATTGAAAATGATTTATGCTGCTACCCAGTGGTCTATAAAGAAAACCGATCCCGGAAAAACAAAGAATTTATTGCAGTTTTTCTCAAATTCCATCTCCAATGACGAAACACTGAAAAATAGTGATTACAAAGCCGGATATTGTTATTATCGGGTGTCGGACGGCACACATAAGTTTGAATATAGTTTATCGCATCAAGGGATATTTGATTTTGATGACTGGTCAGGATTAAATATTCAATCCGTATTTATTCCGACAACGGAGATGTTGTCACATTCTAAGGGGTTTTTGGCTTTATATGAAAAATATAATATGCCCTTTGATGGAACGCAAGTAGATATTATCGTAAATGCATCGCTGCCTGAAACACGGGAAATATCGAAAGGTATGAAAGGTGTTTTGAAAAAGATTAGCAATGCGATTGATGGTGAAGTTATTTTAGAAAATGATAGTTTCTATATCGTGAAGCAGGATGGAAGAAAAGTGGATTTTTCTTTGGAAGCAGAAGGACTTCGTAAATTGGGGCTGATCTGGAAATTAATCAGAAATGGGTTACTGGAAAAGGATACTGTTTTATTGTGGGATGAACCGGAAGCAAATTTAAATCCGGAGTTATATCCATTGGTGGTAGATATATTGCTTGAACTGCAAAAAAATGGAGTTCAGATGTTCCTTGCGACGCATAGCTATAATTTTGCAAAATATCTGGAAATTAAGAGGGAAAAAAAAGAAGATGTTTTGTTCCATAATCTGTATAAAGCATCATCAGAAATGCCGGAGGAGTTAAGCGAAGTGTTTCAGGACGAAAACCATCGCCCGGATGAGATATATAGCCAGTCCGCATATACAATGGAAGAATTGAATCCGAATTTTATTTTATCAGCAGACAGTAAATTATTAGATGCAGCGTATGAAAAATCTATGGAGGAATTAGAGGAGCGAATTGGAAAAAGGGATAAACAAAATGGAGAATAAAATTATTATGGATACGAATGTTGCCGCAAAGGCGGCAACGCCTGTCGAAGAATGCAAAGATGAGGAATTGAATCTTCAAAAAGAGTGTATGGTATTTATAAAAGATTTTGTTGATAATCCAGGCAGTAAATTAGTATTGGATGCAGATTATGAAATATCGAAAGAATACAGAAACAGAATTTCAATGAACACACCCGCCGGTAAAAAATTTTGGCGTTGGTTTAATTCTTATCAGAGTCGCATTTCAGCCGCAGATTTCGTGAAATTGGAGAAAGATGCGGAAGGAAATTATAAGATGTTTCCAATGGAAGAGAGAACAAAAGAGTTTGATCTCAGTGACCGGAAGTTTATTGCTTTAGCGAGGACACATTCAGAACATCCTCCGGTTGTTGAGGCGGCAGATGGAAAATGGCTGGGCTACAAAGAGGTATTCGAAGAATATGGAGTATATATCGAATTTTTAGATATGGAGTATGCCAGAATGATGTATGATCGAAAGGTATTAAATAAAAGTGGTCATGCGATATAGGAATGATAGATTCATTTGTTGTTTTTGAACAGGGGTGGTTAAGATATGGCAGAACTAAACTTAAAACAAATTACAGACAAATTAAATAGTGAGTTTGCAAGTGATGTCCGTAAACTTGTGTTTTGGTATGATGCCAATGCAGAGTTTCAGGAGGATATTGACGGTATAGAATTGGAAAATGCAAAGGTTCTGCATCTTGAGCCGGACAACCAGTTCCATATCAAATATTTCCTGGAACGAGAGGATACGATGACCAATTACCTTGTTTACGCTCCGTTTGCAAAACCAAGTATAGGGGATAATCATCTTGCAGATACAATCCGATATTCCAAAGAATTTTTTGCCGACCGTGCTTCCCTGCTTACTCTTGATTTGGGTATTGATGAACGGTACAAGCCTGTCATTCAGCATTATATTAAATTCTTTGCGAATAAAGACAGAACGCAGAAGTTTTATGATTTGGAAATAGAGAATTTCAATAGAAGCACGATTGAAATTGCCTTGATGAGTGTACTCTGTAAGGATAAGACAGCTTCTTTTGAAGAAGTGCTGCGTTCCATTTTAACGGACAAGGCGAATTCCACTGAAAGCGGAAGAGAGGGCAGTCTGGACTGCGCTGGATGGATGGATAGCAAATATCTTGCAGAGTTTGAAAAGTATGATTTACTGACTGCTTTCTGGCAGCAGGCAGATGTGGCATTTGGATATAATGACCCAAAGCCGACGCTTGAAAAACTCGTTATCACGATGTTTGTTACTTATGCGGCTAAGAGTATTCATATG
This sequence comes from uncultured Lachnospiraceae bacterium, assembly GCA_947566645.1. Taxonomy (GTDB): domain Bacteria; phylum Bacillota; class Clostridia; order Lachnospirales; family Lachnospiraceae; genus CAPEBR01. Next base: position 49,076 of record CANOKL010000002.1, read on the forward strand.
GATATGCCGCAGGCCTGGAAACCGTTTGTTTCTTACAAGTCCGGTAATATCATTACATTTATGGATAATCTGATGAACAGCTATTTGTATGGTGGTCGTTTCGATGAGATTTCGGAGATTATCTATCATGCAATCAACGGGAAGAGCTATTTTGAAAAAATGGAGGTGGAAACACTTGTAGACTGTAATATCTTTGCAGGTGTGGATGAACTCCTGATTTACTGGATTATTGGCAGACTTGAGAATGAGGATATAGGAGCAAAATTAAATGGAAAGACCATTCCGGAGCTATGCATAGAACGCAGGAGGCAGCACTTTGGAAAGAACTTCTGCAGCGAGTATTTCATTCTTCAGAATGCGTTTGATATGATTGCCCGAGGAAAGTATCAGGTTGTCAGCGGTATCAGGAATTTGGTTAAGGAATATACAGAGTCGACCTATAAGATTGACCGTTATTATAGATACTTCTATTTTTACTTTGACAAATTGGAAGATACCACACAGTTTGAAAAAATCAGAGAGCTGGTTGAGAATATCTATACAAATGAGTATCTGAATCGGATTACCGTGAACTGGAATAATGAACTTGCAGATGCGAACGGAGATACAGGACTTATAATGCAGAGAGATTTCTTTGCAAGACATATCAATTACTCAAAGGACCGAGTGGCAGTCATTATATCCGATGCACTCCGTTATGAGGTGGCACATACGCTGTTTGAAAAAATGCAGGCAGATGAGAAGTGCAATGCTTCTATTGGGGCAATGCAGGGTGTGCTACCGTCTTATACTCCGTTAGGTATGGCTTCGTTACTTCCACATAAGACGATAGAATACAGTCCGTTCTATGATGTACTGGTAGATGGAAAAACGTGCGGTTCCATAGAGCAGAGAGAAGCCATTCTGAAAGAATATAAAGTAAACAGTAAATGTGTTCAATTCGATTCAATGAAAACAATGAAGCAGGCAGACCTTCGTGCTATCTTTACCGGGCAGGACGTTGTGTATATTTATCATAATCAGATAGATGTCCGTGGAGATAAAGCAGCTTCTGAGAATGAAGTCTTCAATGCCTGTGAAGAAGCAATCGACGAGATTTACACTTTGATAAAGAGGATTGCATCTCAGGCAAATACTTATCATTTTATCGTAACAGCAGACCACGGATTTATTTACAAGAGAGATAAAATTCAGGCAACGGATAAGATTACCGGAGCTGTTTCAAAATCAAACAGCGTTGGACAGCGTTATTCCATATCAGCCGAAGAAATTAAGGCGGATGGTGTTTGCCATACGACGGTTGGTAAGGTACTGGGGAGTGATGATGAGCGTATCGTTTCGTTCCCTCTTGCGTCCGATATTTTCAAGGTGGCAGGAGCAGGACAGAACTATGTTCATGGTGGCTGTTCGCCACAGGAAATGCTTGTACCGATGATTGATGTGAAAGTGGATAAGGGAAAAAAGGAAACAAGCTCTGCGGCAATTGTTCTTGTAAGCCTGACTTCAAAGATTACAAATCTTATCACGACACTGGATTTTGTTCAGACAGAGCCGGTAAGTGATGTTGTGAAAGAAACAAGCTACCGGGTATATTTCATTTCTGATAATAACGAAAAGATTTCTAATGAGAATATTGTTATTGCAGATAAGAAAGACAAAGATACGACAAAGCGTATGTTCAGACTCCGTTTTAACTTTAAGAATAAGAAGTATGATAAATCACAGAAATACTACTTGGTTGCTTACGACGATAAGAACGATATAGAAGTTCTTCGTCACGAGATGATTATGGATATTGCATTTGCCGATGATTTTGGCTTCTTCGGGTAATATCTGAAAAAGGGGGTATCGCCTTATGAGAAGATGGGGCTTTTCCGATGCCTTAGCCTTTGCAGCTGCGGTGACTGTTCGGGATATGAGCAGAGAGAAAGAGAAAAGAATGATTAAAACGCGGAAGTTTTATCAGGAATGTTATAAAAGAATTGCCAACGACAGTGAACAGGCATTCAATATAGTATCAAAGGTTGTAAAAAAGGCATCACGCCGATATATTCCAAACGAGATAGCTTCAGGCAGTACCTATCTTGCGTTGTATGCCTTTGCTCTTGTCGTTGAAAGGCAAGGAAGAGTAACAAAAGAGCAGAGCAAAATCATTAGCATTTATTTTGATAATATAAGCTTTCCGTTTTCGGAGAGTGCGTATTTAAGTGCAGCGAGAACCGGAGGAGAGGTTGGAAATTTCCGAAATGTCATATCCATAAGTAAGAGTTATGCAGGTGGCTTTTGGGTCAACTTCTTCCGGGCATTATATAAATCCGGAACGCAAAAAGATTTGCAGGATATGATTGATTATACGATTTCCATCATTATGCGTTTTTCGATTCTTGGAAATCCTGACAGTAACATTTCCAATGGAATCTGTCAGAATTTTATTGGCTGCGTAAATTATCAGATTAACCAGGTGCGGGAGATTTCCATTAAAGAGATAGATTGGCTTGGTGTGATACCGATGGAAGACCGATTAGAAGAAATGAAATTTTTCTATGAGGATTTGATTGACAGGTCGAATATCACAAACGATATTTCAAAAGAAGAACTGCTTCCGTACTTGGAACTCCAGATTTTGAATTGTATCTGCGATGTTGTCATGATGACAAAACAGTCGAAGTCGGTAAAACTGCGAATGATGAATGATGCAGTCAGACTTTCGAGCATACATACTGGTGTAACGCCGGAGCAATATGTAAGAGAGATTGCAAATAATACGGAGATGGGACAGTTTTATAAAACAATGTTCTCATCGGGTAATTCGTTAGGGTCATTCTGGCTTGTGATTTTTACAATGGGCGGACAGCTATATGGAACGGACGCAACAGATGAACCAATAGGGATTGTAAATAACATTTTTTCTATCTTGATTCAGATTGAAAATTATCTGGATGAAAAGTATAACTTCTTAGGAAAAGACAGCATAGCGAAAGATTATATGTTGCATATCATCGAGCAGCTTGCCAATAAATGCAATGAGGAGGATTAGATTATAATGAACAACATTGAAAAAGATATAGCTCAGGGCTATGCCGATTTTGCAGATGATGAACAAAGCACAGCATTTTACTTTGAAGAAACATCCAGCTTTTCTGAGATGAGTGATATAAACAAAAAGCTCCGTACTTATTTTGACGGTAAGATTGTCCGTAAGGATTTGACAAAATCTATCAAAGAGGGTGCAAATGTTCCGGTTTATGTTTTAGAATTTTTGCTTGGACAGTACTGTAGTTCGGACGACCCGTCTATTATTGAGGAAGGCGTGGCGAATGTAAAAAGAATACTGGCAGACAACTATGTACGACCAGACGAAGCACAGAAAATTCTTTCATTGCTCCGTCAGAGAGGAAGTCATACAGTAATTGATAAGATTACGGTTAATTTGAATATCAAGAAAGATACTTACGAAGCCGAGTTTTCTAACCTTGGAATTAAAGCAATTCCGATTAGCGAAGATTATCCGAGTAAATTTGACCGTCTGCTTTGTGGCGGTATCTGGTGTATCGTTCAGCTTGAGTACGAATATATAGAGGAAGATAAGAATGCTTTGCCTATTCATATCCGTAAACTTACACCGATTCAAATGCCGCACGTAGACATCAATGAACTGAAGCAAGGCAGAAAAGCATTTACAAAAGATGAATGGATAAGCATAATACTCCGTTCTATCGGTATGGAACCAGATACACTGACCGAAAGAGAAAAGTGGCTGCTTCTGGCTCGTATGTTACCGCTTGTAGAAAACAATTTTAACTTATGCGAACTCGGACCGAGAAGCACAGGTAAATCTCATTTGTATAAGGAAATTTCACCGAATAGTATTCTTGTTTCCGGTGGTCAGACGACAGTTGCCAATCTGTTCTACAATATGGCAAGAAAGGCTGTTGGTCTTGTCGGTTTGTGGGATTGTGTTGCTTTTGATGAGGTTGCGGGTATCAATTTCAAGGATAAAGACGGTATTCAGATAATGAAAGATTACATGGCTTCCGGCTCTTTCGCACGAGGAAAAGAGGAAAAATCTGCTTCTGCATCAATGGTATTTGTTGGTAATATCAACCAGAGTGTTGATGTGCTGTTGAAAACATCAAGTTTGTTTGCTCCGTTCCCGCCAGAAATGGGAACAGATACAGCATTTCTTGACCGTATGCACTGTTATATTCCGGGGTGGGAAATCCCTAAGTTCAGACCACAGCACTTTACAAATGACTATGGATTTATCAGTGATTATCTTGCAGAGTTTATCAGAGAACTTCGCAAAGAACAGTATGGAGATGCACTTGATAAATATTTCCGACTTGGAAAGAACTTAAATCAGCGTGATACGATTGCAGTCCGAAAGATGGTCGGTGGATTTATCAAACTGCTTTATCCGGATGGAGCATATACCAAAGAAGAACTGGAAGAAGTTTTAAAGATTTCGCTTGAAATGCGTCGCAGAGTAAAAGAACAGTTGAAGAAACTCGGTGGTATGGAGTTCTATGATGTCAATTTCTCATACATTGATAATGAAACCTTTGAGGAATTCTATGTATCCGTTCCAGAGCAGAGTGGTGGAAAGCTGATTCCAGAAGGAATGTGCAATCCGGGACAAGTCTATACCGTGGCTCAGGGCAAAACGGGTATGCTTGGTGTATTCCGCCTGGAATCTCAGATGATGCCGGGTAATGGAAAGTTTGAGCGTTCCGGTCTTGGCTCTGATGGAAAATGCAAAGAAGCAACGAATACAGCGTTTAACTTCCTGAAAGCAAATTCTAACCGTATCAGTGGCTCTATCAGTACAACGACAAAGGACTATATTATCAATTACCAGGATCTGCAGGGGATTGGTATGACAGATAAATTGGCATTGCCGACATTGATTGCACTATCATCAGTGGCACTGGGTAAACCTGTTGCAAGCAGTCTTGCAGTTCTTGGAGAAATCAGTATCGCAGGAACACTTATTAAAGTTGATGAGCTTGCAAACAGCTTGCAGGTATGTTTAGACAGTGGAGCAAAGAAAGTCTTGTTGCCTATCGTATCAGCGGCAGACATCGGAGCAGTTCCATCGGATTTAATTGGCTGCTTTAATCTGATTTTCTATTCCAGTGCGGAAGATGCGGTATATAAGGCATTGGGTGTGGAATAAAAAGACAATGCGATGATAGATTTTTAAATTGTGCAGACAGTCTGCGCAATTAGGAAAGGAAGGCTATGGAAACTAAGCCAAGGATTTTATACTTACAAAAGATTTTGCTGGAAAGAACCGATGAAGAAAATCCTCTTTCTACAACACAGTTAATCAATATATTGAATGAAGAATACGGAATATCTGCACATAGAACTACTGTTACGAAAGATATTGCTGCGCTTCAGGAGTTTGGAATGGATATTGTGACAATCCATACCACTCAAAGTAAATACTTTGTAGCCAGTCGTAAGTTTGAACTGTCGGAACTGAAATTGTTGATTGACGCAGTAGAGTCATCAAAGTTCATTACAAAGAAGAGAAGCGATGTTCTGATTGAGAAGATACATACGATGACCAGTCCAGGGCAGGTGGCAAAGCTGAAACGTAATAATTATGTGGTCAATCGAATTAAGCCGGATAATGAGCAGATTTATTACACTATAGACGCTATAAACGATGCCATCAATGCAGGCAGACAGATTTCTTTCCAGTATTATGATTATACAGGATTAAAGAAAAAGATTCTGAAGAATAAGGGCGAGATTTATAAACTCAGTCCGTACAAACTTCTCTGGAATGGGGATAATTATTATGTTATGGGATACTCTGAGAAGAAAAGCAAGGTTATCAATTTCAGGGTAGACCGTATTGCTTCTAAACCGGAGATATTGAATAGGGACATTATCCCTATGTCCGATGATTTTGATATTGAGAATTTTACAAAAGAAGTATTCTTTATGTTCTCCGGCGAGAAAGTTCTTGTGGATTTGCGATGTGATAACAGCTTGATGAAAACGATGGTTGACCGCTTTGGAGAAGATGTGATGATCCTTGCGTATGATATGACTTCCTTTAGGGTACAGACCGAAGTATCAGCCAGTCCTACTTTTTTCGGTTGGGTGTTTGGTTTCAATGGCAAAATACAGATACTTGCGCCGGAAAGCGTGAAAGAGCAATACAGACAGATGATTGCAAGAGCTGATGGGGATACAGTATAAGAGGAGGAATAAAATGTCTTTTCAGTTTATTTTCGGTCCTTCGGGGTCCGGCAAATCTTATCAGTTATATCAGAATATTATAGAGGAATCAAGGAAACGTCCGGAGGAGAATTTTATTGTCCTTGTGCCGGAGCAGTTTACTATGCAGACGCAGAAAGACCTGGTCATGCAGCATCCGAGCCACTGTATTATGAATATTGACGTGTTAAGCTTCGGGCGGCTTGCGTACCGTGTGTTCGAGGAGACGGGCGGGGGCGTTCTGCCTGTGCTTGACGATGAGGGGAAGAATCTGATTCTGCGCAAGATTGCGGCAGATTACGAGGATGATCTTCTTGTACTTAAGGGAAATATGAAAAAGCTTGGATACATCAGTGAAGTGAAATCTGCTATTTCAGAGTTTACCCAGTATGATATCGGCGAGGAGGAACTGGAGCGCATCATGGAGGCGGCAGGCGAGGGTTCCGGGCTTTACTATAAGCTGATGGATCTCCAGGTTTTATACAGAGGATTTACAGACTACCTGCAAAAGAAGTACATTACGAAGGAAGAGCTTCTGGATGTCTTAAGCCGTGAGATTCCGAAGTCAGAGCTTTTGAAAAACAGCACGGTCGTACTGGACGGATTCACCGGATTTACCCCGGTGCAGAACCGCCTGCTGCGGGAGCTTATACTGCGCTGCCGCAAGGTGGTTGTGACTGTGATTATGGATGAGCGGGAGAACCCTTATGCCTGTAAGCACCCATATCAGCTGTTTGCACTTAGCAAGCGGATGGTTACTTCACTTGTGGAGATTACAAAGGAGGCAAAGATACGGATGGAGGAGCCGGTCTGCCTGTATGGAGGGACGCCCTGGCGGTTCCGTGAAAATGATGTATTTGCATTCCTGGAACACAATCTTTTCCGGTACGGGAAGGAAACTTATAAAAAGGAGCAGGAGGCCATCGGGCTTCATGCGGCGAGAAATCCGAAGGAGGAGTCCGTTCTGGCAGCGGGGGAGATCCGAAGGCTTGTCAGGAAGGAGAATTACCGTTACCGGGACATAGGGGTGATCGTCAGCAATATGGATGTGTACGGTGATTATCTGGAGCAGGCGTTTGAAGCCTACGACATCCCGGTATTTATGGATCATAAGAGGAGTATCCTGCTGAATCCGTTTGTAGAATACATCCGGAGTCTCTTAAATATGGCGGAGCAGAACTTTACCTGTGAGAGCGTGTTCCGTTTCCTGCGGACAGGTCTTTCAGGGCTTTCTTATGAAGAGGTCTGCGGGATGGAAAACTATGTGATTGGAACAGGAATCAAGGGGTATAAGAGATGGCAGGAGCGCTGGGTCCGCCGTCTGCGCGGCATGAAAGAGGAAGAGCTTGCCCATGTCAACCATTGCCGGGTAATGTTTGTGGAGATGGTCGATGAGCTGGTATTTGTGCTGAGACAGAGAAAGAAGACCGTAAAGGATATTACAATGGCGGTCTACCAGTTTATGGTGAAGGAGGAGCTTCAGAAGAAGCTTAAGATACAGGAGGAAGCCTTTCAGGAGGCGGGAGATCTGGCGCTTGCAAAGGAGTATGCACAGATTTACCGCATACTTATCGAACTACTTGAAAAATTCGTGGAGCTTCTGGGGGATGAGCCAGTATCCTTAAGTGAATATGGCAAGCTCCTGGATGCAGGGCTTGCGGAGGCCCGGGTGGGGGTCATCCCTCCTGGTGTGGACCAGGTCGTTGTGGGGGATGTGAAGCGCACCAGGCTTAAGGACATTAAGGCTTTGCTGTTTCTGGGGGCAAATGACGCTTATCTTCCAGGGACGCTGCTTCGGACCGGGCTTCTTACGGAGCGTGACAGGGAGTGTTTTCAGAAAGAAAAGCTGCCATTATCGCCCGGGGGCAAGGAGGAGGCATATATTCAGAAGTTTTATCTGTACATGAATCTTACGAAGCCTTCCGAAAAGCTGGATATCTATTACAGCAAGGTATCCTCTGATGGAAAGAGCATGCGTCCTTCCTATCTGGTGCAGGAGATCCGGCGGCTGTATCCCCTCTTGCCAGTGCAGGATGAGGAGGAGAAAGGGCTGTCCGACAGAGAACTTACGGAGCAGATGGGAATGGATGCTCTGATTCAGGGATTCTTAAGCCCCCGGGGAATGGATCAGGCATGGCAGGAGCTTTACTCCTGGTACCTGAGTAGCCCGGAATGGAAGGAGAAGGCAGAGAGGCTCCTGCTGGCCGGTTACTACCACCGTCCTGCGGACGGACTGACAGGGGCAGTGGCCAGGAAGCTTTACGGAGAGAATTTTGAGGACAGTATTACGAGAATCGAGCGCTTTTCGGCCTGTGCATTCGCTCATTTCCTGTCCTATGGGCTGGGATTAAGAGAGAGGCAGGAATATGAATTTCAGGCAGTGGATCTGGGAAATGTATGCCACAGCGCGCTAGAGAGATTCTCCAGGAAAGTGGAGGAGGCGGGAGTTCTCTGGACAGAGCTCTCGGGTGAAGAGGCGGATGCCCTGATCGGGGAAAGCGTGGAGGAGGTCATCACGGACTACGGAAACTCCGTTCTCTATAGCTCTGCCCGCAATGAATATATGATTGTGCGGATGAAAAAGCTGCTTGCCCGGACGGTCTGGGCCCTCACAGAGCAGCTTAGGGCAGGGGATTTTGTTCCGTCAGCCTATGAACTACGGTTTGGAAATGGCAAGATTGACCGGATCGACACCTGCGAGGACGGGGATCGCCTTTATGTAAAGGTTTTGGACTATAAAACAGGCGGAACCTCCTTTGACGTGGCTGCCCTTTATTATGGGCTTCAGCTCCAGCTGATGGTGTATATGGATGCGGCGCTTAAGGAACAGGAGAAGCGCCATCCGGGGAAAGAGGTCATCCCTGCAGGGGTATTTTATTACCGGATCCAGGATCCCCTTGTGGAGAAAAAGGAGGATCAGGAAGAGACTGGACAGGATATTTTAAAGGAGCTGAAGCCGGACGGTATGATTAATCTGAAAGAAGAGGTTCTGTTCCATCTGGACCGGCAGATGGAGGGAGAATCCATGGCGGCTCCTTTGAAATATAATAAAAACGGCAGTCTTTCCAAGAGCTCAAAGGCGGTGCCGGAGGAAGAATTCCAGGTAATGATGAGACACGCCGTGAAAAAGGTTCAGGAGACCCACAGGCAGATCTTAAGTGGGAAGACAGATGCTCTGCCCTACCGGAGAGGCCAGGAGAGCGGATGTGATTACTGCGGCTTCCGGCATGTGTGCGGATTTGACGTAAAGATACCCGGTTTCCGCTACCGGGACATTGGGAAGATGAGCAAAGAGGAGGCAATCGCTGCCATGAAGCGTGAGACAGATGAAGTCCGGTCCGTCCCACAGGAAACAGACAGAACACCGGGAATAAACGAGCCGAAGGGAATCAATCACAGGTCAGGAGAGGAGGTATAAGGATATGGGTATGACATGGACAAAAGAACAGAAACAGGTCATTGACCTTAGGGGCCGCAATATCCTTGTGTCTGCTGCGGCAGGCTCCGGCAAGACTGCGGTACTGGTGGAGCGGATTATTACAATGCTTACGAAGGATCAAGAGCCGGTAAGCGTGGACCAGCTTCTGATCGTAACATTTACAGAGGCAGCCGCAGCGGAGATGAAGGAGCGCATCCGCACCGCCATAGAGAAAAAGCTTGAGGAATATCCGGAAAATGAGCATCTGAGGCAGCAGGCAACGCTGATTCACAATGCACGGATTACAACGATCCACAGCTTCTGCCTGTCGGTCATCCGGGATCACTTTCATGCCATTGACCTTGATCCGGGTTTCCGGATCGGGGAGGAGGGAGAACTTAAGCTTTTGCGCCAGGATGTTCTGGAGGCGCTCTTAGAAGAACAGTACCAGCTTGCAAGGCCGGAATATCTGGATTTTGTGTCAGCATACAGCGGCGGGAGAAATGACAAGAAGCTGGAGGAACTGATTCTTAAGATTTATGAGTTTTCCAGAAGCTACCCGGATTCCAGGGGGTGGCTTGCAGACTGTGCTTCTGCCTATGAGGCAGAGACAGCCGGGGAACTGGAAGAGAGCCGTCTTGCGGGTGTGATTATGAAACATGCCTTAAGCTCCCTTAAGGAAGCGTCAGAGCTTCTGGCCCAGGGGCTTGCCCTCTGCAGGGAGGCGGACGGCCCGGCTGCATATGAATCAGCCCTTCTTGCGGATCTTAAGATGATCGAAGACTTTTTAAGTACAGATACATTTGCGAAGCTCAATGAAAAGATGCGCCGTCTTGCCTGGGTCCGCCTTCCGGCGAACAGGGATAAGACGGTTTCAGAGGAAAAGACGGCCCGGGTAAAGGCAGTCCGGGAGGAGGTAAAGGGACTGGCAGGAGATCTCCGCTCCCAGTATTTTTACCAGGATACAGAAGGGCTTCTTGCGGATCTTAAGCTCTGCCGGGGAAGTATGGAGGTTTTGGCGGATCTTGTGGAGAAGTTTTCAGAGAACTTTGAGGCAGAGAAGCGAAAAAAGGATCTCATAGATTTTTCAGACATGGAGCAGTATGCCCTGAGAATACTGACCGAGAGGAAGGACGGGGACTTTGTGCCATCCGTTGTGGCGAGGGAGTACCAGCAGCAGTTCCGGGAGATCATGATAGACGAGTACCAGGACAGCAACCTCATTCAGGAAACCATACTGACCAGTATTTCCAGGGTATGGGAGGGGCATTACAATATCTTTATGGTGGGGGATGTAAAGCAGAGCATTTACCGGTTCCGCCTGTCCAGGCCAGAGCTTTTTATGGAGAAATTTGATACCTATGAGACAGAAGACAGTAAAAAACAAAGAATCGACCTTCATAAAAATTTCCGGAGCAGAAAAGAGGTGCTGGAAGGGATAAACTATATCTTCCGCCAGATTATGACCAGGGGCTTAGGCGGAATTGCCTATGACGATCAGGCGGCTCTCTATGCGGGGGCGTCATTTCCGGATGCAAAGAGCGCCGGGGCTGACACCAGGACAGAGGTGCTTGTGATTGACAGCGATATGGAGAAGGTGAGGAAATCCCTGGAGGAGAACGGCATGGAACCGGATGCCTCAGAGTCCGGGACAGTTTCCGAGAGGGAGCTGGAGGCGAGGACCATCGCCGGGCGCATCCGGGAGCTTCTCTTAAACCATCAGGTGACAGACAAAGAGACAGGGGCGCTGCGCCCGGTCCGCTATTCAGATATTGTGATTCTGACAAGAAGCATCAAGGGGTTTGCAGATGTATTTACAGAGGTACTGAATAAGGAAGGAATCCCTGCCTGCGCGGGGACGAGAGAGGGGTACTTCGAGACGCAGGAGATCGGGGTATTTCTGGATTATCTGCGTGTGCTGGACAACGGGCAGCAGGATATTCCGCTTGCGGCTGTGCTTGCGTCCCCTTTCGGAGGACTCTCGGCAGAGGAGCTTGCGGTGATAAGAAGCGAATACAAGGAGAGTCCCTTTTTCCTCGCAGTGACCCGGTACCGCAGGGAAGGAAAAGAAGAGAACATCCGGGGAAAACTCGAACAGTGCTTAAGACAGATAGAGCTGTTCCGTAAGATCGTGCCCTACACACCTATGCATGAGCTCATCCGGAAGATTCTTACGGATACGGGGTACGGAGATTTTGTCTCTGCAATGCCGGGCGGAGCCCAGAGAAAGGCGAATCTGGATATGCTTTCTGAAAAAGCAAGAGCCTTTGAATCTGCCAGTTATAAGGGACTGTTTCACTTTATCCGCTATATCGGCCAGCTCCGGAAATATGATGTGGATTACGGGGAGGCGGCTCTGGAGGATGAGCAGTCAGACACAGTCCGTCTGATGACCATTCACAAAAGCAAAGGACTGGAATTCCCCATTGTATTTGTGGCAGGCATGGGAAAACGCTTCAATATGCAGGATGCAAGGAGCAGCGCCGTACTCCACCAGAGGATGGGCGTGGGCCTGGATGCGGTAGATCTGAACCTGCGTACCAAAAGCCCAAGCCTGGTGAAAAAAGTCATCCAGAAGGAGGAAGCACTGGACAGCCTGGGAGAGGAACTCAGGGTTCTCTACGTAGCCCTGACCCGTGCAAGGGAGAAGCTGATTATTACCGGAACCATCTCAAACCTTGAAAAAAAGCTTGACAGTTTCCAGATGATAAAAGACCAGGAGGAAGAGCCCATAAGCTTTGGAAAGCTTAGCAGGGCAGCGACTTACTGGGACTTCATCCTTCCGGCACTTATGCGGCTTACGCCAGAGATTCCGGTAAAATTAAGGACGCTGACCCTGGAAGATGCAGTGCGGGAGGAGGCTGCCGAGGAGACAGCCGGGAGAATGAAAAAATCTGTCCTGGAGAACTGGGACACCGGGCGGGTCTATGATGAGGCGACAAGAGAGATGCTGGAGGAGCAGTTTGGATTTACTTACGCATATACAGACAGCCTTTCCAGGAAACTTAAGTTTACCGTATCGGAGCTAAAGAAGCGGGCGCACTTTCAGGAAATGTCCGGGGAGGAGGCCGGTTCATCCGGGGAGGATGGAGAGTACTTCTACGAGGAGCCAGAGGTCATTCCCTTGATCCCGAAGTTTCTAAAAGAAGAGGAGGAGCTTTCCGGGGCGTCAAGAGGAACTGCCTACCACAGGCTTCTGGAGCTTCTGGATTTCCAGAGAGAGTATACGCCGGAGAGCCTGAGGGAAACCGCAGATACATTTGTGGAGAGCGGAAAGATGACAGAGGAGATGGCGGGCTGCATTAGGGAGGAGGACATCCTTGGATTCCTTGGAAGCCGGACGGGGCAGCGGATGCGGGAATGCGCCCTGCAGGGAACGCTTAAAAGGGAACAGCCCTTTGTCCTGGGGGTTGACGCAAAGGAAGTGTACCAGAACGAAGGGAAAGAGGGGGAGATGCTCCTTGTGCAGGGAATCATTGACGTGTACTTTGAGGAGCCGGACGGGTTTACGGTGCTGGATTATAAGACCGACCAGGTGGAAAGTGCCGGGGAGCTTGCGGAGAAATACCATGCACAGCTAGATTACTATGCCAGGGCGCTTGAGCAGATGACAGGCAGGGATGTGAAGGAGAAGGTGATCTATTCCTTCACCCTTAAAGAGGAGATCAGAGTATAATGTGTTAATCGGGGACGGGGTAAAATTAATTTTACCCCGTCCCCAATTTTATGGTTGACAAATAATAATATACGTCATATAATATTATTGAACCAAATAATATTAATATAAAAACAATATTATAACAGACCTGCCGAAAGGAAGTGAAGATATGGTATTTAACACCGGAGCAGCCCTTCTGGATGCAATTGTCCTGGCGGTTGTGTCCCAGGAAGAAGAGGGAACATACGGTTACAAGATTACGCAGGACGTAAGGAAAGCGATTGAGGTTTCAGAATCAACTCTGTATCCTGTTCTGAGGCGTCTGCAGAAGGATGAATGCCTGGAGGTTTATGACAGGCAGTTTGACGGGAGGAACAGGCGGTACTACAAAGTGACAGATAAAGGAACAATACAGCTGGAGCTATATCGTACAGAATGGAAGGAATATTCAAAGAAGATTAATGAATTATTTGAGGGAGGTGTAAGTGCATGAGCCGCATAGAGTTTATGACAGAATTAGCCGCACTTTTGCAGGATATTCCTGTGGTTGAGAGACAGGAAGCAATGAAATATTACAATGACTACTTTGATGATGCCGGAGAGGAGAATGAGCACCAGGTAATTGAGGAGCTGGAGAGCCCGGAAAAGGTTGCGGCAACGATCAAGGCAGACCTGGGTGTTCAGGAGACAGGGCAGAAGGAGGACGGATACAGCGAATACAGGGAAACAGGCTACCAGGACACAAGATTTGAGAAAAAGGATGTCCCTGTAGGAAGTAGTTCTCAGAATACTGGAGGACAGAATCAGGGAGCCGGAGGCTACTACTATGCAGGCAGTGACAGACGAAGTGCAGAAGGCGGAAGAGATGCGTCTGATCCAGAACCTCCGAAATCCAGTCCCCTGCTTAAGATCCTTTTGATTATTGCAATCATTGTAGTAGGGGCGCCCATTATTATTCCTGTCTCTATAGCATTGCTGGCAGTTGTATTTGCCATGATACTGGTTGTGCTTGCCCTTTTCCTGTCGGTTGTAATCGCATCAGTTGCAATAGCATTCATAGGAGTCGTCCTGTTCTGTGCAGGAGTCGCGGCACTGATTCCAGAGATTGCAGTTGGGCTTGGACTGATGGGAACAGGACTGATCCTTGCAGTTATGGGAACGATCGGGACCGTTATCAGCATCCGGATCTGTATCATTGTTATCCCGGGCATTATACGTGGAATTGTTACTGTTTTTGACAGGATTTTTCATAGAAGGGCGGTGGCATAAGGATGAAAAAAGGGTGGAAGGTATTTTGGAGCGTCTGTGCAGCCTGCGCAGTGATTGGAATCATACTCTGTACCATATCCTTTGCTCTGGGAGTATCTATAGAAGCGATTGAGGATAGATTCCCGAATGGATTCTCATTTCCCGTATCCCAGATCATGACCTTTACATCAGATGATGATGACTATGGCCAGGATGGAAAGGACGCGGACATTGTACAGGGCGACAGGATACAGAGATACGAGAATGTAAGATCCATTGACTTGTTTGTAAGCGCAGGCGAGGTAGAGTTCAGGACAGCAGAAAAGGGCGACACAGACATTTCGGTTAAGACAAAGGGAATTGATAAGAGACTGAAGCTTAAGTACTACATGTCCGGCGACACACTGGTATTCAGGACAAAGAAGAATATAGCCGGGATTAATAAAGCAGGCGGCATTGGGAAAATATATATCTATGTACCAGAAGATTTCCGGTTCGACGAAGCCGAGCTGGACGTTAGCGCCGGAACCCTGGATATAAGTGAAATACGAGCTGCCGAGCTGGCAGTTGATGTAGGAGCCGGTGAGGCATCCATTGATCATTTTGAAGCAGACGAGGCAGACCTTGGCTGCGGTACAGGTAAACTTGTGGCCGCCGGAGATATCAGAACAGAAGCAGACCTTGAATGCGGCATTGGAAGCATTTCGTTTACGGTAAACGGAAAAGAGGATGATTATAACTACGATATCTCCTGCGGAATCGGTGAGATTGTCTGCGGAGATTCGACTTATTCGGGGCTTGGCTGTGACAAGGAGATAGATAATGGGTCTTCCAGAGAGATCAGCATAGAATGCGGAATAGGCAATGTAACTGTTAATTTCAAACAATAAATCAGGAGGAAATACTATGGAACCAAAAAGATTGTATCGTGGAGTCGCAGAATACTTTAACATCGACCCCACACTTGTAAGGCTGGGCCTCATCCTGTTCGCCTGCCTGGGCGGCTCCGGAGTACTGGGCTACATCATAGCAGCAATCGTAATCCCTGAAGAGCCCTAGTACATCTTTGCGTAATTAACAGTGAATTCTGTACTCGCTATCTGTGCCAGATGCACGGCTCCAATCCTAGACGTAGCCCGCTACGCCGTCGGCTTGCAGCCGCACATCTGACGCAGATATCAAGCACATTATTCACTGTTAATTATGCAATGCTGTACTAGAGTATGGAGCAGGAGCAGTAAGAACATGAGTCGCCATATAGAGCATGTAAGGTTCTCTATGTGGTGGCTTTTCTATTATTGCCATATAGGAGATATTGTGCTAATATAGTCGATAGGGAAAGACCATTAAGCCAGGCGGCTTTACCCCTCCAGTCTAGTTTGGAGGGTTTGGGCAACCCTCCGGACGAAAGAAAGGAGGGTGATAGAATGTATGTTACATATTCGGATTTGATTCAAATAGGTATACTCATTGTTGCCCTTATCAGTCTGATTTATCAGATTTACAAGGGAAAAAAGTAATAGCCGCCACTACTACCAATAGTGACGGCCTGCCTGTGCAAAAGCACAGGTAGAAACTCACGAAAGGGGTAGAGCCGCTTGTATGGCTTTCCCTCTGCCTATAATATAACATATCTATAACGGTGATTCAAGAATCTTTTTATAGTTTTCCTAATTTACTGGAGTACTCGTTACTATTCACGGTTCAGGAATGCGCGCAAGCATCCCGCCAGAAACCAGCCGCACCAGCCCCTCCCTGCAGCACGATATACAGTACAGCGGGAGCCAGTACACAGCAGGAAGGGGGAGGCCTGTATTCCGATGAAAACAGTCAGGGGCGCTTTTTTTGGAGGTGAAATCCAATGTTTACGCAGACTTAGCCGTGAGGGCATTCCCGAACGGCTTAGTCGAAGTTAACATTTAGTTCACCGGAATTTTGCCCCGTTTGAATGGAATACAGGCCTCCCCCTTCCTGCGTCCCCTCCCAAAAAAGACTGTATAAAATCTGCAGATCCGTCAATACTTATGGTGATTCTTTTATTTTGCTTGGGAAAGGGGTATGGATATGGCTGTTAAGAAGGATAAGCCGATCAGGCTGGAAGAGCTTACAAAGGAGGAGCTGGTAAAGTATGAGATCGCGGAGGAGCTGGGTCTTCTTGACCGGGTATTAAGTGACGGGTGGCGTTCGCTTTCTTCCAAGGAGACAGGGAGAATCGGAGGCCTTCTGGCAAGGCGGAAAAGGGAGCTGGAGAAAAAGTGACAAATATAGCAGTTACAAAATTATTACGAATGTTAAGAAGTATGAATATTTAATGAGAAAGGTTGAAAATAAGATATCCTTTTGCTATAATCGAACAACCGAAACGTAAGTAGCAGGTGGATTTATGAGCGAAAAGATAAATGTTTTAGATCTAGAGATAGATAAGCTTTCAGCCAAGGAAGCCATGAAGGCCTCCATGGAGTATATGCTGTCTGACCCGGTGAATGTGATTGAGCTGGTTACTGTGGACAGACTGATGCAGATCAATGAGAGAGCAGAGCTGAAGGACGAGGTCCGGGAGTTTGACCTTGTGCTGGCCGGGGACCGGACGATCCTGGAGGCAGCGGAGGTTACGGAGAGAAAGTTTTTGCAGGAGACGGAGAATAAGACGTTTCTTAAGATGTTTATCCGCTATCTCCATAAGAACCATAAGAGAGTGTATCTTCTGGTGGAGACCTCTGAGGAAGGGGAGGAATTCTATGGATGCCTGGAGCGCGCCTACAGCGGGATTCAGGTTGCGGGCCTTGCGAAGGTATCCGCTGAAGACCGTGCGGATGATATGCTGGTGAATGATATTAACGGCAGTGAGGCGGACTGTATTTTCGCAGCCCTGTCAACACCTCTCCAGGAGGATTTTATCGCGAGGAACAAGAGTATACTGAACGCGAGAATATGGCTAGGAATCGGGAAGGGGATGTTCCCGGAGAAGCGCCGCAGTCTGGGGAGGGAGAAGGTTACACAGTTTATTGTAAAACATATATTCAAAAAGGAAATAGAAAAAAGAAAATATAAAAAATAGAGGAAATCAACAAAAATATGCGATTTCCTCTTTCTTTTTTTGGTGAAGTGTATTAAGATAGAACCTAAGCGTATGCTTTTTTGCTGAAAAACAGGAGGTTTTGTTGTGAATTCTGCCTTACCGGCCGCAGTGCTTTACAGCATCCGGACCAGTAAAGCAGCGGCTTTCGGCACACGTCCCCTCGCTGAAAGCGACTTTTAAATGGGACAAATCAAAACAATTGAAGGGGAGAGAGAATATGATATCTAATCAAATACTTCAAAATACGCTGGAAGGATTGAAGGGGATTACGAGAATTGACTTCTGTATCATGGATATAGAGGGAAAGTTTCTGGCAGGGACCATGCAGGAGGAAGAGAACCATGAGGAAGACGTGATTGCATTTGTTGAGTCCCCGGCAGACAGCCAGGTGGTGCGAGGATATCAGTTTTTTAAGGTTTTTGACGAGCATCAGCTTGAGTACATTCTTCTCGCAGAAGGGGAGAATGATGATGATGCATATATGGTGGGGAAGATCGGGGCATTTCAGATCCAGAATCTGTTAATTGCTTATAAAGAGCGGTTTGACAAGGATAATTTTATTAAGAATCTGCTTCTTGATAACCTTCTTCTTGTGGATATTTATAACCGCGCGAAAAAATTACATATTGACACAGAGACCAGACGTGTTATCTTTATTATTGAGACAAAATACGAAAAGGACACCAATGCCCTTGATAATGTCAGAGGACTCATTGGAAATAAGATCAAGGATTTTGTCACCGCAGTTGACGAGAAGAATATTATTGTAGTAAAGGAGCTGGAGCCTGGCGACGGACATAAGGAGCTTGAAAAGGTTGCGCAGAATTTCTATGATGTGCTGAAGAATAACGGCGAGGAAGACATTCTGATTGCCTATGGAACCATTGTCGGGGACATCAAGGAAGTTTCCAAGTCCTACAAGGAGGCAAAGCTTGCTCTTGACGTGGGAAAGATCTTCTTCAGTGAGAGAAGTATTATTGCCTACAGCACCCTTGGAATCGGACGGCTGATCTACCAGCTTCCGCTTCCGCTGTGCAAGATGTTTATCCGTGAGATCTTTGAGGGGAAATCACCGGATGACCTGGATGAAGAGACGCTTACTACAATTAATAAATTCTTTGAGAATAACCTGAATGTGTCAGAGACATCCAGGCAGCTGTATATACACAGAAACACTCTGGTATACAGGCTTGATAAGCTGCAGAAGAGTACCGGGCTTGACCTGCGTGTTTTTGAGGATGCCATTACTTTTAAGATTGCCCTTATGGTGGTAAAATACATGAAGTACATGGAGACAATGGAATATTAAGAAGCTTAAGATAATACGCAGCCGTGAGTATAACAGCTATGTATTAGTAAGTAATCAGGAGGAAACTATGATTGAATTAAGAGATGTTAAGAAGGAATACTCGAAGGGTGTTGCGGCCCTTAATGGCGTCAATCTGAAGATTGAACAGGGTGAGTTTGTATTTATTGTTGGAGACAGCGGTTCCGGAAAATCTACTCTGATCAGTCTGATAATGAAGGAACTGGATCCCACATCGGGAACAATTATTGTGAACGGGCAGAACCTGAACCGGATGAAGCACAGGAAGATTCCCATGTACCGGAGGAGGATCGGGGTTGTATTCCAGGACTTCCGCCTGCTTAAGGACCGGAATATATATGAGAATATTGCATTTGCACAGCGCGTTACCGAGACTTCGTCCCGGGTGATTAAAAAGAAGGTTCCTGCGGCATTGTCCCTGGTAGGGCTGGCGCAGAAGTATAAGGCATTTCCGAAGGAGTTATCCGGAGGAGAACAACAGAGGGTGGCGATTGCAAGGGCGATTGTGAATGAACCGGCAATCCTTCTTGCAGATGAGCCGACAGGTAACCTGGATCCGACGAATTCGTGGGAGATTATGAAGCTTTTGGAGGAGGCGAATGACAGAGGGACAACCGTGCTGGTTGTTACACATAACCAGGAGATTGTAAACGAGATGAAAAAGCGTGTCATTACGATGAAAAAGGGAGTTATCGTAAGCGACGAGAAAAAAGGTGGGTACAGGCATGAAAATTAGTACATTTGGTTATTCAATGAAACAGGGAGTAAAGAACATAGGAAGAAATAAGATGTTCTCTGTGGCATCAATTGCGACTATGGCAGCATGTATTTTCCTGTTCGGTTTATTTTATTCGATTGTGGTGAATTTCAATTATATTGTGGAAAAGGCAGAAGAGGGAGTGGCCATTACCGTATTCTTTAACAAGGAGGCAACGCAGGCTCAGAAGGACAAGATCGGGAAGGAGCTTGAGGAGGCGGACGGCGTCCTGAATGTAAAATACGTCAGCGCAGATGACGCATGGAACAGCTTTCAGGGCAACTATTTCGGGGAATCAGCAGAGCTGGCAGAGGGCTTTAAGAGTGACAACCCGCTGGCAACCTCTGATAACTATGAGGTATATATGGAGGATGTGGCGAAGCAGAAGGACGTGGTAGCTTTTGCGGAAGGACTTGAGGGCGTCCGCAAGGTAAACAGGTCTGACCTGGTTGCCAAGACGCTGACCAGCGTGAATAAGCTGGTGGGATATGTATCTGTGGCGATTATTGCGATTCTGCTGGCAGTATCGGTCTTCCTGATCAGTAATACAGTTACCATGGGCGTAACAGTAAGGCGTGAGGAGATTGCTATTATGAAATACATAGGAGCCAAGGACGGATTCGTCCGTGCCCCGTTTATATTCGAGGGTCTTCTGATCGGGTTCGTGGGAGCGGTTATTCCGCTGGTTATGCTGTATTTTATGTATGAGAAGGCGATACAGTATGTTATGACAAAGTTTTCGCTTTTAAATAACATCATTGATTTCCTTCCGGTTATAGATGTGTATAAGACACTTCTTCCGGTCGGGCTTGCCTTGGGAGTGGGAATTGGTTTTGTGGGAAGCTTCTTCACAATCAGGAAGCACTTAAGAGTATAGATAAAAGAGTATAGATAAAAGAGTATAGATAAGGTTAACTATTGCATAATTATTAAGGGGGATACATATGCTACAATTGAAAAGGATATTTAGTCTGATTCTTGTACTGGTGTTGTGTCTGGGCCTTTCGGTGCAGGTACAGGCATCGGCGATAAAGAAAGCGAAGCAAAAGGATAAGGAACTGAAGAATCAGAAAAATCAGACACAGGAGGAAAAGGAAGCTCTGACACAGCAGCTTAATGACATTGTGGATGATATGGAACAGACACAGAAAAGGTTAAGCGCAAAGGAGCAGGAGATTAAGCAAAAGGAAGAAGAGCTTGTGAATGCGAAGATTGATGAGAATAATCAGTATGAAAGCATGAAAAAGCGGATCGTATATATGTATGAAAATGGAAATACGGAATTCATTGAGATTCTGTGTAATTCAAAAGACATAGGGGAGTTTTTGAATAAGGCAGAATATATTTCCCGTATTTCTGAGTACGACCGGGCACAGCTCGTGACATTCCAGAACGTGGTAGAGGAAGTAAAGAAGCAGGAGGAAGCGCTTCAGACGGAGTATACGGAGCTGACAGCTCTCAGGGAGGAGCTTGGTGTAAAGCAGGCCTCTGTTGAGAAGCTTCTGGCAGATACGAATACAAAGCTTGAGGAGCTGGAACAGAAGATCGGGGCGAATGCAGCCCGTCTGGATAAACTGCTGAAAGAGGCAGCAGAGGCAGCGGCCAGAAAGAAGGCGGCAGAGGAAGCAGCAGCAAAGGCGGCTGCCCAGGCTGCAGCGGCTGCAGCTGCACAGCAGGCAGACGGAGGCGGGGGCGCAGCCGTCCAGGCAGCCGGCCCTCCGGTAGTCAGCGGAGGAGGGCAGTTTACGAATCCGTGTCCGGGAGCATCGTATATAAGCAGTGAGTTTGGCGAATACCGTGACCCCAGCGATCCGTCCCACAAGGGAATGGATTTTGCCGCAGGGGCAGGCGTGCCAACCTATGCGGCGGCAGACGGGACGGTTGTAATCGCGAACTACAGTGACAGTGCGGGAAACTGGGTGGTTATTAATCATGGAAATGGTTTATCCACAAAATATATGCACCATTCTGCCCTCACTGTAAGTGCAGGACAACGTGTGACCAAAGGACAGCAGATCGGTCTGGTTGGTTCAACCGGCTGGTCTACAGGCCCGCATCTGCACTTCCAGGTGGAGGTCAATGGGATGGCTGTAAATCCGAGAAATTATCTGTAAGGAGAGTTGTAAATGAAATTTTTAAAAGGGGCGCTTTGCGGCGCCCTTGCTATGTTATTAATAACAGGAGTTGCATCCTGCAATGTGAACCTGAAAAGCGGCGGGAAAGAGACGCAGGCACTTGGCAGTGAGACAGAGAAAAAGTTAAAGGTACTGGAAGAGCTTATTGAGCAGAGCTATCTGGGAGAGGTGGATGAGAAGGAATTGCAGTCAGGGATCTACGAGGGCTACATCAGCGGACTTGAAGATCCTTATTCCGTATATTATGATGAAAAGGCAACAAAGAGCCTTATGGAATCCACATCCGGCGAATATGACGGAGTGGGAGCTGTTATGACCCAGAACAGAGAGACAGGCATTATTACATTCTCCCAGGTTTATGAGAATTCCCCGGCAGAAAAGGCGGGAATTAAAGACGGGGATATTCTGTATAAGGTGGAGGGAAAGGACATATCCGGCAGAGACCTGGCAGAGGTGGTAGGTGATATCAAGGGTGAACGGGGAACCGAAGTCAGTCTTACCGTGCTTCGGGGAAATGACGCTAAGGAGATGACATTTACCGCTGTCCGGGAGACGATAGAATATCCTACAGTAAGCTCAAAGATGCTGGAGGACAATCTGGGATATCTGAGAATTCTGGAATTTGATGACGTAACCTATGAGCAGTATAAGGAAGCCTTTGAGGAGCTGGAAGGCCAGGGAATGCAGGGGCTGATCGTGGACTTAAGAAGCAACCCCGGAGGAGGTCTTGGAACCGTATGCGATATACTGGATGAGATCCTTCCAGAGGGACTGATCGTCTATATGGAGGATAAGTCCGGGAAAAAGCAGGAAGCTACATCTGATGAGGAGCATAAGCTGGAGATTCCCCTGACTGTTCTGGTGAATGAAAACAGTGCCAGTGCCTCCGAGATTTTTGCAGGGGCAATCCAGGATTACGGACTGGGAAAAATTGTGGGAAAGAAGACCTATGGAAAGGGCGTGGTACAGCAGATCTTTGATCTCAAGGACGGCACCTGTGTAAAGCTTACGATTTCTGAATATTTTACGCCAAAGGGAAGAAGCATTAATGAAAAGGGAATTGTCCCGGATGTGGAAGTGGCCTATGAGGCGGATGAGAAGAATCCAGAGGCAGATAACCAGCTTGATAAGGCGGTTGAAGTATTAAAGGAAGAACTTGGCAGATCCTGAGAGTGGTGGAAGGAGGAAGAATGAGGATACTAATAAAGAATGGATGTGTGGTGGATCCGCTGACAAAGACGGAGGGGAACTACGATGTCCTGGTGGAAGGAAAAAGGATTAAGAAGGTCGCAAAGGAGATCATTGAACAGGCTGACCAGATCATTGAGGCTGACGGTTGTTATGTCATGCCGGGATTTATTGATCTTCATGTACATTTCCGGGATCCGGGACTGGAGTATAAGGAAACACTGGAGACTGGCGGAAGGGCGGCTGTAAAGGGAGGCGTAACGACTGTATGCGCCATGCCTAATACAAGGCCGGTTATTGACACGGCAAAGAAAGTGGCAGAGGTCCATGAAAGGCAGAAAAGAGAATCTCTTACTAATGTGATTCAGCTTGGAGCCGTAACAGAAGGCCAGAAGGGAGAAAAACTGGCAGATATCCGCGGTATGGCGGCAGAGGGATGCCATGCGGTAAGTGAGGACGGCAAGTCTGTGATGAATGCATCGCTCTACAGACAGGGCATGAAGCTTGCGAAGGAATGCGGGATCTCTGTCTTTGCCCATTGTGAGGACATCACGATGGTAGAAGGAGGCGTCATGAACGCAGATGAGAATGCAGAGCGTCTCGGTCTTCCCGGGATTACCAATTCGGTGGAGGATGTGATTGCAGCGAGAGATATTCTGCTTGCAAAGGAAACAGGCGTCAGACTTCATCTGTGCCACTGCTCCACTGCAGACAGTGTAAAAATGGTAAGGCTTGCAAAAGAGGAAGGGCTCCCTGTTACCGGGGAAGTATGTCCCCATCATTTTTTACTAACCTCAGATGACATTCCCTCAGACAACGGAAATTATAAGATGAATCCGCCGCTGCGAAGGAAGGAGGATGTAGAGGCGCTGAGACAGGGCTTAAGAGATGGGATAATGGATGTCATTGCAACCGACCACGCGCCTCACGCAGAGGAAGAAAAGAATAAATCAATGGCAGAGGCTGCCTTCGGGATTGTAGGCATTGAGACATCGGCAGCACTTACCTATACGGCTCTCGTAGAGACAGGAGTCTTAACGATTATGGAGATGGCAGAGAAGATGAGCAGCAATCCTGCAAGGATTCTCGGACTCTCAGACAAAGGCTCCGTGTCAGAAGGAAAGACTGCGGATCTTGTGATCTTTGACCCGGGAAAGAAATACCGGATTGATAAAAGAGAATTTGTATCAAAAGGGAAAAATACTCCCTTTGACGGATATGAAGTGTCGGGAGAGGTCGCATATACACTGGTAGACGGAAGGGTTGTATATCCGTTTGTGGAAGAAGGATAGAAAGCAAAGGAATCGAAAATACGGAGGAAAAGAGAGATGATTAACCAGTTAGTGGAAAAGATTAAGCAGACAGGCGCACCGATAGTGGCAGGGTTAGATCCAATGCTGGATTATATTCCAGAGCAGGTTCAGGAGAAGGCATTTGAGGAATTTGGAGAGACGCTGGAGGGGGCAGCTGAGGCTGTATGGCAGTTTAATAAGGAGATCGTGGACAAGATCTGGGATCTGATTCCTGCTGTAAAGCCCCAGATTGCCATGTATGAGCAGTTCGGACTGCCTGGTCTTGCTGCATTTAAGAAGACAGTTGACTACTGCAAAGAGAAGGGGCTGATCGTCATCGGCGATATTAAGCGCGGGGATATTGGTTCTACCTCGGCTGCCTATGCTGCAGGACATATCGGAAGGGTTCAGGTGGGAAGCAAAAGCTATACACCCTTTGATGAAGACTTTATTACCGTGAATCCATATCTTGGCTCAGACGGGGTGAATCCTTTCCTTAAGGTATGCAGGGAAGAAAAAAAGGGGATATTTATTCTTGTGAAGACATCCAACCCGTCAAGCGGGGAATTCCAGGACAGGCTTATAGACGGACGGCCGCTCTATGAGCTGGTGGGAGAAAGGGTCGCTGCATGGGGAGAGGAAGCCATGGGCGATACATACAGCTATGTGGGCGCCGTTGTGGGTGCAACCTATCCGGAGATGGGTAAGACACTGAGGAAGATTATGCCGAAGGCATTTATTCTGGTGCCCGGGTATGGCGCCCAGGGCGGGAAAGGGAAGGATCTGGTTCCTTTCTTCCATGAGGACGGACTGGGTGCAATCGTGAATTCCTCCCGGGGGATCATTGCGGCATACAGACAGGAAAAATATGCGGACTTCGGTGCAGAACAGTTTGGAGAGGCATCCAGGGCTGCAGTTCTGGATATGGTCCAGGATATCAGGGGAGCGCTGGAAAATCGTTAAAGAACTGCTTCCACAAAGGGATCAGAGGGTTCAGGCAGCAATATTTCAGAATGCTGCCGGTCAGGAGAGAAGATGACAGACAAAAAGAAAAAGAAAGAAATAGCAACAGTTGTCACACAGGAATGCCTTGCAGACGGCATTTTCAGCATGTGGATACAGACAGAAGCTGCAAAGGAGGCAAGGCCCGGACAGTTCATATCTATGTATACGAATGACGGAAGCAGGCTGCTTCCCCGGCCCATCAGCATCTGTGAGATCAATCGTGAAGAGGGGCAGCTGCGGGTGGTGTACCGTGTGACAGGAGAAGGGACGGGGACAGAGCAGTTTTCAAGGATGAAGGCCGGCGACAGTCTCCCCATCATTGCCCCGCTGGGAAATGGATTTCCATATGAAAAGGCAGAAGGAAAACAGGTATTTCTTATGGGAGGAGGAATCGGCGTACCGCCTGTCCTGGAGCTTGCAAAGCAGATAAAGTGCAGGAAGAAGCAGGTGATTGCCGGATACCGTGATTCACAGACATTCTTAAGAGAAGAGTTTGAAAGGAATGCAGAGGTCTATGTCTCGACAGAGGACGGAAGTGTGGGAACAAAGGGGAATGTAATGGATGCGGTACATGAGAATTCTCTGCAGGCAGATATGATTTTTGCCTGTGGGCCGGCTCCGATGCTCCGCGCAATCAAAGAATATGCCAGGGAAAATAACATAGTATGCTATATATCCCTGGAGGAGCGCATGGCATGCGGGATCGGGGCCTGTCTGGGATGTGTGTGCCAGTCTGTGGAGAGGGATTCCCACAGTAATGTACACAATAAGAGAATCTGTAAGGACGGGCCGGTATTCTTGTCTACGGAGGTGGAGATCTGATGAGTGTAGATATGCGTGTAAATATAGCAGGAGTAGAGTGGAAAAATCCGGTTACAGTTGCGTCAGGAACATTTGGATCCGGTGCGGAATTTGCAGAGTTTACAGATCTGAATAAGCTGGGTGCAGTTACTACAAAAGGAGTGGCAAATGTTCCATGGCCCGGGAACCCGACTCCAAGAATTGCAGAGACTTATGGGGGTATGATGAATGCGGTAGGACTTCAGAATCCAGGAATCGACCTGTTCTGTAAAAGAGATATTCCTTTTTTGAGACAGTATGATACAAGGATTATTGTGAATATCTGCGGCAGGTCAGAGGAGGATTACTGTGAGGTTGTGGAGCGCCTTTCAGAGGAAGAGGTGGATCTCCTGGAAATTAATATCTCCTGCCCGAATGTAAAGGAGGGCGGTATAGCCTTTGGCCAGGAACCGAAGGCGGCAGAGAAGATCACGAAGGCAGTGAAACGATATGCCAGACAGCCTGTCATCATGAAACTCAGTCCGAATGTAACCTCCATTCCCGATATGGCAAAAGCCGTAGAGGCAGGCGGCGCA
This sequence comes from uncultured Lachnospiraceae bacterium, assembly GCA_947566645.1. GTDB lineage: Bacteria > Bacillota > Clostridia > Lachnospirales > Lachnospiraceae > CAPEBR01. The sequence continues at coordinate 75,793 of CANOKL010000002.1, forward strand.
GATGCAGTTTCGCTGATTAATACACTTACAGGTATGAAGATTGACATCCACAGAAGAACCTTTGTCCTTGCAAATAAGACCGGAGGCGTATCAGGTCCGGCGATTCATCCCATTGCAGTCCGGATGGTCTATGAGGCAGCCCATGCAGTCCAGGTTCCGGTGATCGGTATGGGAGGCATAACAGGCGGGGCAGATGCCATTGAGATGATACTTGCCGGGGCAAGTGCAGTATCCATCGGAACTGCAAATTTCCATGATCCTTCCATATCTGAAAAAATTGTGGGAGAGATTGAAAGCTATATGGAGAGGTATGGATTTTCTACTGTGGCTGATATGGTAGGAATCGTAGAATAGACATATACCTGGCAGTTACGAATAGAAAACAATTTTAGCCGGATGCTGTGCAGCATCCGGCTTTTGTGAGCAGCTTACTCATATCTTTCATCAATGACTCTTCTGGACTTCTTTTCACTTCTCGGGAGAAGGCCGAGTTCAACCACCTTAACAAGTGGAGTGAATCCGATCCGGCTCTTTATGGTTCCGGCAATGCGTCTGCCCAGGTCAAGGAAATCAACGCTTCCGTTTGTCTCCACATAGAGGCGCATGGTATCCCTGCCGTCCAGATGTGAGATACGGATCTGGTATTCACTGGATACTTCCGGGAATTCCCGCAAAATCTCTTCGATCTGGCTCGGGAAGACATTGACACCCTTAATTTTTATCATATCGTCTGTTCTGCCCATAATCATATCCAGGCGAGGAAATCTGCTGCCGCACGGGCATTCTCCCGGAATAATGCGTGACAGGTCATGGGTGCGGTAACGGATGAGAGGCGCGCCCTCCTTAACCAGGGTAGTGATAACAATCTCGCCCATCTCCCCGTCAGGAACCGGCTTTAAAGTTACCGGGTCAATGATTTCAATATAAAGGTAATCATCCCAGTAGTGCATGCCAGTGTCATATTTGCAGTTGATGCCAATACCCGGACCATAGATTTCCGTTAATCCGTAAATGTCGTAAAGTTCAATGCCAAGTTCGTTCTTAATACGCTGGCGCATCTTCTCGCCCCAGCGTTCGGAACCGATTACGCCCTTCTTTAGATGGATTTTATCCTTGATTCCCCGTTTTTCGATTTCCTCTGCGAGGAGCAGGGCATAGGAGGAGGTTGCACAGATGACTGTGCTCTTCATGTCCATCATCATCTGAAGCTGCTTATCCGTATTACCGGGACCCATGGGAATTACCATGGCGCCGAGCTTCTCAGCACCATTCTGGAAGCCGATGCCCGCGGTCCACAGGCCGTATCCGGGAGTAATCTGAATACGGTCCATATTTGTAATGCCGGCTGTCTCGTAACAGCGGGCAAACATAATCGCCCAGTCGTCTACATCCTTCGCAGTATAAGGAATGATGACCGGGAGTCCGGTGGTTCCGGAGGAGGAATGAATCCGTACGATTTCATTCTCCGGAGCAGTCATAAGCCCAAGGGGATAGGCTTCCCGCAAGTCGTTTTTTTCAGAAAAGGGAAGACTTTCAAAGTCCTCTGATGTCTGGATGTGGGAGATTCCCGCATCGCTAAGCTTCCTGCCGTAAAAGCTTCCGGCATTCTTAAGAGCCTCAATTTGTCTGTTAACCTGGGTAATCTGTAAGTCTGAAATCTGCATGTCTTTTTTGTATGTAACGTTCAAGGAGACGATTCAGTCTCTTTTTCGTTACGTGTTTCCTTTCTTTAATTTGTGTGCCCGTTAAAGTTCCGGGTATATTTCCAGCTTTAGAGTATTTTTTTAAAGGGAATGTGTATATTCCAGCGCCCGGAAATTTATGTTGTGATATTTTTCGGGAACGCGTTCTTTGATGACTTCTTTTATCTCTGTATCTGTAAGTCCCAGTGCACCACTGTGGATTGCAGCTCCTAACAGGAGCATATTAAGCACCCTGGAAGAGCCCAGTTCCCGGCACGCTTTCTCCGTGTCAATTACAAGAAGATGATCCGTCCGGGTCTTTAAATAGCTGATCATCTCGCCGCTCTGATAAGGAGTGCCGGAAAGTGCGGCAGTTACAGGCATAATTCCGCGGCTGCTGACGATTACCTGACCGCCGTCCTTTAAATAAGGAAGCATCCGCACCGCCTCCCCGGGCTCAAAGCCAAGGATGACATCTGCAGTGCCTTCAGCAATCATAGGAGAATGAAGTCCCTCCCCGATTCGGATATGACTGAAAACACTTCCGCCCCTCTGCGCCATGCCGATGGTTTCTGCGCTCATGACAGGGAGATCTTTTTTCATGGCTGCCGCAGCGATTAATTTGGAAGCAAGGACAGTACCCTGCCCTCCAACTCCGCATAATATAATATTTTTATTCATTATGTACACCTCCCTGATCTGCCAGATGGCAGGCATCATCTGCCGGACAGCTGCTGTTATTTCCGGAGGCATCAGCTTCACCCGCCGGATCAGGGGTGCGGCCTTTTGGACTGCAGACTGCACACGCCGGACAAGGGGTGCAGCCTTTCGGACTGCAGATTGCACCCGCCGGACAAATCTGCGCACAGAGAGAGCAGCCGGTACACAGGGATGAATCAATGCAGACCCTCCCTTCTGAGAGAATAAGCGCAGGGCATCCAAGTTCACGGATACATTTGCGGCATCCGGTACATTTTCTGGAATCAACAGTCATGCTGCCGGACGGCCTGGTAAGGGCAATGCATGGGGACTTGAAAATAATGGCTTTTACGCCTGGTTCATCAGCCGTCTGCTTTACGCATTCCAGGGAAGCCTGATAGTCCAGAGGGTTCACTGTTTCAACGACAGTAAGTCCGATTCCCCTGAGGACAGATTCAATATTTATTTTCTGCACGATCTCACCCATCATGGTCTGTCCGGTGCCGGGGTGAGGCTGGTGCCCTGTCATGGCAGTCGTAGAGTTATCCAGTATAATTAAAGTCATATTTGCCTGATTATAAACAGCATTTATCACACCCGTGACCGCAGAGGCAAAAAATGTGGAATCACCTACAAATGCGAAGCAGGCAGTATCCGGTTCCATGTGCCCGATCCCCTGGGCGATTCCAAGACCTGCCCCCATACAAAGACAAGTGTCCACCATGTCAAGAGGTATGGCGTTTCCCAGGGTATAGCACCCGATATCTCCGCAGAAAACTGTTTTTCTTCCCTTCATGGCAGTCTTTACTGCATAGAAGGAAGCACGGTGCGGGCATCCGGCGCAGAGAACCGGAGGCCTTGCCGGGAGCGCCGGAGGATCAGGATTGCCGGGAGAGCCTCCGGCATCTGCTCCTAAAAACTGCACGAGATCATTCTGCACGCTGTCGCGGCTGTTTTCCCCTGCGTTTTTTACATGTCCTGTAAGCTTCCCATAGATCTTTACAGGGAGATGGTGCTTCCCGCAGAGATAGTTAAGCTCCCGCTCAAGAACCGGGTCCAGTTCTTCGATACAGAGGACTTCCTCAAGACCGTCTAGAAATTCAAGCGCCAGCTGTTCGGGAAACGGATGGGGTGTGGAAACCTTAAATAGTCTTGCCATGCCCAGCTGTTCCAGTGTTTCAATTGCATAGGTGAAGCTGATACCACCTGATACGACTCCCTTTTTAAGCTTCTGATTCCTTTCGCATGCCGGATAGATGCGGTTCCGGCTGTACCTGGAGAAATCTTCGGCCAGCTTTACATTTCTTGCCTCGATTTTTATGTGGTTCTGGTAGGAAAGACGGGGAAAGATGACCCAGCGGCCTGTATCCTTCACGAATCCTTCGAATCTGTGCGGCTGGTATTCTGTCTCATCCTTTACAGTAATAGAAGCGTAGCCGTGACAGACTCTTGTAGTAGGCCGGAAAAAGACAGGCGTTCCATATTGTTCTGAATATTCAAAGGCTTCCTGTACCATCTCATAAGCCTCCTGCGGATCCGAGGGATCAAAGCAGGGAAGCTTTGAAAATGCAGCAAAACATCTTGTATCCTGTTCAGTCTGGGATGAGACCGGCCCTGGATCATCTGCCACAAGTACAACCATACCGCCCTTTACACCAATATACTCCAGGCTCATCAGCGGGTCAGAAGCTACATTGAGCCCTACCTGTTTCATGGTAACCATACATCTTGCCCCGGTATAGGCGGCGCCTGAGGCTACCTCCATGGCCGTTTTCTCATTGACGGACCATTCTACGTAGATGTCAGATGTCCTGCGTTTTGCCACGGTTTCCAGTACCTCTGAGGAAGGCGTGCCCGGGTAGCCGGATACAAGATTCACACCGGCCGCAATGGCTCCCAGGGCAATTGCTTCATTGCCCATTAAAAATTCTTTATGCATAAAATCACCTCTGTTGGCGTCAATACGAATACGCTCATTTTACGAAAAATGGCTGTTCATTTCTCATGACTTTTTTAACATTTGTATCATAGCATACTATGGTGTAAGCGTCAAAAGATATTTTGTTACTATGAGCGGAGGGTTCGTTCGTGAATCGTAACGGTTAGTCCATGAATCGTAACGAAATTTTGGAAGGCAGTTGCTGAACAGGGATTCTTTTGGTATAATAGTGTTATGATTCGGGGGCCGTAAGTTCCGGCCTTTTATATCGAGAGGTTTAAAAAAACGAGGAGGTTTTGAGATGTACGCAGCAACAGAGGAGCAGTTAAGACGATTTGAGGAGGAGCATGAGTTCCTGAAGTCAAAGCTGGATTTGGGGAAGGAGATTCTCTGGCTTACCAGGGAGGAGTGTATGGAAGCAGGGCCGGATGTGCCGGAGACCCTGGAGCTGGTGAATCAGGCTATGACTGCCCATGGAAGAAAAGAATATGAGATGCCTGCCAAGATCGGAATTCATCCATATGAGGACGTATTTTACCATGCTATGCCGGCTTATGTGCCGGGGAATCTTGCCTGCGGATGCAAGTGGATTGAATGCTATCCGAGAAATCCAAAGGAATATCATCTGCCGCAGACAACGGGACTGCAGATTATGAATGATATTGTGACAGGCGTTCCGGTTGCAGTCATGGACTGTACGTGGCTTACAGCCATGAGAACGCCGGCGGTGACAGCTTTGGCGGCAGCAAAGCTTCATCCCCATGCGAAGACTTTCGGAATGTTCGGATGCGGCGTCCAGGGGATCGGACATGTGAGATTTGTATCCAGAACGCTGCCGGAACTGGAATGCATCTACATCTATGACACATATCCGGAGAGCATGGACCGGCTGATTGAGACTGTGCAGGATGAGGTGAAGATTCCAATTGTAAAGGCAGAGAATCCGAAGGAAGTTGTGGACCACTGCGAGGTCTTAAGTTCAGCAACGGTCATTGTACGCGAGCCGATGAAAGTGGTTAAGAAGGAGTGGGTGAGGAAGGGGCAGACAATCCTTCCATGTGATCTGAATACTTTCTGGGATCCGGAGATTGCACTGCATGCGGATAAGTATATTGTGGATAGTATTGATGAACACGAGCTCTTTAACGGAATGGGATACTTCCCGGACGGGCTTGCGAAGGTTTACGCCGAGACAGGAGAGATTCTTGCAGGCCTGAAAGACGGCCGGACAGGGGAGGACGAACTGATTGTCTGCAGCAATATAGGAATTTCAACAAATGATGTGGCGATGGGGCAGCGCATTCTGTCTAATGCATTGAAATCAGGGATCGGACAAAAATTAAAACTATAAATATAACTTATTTGCTTTTTTGCAAGGAGTATGTAATAATTTAATACATTGAAACGATGAAAAGACCACAGGATAGATTCCCGTGGTCTCATTTCGTGTGATGAAGAGGAGAGGTGTTTTAAAGTTTATGAAGGAGAAGCTGAAAAAATTATTTGCTTATTATGTTCCATACAGGCTGCTGTTTTACAGTGATATGGTGTTTGCGGTTCTCGGGGCAGCGGTTACACTCATTATCCCGCTTGTTGTACGTTATATTACGAATGAGGTGGTCTACTTTACACCATCTGAAGCAAGACATACGATTATGATGCTTGGCGCGGCTCTTGTGGGACTGGTACTTGTAGAGATATTCTGTAATTTTTACATAGCATACTATGGACATGTGATGGGGGCGCATATGGAAGCCGACATGCGGAGGGATATTTTTGGACATTATCAGAAGCTTACATTTGCATTTTATGACAACCAGAAGGTGGGGCACCTTCTGTCAAGAATTACAAGTGACTTATTTGACATCAGTGAGCTGCTGCACCATGGACCGGAAGATCTTGTGATTTCCATTATTAAAATCACTGGATCCTTTGTCATCCTTCTTACGATTAATGTCCGGCTTGCACTGATTGCATTTTTATTTATCCCGGTGATGGCTGTATTCGCATTTTATTATAACGGACGGATGAAGCGGGCGTTTAAGAGGAACCGGGAGAGGATTGCAGATATCAACAGCCAGATCGAAGACAGTCTGGCGGGAATCCGCGTGGTGAAGTCCTTTGCCAATGAAAAGGAAGAGATGAGAAAGTTTAAGATGGGGAACGATAATTTTGTGGCAGCCAAGCGGGTCAGCTATAAATACATGGGAATCTATCATTCCGGGCTGGGCGCCATGACAACACTTGTAACGGTAGGGGTTCTTGTCTCCGGTGTGCTGATGATGCTGGATGGAGCGGTAGAGCTGTCTGACTTGATTACATTCATCTTATACATTACCAACTTCACGGATCCGGTGAAAAAACTGGTGAGCTTCACGGAACAGTTCCAGAATGGCTATTCAGGTTTTGAGAGATTTCTGGAAATCCTGTCTATTGCCCCGGATATAGCGGACAAACCGGACTCGGTATCGGTAGAAGAAGTAAGAGGAGAGGTGGAGTTTAAAAATGTTTCTTTCCACTATGAGGATCAGAGCCAGCAGGTTCTCCACGGAATCAACCTGAAGGTGAGGGCAGGGGAATATATTGCTCTTGTGGGTCCGTCAGGAGTAGGAAAGACCACTCTGCTAAGCCTGATTCCAAGATTTTACGAGGTATCGGAGGGGGCAGTCTGCATTGATGGTATGGATATCCGGGATATGAAGCTGAATGACTTGAGGGGACAGATCGGAATCGTTCAGCAGGATGTTTATCTCTTTGCCGGTTCGATTATGGACAATATCCGGTATGGAAAGCCGGAAGCATCAGATGAAGAGGTGCTGCGGGCAGCAAAGGCAGCCAATGCCCACGAGTTTATTATGAATTTCCCGGAAGGATATGATACAGACATTGGACAGCGGGGCGTTAAGCTATCCGGAGGGCAGAAGCAGAGGCTTTCAATAGCCAGAGTCTTTCTGAAGAATCCGCCCATTCTCATTTTTGACGAGGCGACCTCTGCCCTGGATAATGAGAGTGAAAGGGTAGTGCAGCATTCCCTGGAAAGCCTCGCAAAGAACCGTACGACCTTTGTCATCGCCCACAGGCTTACTACGATCCGCAATGCTGAGAAGATCCTTGTGCTCACAAGTGACGGAATTGCAGAACAAGGAAGCCATGAAGAGCTGATGGAGAAAAGAGGAATTTATGAGTCGCTGTATAATATGAATTTTGAAACAAATTTTGATATCTTGTAAAAAATATGGTATACTAATTCATAACTGTTCGGCATGTCTTCGCAGGGCCTGCCCTGTGAAGGTAATGAGCAGTTGTACGAATATATATGTGTGGTTACGGAGTGAACGGAAACGGATAAAGGTGAATTATGGAAGAAACACAGTTTAAGAGAGCAGAATTGGAAGATAAAGAGATCATCTCTGAGTATTTCAGGCATCATACGAGCAGAAGCTGTGAGAGGACGTTTGTAAATGTCTTTTTATGGTCCAGACAGTATCCCGTAAAATGGGCGGTTGTAGAGAATGCCCTTGTTTTTAAAAGTGAAGACAATACCCATGTATCCTTCGCATTTCCGGCGGGGGAGGAGGAGAATGTAAGGAAAGTTCTGGAGGAGATGAAGGCTTACAGTGAGAAGAAGGGCTATCCCTTTACCATGTACAATGTGACGCCGGATAATTTTGAACTTCTTGAGAAATGGTATCCGGGAAGATTTCAGATCGAATATGAACGGGATGATGCGGATTATGTATATGAATCAGAGAAGCTTGCAGCCCTTCCCGGAAAGAAGCTGCATGGAAAGAGAAACCATGTGAATAAGTTTAAGTCAGTATACGCGAACCGCTGGAGCTACGAGTCCATTTCCAGAGAGAATGTGGAGGAGTGCTTTCAGATGGCTCTCAGGTGGCGGAATGATAATGGATGCAATGATGATCTGGAAAAAAACGCGGAGATGTGCGTCACACTGAACGCCCTGCGGCTGTTTGAAGAGCTTGGACTGACAGGGGGAGTCCTCCGTGTGGACGGGGAGATTGTGGCGTTTACCATAGGAGAGCCTGTCTGTTCAGATACCTTTGTTGTTCATATTGAAAAGGCATATGCCCAGATACCGGGAGCCTATAATATGATCAACCAGCAGTTTGTGGAGCATGAGTGTATGGACTATACCTATGTGAACAGGGAAGAGGATACGGGCGCCGAGGGTCTCCGCAGGGCAAAGCTTTCCTACCGCCCTGTATTCCTTGTAGAAAAAGGAACTGTGACAGAACAGAGAAAAGAACAGCTGTGAAGTACCGCGCAGTGGAAGAGAATAACAGTGGAAGAGAATAGCAAAAGGAGAGAAGACAGATGATAGCGGAAAAGATGAAGAACATGGTAGCTAACAGCTCCGCAATCCGTGCGATGTTCGAAGAGGGCAACAGGCTTGCACAGATCTATGGTGCAGAGAATGTTTATGATTTTAGCCTTGGGAACCCAAATGTAGCGGCGCCAGAGGCGGTAAAGCAGGCGATTCGTGAACTGATTGACGAGGAGGATCCGGTTGTTCTCCATGGTTATACGAACAGCAACAGCGGCTATGCGGATGTACGGGAGACGGTGGCAGACTCACTGAACGAGAGATTCGGCACCCGGTTCGAAGGAAAAAATATTGTGATGACAGTGGGGGCAGCAGGCGGGCTGAACGTAATCTTGAAATCTCTTATTAATCCGGGAGATGAGGTGATAGCCTTTGCACCCTATTTTGGAGAATACCGTTCTTATACGAACAATTATGACGGCATTCTGGTGGAGATATCCCCTGATACAGAGAATTTCCAGCCAAAGCTTGACGAATTTCGGCAGAAGATTACCCCGAAGACAAAGGCAGTGATTATAAATACACCGAATAACCCGACAGGTGTTGTGTATTCTGAGGAAACGATCCGGGAACTTGCTGCGATTATGGAAAATAAGCAGAAGGAGTATGGCACAGATATTTTCCTGATTTCAGATGAGCCTTACCGTGAGCTTGTATATGACGGCGCGGAGGTGCCATATCTGACAAAATATTATGATAACACGATTGTAGGATATTCTTTTAGTAAGTCCTTATCCCTTCCGGGAGAGCGGATCGGTTATCTGGTTATTCCTGACGAGGTAACAGACAGTGAGGAGGTTCTTGCTGCGGCAAATGTGGCAACCAGGATTCTTGGGTTTGTCAATGCTCCCACTCTGCAGCAGAAGGTTGTAGCAAAATGCATTCATGAGAAGACCGATATTTCCTATTATAACCGTAACAGGGAGGCTTTATATCAGGGGCTCAGGGAATGCGGATTTGAATGTATCAGGCCAGAGGGAGCCTTCTATCTGTTCGTAAAATCTCCGGTGGCAGATGAGAAGGAATTCTGTGCGGCGGCTAAGAAACATCACATTCTGTTTGTGCCGGGAAGCTCATTTGCATGTCCGGGATATGTCAGGCTTGCATATTGTGTTTCCTATGAGACAATTGTGAATTCCCTGCCAAAGTTCAGAGAGCTGGCGAAGGAGTATTTTTAGAGTGGAACCCGGATTAGAACTACATAGTAAAGGATGGCATCATGAAAGAATTTGAAAAAAATATACGAAGGGTTAAGCCTTATGTCCCAGGTGAACAGCCGCAGAACAAGGCAGTAAAGCTGAATACCAATGAGAATCCCTATCCGCCTGCGCCAGGCGTCCGGACTGCGCTTAAAAGCATGGACACAGACCGGCTGCGCCTGTATCCGGATCCGGCGGCAGGTCCCCTGGTGGAGGAGCTGGCAAGGTTTTATCATGTGGGAACAGATCAGGTTTTTGTAGGAGTAGGCTCTGACGATGTACTGTCTATGTGCTTCCTGACCTTTTTTAATTCAAAAAAGCCGGTTTTCTTCCCGGATATTACCTATTCCTTTTATAAGGTATGGGCAGAGCTCTACCGGATTCCGTATGAATGTCAGAGAGTGGATGAGAACTTCCGTCTGGTGAAGGAGGATTATTACAGGGAAAACGGAGGGGTGATCTTCCCTAATCCCAATGCACCCACAGCTCTTTACGAGGAGCTTAATGTGGTGGAGGATATCATTGCACACAATCAGGATGTGATCGTGATTGTAGACGAAGCCTATATAGACTTTGCAGGGCGGTCTGCGCTGGAGCTGATTGACAAATATGATAATCTGATCGTGGTGCAGACTTTTTCCAAGGCGCGCTCCATGGCAGGAATGCGGATTGGTTATGCCATCAGCAATCCAGGGCTCATCCGGTATCTCAATGACGCAAAATATTCTTTTAATTCCTACACCCTGAATCAGACATCACTGATCTGCGGTGTAGAAGCAGTGAAGGATAAGGAATATTTTGAAGAAGGGCTTCGTAAGATTATCAATACAAGGGAGTGGGCCAAGGGAGAGCTTGGAAAACTGGGCTTCAGGTTTACGGATTCCAGAGCGAATTTTATCTTTGCCACACATCCGGATTATGATGCAAAAGATCTTTTCGAGGCCATGAAGGCCAAGGGAATCTATGTGCGCTACTGGGGGAGTGAACGGATTGAACAGTATATGCGCATTACTGTCGGCACAAGAGAAGAGATGGAGATACTCTTTACATTTTTGAGAGAATATATGAATAAAGGAGAACCTTATGACTGAGACATTAGTGCAGGGAATTATTGATGCCCTGGGAGGCAGCGTCGGAAAGGAGCTGATTGTATTTCTGATTTCCATGATTCCGATACTGGAACTCAGGGGGGCGCTCCTTGTGGCAGGCCCGCTTCTCGGAGTGCCGGTGACTACGGCAATTCCGCTTAGCATCATTGGCAATATTATTCCGGTTCCGTTCATCCTTCTTCTGATTACGCCGGTTTTCCGGTGGATGAAGGGAACGAGGCTCTTTAAGCCCATGGTGGATAAGCTGGAATCAAAGGCTATGAGCAAAAGTGACCAGATTGAAAAATACGAGTTCTGGGGGCTGGTGCTTTTTGTGGGGATTCCCCTTCCGGGCACAGGAGCATGGACCGGATCACTGATTGCAGCACTGCTGGGGATTAAGTTTAAGAAGGCATTTCCGGCAGTAATCCTTGGTATTTTTATGGCAACAGTAATCATGTGGTTTATCTCATATGTGCTGTTGGGCGGTGTTCAGATTCTGGGGTAGATTTATACTGAGCGACAGATAAATCTGCCGCACAGCATAAATGGATTTTTGCATGTAACTGTAAAGATGTCAGACAGTTACGAGAAAAGAAGAAAAGGAGTGTACAAGATGGAAAAGGTATATGATGTAACAGCGATGGGTGAGATGTTGATTGATTTTACGATGAACGGTCAGAGTGAGCAGGGGAATAATATGTTTGAGGCATGTCCGGGCGGTGCGCCGTGTAATGTTCTTGCCATGCTGAACAAACTGGGAAGAAGGACAGCTTTTATCGGAAAGGTTGGAAAGGATCAGTTTGGACGTCTGTTAAAGGACACGATCGAAGAGCTGGGAATTGAGACAAAGGGGCTGGTTCTGGATGAAGAGATCCATACAACGCTTGCATTTGTGCATACATTTCCGGATGGAGACCGTGAGTTTTCCTTTTACAGGAATCCAGGGGCTGATATGATGCTCTCTGAGACAGAGGTAGATTATGATCTTATACGCAAGTCTAAGGTATTCCACTTTGGAACTTTGTCCATGACAGATGAACCGGTGAAAACTGCCACAAAAAAGGCGCTTGAGGCTGCAAAAGAGGCGGGCTGCCTGATTACCTTTGATCCGAATCTGAGGGAGCCGCTATGGGATTCTCTTGAGGCTGCAAAGGAGGCTATGGAATTCGGGTTCCAGTATTGTGATATGCTGAAAATATCGGATAATGAGATACAGTTTATTTCCGGGAAAGAGGACTACGATGAGGGGATAAAATACCTGCAGGAAAAATACAACATTCCGGTTATTTTCCTGACCATGGGGAAGGCGGGAAGCCGTGCGTACCATGGGGATGTCCGGGTAGAGAGAGCCGGATTTACGGTAAAAGCGGTAGAGACCACAGGGGCTGGGGATACATTCTGCGGCTGTGCGATCAATGGACTTTTAAAGTATGGAGTAGAAGGACTGACAGAAGAGACGCTGGGAGAGATTCTGACCTATGCGAATGCCGGTGCAGCGCTGATCACACTGAAAAAGGGCGCGATCCGCTCTATGCCAGAGCCCTCTCAGATTGATGATATGATACAGGCGCCGTACTAGTACAGCATTGCGTAATTAACAGTGAATTCTGCACTCGCTATCTGTGCCAGATGCACGTCTCCAATCCTAGACGTAGCCCGCTACGCCGTCGGATTGTAGCCGCACATCTGACACAGATATCAAGCACATTATTCACTGTTAATTATGCAAGGCTGTACTAGTCTTGAACAATGAAAAGAAAAAGTTGGGAGAAAAACGATTATGGCAATGAAAATAAACAAAACACTTCCCTCTCCCCAGGAGTTAAAAGCAGAATACCCCTTGCCGGATGAGCTTAAGGAATTGAAGAAAAGGAGAGATCAGGAGATCCGCAAGGTGTTTACCGGAGAATCCGACAAGTTTCTTGTGATTATTGGCCCATGTTCTGCTGATAATGAGGACTCGGTATGCGAGTATGTAAACCGGCTGTCACGAGTAAATGAAAAAGTTTCTGAAAGACTTATATTGATTCCAAGGATATATACAAATAAACCAAGAACTACAGGTGAGGGATATAAAGGCATGCTTCACCAGCCGGATCCGGACAAAGCGCCGGATCTGTATGCGGGAATTCTTGCGATCCGCCGGATGCATCTGCGCGCAATGGAGGAGAGCAGGCTGACAGGTGCGGATGAGATGCTGTATCCGGAAAACAGAAGCTATCTGGATGATATTTTGTCCTATGAGGCTATCGGCGCCCGTTCCGTGGAGAACCAGCAGCACCGTCTTACGGCAAGTGGTATGGAGATACCGGTGGGGATGAAGAACCCTACCAGCGGCGACCTGTCTGTGATGCTGAATTCTGTGGTGGCTGCGCAGAGCGGGCACCGGTTCATTTACCGGAACCTGGATGTCACAACAGACGGGAATGATCTGGCTCATACGATTCTGCGCGGTGGTGTGGACAAATACGGAACCAGTATTCCCAATTATCATTATGAAGATTGTGTAAGGCTTTTGGAATTATATGAAAAGAAGGATCTGAAGAATCCTGCGGTAATTATTGACGCCAACCATTCTAATTCCAATAAGGCATATAAGGAGCAGATTCGCATTGTAAGTGAGGTTCTTCACAGCCGCAGGATGAATGACGGGCTGAGAAATCTTGTAAAAGGTGTTATGGTTGAAAGCTATCTGGCTGAAGGAAGACAGGATATCGGAGAAAATATGATTTACGGAAAATCAATTACGGATCCGTGTATCGGCTGGGAAGATACAGAAAGGCTGATTATGAAGATCGCCGAGGAGTGTTAGCTTTTATCCCGCAGCTCCAGCATGTCCATATATTCCATGAGATCCTTCTTTGACCTTGGGGAAAGTTTCCCATAACGGATGAGAAGGGCGCGTTCCTCGGGGCTGCACCTGCCATTTCTGGCTTCGTCTAACTGGATGGTTTCCTCATCCTCCAGGAGATAATCAACAGATACGTGAAAAAGAGTAGCAAGAGCTGCCAGCTTTTCGTGAGAAGGCTGGCGCTTTTTTGTCTCATATCCGGCAATTGTAGAACGTGCAACATTAAGACGGGCGGCAACATATTTTTGCGTCATATCGTTTTCGCGTCGAAGCTCTTTTAATTTCTTGTCAAATGACATAACAGCGTCCCCCTTTGGAAAAAAATGGAAATTACGTACATTTTAGCAAGAAAACAGATAAAGCGACAGAGAAAGTGTCAATAATCAACAAATAGTTGCAAAAATGAGTTTCGAAACGCAACGTATTTGGGTGGGGACGCAGAAATGGGTAAAATATATCCTCATGTGCGATACGGCGTGAGAGCCCGCAGAGAGAACGATTTGCTCTGAGCGAACAGGGCAACGTGGATGTGAACTAAATATTAACTCCGACTAAGACGTTCGGGAGAGCCCTCACGCCTAAGTCTACGTAAATATTGGATTTCACATCCGCTAAAAACGCCCTTGAATTGTTCTGTCAGAGCATATCGTTCTCTCTGCGGACTCCCCTGGAAGTTACTGACATGAGGATATAATTTACCCATATCTGCTGTTTACCGGGTGCCATGCTGCTTTCTGCACCATTGGGAGGGGGAGGCTGAAATGTTCTTACTATTCACGGACTAACCGTTTCAGCTCATAGAAACGATTCGGGGCGGCATTCTGAGTTTTGCTACGCAAAAAACCGCCCCTCACTCCTGAATCATTTTCTTATGGAGTGCGCAGTTTATGCGCATTCCTGACCCGTGAAGAGTAACGAACTGTTACGTCTTTTATTTGAGATATTGAAAAAATTATTGACAAACGATAATTATGTGATAATATAGGAGTATAAGATTATCGAAAAACGATAATTATGTACTTGTATGGTTGTTGTATTTTAGGGAAATGGATAGAATGGACGGATAATCGTGCAGGTAGAATGGGGAGTGTGGTGGGGGTGGGAAGAATGGGGAGTGTTACGAGGATGGGTAGAATAGAGGATGTCAGGATGAAGAGAATGGAGGGTGTTAGGATGAAGAGGATGGAGGATGTCAGGATGAAAGGGGTTTTGGTGGTGGAGGCGGTTGGGTGTGTGATTTTTTGTTTGCTTCGGGGTGAGGTTCCGGGGGTGTTTTCCGGGGTGGCGGCTTTTCCTTTTGAGCAGATTGGGATGGGGCTTCGGTGGCTTTCGCTGTCGGGAGGAATTGGGAATGGGGCAGCGATTGTTTTATATATTCTGCTGAGTCTGGTTCCGTGCCTGGTCTGGGCTTATATGGAGAAAAGGGGTGCTGCCAGAGGGATTGACTGGATGCTTTTAGGGCTTAGTCTTCTGCTCTTTGCAGTGAATTATTATATGGTGAATCCAGGTCTTTTTGTTACGGGTGTTCCGGGAGCGGGGAAGATGGTATTAGGAAGTGTGTTTTATTCAGCACTTTCAGGGTATCTCATAATCAGGGCTCTGCTGATGTGTCAGAGCGCCGGAGAAGAGAGGCTTTGGAAGTGGATTCGGGGACTGTGCGGGTTTCTGAACGTGGTGCTTGTGTATCTGATATCCTGGACCTGTTTTGGAGATTTTCTGGATGCAGTCCGGGAGGTACAGGCCGGGGATGGCGGAATCTATGGGGAGAATGTTATGTCCGGGATCAGGGAGTATGGTGTGACTTACCTGTTTCTTGGAGGACATTATCTGATCAATGTTCTGCCTTATGTGTTTGATATCGGGATTGTTTTTCTGTCAATACATATGCTGACGGCGCTGGAAGATGACCGGTATTCTGCCGGTGCGGCAGAAAAGGCTGACAGGCTGGCTTCCTTCTGCGGCCGGGCTCTTGTGATTACGGTCAGTGCGGATGTTGTGTTTAACATTCTGCAGATGATCTTTCATGAACGTCTTTATCAGACAGACATTGTAATCCGGGTTCCGGTGATATCAATCGTATTTGTACTGGCGGTACTGTTGTTCGCAAGGTACGTTCGGGAGGATCAGAAGCTAAAGCAGGAAAATGACTTATTTATATGAAGGAGCATGATATGGGAATCAGGGTTTGCCTGGAAGAGGTCTTGAAGGAACGTGGTATGACATCCAAGGAGCTGTGCAGTCTTGTACATATAACAGAGGCCAATCTGTCGGTGTTGCGAAGCGGAAAGGCGAAGGGCGTGCGTTTTCATACGATTAACCGTATCTGCTATTTTCTGCAATGCGATGTGGGTGATATTTTAAAATTTGACGGAAAGCTGGAGGAAGAAGAGAATGAAGAGTAGAGGATGTTTTCTATGTATGACAGGTATATTGCTGATGATTTCACTGTGCGGGTGCTCCCTGGCCGTTCCGGATGCCGGCATGGACGGGGAAGGCGACAGACTGATCGGGGCATTTATAACCGACGATTATCTGGATCTGTTTGACATAGATCAGTATGTAAATGATCACGCGTCAGAGTTACTTCATAATCAGGAGATAGACGTGGAGCGTGCGCCAAAATATGAGGGCAGGCTGTATGCCACTGTAAAAAAAGGAAAAGGAGTGAACTCCAGGGAATGGGAGATTTCATTCGAGGGAGTGGACGGACTGAATATGCTTCAGCCCGTATGGAAAGATGAAAATGGCGAAGAATGTCATGATTCCGTATGCTCTGATGGCGTCAGTGAAGTCCATCTAAGTGTAGATATGAACGACCAGGGTGAGGAGACGAACCTCACCGGCACCATCTATATGCTCCCCGGACAGGAGGACCATGACATTGCCTACCATGTGAATCCAGTATACCAGACCTCTGACGGAAAAATATATGCAGTCAGCGGCTCGGGTTTCTCCACAAGCGGAGAGTCCGAAGAGGGAGAGGTGTACTCCACAACCCTGCATGAAGAAAGAAAGGAAACAGAGAATGGAAAATATAAGACAGAAAAAAGCAGTGTGACTGTCCGCTATGGAGTCATGCATAAACCAGTACAGATTACCATTTATCAAATGGATGAAGATCATCAGATCTTAAAACAAGACACATTCACCCCGGGAGAAGTCCCGGACGAACTGACCCCAGAGAGCAAAACCTCCTATATCCTGATCGAAACCCAGAAAGAAGACCTGTCCGGAAAAACGATGATCTCCAGAGACATCCACACCCCAGGCCCGGAAGAAGAAAACACAATCGAAACATACTATGCCTTGAACAACGGAATCATAGCCAAAAAAACCACCACCCTCAAATAACCAGAATACCTCATGAAATGACAAATTTTCTATCGTTCCCACCAATGACCGGACAGACTTCCTATCGCCCTCCCCCTCCCGGTCAGATTATCTATCGTCCCCACGAATGACCGGATAGGAGCTCTATCGCCCTCATCCCCCTCCGGGCAGATTTTCTGCCGCCTTCCAAGAACAGCAGGCAGGGACAGGCCTATATTTCGATGAAAACAATCCAGGGGCGTTCTTTATGGAGGTGAAATCCACTGCTTACGGAGACTTAGACGTGAGGGTTCTCCCGAACGTCTTAGTCGCAGTTAGCAGTTAGTTCACCGCAATATTGCCCCGTTTGAATGAAATATAGGCCTGTCCCTGCCTGCGTCCCCTCACACAAAACAAAAAATCTCCCCCCATAAACACTTTACACTTCTGGTTTTGTCGATTATAATGGGTTTAGCCACATTTACACAAATATTGGAGGATTCAGATTATAATGGAACAATACAAGCAGGAATTTATACAGTTTATGGTAGAGAGCGACGTTCTGAAATTCGGTGACTTTACTTTAAAGAGCGGCAGGAAATCTCCGTTTTTCATGAATGCAGGCGCATATGTCACAGGAACACAGCTGCGGAAGCTGGGAGAATACTACGCAAGAGCGATTCACGATACATATGGTCTTGACTTCGACGTCTTATTCGGACCGGCGTACAAAGGGATTCCCCTTTCTGTCGCCACATCAATTGCCATCAGCGATCTTTACGGAAAGGACGTCAGATATTGTTCGAACCGCAAGGAGATAAAGGATCACGGCGATACAGGGATTCTGCTGGGAAGCAGGCTGATGGACGGTGACCGCGTGGTTATCATTGAGGACGTGACTACATCTGGAAAATCCATTGAAGAGACCTTTCCGGTTTTAAAGGCACAGGCAGACGTGGAGGTAAAGGGTCTTATGGTGTCGCTGAACCGCATGGAGGTGGGAAAGGACGGAAAGAAGAGCGCCCTGGACGAGATCAAAGAGCTCTATGGAATCCAGGCCAGCGCCATTGTCACGATGGAAGAAGTGGTTGATTACCTCTATAACAGGGAGTGCCAGGGAAAAGTAGTCATTGATGATACATTAAAAGCAGCGATTGACGCATACTATGAACAATACGGTGTGAAATGATGTGAAGGGACTGTTGCTATGAGCGGCCTCTCAGGCCGTGAATAATAACAAGGAACTGAACAATTGCGAAAAGGGAAACTGGAAAGTTGCCAGAGAAAGAGCAGGAGGATTGTCATGAACGAAAAAGCGTATAAATCAATGAGTTTTGCAGGTTCGGCCGGAGTTGCCATAGGGATTATCATGATTGTTACAGGAGTTGCCACAGGAATTGTCGCAATTGTGAGCGGGGCAAGGCTTCTTAAGGATAAAAGAGGGCTTACATTCTGATGAATTCCAG
The DNA here is from genome assembly GCA_947566645.1 of uncultured Lachnospiraceae bacterium. Taxonomy (GTDB): domain Bacteria; phylum Bacillota; class Clostridia; order Lachnospirales; family Lachnospiraceae; genus CAPEBR01. The sequence goes on from CANOKL010000002.1 coordinate 94,374, forward strand.
GAAAAGAAAGAGGATTCGTATATTTGGAAAGATATGCTTTGTCCTGTATATTATATTTATTATTTACTTTCTCATATTTTCTGACTGGTATGGAAGAACGACCACAGGGATGGAGGATTATCATTATAATCTGATTCTGTTTAAGGAGATTAAGAGGTTCTGGCAGTACCGTGACCAGGTCGGGCTGTTTGCAATGTTTACAAACCTTTTCGGAAATGTACTGATATTTATGCCATTTGGGTTCTTTATGCCCATGGCGAGCAGATACCGCAGTTTTTTCTCCACCTTATTCTGGAGCTTTGGACTGAGCCTGGGGGTTGAGTCCTTTCAGCTTGTGTCCAGGGTAGGCTGCTTTGATGTGGACGACCTTCTGCTCAATACAATTGGCGGGGTCGCGGGATATATCGTATTTGCGGTATGTGCAGCGATAAGGAGAAGATATGTTTATAAGAAGAAAAAGAGATAATCAGGATGAAGACAAGGCCCGTGCCATTGCCAAGGAGCGTGAAAGACGCCGCCGGAAGATGATCCGGACGAAGTACGGGCAGACCCCCCTGAAGCATGCTAAAAAAGGGGTTCAGTCCTGCGTCATGGCAGTCATTGTAGTGGCTTTTTTATGTTCCATGGTAACATATTCCTTTCATTCAAAAGGAAAGGTTGCGCTGATTATGGGTGCGGCAGGAATCGTGACACTGATCATGGCAGGGAAGGGTTTTCATCTTGCACTGAAGGGTTTTAAGGAAAGGGATAAGAATTACATAACCTGTAAGGCGGGAATTGTCGGGAACGGGATTGTCCTGCTCGGAATGACGGCAATATTTTTAAGGGGGCTGATTTAGTTGATAGATGAGAGGTACCGGCTTGCGGTGCACAGGATCGGTGAGATGAAGGAAGAACATACGGCAGGGGAACGGTTTCAGGATTATTTCCTGAGGATGTCGGCTTTTGTCATGATGATCAGGGAGCTGGCATCCTGCATCCGGGACGGGAGCTACCGGAGCCTGGGCCTTACGGAGCTTCAGGAATGGAACCAGCGTCTGTATGAGGATATTCTGCCGGAGAATTATGGAAGGAGCTACGGGAATCCGGCCTATGCGGTAAAGATCCTGGGCGGGGACTATGGACAGATGCTTTCCTTCCTCTATACAGAATTGCGGGGAGCCATTGTGTATGCATTTGAGGAGAAGACAGAGTATCTGGATATTCTGTTCGAGCTTCTGATACAGATCTATAATCAGTTTGAAGAGACAGAGTTTCCGGATGTGAAGAATATAAAGGAAGCTCTCTACTGGTATGCCAGTGATTATTGTGATGTATTTGCAGCAGACCGGATCCGGGAGCAGATTGATCCACAGGAGAGCTTTGCGGTGGATATCATAGAGAATGCGGATCTTTCCGATATCCGTTATCTCTATTTCTTTGGCGAATATATCAGTGAAAATGAGAGAAGGACAGCAGAGCATCTGAATTCACTTCCAGAAGAGAAGATCCGGAAGATGGCGGATGTATATACAGAGGGATACCGTGTAGGATTTGTAAATACGGGAAAGGATCTTTCAAAAAAATCAACGGTCAATATCCGCTATGTCCTTGGCTTTGAGAGGGTGGTAAGGGCCGCTGCCGGGAATTTCCGTAAGATGGGGCTTTCGCCCGTGGTCTACCGTGCCTCTGTCAGCGCAATTACGAAGCGCCAGCACCTGAAGACAGGATACTACGGCGGAATTCCTAATAAGCAGTATGATTATGACCATAAGGATGACCAGGGGCTGTTTCTGGATAAGCAGTATGTGGAGAGAAAGCTTGAGGTTATGAGGACTGCCTTTGAACAGAACAAGGAGCTGGCGGCAGGCCATGCAGGCCCTGCCTGCATTGAGATGTTTGGAGAAAAGCCGTTTTCACCGGAGCATAAGGAGGAGGCAGTAAAGCTTACAAAGAAGCAGGAGGAGCTGTCGCTTCAATATGACAGCCGGTCCGGACAGATTACGAATACGTATATTCCCGGTGATGAGAGAAGCTTTACAATTGTTGCCTACCCGCTTCCTGAGATCGGGGAAAGGTATGAGGAGATTTTTGACGAGATCATCCGTATCAATACACTGGATGCAGAAGTTTATGAGCGGGTGCAGCAGACGATCATTGATGCCCTTGACCAGGGAGAATATGTCCATATCCTGGGAGGAAATGGAAATAAGACGGATCTTAAAGTCCAGCTCTACAAGCTTCAGAATCCGGAAAAGGAGACCATATTTGAGAACTGTGTAGCGGATGTCAATATTCCGGCAGGAGAGGTATTTACCACCCCGGTTCTTGAAGGGACCAGTGGGATTCTTCATGTGGGCAGTGTCTATCTCAATGAGCTTTTGTACCGGGATCTGGAGATTACATTTGCCAATGGAATGATTGCAGATTATACCTGCAGGAATTTTGAAAGAGAGTCTGAAAATAAAAAGTATATCCATGATAATATTCTCCATAATCATCCGACCCTGCCTTTGGGAGAATTTGCAATCGGCACGAACACGACGGCCTATGTTGCGGCGAAAAAATATGGAATTGAGGATAAGTTCCCGATTCTGATTGCAGAGAAGATGGGTCCGCATTTTGCAGTGGGAGACACCTGCTATACCTGGAGTGAAGATATACGGGTATATAATCCGAATGGAAAGGAGATCGTTGCAAAGGACAATTCCGTGTCTGCCTTGAGAAAGGAGGACTTGTCCAGGGCGTATCTGCACTGTCATACAGATATTACGATTCCCTACGAGGAGCTCGACAGCATTACAGTTGTAACAGAGACAGGGAAGGAGATTGTTATTATCAGGGGAGGCAGATTTGTGCTTCCGGGCACGGAGATTTTAAATAAACCATTTAGTATCTAAAGAAAGGAAAAGGACTATGCCAAAAGTAGGAATTGTAATGGGAAGTGACTCGGACTTAAAGGTCATGAGCAAAGCAGCAGCAACACTGGAGGAGTTTGGGATTGATTATGAGATGACAATTATCTCAGCACACCGGGAGCCGGATGTTTTCTTTGAGTGGGCGAAGGCGGCAGAAGGAAAGGGTATGAAGGTGATCATTGCGGGAGCCGGTATGGCGGCGCATCTTCCGGGAATGTGCGCGGCGCTGTTTCCGATGCCGGTCATAGGAGTTCCGCTGTCCGGGAAGAATCTTGCCGGAGAGGATGCACTGTTTTCCATTGTGCAGATGCCGCCTGGAATTCCGGTTGCCACAGTTGCCATTGACGGCGGGATGAATGCTGCCATACTGGCAGCAAAGATTCTTTCCGTATCTGACGGAGAGCTGCTTGAAAAGCTGAAGGCTTATACGGCCAGGATGAAAGAGACGGTACAGGCAAAGGCGGCAAGACTGGATGAGATCGGCTATGAGGCATATCTCCAGACAAAGTAGGACGGCTGCTTATTTATAGAAAGAATGAGGAGATGTAGTATGGATTATAAGAAATCTGGCGTTGATATTGAGGCAGGCTACAAGGCAGTGGAGCTCATGAAGGAACATGTGAAAAAGACGATGCGTCCTGAGGTCCTGGGAGGTCTTGGCGGATTTTCTGGTGCATTTTCACTGGCTAAGATCAAAGAGATGGAGGAGCCGGTGCTTTTGTCCGGTACAGACGGCTGCGGAACGAAGGTAAAGCTTGCCATGATTATGGACAAGCATGACACCATTGGGATTGATGCAGTTGCAATGTGTGTCAATGACATTGCATGTGCAGGAGGCGAGCCATTATTTTTCCTGGACTATATTGCATGCGGCAAGAATTATCCGGAGAAGATTGCATCTATTGTAAGCGGCGTGGCGGAAGGGTGCCTTCAGTCAGAGGCCGCTCTGATTGGCGGTGAGACGGCAGAACATCCGGGACTGATGCCGGAGGAGGACTATGACCTGGCAGGGTTTGCAGTGGGTGTCTGTGATAAGAAGGATATGATAACCGGTGAGAACCTGAAAGCCGGTGATGTGCTGATTGGCATGGCATCCTCGGGAGTGCACAGTAATGGGTTTTCTCTTGTGCGAAAGGTTTTTGAGATGACCAGGGAGTCACTGGATACATATTATGAAGAACTGGGAACCACACTGGGCGAGGCTCTGCTTGCACCTACGAGGATCTATGTAAAAGCGCTTAAGAGCATAAAGGCTTCTGGTGTTACAGTGAAGGCCTGCAGCCATATTACAGGAGGCGGATTCTATGAGAATATCCCGAGAATGCTAAAGGACGGTGTAAGGGCCGTGATCAGGAAGGACAGCTACCCGGTTCCGCCAGTCTTCGGGATGATAGCAAGGGAAGGAAACGTAGAGGAGCATGCCATGTACAATACATATAATATGGGACTTGGCATGATCGTTGCAGTTGACCCTGAGGATGTGGATCAGACAATGGAAGCCATCAGAGCAGCAGGAGACACGCCCTATGTGGCAGGACACATTGAGGCAGGAGAAAAAGGAGTTACATTATGTTAGATGTAGTGGTACTGGTGTCTGGCGGCGGAACGAATCTCCAGGCAGTCATGGATGCAGTAGATGAGGGAAGGATTACCAACGCGAAGATTGCGGGAGTGATCAGCAATAATCCGAATGCCTATGCACTGGAGCGGGCACGGAAGAAGGGAATTGCAAATTGCTGCATTTCCCCTAAGATGTTTGAGACAAGAGAGGAATTTAATGAAAAATTCCTGGAGGCATTGGATGAGATGGAGCCGGATCTGATTGTGCTTGCAGGTTTTCTCGTGGTAATTCCTCCGGCTATGATCAGAAAATACAGAAATCAGATGATTAATATCCACCCCTCTCTGATTCCATCTTTTTGTGGGAAAGGCTATTATGGGCTTAAGGTTCACGAGGCTGCTCTTGCGCGCGGGGTAAAAGTGACAGGGGCGACTGTTCATTTTGTAGATGAGGGAACCGATACCGGCCCGATCATCTTACAGAAGGCGGTGGAGATCAGACAGGAGGATACCCCAGAGGTGCTCCAGAGACGGGTTATGGAGCAGGCAGAGTGGAAGATCCTTCCAGAAGCAGTTGACCTGATCGCCAACGGAAAGATTAAGGTAGTGGACAATCAGGTAAGATTTTTGTAACTACTCAGCAGTTACAGATTTTTATAAGGATAACTGAAGATTCAGGATAACAGGAGGAGAGAAGAATGAAGGTTCTGATTGTAGGAAGCGGCGGAAGAGAGCATGCGATTGCGTACTGCGTGGCAAAGAGCGATAAGGCTGAAAAGATATACTGTACACCAGGGAATGCCGGGATCGCCGAGTATGCAGAGTGTGCGCCGATTGGCGCCATGGAATTTGACAGGATCGTGGCGTTTGCAAAGGAAAAAGAGATTGATCTTGTCATTGTGGGCATGGACGATCCGCTGGTGGGCGGACTGGTTGATGAGCTGGAAGCTGCAGGAATCCGTACATTCGGACCCAGAAAAAATGCAGCAATACTGGAAGGCTCCAAGGCATTTTCAAAGGATCTGATGAAAAAATACAACATACCGACAGCAGGCTATGAGAACTTTACGGATCCGGATAAGGCGCTTGCTTATCTTGAGACAGCGAAGTTCCCCATTGTCCTTAAGGCAGATGGTCTTGCGCTGGGAAAGGGCGTGCTGATCTGTAATACACCCGAGGAGGCGAAAGAGGGCGTAAAGACCATTATGCTGGATAAGAAGTTCGGCTCTGCAGGCGACGAGATGGTAATCGAGGAGTTCATGACTGGCCGTGAGGTGTCCGTACTCTCTTTTGTGGATGGAAAGACGATTAAGACCATGACTTCTGCACAGGACCACAAGCGTGCAGGAGACGGGGACACGGGGCTTAACACCGGAGGAATGGGAACCTTCTCGCCGAGTCCGTTTTATACAAAAGAGGTGGAGGAGTTCTGCAATCAATATATCTACCAGGCTACCGTGGATGCCATGAAGTCTGAGGGAAGGCCATTTAAGGGTGTAATTTTCTTTGGACTGATGCTGACTGAAGACGGGCCGAAGGTTCTGGAATATAATGCGAGATTCGGAGACCCGGAAGCCCAGGTGGTTCTTCCACGTATGGAGAATGACATCATTGATGTGGTAGAGGCATGCATCGACGGAACGCTGGACCAGATTGACCTGAAGTTTGAGGACAATGCTGCGGTATGTGTGGTACTGGCGAGTGACGGGTATCCGGTGTCATATGAGAAAGGACTGCCGATTACCGGGCTTGAAGAGTTTAAGAAGCATGACGGATATTACTGCTTCCACGCCGGTACAAGGTTTGACGGGGATCAGATCGTGACCAGCGGCGGGCGTGTGCTTGGGGTTACGGCAAAGGGAAAGGACTTAAAGGAAGCGCGGGCGAATGCTTATACGGCGACAGAATGGGTGAAGTTTGATAATAAGTATATGCGCCATGATATTGGGAAGGCGATTGATGAAGCCTGATGGTGTCTGAACTGTTACCTTGACTGCACAGATTCTTAAAAAGAGTAAGCTTCTGGGGTTGACAGAGGCTTACTCTTTTTTATTACAGATACTATTCTTTGATCTTATCTATATCTGTGAGATTAACTCCCAGGCTGTTAAGTAATGCTTTTAATACAAGATACTGGTCTTTTAGCTTCGCATAGGTCTTTTTTGCGTTTTCCTCCCGTGCTAAAAGCATGTATTCTTGTATGTTCTTGAATTCATCCAGGGCATTTTTCATAATTTCTGCGCCGTTCATGTAATCTCCTCCTTTTCGTTTATCATGTTCTTACGGAATAATATTTAGTAGTTGCCGAGTTCATCAAGATAGCGGTCAATTTTTTTCAGGCGTTTGTCAATTCCGCGGACCTTGTGGCTGATGGTTTCGAGCAGAGCTTCGGCTATGAACTGGGGGCCGATCATGGAATTGAAAAAAGTGTTGGTGTCCACCGGGACGGTGATCAGGGTAGTGGCATAATCCGCCAGAAGAGCGCTTGGCTTGTCAGTGATAACGATAATCTTTGCGCCGCTCTCCTTTGCCATCTGTGCGGTCAGCCTGTCCACAGAGGAATATCTTGGAAAGCTGAATACAATCAGGCAGTCGTCCTTACAAATGTTGCACATATGGTCAAAAGGACTCAGAGAAGACGAGCTCGCTGTCTCTACATCCCGGACCATGTGCTTTAAATACAGAAGGAAATAATTTCCAAGGCATGTATTGCCGCGTGTGGCAAGGATGTATTTCCTTTTGCTGCTGATAATCGCATCAGCGGCATCTTCGAAAACGGGCAGTGCATTTTCGGAAAATATATTATCCAGGTTCTGTATTGCATTCTTAAAATGACGTCTGATATATTCGGCATTGCTGTCAAGAGTGGCTCTTTGGGCAATGCGCTGTGACGGGATGGTGATGGTGCTGGATATGCTCAGAACCTTGTCCTGGTAGTCCTTGCGCAGTGCTTTCTGGAAATCCATAAAGCCCTGGAAGCCCAGTGATCTGCTGAACCGTATCACGGAGGATTCGCTTACGCCGAGTCTCGCGGCGATTTCTGTCGAGGTCATGAAGCATGCATCGGACGAATGGTCCAGTATAAATCCGGCAATGACCTTCTGCGTCTTTGTAAGCTCTGCATTTCGAATCAGTTCTCTGACTTCTTTCATAGTAAATCCTCCGATGCCATAAAATTTTGAGTTACTACTTAAATTTAACCATGAAATGAAGGAATATGCAAGGGGGCATGAAAAAAATAGTTTGTGTCTATTAGATTTTATGCTATAATATTAACCGTAAGACCAAGGGATTTTATAGTTTTCCTGGTCGGTTGCCTGCCGGGAATCCGGGAGGCTTCTTTCCAAATTTTTTTTATGGAGGAGAGGTTATGAAGTTCCTTACAAACAAAAAACTTGCGACACGCATCGGCATCATTACAACGGTGCTTATATTAGGCGGCATGCTCCTGCTTTGGGGCATCGTTTCTGCCAATGCATCTGCTACGGTCCGAAGCAATATCACGAATCAGCTGACCGATGCGGTGGAGTCCCGCGCGGCTATCATTAATGATTATGTGTCCTCGGCGGAGGAATATGTCAAAGCTTTTGCTTTGGGCAGTGAAGTAAGAGAGCTTTTGCTGGATCCGGAGAATCAGGAACTGGCAGAGCTGGCTCAGCAGTACACGGAGGATTTTGCAACGGTCAAAGGCATTTTCGAAGGATTGTATATTGCCACCCCTGCCACCCATGTTCTTACTCATACTTCGCAGGGCGCTATTGGCATGACAACCCGGACAGGGGATTCTTTAGAGGAGTTTCGAAGTACTATTCTGGCTCGTCAGGAGCTGACGAACCTGGGGATTATGGAGTCTCCGGGCACAGGCAGCATGATTCTTTCTATGTATTACCCGGTTTTTGACGGTGAACGGTGTCTTGGATATGTGGGAGCCGGGGTTTACGCCAGCCATCTGATGGATTCTCTGCTGGATCTGGATATCAAAGGCCTGCCGGACAGTGAGTATGTCTTTCTCAATGTGGAATCCGGCGTCTATCTGTACCATAAGGACGAGGCGCTTCTGAACACAGAAACCACGGAAAACGGCTATCAGGAAATTCTTCGGCGGATACGGGAGAAGAGAGACACTCAGGCGGGTACATACTCATACAAAGATGACGATGGCATGGAACAGCTGGTGGTATATAAATATTTGAAAGACCGGAACTGGGCGTTTATGGTACGTGAAAGCTCGGCAGAAGTCTTTCGCGCAGTAACGACTGTGCGGTACCTTGTCGGAGGGCTGTGTGCTGTGGTGGCGGTTGTCATCATTTTTGTAACTCTTTTGATCCTGCACCGGGAAGGCCGGGAGCTGCTGACAGTAGAACGGGCTATCCGGCATCTGGGGGATCTGAATCTTTCAGCAGATGCAGACCTGGAGGTTTTTTACGGCCGGGAGGATGAGATTGGAAAAATTGCACAGACAGCACACCAGGTATGTGAATGCCTGCGGGAGACCATTGACGACGTGGGACGCGTCCTGGGGGAGATTGCAGGAGGAAACCTGACAGTCAGTGTGGAGCAGAACGAGAGCCTTTATATAGGAGATTTCCGGGTTTTGTGGGAAAGCCTTAAGTCCATCCATGCAAATCTGATGCATGTGATCCGTGACATTTCCAGGGTGGCGGGCCAGGTGGATATTAGTGCGGATCAGGTGTCCGCAGGCGCGCAGGTATTAAGTCAGGGTACTACAGAACAGGCGGTTTCCATTGACGGACTGATAGAGAACGTGAGCGCCATTACTGCCCAGATTCAGACCAGTGCTGTGCGCTGTGGAAGCGCCGGTGAGCTGGTAGACAAGGCCGCCGGGCATACGGCAGAGGCCGATACGAAGATGGGACAGCTTATGGAAGCTACCAGGAATATTGAAGCGTCTTCTTCCCGCATCGTGACCATTACCAGGACTATAGAGGATATTGCTTTCCAGACCAACATTCTGGCACTGAATGCTTCCGTGGAAGCTGCCCGGGCCGGTACGGCGGGAAAAGGGTTTTCCGTTGTTGCGCAGGAGGTGCGCAATCTGGCTTCCCGGTCGGCAGAGGCCGCCCAGAATACGAATACTCTGGTGAGCCGTTCTATTCAGGATGTGAAAACCGGAACGCAGTCTACGGATCTGGCTGTTTCCGCCATGCAGATTATTAACGGATGCATCCAGTCCATTAAGGAGCTGATGGATGAGATTGCGGCCGCCAGTGTAGAGCAGTCCGAGATGATTACCCAGGTGGAAAATGGAATTAAAGAGATTTCCAGGGTAGTACAGGCAAATGCTTCTTCTGCGCAGGAAAGCGCTGCTGTTTCCAAGGAGCTGTCCGGGCAGGCCCGGGCTTTGAACCAGCTTATCAGCCGGTTCCGCATTTAGTATAGAGAGGCTGTTGTGTAATGCAACAGCCTCTTATTATCGGTTGTATTTTTATATTGTGGCCAGTTTCGCCTCCAGGAGGCAAATGGGCTCTGGTTCTTTTCACTGGCGGACCTTCACCTGTTTTCCTGCTCCCTTTGCTTTCAGAAGCTTTTTGTAAGCCTTTACTTTAGATTTTGGCGCCTTAACGACTGCCTTTTCGCTAATTCCCTTGAATGCACTGTTTCCTGTCTTTTTAGACGTGAGCTTCTGGGTCTTGATGGTAACCTTTTTCAGAGCCTTACAGTGAAAGAAAGCCTTTTTCCCAATCTTTGACACCTTTTTGGGAATTACAATTTTCGTGAGCCTTGTGCATCCCGAGAATGCCTGGTCAGATATGGAAGTAACGCTGCTTCCCAGAGTTACAGTGCTAAGCTTTACACAGCCCTTAAAGGCATTCGCCCCGATGGATGTGATATTTTTTCCGGTTTTGACTTTTTTCAGCTTCTTATTTCCCTTAAAAGCATTCTTTGCGACAGATGTTACCTTATATACAATGCCATTCGAATCTGTTATGGTTGACGGGATTACTGCTGTGGCTACGTTCTTTGTGCCGGTATAGGACACCTTGGGAGATTTACTGCTGCTGTCAGTTACCTTGAAGATTCCCTTCGCTTTTTTGTCCTTCAGGACTGTACCCTTTTTTGCTGGCTTCACCGCAACAGTCTGCCCACCGTTATTTTTGTCATCTTTATCCTTGTTATCTTCAGGAGGCTGCTCCTGCCCTTTGGCCGTACAGGTTACCTTATCTCCGGCAACATTCATCTCAATGTCCATGAACTGGCCGTCGTAGAATTCGATCTTTGCCTTTAGCGCCCCGTCCTTTACGGTTCCGTCGTTAAATAGGTCGCTCAGGAAGGAAATCTGGCCTTTTTCATAGTTTACGTCAAATGCCCTGCCGTACTGAAGCCAGTTCCACCATCCGGAATTCGGGCCTACGCGCACTGGAGCGCCGTTTTCCCCGGTTCCCTGATAAGCGGTAATACGTCTTACCTGGCTGCCTTTTGCATCGAACGGGATATCAATCCGTGCCTTTGTTCCTTCTGCACTCTTGTAAGATGGAGTTCCGTGGTACACCAGATACTCATGCCATACATAGCCATTGTCAAAGGTGATTTCCAGATCCTTTATTGTTCCGTATATGCCCTTTGTCCGGGCATCCTTTATAAGGCCATTTACATAATCTTTCGAGAGGATGATCTTTCCGTCTACCGTGAGGTCAGCGCCGCTTTGTCCTTCCCAGTGGTCTCCCTTGATCGTGCCTGCTTCTTCTTTATACGTGTATTCCTGATCTGTCAGCCCTTCAACTGACTTGAATTTATTTCCGTTCAGGGTAAGCGGAATCTCTACAGCATTTTCCACCTCTTTATCAAAATACATCGTATCCAGAATTGCTGCGTAGGAAATGCGATTCTCCATCGTCTTCTCAAGAGCTGCTCCGATCCGCGCATTCTTCCACTCATATGTCTTCCGGCTGATGGCAGAACCATTATCCCAGAACTGGAGGCATACGTTATTCTGGCGGGCCGTCTCGTTCATATAGTCATAATACTTCATCTCTTCGCCAAGCTGCATGCAGCTTTCTCCGGTATCATAACCGAGCACCCCATACTCGCTGACGATAACTCCGATTTTTTTGCTGAGAAATTGTTTGTTTAGCACCTCCATAAAGCTGTCAATGGATTTCCTCGGGGTATAGGTATCCCTGTCTCCGTACAGGACTTCATCAAATCCTGTTTTTCCAATATTGGACGCATAGACCCATTCGCTGTAATAATGAACCGTAGCAATGAGATTGGGGTCATTGAGACTCAGAATAAATCTGCTTAATACAGAGCTGTTTTTTTCTTCATGATTGTGAACAAAGGTGGGCATTACAATCATACGGGTTCCGTTATTTCCGCCTGATGCCCGGATAACATCATAAGCTGCCTGGTTAATCTTTGTCACCTTTTCCCGGGCAATATTCTCATTTCCTTCCGGATAAACCGGATCATACTCATTGATTGTCTCAAAGCACAGCTTATCTGATTCATCCTTGAAGGCTTCTGCAAGCTGTCCCCAGAAATCTTTATATTTTCTATACTCCTCAGAGGTTTCCACTCCATCCCAGTATTTCAGCCATGTCCAGGAATCATGATGGAGGTTGGTCAGTACATAGAGATCCTCGGAAAGAGCCCAGCCGATTACTTCCTTTGCCCTGTCGAGGTATTCCTTTTTAATGATATACTTGTATTCTCCGTCTTTTGCATTCTCATTTACCGTATATCTGTGATTAATGGTAAGGGGGATTCTGATATTATCAAATTCTTTGGCCTTCGCTGCCTGGATGAGTTCTTTTGTTACTGCGGGGTTGCCCCATTCCTCTTCTCCTTTGTCCGGCTCTGCTCCTGAATCATTCGGGCACTCCAGGGAATTTCCGAGATTCCAGCCGTTTCCCATAGCTTTTACATACTCCATGGATCTGTCCGAACTCATCTCAGCCGGGATTTCCGGCTCATCCGGTTTTGGGCCGGATACTGGTGTGTAAAAGTATATGATGCCATCTTCCTCTGTGCTGTATGCAAAGTAAGCTTTTTCGCCTTCATATACCTTGTCGCCGTCCTTTAACCCTGCCCAGATATTTTTCAGGTCTTTTTGTTCCGGTTTAAGATCAGCGCCGACTTCGACCTTGTAGTCACCGTTTACCATAATGTGGTTTACTGTAATCCGTGCCTCTGCTGTATCCAGAATTTCAGACTGATTCCCGGCTTCCCCTGTTGAGACCGTGTCATAAACGTATCCCATGTTTTTCATTCCCGCCGCCGGCGAATCAAAAGAAAATGTCAGGTCATAAGTACCTTCCTTTTTCTCAAACACCTGCTCCGGGCTGTTCCAGCTGGCTGTCTGCACCTTTAGTTTTGTGTCGTTCTCTTTCAGACCCGACACCGTAACGTTATACGACAGCGTCTCAATATCCGTTTTTTCATATTGAGGTGCAGTGCTGTCACCTCCCTCTTCTGCCGCAGATGCAGTGGCGCTTCCAGTCCATGAGATGCCGGACAGCATCGCACAGGTCAGAAGCATTGCAAGTAGCTTTTTACGCATTTTGTTTCCTCCTTTGATCATAAATTGAGTATTATTTGTAACGATTCAGCATTTTCTGCAAAATAGATAAAAACTGGTTTATAAAATGTGCAGGTTTGCTGAATAGTTACTAATTATTAACATCATACAGTACAATTTCATATACAAAAACCGTGAAAATGTGATGAAAATTATGTAGAAATTTTTACATAAGAAGATGCGACATTTATAGCTTGTATCTCCGGGCTTTTTGTGTTATATTTTTCGTATAACAAAAGAGGTGACAGTATATATGGTTATTGAGATAGATTTTAACAGCAGTGAGGCGATCTATGTCCAGCTTCAGCATCAGATTATTATGGGAATTGCAACAGAAGTACTCCGGGAGGGGGACACTCTCCCTTCTGTGCGTCAGCTGGCAGATACAATCGGTATCAATATGCATACGGTAAATAAGGCATATTCCGTCCTGAAGCAGCAGGGCTTCATACAGCTTGACAGGAGGAAGGGAGCCGTAATCGCGATTGATATTGACAAGATACAGGCTCACGAGGAGATGAAGCAGGAGCTTCGTATCGCACTGGCAAAGGGGTGCTGTAAGAATATTAGCCGGGAAGAGGTGCATGAGCTGGTAGACAGTATATATGATGAGTATACGTTATAATATGATACAAGCGTCAAAAGGCCATGCGTTTCATGTCTGCATGAAAAAGCATGCCTCCCTGGAGCTTGTATCATAACATGATTATAGAACAGAAAGGAACTGACAACATGAATTATACGGAACAGGCAAATGAGGTGCTGCGGATTGCAAAGGCAGCCGCAAAGGAGCTTCACCACCCTTATGTGGGGACAGAGCATCTGCTTCTGGGGCTCAGAAAGGTTTATACAGGCGTTGCGGGCCAGGTTCTCGCCGCAAATGGACTGGAAGAGGAAAATATCTATAAGGTTGTGGATGAGCTGATCTCTCCGGTAGGAGATGTGACCTTCAAGGAAAGTCCTGAGTTCAGCCCCCGCCTGGGTTATATACTGGACGAGAGTGTGAATGAGGCGCTGCGTCTCGGTTCAGATGAGATTGGAACCGAGCACATGCTTCTTGCCATGCTGAAAGAGGTGGACTGTGTGGCTACCCGGATCCTCATTACACTGAATATTAATATTCAGAAGATCTTCCAGGAGATTCTGAATGTTACCGGGGTGGATGTAAAGGAATACCAGGGGGATGCCATGCAGGAAGGCTATAAAGGAAAGGAAGGCGTCCTCAGGCAGTATGGAACGGATCTGACTCTTGAAGCAGAAGATGGAAAGCTTGACCCGGTTATCGGCAGAGAGGCAGAGATTCACAGACTGATGCAGATTTTAAGCAGACGTACGAAGAATAATCCGTGTCTCGTAGGGGAGCCGGGTGTGGGCAAGACAGCAGTGGTTGAAGGACTGGCAGCCCAGATTGCCACGGGAGTGGTGCCGGACAGCATGAAGGATAAGAGGATTCTTACCATGGATCTTGCCGGCATGATTGCAGGCTCCAAGTACAGAGGCGAGTTCGAAGAGCGTATGAAACGCCTGATCCAGGAGGTGAAGGCTGCCGGAAATGTGATTTTATTTCTTGACGAGGTGCACACGATTATCGGCGCCGGAGGCGCTGAAGGCGCCATGGATGCATCCAATATACTGAAGCCTGCTCTTGCAAGGGGAGAGTTTCAGCTGATTGGCGCCACGACAATTGTGGAATACAGGAAATACATTGAAAAAGATGCTGCTCTGGAAAGAAGGTTTCAGCCGGTTACTGTAGAAGAGCCGGATGAAAGCCACTGCCTGAATATTCTGGGAGGATTGAAGAGCAGATACGAGGAGCACCACCATGTGTCAATAGATGAGGAGGCGCTGGAAGCGGCGGTGCAGCTGTCTGACCGCTATATCAGTGACCGGTTTCTGCCGGATAAGGCGATTGACGTACTGGATGAGGCATGCTCCAAGGTTGCGCTCAGGGGCTTTAAGGTCCCGGAGCGGATCTATGAGCTGGAAGAGATGATCCAGACTCTTGGCAGGGAGATGGAAGAGGCTATCGTCAGGGGAGATATGGCGGAGGCATCCATGCTCCATAAGGAAAAGAATGCGGCAGAGAAGAAGCTGGAGCGTACAAGGAAGAACTTTCAGTCGAAGAATGCAAAGAGACAGATGTGCGTTACGGAGGATGACATTGCAGATGTGGTGTCTGAATGGACAAAGGTGCCGGTGAGAAGACTTCAGGAATCAGAAGGAGCGCGGCTTAAGAAGCTGGAGCAGACGCTTCATAAGCGTGTCATCGGACAGGAGGAGGCTGTAACGGCAGTGGCAAAGGCAGTCAGAAGAGGCCGTGTCGGGCTCAAAGATCCGGGGCGTCCGATTGGTTCCTTCTTATTCCTGGGGCCTACAGGCGTTGGGAAGACGGAGCTGTCGAAAGCGCTGTCCGAGACTCTGTTTGGAAATGAAGATTCCATGATCCGTGTTGACATGTCAGAGTATATGGAGAAGCACAGTGTGGCGAAGATGATCGGGTCGCCTCCGGGATATATCGGACATGATGACGGCGGACAGCTCAGTGAGCAGGTAAGGCGTCATCCGTATTCTGTGATTCTGTTTGATGAGATTGAGAAGGCGCATCCGGATGTATTTAATATCCTGCTGCAGGTTCTGGATGACGGGCACATTACAGATTCCCAGGGGCGGAAGGTGGATTTCCGCAACACGGTGATCATTATGACGTCCAATGCAGGGGCACAGTCGATTATTGACCCAAAGAAGCTTGGCTTTAATGTAAAGGAGGATAAGGCTGGAGATTACAAGCGCATGAAGTCCAATGTACTGAATGAGATTAAGCTGGTCTTTCGTCCGGAATTCCTGAACAGGATTGATGAGATCATCGTCTTCCATCCACTTGGGGAGGAGGAGATGAAGCGGATTGTGAGCCTGATGTGCAAGGATGTGGTCAGGCGGGCGAAGGAGCAGCTTGACATTACGCTTACCATCCGTGATTCTGTGAAGAAGCATATCGTGGAGACTGGTACGGATAAAAAATACGGGGCAAGGCCTTTGCGCCGCGCCGTACAGAGCCAGCTGGAGGATAAGCTTGCAGAGGCACTGCTTTCCGGGGATGTGACAAGAGAGAGCGAGGTTGTGGCAGGGCTATCGAAAAAAGAAATAAAATTTACAATGAAGACTACAAATTAGTCGTGATTTCATATATAATAGGGGTATCAAGGTTGCTATGAGCGGTCTCCCGGGCCGTGAATAGTAACGTATCAAGAACTTAGGAGGAGACAAAAAGTGGCAGCGGTAAAAGAACTTTTAAGAGCAGAAGTAGACGGTTCATTAAGCTTCGGAGACTACACACTGGCGAGTAAGACTAAGCTCGAGGGATTTGAATTTCAGGGAGACATCTATAAGGTAAAGACATTTGCCGAGATTACAAAGGTGGAAAGGAACGGCATGTTTGTATACGAGTCCGTACCGGGAACTGCAGTGGAGAACTTTAAGGCATCAGCGAGCGAGATCAGCTTCACCGTATCAGGGATGAAGGATGCGCAGGTTACGCTGGAGCTGGAGGCTGACAGTGAATATGTCGTCTATATGGACGGTGTGAATGCCGGAAATATGAAGACTAACTTAAGCGGGAAATTAAGTATGAGTGCCGAGCTTGCACCAGATAAAAGTGTAGAGATTAAGGTTGAGAAGAATTAAAGAAGTGAAAAATTAAACAGGCGAAAAGTGTGCGCATTTGCGCACACTTTTTGTGAATGAGTGAGTAGGCCGGAAGCTCTTTAGAGCCTCCAGCCGTACAGGTGGAATTATTTTTGGAATGACAGAATTAATAGGAGAAGGGTTATGGCTAAGGCAAAGAAAAGTATTTATTTTTGTCAGAACTGCGGACATGAGGAAAGCAAGTGGCTCGGGCAGTGCCCGATGTGTAAGGAATGGAATACATTTGTGGAAGAGAGGACAGGGGCTGTAAAGTCCGGTGCAGGAACCGTGAAGACAAGGAGAGAGGCAAAGGCTGTGACCTTACAAAGTGTGTCTGCAGATGAGGATGAGAGAATACTGACAGAGATCGGGGAACTTGACCGGGTGCTTGGAGGCGGAATCGTACCGGGCTCTCTTGTGCTGGTAGGAGGGGATCCTGGCATCGGGAAATCTACACTGCTTCTGCAGGTGTGCAGGAAGCTTTCGGACAGTAACAGGAAGATTCTGTATATATCAGGGGAGGAATCGCAAAAACAGATTAAAATGCGGGCAAACCGGATGGGAAAGTTTTCCGACACCCTGTTTCTTCTGTGTGAAACCAACCTGGATCTGATTCGGGGCGTCATCGAAGAGCAGAAGCCGGATATGGCAGTGATTGATTCCATTCAGACGATGTATGACGATGCGGTAGCCTCTGCGCCTGGTAGCGTATCCCAGGTGCGGGAGTCTACCAACATTTTTATGCAGCTTGCGAAAGGGCTTGGTATCACGATCTTTCTTGTGGGCCATGTGACAAAGGAAGGCACGGTGGCGGGTCCGCGGGTACTGGAGCATATGGTGGATACTGTGCTGTATTTTGAAGGGGACAGACATGCCTCTTACCGGATTCTCAGAAGTGTAAAGAACCGCTTTGGCTCTACCAATGAGATCGGAGTGTTTGAGATGCGGGATAAAGGGCTTGTGGAGGTCGAGAATCCTTCGGAATTCATGCTGAACGGAAGACCGGAGTGTGCATCCGGCTCTGTCGTGGCATGCTCCATTGAAGGGACGCGTCCCATGCTCCTTGAGATACAGGCGCTGGTGTGCCGCAGCAACTTCGGAATGCCCAGGCGGACAGCAGCCGGACTTGATTATAACAGGGTGAATCTTCTCATGGCAGTGCTGGAAAAACGGCTGGGACTGCCCCTCTCCAACTATGATGCCTATGTGAACATTGCAGGAGGAATCAGGATGAATGAACCGGCCACAGACCTGGGGGTTGTTATGTCGATTGTGTCAAGCTACAAGAACCGTCCGGTTGCCGGGGATACGATCGTCTTCGGCGAGGTGGGGCTGAGCGGCGAGGTGCGGGCGGTTACGATGCCGGAGCAGCGCGTGGCTGAGGCGAAGAAGCTGGGCTTTAAGACCTGTATTATGCCGGCTGTGTCTGTGAAGACAGTAGGAAAGACGGAGGGAATGGAGATTATCGGGGTGAAGACAGTGAATCAGGCGATGCAGCTTATGTAAAAGAGAGTGTGCCAGGGGTGTGCTGGCAGCGCCTGGAGTTCGATGTATGGCTGTATAAATATATGAGTGTGCTGGTGCGGTAGTATAGCCTTGCGTAATTAACGGTGAATTCTGCACCAGCTATTTCTGCCGGTACAGCGTTGCCGTCAATCAACGATGCCACCGCATCGCCTCATTCCTCCGTCTTGTCCTGACAAAAATATCAGGCACATTATTCACCGTTAATTATGCAACGCTGTACTAGTTTGATTTTTTAATATATGGTCAATGAGCGCTGACGCGGCCTCGTCTTTACTCATAAGGGGCAGTTCCGTCACAGAATCCGGAGTAATCAGAGTCAGAATATTTGTATCAGTTTCAAAGCCAGCGCCCTGCTGTCTCAGGTTATTTGCTGCGATCATATCCAGATTCTTCTTTATAAGTTTTCTGCGGGAATTTTCCAGCATGTTTTCTGTCTCCATAGAAAATCCGCATAAGAATTGTCCTTCTTTTTTGTGCTCTCCCAGGTATTGGAGTATATCGTCTGTCTGTTCCAGGGCGATGGACAGGGAGGCATCTGATTTTTTCATCTTTTCGCTGGAGACAGCAGCCGGACGGTAATCTGCAACTGCAGCTGCCTTGATGATCAGATCCATGTCATTGCTTCTTGAAGTTACTGCGTCATACATTTCTTTTGCCGACAGAACAGGTACAATGTCTGTGAACATGGGCGGTGTGAGGGAGGTTCTTCCTGTTACAAGCGTCACATCCGCGCCGCGGAGCATGCAGATCTTTGCAATGCTGTATCCCATTTTTCCGGAAGAATGATTCGTAATATAACGTACAGGATCAATAGCTTCCTGGGTGGGGCCTGCCGTTACAAGAACGCGCATTCCTTTCATATCCTTGGGAAAAGCGATATGGTGCAGTACATGTTCATACAATGTTTCAGGTTCAGGCATCTTTCCGGCACCAGTGTCTCCGCAGGCCAGTCTGCCGCAGGAGGGGGCAATGACTTCCATGCCGTATTTTGTAAGAAGATGAAGATTATCCTGGGTGACCGGATTCTCATACATGCCTGTATTCATAGCAGGAGCAATCAGCTTCGGGGCACGGCTTGCAAGAACCGTGGTGGTCAGCATATCGTCTGCAATTCCGTGGGCAAGCTTTGCAATTACATTAGCCGTTGCCGGGGCAATGAGGATCAGATCCGCTTTCTTTGCGAGAGCCACATGCTCTACCTGGAATTCAAAATTGCGGTCAAAGGTGTCTGTGATGCACCGGTTGCCAGTCAGTGTCTCAAAGGTGACAGGATTGATAAAATTTTTCGCATTCTCAGTCATAATAACATGGACAGCAGCACCGGATTTTACAAGGAGGCTTGCAAGAGAAGCACTCTTATATGCCGCAATTCCGCCGGTGACTCCGAGAAGTACAGTTTTCTTTTCCAAAATCATAATATATCCTCCATCATGTTTAGCTCTCCTGAATCATGTTCTTACGGAATGCGCAGTTTATGCGCATTCCTGACCCGTGAACAGTAACAACTGTTACATTTTATCATACCTTGTTTTATTTTGACTTGCAAGATATATTATAATTTGATATAATATATCCCGTTGCAGTGTTAAGGTTCGCTTTGGACTAATCCGGGTGAACCCTGACCTAATTGTATTGTATCCCGCTTAAGCGGGAATGATAACAAGGAGGAATTGAATAATGAAAGAAGTAAGACACGACACAAGATGGATGGTCAGTGTTGCACTTATGGCAGCGATTGTCATCGTACTGGCGAATACGCCGCTTGGGATGATCCAGCTGCCGATTATTAAGGCGACAACTGTACACATTCCGGTAATCATCGGGGCGATTCTGTTAGGTCCTTCGGCGGGAGCGATCCTCGGAGCGGTATTTGGCATCTGTTCTCTGATCAGCAATACCATAGCGCCGACCCTTTTGTCCTTCGCATTTTCACCATTTATGAGTACGACAGGACTTACAGGGGCAGTGAAGGCAGTCTGGGTATCCGTTGGCTGCAGGATGCTGATTGGAATAGCAGCCGGATGGCTCTGGATTCTGCTTAGCAAATGCAGGGTGAATCATCTGCTTGCTCTTCCGGTTGTAGGATTCGCAGGCTCCATGGTGAATACGGTCGCAGTGATGGGAAGCATTTATGTATTGTTCGCGCAGCAGTATGCAGATGCCAGAGACGTAGGAGTATCGGCAGTCTGGGGTCTCATTATGGGAACCGTGACAGCTTCGGGAATTCCGGAAGCGCTGGCAGCAGCAATTCTGGTACTGGCTCTTGGCAAGGTGCTGATTCAGGTGTTCAAGAGAATGGATATGCCGGTGATGCAGGCACAGGCATCAAAATAGAATAGAGAAATAATAAAAGGTATAATCCCTGGAAATTTATTACAGGTATTATACCTTATTTGTTACTTTTTGCGGTTATGCATTTGCCACGCAGCAATAAAAGATGGGCGGTGTCCACAAGCCCTTTACTTGTTCTGAAGCCTGTTAATTATATCATATAGCTTTTCGATTTCCAGTTCTTTTTTGTCCAGTTCCGCCTCTTTTTTGCTCAGTTCCTTTTGTTGCTTTGACAACTTTTGTTCTGCTGTCTCTGCTCTTTGTTTTTCTTTGTCCCTCTCCAGTTCTGCCGCCCCGGCTCTCATTTCCTCTTTCTCCCTCGCCTGCTTTTCTTCATCTATCATGTACCAGACTGTATTCCGGTCCATAATTCTCAATGCATCTGAAAACATCTTTATCGCCTCCTCCGGGTGATATCTGAATTCACTGATTTCCTTATACAGTTCCGCAAACCAGGGATAGCTATCGATCACTTTATATATATGCTCCGTCTTGTCTGATCCGATAAAGTACAGCCATGCCTCCAGTTCACTGATTTGCTCCCCTTTTCTTTTATTATCCATTATATTTAGAAAATTATCAAGTGCTATATAACAGATTCTTTCTAAATGTCCTGGCTCAATTCCTGTATCATATTGATATTTTTCTCGATGGCTCACTGTTATCGGTGTCTTTTCTTCGATTTGAAGCATCCGAATTCGTGACGCTTAAAAAGCTTAGATTTCTATGCTAAAAGATTAATAAGATGTGAATAGGATAGCATATGTTAATGCTCCTTGCAATAGAGATGCCAGGATTAAGAATTATTTAAGATTTCGCAGTTTATGCGCATTCCTGACCCGTGAATAATATTGCTTATATGTGAAAATGTAATTGTAAAATTACTGTGAACTTGCTATAATATTCACAGTGGCAACCACAATAAATGATTTATAAAGGAGAGCAGAATTATGAGAAAAAGAATGAGCAGAATCTTATCAATTCTGATGGCTTCTGTGCTTGTTGTATCAGCAGGTAGTGTTGTACGGGCTGAGGAATTTAATGAGCCGGAAGCACAGGAAGCAGTGCAGGCAGCTGAGACAGGCATAGAAGCAGAACCAGCTGAGGCGGAACCAGTGGAAGCAGAACCAGCGGCAGACGCAGAAGTGACAGAAGAAGGAATACAGGAAGAAGACACCGGGGAAGAGACAGATGCGGCTCAGCAGGAGAATGCAGAAGAGATACTGGCACAAAAAGAAGAGAGCCAGTTGGAGTCAGCTTCAGAGGCAGAAGAAGTACTGGATACAGAAGGCGTCCGCGAACTTCTGGCAGGAGGAGCGGCAGTAGTAAAGCAGAATGATATCGTAGTAAATCATGTAAGCACATATAAACAGCTTGAGAATTTTGATAAAAATCCGGAACAGATGGTGATATGTTCAATTATTCGTGATCTTAATGACAGCTTTGAGTCTTTTTGTAAAGGTGTAAGTCTGCCAAAAGGAACAATTGAGCTGGCGGTTTCTAATTACGAGGGAAGCGGATGTAGCGTTGAATTTGGCGTTTATACTGATGCACAGATGAATAATCATATAGGTTCCTATGGCTATGCGGCGAGGAAAGATACTAGAAGCATTATTTGCAACATCCCAAGTGATGGCACTTATTATATTGGTGTAAAGCCGTCTACCACTATTAAAGACAACAAGTATTATGCAGTTGCACTGATTGCCTGCGCTTACAGCGGACAGGATCGTGTAATTAAGAATAAGGAAAGACTTGTCATCGGCCAGAAAGACGGAGGCACAGTTAATTACGTCAAGTATAAAGCAACACAGACCGGATATTTGAAAACCAGCACTGATACAAGTTCAAAGATGGTAAAGATTACACTGTGTGATAAGTCTAAAAAGGCCTTATCAGGAGAAACTCTTGCCAGTGAAGAACCGACATATGGTGTAAAGAAGGGAAAAACCTACTGGATTAAGCTGAAGAATCCATGGTCATCGTCAGCAGGTTATTATACATTTACACTCAACAATGGAAAAGTAAAAGAAAGCAAGGCTGGAAAATCACAGAAAAAGGCTGTAACAATCAAGAAAAATAAAAATATAAAAGGCTGGATTGAGGCAGGTAAAAAAGAAGGCAAACAGGCAGACTGGTATAAATTTAACCTGACTGGTAAAAAGTCAGTGAAGATTTATATGAAAGGCGGTACCAATGATAAGATTAATGTTACCGTATATGAGAAAATCGGAAGCAGAACCAGAAAGATAGGCACAAGAACAGTAAGCAATAACTTTAACAACATAATACCATCAAGAGGAAAATGGTCAGCAGGAACCTACTGGATTAAAATATCCAGAGGTACAACTAAATCATCAGGATATTATACTCTGAAGTGGAAATAAGTTTTAATTGGGGACGGGGCATTTTTAAAAATGCCCCGTCCCCAATATAGATTGGAGGATGGAATTCAATGAGTGTAACAGTAGGTGATCTGCTAAAGCTTCCGTCTCTTCGCCGTGCCGAGGTGCTGGGCGGCAGGAAGGGGCTTGCAAAGATCGTTTCCTCTATATCCGTACTGGAGTCCACGAATCCGGATATACTGGTGGATGGGCTGTTCCCCCAGGGGGAGTTTTTTGGCAGTGAGATTGTCATTACTGGTTTTATGAATATTCTGGATGATGTGGAGTGCCAGTGTGCCAATATCCGCAGGATGGCAGAGGGCGGAGAGGCTGGTCTGATCCTTTTTTATGTGGGTGTCTATCTTCCTGATGTGGATCAGAGACTGATTGATCTGGCGGATGAACTGGATTTTGTGCTGATCTGTATGCCGAAGGGGGAGAAGAACCTGCGTTACAGCGAGGTGATCTGTGATGTGATGGACTGTATTTCCAGGGATCATGCCGGAAATGAATCGATTGTGTCAGAGATACTTGAGAGGGTGTCTGTGCTGCCGCCGCAGCTTCGCTCTGTGAATACGGTGCTGCAGATGGTGAGTGACCGGATGAAGGTTTCCCTTGTTCTGTGTGATTCTTCCATGAGGATCCTGAATCTTGTGGCATGGCCGAGAAGCCTGGAGAATGTGCTGAAAAATGGAATGAAGGAATGCAGGACATTTCCCGGGGATCAGGAATTTCAGAGGTGTCCATTTCTTGATGACAGCTATATGGGACGGGTTACGCTGCATCCTGGACACTGGGAGACAGTGGAACTCTTTCTGGTTTACCAGGGCCTGCCAGAGGGGTATTTTCCGCGCAGGGTTGTGGAACAGATTACGGATGTTGTGCGTCTCGGGGTAAATATATGGGGGCAGCAGCACAGTGAGGTTGCGGTTCATGAGCTGGTTCATGCGATTATCCAGGATGAGCCGATGAAAATGCGCAGGCTTGCGGAGATCTTCCGGATTGATGTAGAGGCAATTCATGAAATGTGGATTGTATGTGGGGAAAGAGAGAGCGCGGTGCAGTATCTAAAAAAGGAAATGGGGTCTCTTC
This sequence comes from uncultured Lachnospiraceae bacterium, assembly GCA_947566645.1. Lineage (GTDB taxonomy): Bacteria > Bacillota > Clostridia > Lachnospirales > Lachnospiraceae > CAPEBR01. The sequence goes on from CANOKL010000002.1 coordinate 118,385, forward strand.
GTACTTTTGCAGAGAGCTGTGCGGATACGGTGGTGGCAGATATCTATGAGGGAAAGCTGCTGCTGTTCTTAAGCAACCCATATTCGCAGAAGGAGGCAGAGGAGCAGATTACAGGGATTCTGGGACAGGTCAGTATGGCGGGGGAAGCCATAACTCTGACGCGGTGTAATGGGCTTGGCAGTACGGGTGATGTGAGAAAGGCATATCTGTGCCACCGGGATTATCTTGCAGACAGCGGAAGGGTATTTCCGGGGAAGCGTTATTTTCAGACTGGAGAGCTTCAGTTTGTGAAGGAATGCCGTGAACTGGCTGAGAGAGGAGAAGAGGAGGTTCAGCGGGCCCTTGGAGTGTTGGACTGCATCAGGGCAGACCGGGAAGCCGTTAGTCTTCTTGATACATTGAGCCTCTATCTGCTGGAGGGGGATTTAAGTGTTACGAAAACGGCGGAGCGGATGTATCTGCACAGAAATACAATCAAGTACAGAATACACAGGCTTACGGAGCTTCTTGGATACCGTCCGGACAAGATGCCGGAGGGGATTGCGCTGTACCGTGCGGTTGTTGTCAGAAGGCTCTTGTGTTAGTGCAGGCTTTGAGTATGGGAGCAGTTTATTCTGTGGCTGTTCCTTTGAAGGCCGATCGCTGTATCTGTGGCATCTGTCACATCTGCAGCAGGAAAGCATTGTCCATTTGGACAATGCTTTCCTGCTTTTTTTCTGCCTGTGAAACGATGCCGGTCTGTTCTTTGGGACCGTATACTAAGAAATATACTGCGCGTCGGATGAATCTGCCGCATGTATAACGGGATTCGTGCAGCCGCATAAGGAAACATGCCGCTTTGCGGCTGCGGCTGGCGCGGTACTTACGACAGATTTCATCGGCCGTGAGTATAACTGTAATCCGGTTCCAGGGTATAGGAAGATCATGAACAGACCGGATGAAGGGAATCAGATGAGGAAAGGAGAAACATAAGGTGAGAAAATTAGGAGTTCAGGAAATCGAAGACATTGCTCTCGGAGCGGCCTTTCTCGGAGCAGGCGGAGGAGGAGACCCGTATGTGGGGAAGCTGGTAGCGCTGGGGGCGGTAAAGGAGTGCGGAGAGGTTACACTTTTAAGCCCTGATGAGGTTCCGGATGATGCGCTGGTTGTACCGGTTGCAATGATGGGTGCGCCGACCGTTCTTGCGGAGAAGGGAATTGGCGGAAAAGAGTATCAGACACTTTTCAAGATGGTTTCCCAGTTCTTTGGAAAGGAAATCTATGCATTTATGCCCATAGAAGCAGGAGGCGTGAATTCCATGCTTCCGATTGCGGCCAGTGCAAGGCTGGGACTTCCTCTTGTGGACGCAGACGGCATGGGGAGGGCATTTCCAGAGCTTCAGATGGTGACATTTACCATGGGAGGCATGAGCGCATCCCCTATGGCGCTGACAGACGAGAAGGGAAACAGTGTCATTTTTGAGACCATTACAAATAAATGGACAGAGGAACTGGCGAGGGCAGTTACTATGAGCTGCGGCGGTGCGGTGTCTGTGTCCCTTTATCCCATGACAGGAGCGCAGCTTAAAGAATACGCGGTCCGTGACATTGTGACAAGGAGCCAGAGGCTGGGAGAGGCAATACGGACCGTAAAAAACAGCACAGAACAGTCCCCGGAGGAGCAGTTCCTGGAAGCGGCAGAAGGGTACAGGCTCTTTAAAGGCAAGATCGCCGATGTATTGAGAGAGACGAGGGACGGTTTCAATTTTGGCAAGGTGCTGTTAGAAGGAATCGGAGAGTGCAGGGGGAAGAATGCCTGTGTGGAATTTCAGAATGAGAACCTGGCTGCCTATGTGGAGGGCGAGATCGTAGCCACAACCCCGGACTTAATCTGCCTTGTGGATACAGAGACATTTGTGCCGGTTACGACAGATGCACTAAAATACGGAAAGCGGGTACTGGCAGTGGGACTGAAATGTTTTGAAAAATGGCGCTCCAAAGAGGGAATCGAGCTTGTGGGACCGAGGTATTTTGGCTGTGATACTGACTATATCCCTTTGGAAGAGCGGTGTAAAGGAGGAATTTATCATGTATAAGCTGGGAATTGACGTTGGAGGAACGAACACAGACGCGGTTCTGATTGACGAGAACCTTCATGTCGCAGCGGACATCAAGTATCCGACCTCAGGAGACATTTACGATGGAATTCTGGGAGCGCTGAGGGAAGTTCTTGCAGTGTCCGGAATAAACCGGGAGGAAATTGGACAGGCCATGCTTGGCACCACCCAGTGCACCAATGCAATTGTGGAACGTAAAAATCTTGCGCCCATCGGGATTCTGCGCATTGGAGCACCGGCAACCCTGGGGATTCCTCCTATGGTGGACTGGGCGGAAGAAGTCAGCAGCATAGCCGCAGGCACAGCCATAGTGGGAGGCGGCTTTGAATACGACGGGAAGGAGCTTGCACCCTTTGACCGGGAGGCTGCCGCACGGTTTTTCAGGGAGATGAAGGAACAGGGTGTGAAATCCATCGCTATTTCCTGCGTATTTTCCACAGTGCGCAGCGAGCACGAGCTGGAGGCGGCAGCGCTGTGCCGTGAGATTATGGGTGAGGATGTCCATATATCCATTTCCAGTGAGATCGGTTCCATGGGACTTATTGAAAGAGAAAATGCCACCATTTTAAATGCCGCCCTCTGGAAGGTGGCGCAGCAGTTTACAGAAGGGTTTGCCAGAAGCCTTGCTAAGGAAGGGATTGTAAATGCAGACATCTACCTGTCGCAGAATGACGGTACGCTCATGACCATGGAACATGCAAGGAAGTATCCCATTCTCACGGTCGCCTGCGGCCCCACCAATTCCATCCGCGGAGCCAGTTATCTGAGCGGACTAAAGGATGCAATCGTGGTGGATGTAGGTGGAACCACCACAGATTTCGGTGTGATACAGAACAGCTTTCCGCGGGAATCCAGTGTGGCAGTGACCATCGGCGGCGTGCGTACCAATTTCCGCATGCCGGATATTATATCCATAGGCCTGGGAGGAGGATCCATAGTAAGAGAGCATGAAGATGGCAGGATTACCGTAGGCCCGGACAGCGTAGGCTATGAGATCACAGAAAAAGCAATGGTATTCGGCGGCCCGGTCATGACTGCAACAGACATCGCAGTAAGATTAAAACTGGCAGAGCTCGGAGATGCCGCAAGGGTGGAGCAGATTCCCCTCCCATTTGCAGAAAAAGCAATGGAGGTGATACGAGATAAAATCGAAGAAGGCATTGATACCATGAAGGTTACAGGTGCGGACTGCCAGGTGGTTCTGGTAGGCGGCGGCTCCATTATCCTCCCCGAAAAGATCAAGGGAGCATCCGCCGTGAAAAAGCCGGAACATTTCGGATGCGCAAATGCAATCGGCTCCGCTATCTCCAAAGTAAGCGGGACACTGGAAAAACTGATTAATTATGACGAGATGCCAAGAGACGAAGCACTCGCCCGGGCAAAAGACGAAGCAAAAGAACTGGCAGCGGCCGCAGGCGCAGTACCAGGGACGATCGAAATCATCGAGGTCGAAGACGTGCCCCTGGCATACTATCCGGGGAACACAAACCGCGTAAAGATAAAAGCCGCAGGCGAGTTGGGGACAGGGTAAAATGAATCTGGGACGGGGCATTTTTAAAAATGCCCCGTCCCCAACTCTACGAGCCCGATTTCCAGGTCCTGATCCGTAAATTCGCTGTCTCCATTCATGCTCAGGTACATCTTGTCCAGCTCGTCTTCATTGACCAGCCACGCAAGGCGTACAGTTACGGTTTCCCCAGGTTTGATTTCTGTAATATAATTTTTGGGATTCTTGTTGCCTGGGACATCGCTATAGGGCATGTCGGACACGCCAGGGGTGCATACTGTATGCTCATTTTCAACGTAGTCGCAGGTTTCGTCTGTGCGGTCGAAGATCTTATAGGAAGCGCCTTCCTTGATGATTGGGACGGCATTAATGAAGTAGTGTACATCATGAAGGGCCGTGTTGCCGGTGTTGGTATATTCCGCTTCGGCATACAGGAGTTTTACGGGCTGCTTTTCCGTGCGTACTATTTCGGGCATGGTGTCTGTTCCGTTTCCATTTTTAATGTAGTTCAGGGTGTCTGATGTGAGTTTGCCGTCCGGTCCTGTCAGGTCTTTCCAACTTTCATAAGTTTCATCCATAATGGCATCTCTGTTGGTGATAAGCGAGAGGTCATCTTCCACCTGCACTTTGGTTATACATGCTTCCAGGCTGCTGCCTTCAGGGGCTTCGTCAAGGAGGCTGCTAAGGTCGAACTTGTCGCCTACTTGATGAACATTCGCCATCTGAGCTTGGTCTGCTTCATAATAGTAATAGTCATCTTCGGCAGGAGCATCGCTTCCTTTTTCATCAGCTTCTTTGCTGAGATTGTTTACTATTTCGCTCCAGTGCGTCAGATCTTTTGAGGCAACCATCTTGCCGGTGGGAGCCAGATCAATATTTTCGGCTATTTTTATAAGCTCGTCTTTTTCACCGCGTCCCCAGGAGCCAAGCATGAGTATCCGGTTTAGTTCCTCATACAGCACGTATAGTTTTCCGTTTCCCCAGTCTTTGTCGGCAGAATATCTGACGCGGATATAGACAGCATCGCGTCCGTCTACAGTAAGGGGCTGCGCATCACTTACAAATGACATGGACAAGGGGTCAGCTTTGTCTGCCAGTACAGGCTCGCTTATCCAGTAGCCGGCATCACGGCTCTGGTTTACGTAGTATTCTTTTTCAGGACTGTAGGTAAAGCCTTCCGGAATATAATTGGCCTCCATCGTCACCTCTTCGATCTCTTCTGGCAGCTCCTTTTCAGTGGAAATACGAAGGGTTCTCTGATATTCCTTGTCATTGTTTAAATGCAGCTGGTAGATCCGCTCAGCGGCCAGTACTGTTCCGCTGATACATAGAATTGCGGCTGCTGCAATTGCGGCAATTTTTTTGAAGGTGAGGGGCTTTCTCTTTTTCCTTTTTAAATGAGTTACAGTGATATTGGTGCTTTTCTGTTGTTTTAGAAATTCTAATGTTTCTTCTGTCCGCTTTTTCACTATATCTGGTGCCGCCGTATTTTTATAAATATCGCGTATTTTCTGTTCATTGCCGTGGTTCTCTGTTTTCATAAGAATTTTAATACCTCCTTCCGTCCTCTTGCAAGACGTTGCTTTACTGCGTCCTCTGAGATCTCAAGAATCTGGGAGATTTCCCGGATGCTGTAGCTGTCGCCATAATATAATGCCATAACAATACGGTTCTTCTCGCCAAGATTCTGTATCATTGACTTGAACATAATGTTTGCCTCCATAGTTTCGGCACCGGGTTCGGGGATCTGCTCCAGACTTTCTGCCGGGCGGCTTTTCCGCAGTATGTCGCTGCATTTGTTGATCAGGATCCGGATCATCCAGGTTTTAAAGTACTTTGGTTCTTTTAAATCTTCAAGCTTTTCAAAGCCGGTAAGAAGCGTTTCCTGGATGGCGTCCGCAGCATCCTCATCATTGTACAGCCTGCTTCTGGCAACCCGGTAGAGGGAATCCTGGCAGATACGGATCAGTTCGCCATATGCACCGGCATCTCCCTGCTGTGCCTGTTTTACCAAATTAATCATTTTGTACTGTCTCCATGTTTTCTGAACTGTGATCACTATAATAGCTATTATACTTATTAGATGCAGAAAAAGAGGAAAAAGTGACGAATCAAAATATTAATTTTTAAAATAATTGTAAGACAGAGGTCTGTTGTTGTATAATTAGAAAAACAGAGATACTTGTATGGCTGCAGGGGCCGTTCCTGTACCAGGACAGGAAGACCGTGTGAGTAAGGAACTGTATTAGTTATTTTGTGACAGTGCCTAAGTAGTTGGAAACAGGAGGACACATTATGAAAAACAGGAGCAATGTGGGATACAAGGCTGCAAGGATATTTCTGGCAGCGGGGGCAGCCGTGCTTTTATTTACAGGCTGTAAAGGAAAGCCTACGGCAGTGGAGATTATGAAGGAAGCAGTAAAAAATACGAATAAGGCAGAATCATTTTCCGGGAAAATGGTTCTGGATGCGGGAATCGGCATGAAGGAAAGCGGTATGTCCCTGGGGCTTGATATGAATATGGACATGGATATAGAGGCAGTGAAAAAGACAGGGGCCTGCCATCTGAAGGGCGGTGTAAAGACTGGTCTGACGGATATGCAGGTAAATATGGAAGTGTTCAATGTGCCGGGGGAGGATGAATCCGGATTCGTTACCTATATGAATGTTGCAGATACGTGGACAAAGGCAAAAAGTACTGCAATGGATGAGGAAAAGAATATTGCCGCCCTTATGAACCTGGAGAGCTATATAAAGAACGGGAGCAGGCTGGAGCTAGAGAAGGATACAAGGAAAGAGGAAGGCGGAGAGGTATATGTTATTAAGACATCAGCAGGCGGAAGCGGCCTCGGAAGCGCCGGGGCGATTCTGGGGCGCCTTTTTGGGAATTCTGGAGACGGGTTTGATTTAAAGGATGTGGAGATGAATGTAATCTTCAAGATTTACAAAGAAACCATGCTTCCGGAATCCGTTTCTATGACACTTACCGGAGGCGAAGGAGCCGGGCTTGTCATTCCGGTACCGGGTAATGCATTAAATGAGGTTTCTTTAAAGAATATAAGCTTTCTCCTTTCCTTTCAGGAATTTGATACGGTTGGGGAGATCCGGGTGCCGGAAGAAGCACTTGGGGCGCAGTCGGATCCCACAGGTATTATGAGCGGTCTGGAAGAGGAAGTGCCAGAGGAGGAAGTGTCAGGAGAGGAAGATCTGGAAGAGAATGTGGCGGAAGAACCAGAGCTTCAGAAGGACAGTGAAGGAAACTATATACTGACAGACTGGGAAAATAAAAAGAAGATCGCGATTCCTGCCCGGGAAGGAATGGAAGTGGACCAGTACTCCACAGATACAAATATTACTTTTTACAAAGACGGGGATCAGTCGTACAGTGCCTCCTATTCGCTGGAAACGCTTTATGAAAAAGAGGATGAGGAGTTCTATGCAGGATTCAAGGAGAGCGCAAAAGAGACGTATGAGACAATAGATGGCTACAGTGATATTGAGTATCATAAGAAAAAGGAAATAAAATCAGGAGACAGGACGATAAAGTATGTAAGTCTTTCTTATACATATGAAGATACGTTATACGAAAATGAGGTCTATGCGTGGACGATTATAGATGACGGATCCCTGCTTGCATGCGATATCCGGGAACATCCTGAAAAGAAAGGGGATTATGCCATAGATGAGAGTGTTATCAAGGAGCTTTTTGATGGAATTAAGTAATGCTGATACATTAAGTATTGACATTTCCCCATATTAGTGGTAAAAATGTACTATGTGGCAGTTGCATAAGGGAATTAGCCTGCCACATTATAGCAATATGAACAAAGAAGGTTATTATTCATATGAGCGGCTCCCAGGCCGTGAATAGTAACCAGAGCTTGATAGAGGCGCGGATTTCATGAGTAGCCGGGAACGACGGTCAGGGGGACTGTTCCCGGGAAAAGGGAAAGCCGCCGAAGAGGTGCTGTACCCCATATATCACCTCTGGGACGTATGCAGAATATGCTGCGGACTGTCACATCAGTGGAGCGCTATCGTAGTATGACGGATATATTTGTTGAATGATCATGATTTCGTAAATATAAAGCTGCAGATTATGCCATGAGCGCGCCCGGGAGAGCATTGTTCATGGTATTTTTATTGTTAAGAAACTATTTATTGAAAAAGAAAGGACATGAGAAGATGAAGAGCAGAAAGAGAACATTATGGGGTGCACTTGCATTTTTATGCATTCTGATGTGCAGCGCCATAACCGCTTTTGCGGCAGATGAAGCGGCGGAGTATGTGCCTGATATGTACGCAACCTTCTGGGGACTGATCCCTCCGGTAGTTGCCATTGTACTGGCACTGATTACAAAGGAGGTATACAGTTCCCTGTTTGTAGGAATTCTGATTGGAGGGCTGTTTTATTCAGGCTTCCAGTTTGAGAGAACAGTTACCCATGTATTTCAGGATGGTATTGTGGGAGTACTGTCTGATGCCTATAATGTAGGCATCCTGGTATTCCTGGTAATTCTGGGAATTATGGTATGTATGATGAATAAGGCGGGAGGCTCAGCGGCATTCGGACGGTGGGCAAGTGTGCATATTAAGTCCCGTGCAGGGGCTCAGCTTGCAACAATCGCGCTGGGCGTGCTGATCTTTATTGACGATTACTTTAACTGTCTGACAGTGGGAAGCGTGATGCGTCCGGTTACAGACAAGCACAATGTATCCAGGGCAAAGCTTTCCTATCTGATTGATGCTACGGCGGCTCCGGTATGTATTATAGCGCCGATTTCCTCCTGGGCAGCAGCAGTTACGGGCTTCGTGGAGGGAGAGGACGGATTCTCTATCTTTATCCGTGCAATTCCGTATAATTATTATGCGCTTCTTACGATTGTTATGATGATTGTATGTGTTCTTCTGAAGATCGAATACGGCCCTATGAAGCTTCATGAGGACAATGCAATAAAAGGAGATCTGTATACAACGCCGGACAGACCGTATGCGAATGCAGAAGAGGATGTTGTAGAGAGCAGAGGAAGTATGATTGATCTTGTATTCCCGGTTATTGTGCTGATTATCTGCTGTGTAATCGGAATGATCTATACAGGCGGATTCTTCAGCGGAGCAGGCTTTGTTGAGGCATTTTCAGGCAGTGATGCATCGGTAGGCCTGATGTTCGGAAGCTTCTTTGCATTTATTATAACGATTGTATTCTACGGAATCAGAAGAGTATTAAAGTTCAGCGATTCCATGGCATGTATTCCAGACGGCTTCAAGGCAATGGTTCCTGCCATTCTCATTCTGACACTGGCATGGACGCTGAAAGCCATGACAGACAGCCTGGGAGCGGCTGAATATGTGGAAATGGTCATGAAATCTGCCTCAGAAGGGCTTGTAAGACTTCTTCCGGCAATTATTTTCGTAGTTGGATGCCTCCTTGCGTTTGCAACCGGTACCTCATGGGGAACCTTTGGAATCTTGATCCCGATCGTTGTAGGAGTATTTGCTGGAAAGGACGAAACCATGATGATTATGTCCATCTCTGCATGTATGGCAGGAGCGGTATGCGGCGACCACTGTTCCCCGATCTCGGATACGACCATTATGGCATCCGCAGGGGCACAGTGTAATCATGTAAACCATGTTTCGACCCAGCTTCCATATGCAGTTACCGTGGCGGCTGTGTCATTCGTAACCTACGCAATTGCCGGACTTGTCAGAAACCCAGTTTTCTGTCTGCTGATTGGAATTATACTGATGGTCTTAGTATTATTTTTTATGAAAATTTTTTCAGAACGGAAATAGAGCAGGAATTATTTTTATAAGCGCTGAATAATGTACTGTTATTCAGCGCTTATTTGTTAGGGCAAACTGTGCCACGGTCAATATGCCTGATATATCTGGCAATGCCGCTATGTCCGGTCTTATTGGTTTTCGTACAAGAAATACTTTATTCCTGCGAAGTAATGAGCCAGGCAGCCATGATTGCATGGATATTTGACTTGTGGCAGGGCGGAAGATGTAGAATAGCATAAAAATAGATAACACTCCTAATACAAAAAAGTGTTACCTTTGTTTTTTAGATGTCTCATAAAGCACTACAATTAAATTTTCTTAGAAAGAACATCTCTTAATTTCTTCTCAATTTCCAATATAGGAGTAAACACTATTTTAGCTAAATTATTTCGTGTCAACCTCAACACCTTTCTTACTTTTGCATTTATTTCCTTTTTTAAATTCTTATTCAGCTCTACCGGTAAACCTGTAGATTTGTCTATATAAATATTATTCACATAATTCTCTGTCACTGGAATCATATTTTGAATTAAAAACGCATTCTTATTACCTTTCACATAACCAAATACAATCGTATCACAATCTTTCCCATTTTTTATCTTTCTATTATATATTCGTTCATACTTTTGAATTTGAGAGGATACAGGCACCATCCATAATATATCATTTTCTTGAAAAGCATAATAGCACGGTCTATTATGAACATTATCATTTTCATCAACTGATTTATTCGGCTTCAAATCATTGTGTGGATAATCTTCATAAAAAGCATCTTTGATAAAATACAAATAACCATTTTTTATATTTTTCATATGTAACCTCTATAAAAGAAGCCCTTTTAAAGGGCTTCTAAACCCCAGCCATTTATCAGCCGCCTGCTGGGTGGCGAGAAATATGCACGCCTGTACCTTTTTATTATGCCGATATACAGTCCCGGCAGAAAAGAAATCATAAATTGATTCCTTGATATAAGTATATGCAAAAATTATCGGTTTGTCAATTGGAAAAAACATATAAAAATGTTGATTTACAAAAAGAAATCAAGAATAATGAACACATTAATAAAGGGTCTGTTGCACAAAAAAATGGAGTCAGACACTTGTAAAATCTGGCTTCTGTTGTAAAATAAAGATTATAAAAATTAATATTTTTGATTTGCAATAATCCGAGAATAGAAAACCTGATCTGCAAAAAAATAAAAAGGTGGGAACAAAGAGAATGAAAGAACGTAAGATCGTGCGTTACTTGCTGCAGGGGCGTATATTTACTAATATTGGAGATAGCATTTTATATATGCTGGCAATCTGGTGCCTGAGTAAGGAACTTTCGTCGCCTGCCTTACTTTCGGCCGCCTTTGCGGCACTGGCAATCGTGGATGCATTGACAGTATTTATAGGATCACTGGTTGATTCAACAGTACCCAGACAGAATTTATTCTGGATGAGCTGTTTTCAGATTGTATGTACAGTGTGCCTGATCCTCCTGTTGTTCTTCGTCAAATTAAACATTCATCAGCATGGAGTATTGCTATTGATGGTATTGCTCTTGACATATATAGCATCTGCAGTTATATATCCATCAGGAGAAAAGCTTATTCCGCTGCTGGTCAGTGATAGTGAGTTATTACATACAAACAGTCTGTTCCATACAAGTGAGAAGGTGCTGGATGTTGCTTTTAATGCCATTTCAGCTTTTATGATTAGCTTTTTTAGAGAGGATGTCATTGTTTTACTCATAATAATATTTTTTTTACTGGCAGCCAGATTTCATAGAATCGTAGCTTATGATTATGAGAGCATGCACAGGGACGAATTTTCCGGATATAAAAAAGAAAGATACTCAATCCCTAAATACGTGGAGGAATTAAAAACAGGTATTCAGGAAATAAAAAACCATACTGAAATAATAGTGCTGTTCTTTCCATTGAGTATAATGAATATGTTTTATGGTATCGCAATGGTTGGTCTGCCCAGAGTTGCCGAAGTATATATTAGTGATATGGCATATGGTTATGGAAGCTTACTAATGAGCGCATCCTTAGGCGGCATTTTAGGATCCTATTTGATCTGCAGATTCCCTAAAAGTATCTATGCGCCGAAAAGGTATTCAAAGATATTTCTATTCATAGCAGGAGCAGCATGGTTATTCATGTCAATAATAATAAAATATTATTTTTGGTTTGCGTTTTTATTTATTTTTATTAGTAATTGTGGAATAAATATGATGAATGTTATGTTTACATCGATTATTCAAAAGGAGATTGATGCATCTCTTTTAGGAAGAGTTTCCACATTTACGGAAAGCTTAGTTTCCATAATCATTCCTCTTGGTAACTTGATGGGTGGAGTTGTCTTGACACTATTTAATCCTCTGCTGTCACAGATTTTATATGGTGTTGCCATGATTTTATGTGGTATACTAATCTTCCCCAATAGAATACGCTAAATAAGCATTGGGGACGGGGTATTTTTAAAAATACCCCGTCCCCAACTTTTTTCGCAAATCTGACATTCCCACTTGTAGACAGCGGCAAAATTGGATAAAATAGGAACAGACCCAATTTTACTTTTGAAAGGAGCATATGAAAAAGCATATGAGCATAAAAGATTTGTCAGCCTATGAACTGGTCAGGGAGGAAAAGCTTCCTGGTATTCATTCCAATGGTTTCCTGTTAAGGCATAAAAAGAGTGGCGCACGTATTCTGCTTGTGGAGAATGATGATAACAACAAGGTATTCAGCATCGGCTTCCGTACTCCGCCTCCGGACAGTACAGGTGTTCCGCATATTATGGAGCACTCTGTTCTGTGTGGTTCGAAGAATTTTCCTGCAAAGGATCCTTTTGTAGAGCTTGTGAAGGGCTCTCTGAATACTTTTTTAAATGCCATGACCTATCCGGACAAGACCGTCTATCCGGTGGCGAGCTGTAATGACAAGGATTTTAAGAATCTGATGCATGTCTACATGGATGCAGTACTTTACCCGAATATTTATGAGCATGAGGAGATTTTCCGCCAGGAGGGCTGGAGCTATCAGCTTGACAGTCTGGAAGAGCCCCTTAGTTATAACGGGGTTGTGTATAATGAGATGAAGGGGGCATTTTCCTCACCAGAGGGAGTGCTTGACCGGGTGATTCTGAATACATTGTTCCCGGATACTTCCTATGCAAATGAATCCGGCGGGGATCCGGATGACATTCCGGATCTTACCTATGAACAGTTCCTTGATTTCCACAGAACCTATTATCATCCGTCCAACAGCTATATCTATCTGTACGGGGATATGGATATGGAGGAAAGGCTTGACTGGCTTGACAGGGAATATTTAAGCTTTTTTGATGCAAAAGAAGTAGATTCCAGAATCCGGTTCCAGGAGCCTTTTGGGGAAGTGAAGGAACATACCTTTTCCTATTCCATTGCAAGTGATGAACCAGAGGAGGAGAATACGTATCTTTCCTACAATAAGGTGATTGGGACCAGCCTTGACAGGGAGCTTTACCTTGCCTTCCAGATTCTGGATTATGCGCTTCTTTCCGCGCCGGGCGCGCCGCTTAAGAAGGCGCTGACAGATGCCGGTATCGGAAAGGATATTATGGGTTCCTATGACAATGGAATCTATCAGCCTATTTTCTCTGTGATTGCAAAAAATGCGGAGGAAAGCCAGAAGGAAGAGTTTGTGGAACTGATTGAAAAGGTTCTTTCCGGCCTTGCAGAAAACGGCATAGACAGAAAGGCTCTTGAGGCTGGGATTAACTATCATGAATTCCGTTACCGCGAGGCAGACTTCGGAAATTATCCAAAAGGCCTTATGTATGGCCTTCAGATGATGGACAGCTGGCTGTATGACGAGACCGAGCCATTCATGCATGTGGAGGCGCTGAAAACCTTTGAAGCTATGAAGGCAAAGATGGGAACCGGTTACTTTGAGGAGCTGATCCGGAGATATCTCCTTGAAAATACCCATGGTGCGATTGTAATCGTGAGACCGGAGAAAGGGCGTACGGCGCGGCTGGATGCAGAGCTTGCCCAGAAGCTTCAGGCATATAAGGAAAGCCTCAGCCAGGAGGAGGCAGAGCTTCTGGTGTCCAGGACTCATCAGCTTGAAGAATACCAGTCTGAGCCAGACACAGAGGAGGATCTGAACCGGATTCCGGTACTGGAAAGGAAGGATATATCCAGGGAGATTACTCCGATTTATAATGAAGAGATGACCATCTCAGGTACTCCAGTTGTGTTCCACGAGGTGGAGACGAACGGAATCGGCTATGTGGATGTGATGTTTGATCTGTCGGGAGTGGCTGCAGAGGATCTGCCCTATGTGGGCATTCTCCAGTCCGTACTGGGAATTATTGATACAGAACACTATGAGTACGGGGAATTATTTAATGAGATCAACATGCATACCGGCGGAATCGGTACGGCGCTGGAGCTTTATAATGATGTGACGAACGTGCGTGAAAAGGCATTTAAGGCGACCTTTGAGATAAAGGGAAAGGCGCTCTATCCGAAGCTTTCCAGAACCTTTGAGATGATGGGGGAGATCCTGTCAGCATCAAAGCTCTCTGACACGAAGAGAATCAAGGAGATCCTGGATATGCTGAAATCAAGGCTTCTCATGAAGTTCCAGTCCTCCGGGCATACTACGGCAGCACTGCGTGCCCTTGCCTATGCGTCGCCTTCTGCACAGCTTAAGGATATGACGAATGGAATTGCTTTTTATGAAAAGTTAAATGAGATTCTGGAGCATTATGAGGAATGCAGGGAGAAGCTCTCAGAGAAGCTTTCTGAGCTCTCTAAGAGGATCTTCCGCCCGGATAATCTGATGGTCAGCTATACGGCGGCCCGGACAGGGCTTGCCGGGATGGAGGAGCTGCTTTGCAGGCTTAAGAGTAAGCTTTACACAGATACGCCGGAAGAGACGGCATGCATCATTCACTGCGAAAAGAAGAATGAAGGCTTTAAGACAGCTTCCAAGGTCCAGTATGTGGCGCGTACCGGAAACTTTATTGACAACGGTGCATCCTATACCGGAGCGCTGCAGATACTGAAGGTAATCTTAAGCTATGACTATCTGTGGCAGAATATCCGTGTGAAGGGCGGCGCATATGGCTGCATGAGTAATTTTACAAGGGTTGGGGACGGTTACTTTGTCTCCTACAGAGATCCGAACCTGAAACGGACCAACGAGGTCTATGAGGGAGTTGTGGACTATCTTAAGGGTTTTACGGTCAGTGACCGGGATATGACTAAATACATTATTGGCACCATGAGCAATATCGACCAGCCCCTGACGCCTGCGGCAAAGGGCGAGCGCTCCATGAATCTGTATATGAATAAGGTGAGCGCTGACATGATCCGGGAGGAGCGGAACCAGATTCTGGATGCAACCCAGGAGGACATCAGGAGCCTTTCCCGTGTGGCAGAGGCCATCCTGAAGGCGGGACAGATCTGCGTCATCGGAAGCGAGGAGAAGATTGAAGAAGACAGGGAGCTGTTTGATACCATCACGGCATTTTAAATATGAGGTATGAGAAATGAAAAATTTTAAATCCGGCTTCGTGACGCTGATTGGCCGCCCCAATGTGGGGAAATCTACTCTTATGAATTACCTCATCGGGCAGAAGATTGCCATTACGTCTAATAAGCCGCAGACTACCAGAAACCGGATCCAGACTGTCCTCACGACAGAGGAGGGACAGATTATCTTCGTGGATACCCCGGGAATTCACAAGGCGAAAAATAAGCTTGGGGAGTATATGGTAAATGTTGCAGAGAAGACGCTGGGCGAGGTGGACGTGGTGCTCTGGCTTGTGGAGCCCACCACCTTCATCGGCGCAGGAGAGCAGCATATTGCAAAGCAGCTTAAGGCCTGTAAGACTCCGGTCATTCTTGTGATTAATAAAATTGACAGTGTGAAAAAGGAAGAGGTGCTTCTGTCCATCGGAGCCTATAAGGATGTCTGTGATTTTGCGGAGATCGTACCTGTCTCTGCAAGAAATGGGGATAATACAGAGGAGCTTGTGAAGGTGATTATGAAGTATCTCCCTTATGGACCTCAGTTCTATGACGAGGATACAGTCACAGACCAGCCCGAGCGTCAGATTGTGGCAGAGCTGATCAGGGAGAAGGCGCTGCATTCTCTGAATGAAGAGATTCCCCATGGAATCGCCGTTGCCATTGACCGGATGAAGCGCAAGAATAAGGTCATGCATATTGATGCCACTATTATATGCGAGCGGGATTCCCACAAGGGGATAATTATTGGAAAACAAGGAAATATGTTGAAAAAAATTGGAAGCACTGCCCGGTATGAGATAGAGAAAATGCTGGATTTACAGGTAAATCTTAAGCTTTGGGTTAAAGTGAAAAAGGACTGGCGGGACAGCGATTATCTAATGAAAAATTTTGGATACCGGGAAGAGGAATAAAAAGTATATTCCACTGGGGAACCTAATGACAGGATGCAACACAGACATGAGGTGATAAAGTGGAAGAAAAGTACTGGCAGCAGTTTTTGGAGACAGGAAAGATTACAGACTATCTCTATTACAAGGGTATGCAGATCATAAGCCGTGTGATGGATAGCTATGAAGGAAACGGACAGCATGAACCAGATTATGGTGACGGGCATGGTGCTCGGGGTGACGCCTGTAGGGGAATCTGACAGACGGGTTGTAATACTGACAAAAGAACGAGGGAAGATTGCCGCATTTGCAAGAGGCGCAAGAAAGCCGAACAGTGCACTGGTGGGAGTTACGGCCCCCTTTTCCTTCGGGGAATTCAAACTCTATGAGGGGCGGACATCCTATACACTGATGTCGGCCTCTATTTCCAGTTATTTTTCAGAACTCCGGGAGGATATAGAAGGGGCATACTACGGATTCTATTTTCTGGACTTTGCAAATTATTATGCAACAGAGGCAAATGATGAGACAGAGCTTCTGAAGCTCCTGTACCAGACACTGAGGGCGCTGGTAAGCCCAAGGATTCCCAACCGGCTTGTGCGCTGCGTCTTTGAACTTAAGTGTATCAGTATTAACGGAGAAGGCCCCCAGGTATTCGAATGCGTCAGATGCGGGGACAAGGAACAGGAGAAGCATTTCAGTGTAAAGCTGGGAGGACTCATATGCATAGAATGCCTGGATGAGGCACCGGATGCAGTGAAGATTCAGCCATCTACATTATATACCATGCAGCATATTATATCATCCAGGGTAGAAAAACTGTATACCTTCGCCGTGACAGAAGAGGTACTCACAGAACTGGAGAGAATTGTAAAAAGGTATAGGAGTACATATGTGGAGAAAGAATTTAAATCACTAGAGATCCTGGAGACAATCATTGGAGTCGAATAGGGGACGGGGCTTTTTCTCCGCGTCATGCCGCAGGTCGGGGACGGGGCTTTTTCTCCGCGTGACACCGCTGACGCAGTGTCACTGCTCGAAAAACCCCCGTCCCCTTGCAACCCGTCCCCTTTGGCAGCCGCTTATTTTAACGGCAGTCTGACCGTTACCGTGAATTGTTCTGTCTCTTTTTCCACTTCCATCGTCCCGCCTAGGAGGCGCATCATCTTCTGTACGCTTTTAAGTCCGATATTATTCCCGCTTACTCCTGCATGTTCTGCTTTTGCAGTATTCGTTACGGAGACAGTGAGATACTGTCTGCCAGATTCCCCGGTAATTACCACAGGCTGTTTTTTATCCCCATATTTAAGAATATTAGAGAAGAGATTATTGAATATCCGCTTCAGCATCGTGATATCACTCTCCAACACTCCTGACATCTCAGGGAAATCCATTTCAGGAAGAAATCCGGCCAGTTTTATAAAATCGCAGTTTTCAGTCAGGCATTGTCTGATGAAGTCTGTGGATATCCAGTTAAGCTCCGGTGTCTCGTTTTCTTCCAGCACCAGCGCATACTCGAACATCTTGTCTGTCAGTTCCTTCAGGTCCTCTGCTTTTTTCAGGCACCGCTCCACATATTCGTCCTGCATGTCAGGGCTTCGTTTCAGGCGCAGGACTTCCAGGTAGCCGGTCAGAATTGTAAGAGGCGTGCGCAGGTCATGGGAGAGGGCTGTAATCAGATCCTGGTTGGCAAGGCGGCTTTCCTGTTCCTTTAGGATCGTTTCATTCAACGAATTTCTCAGGCCGTCCAGTTCCCTGGCAAGAATCCCGATCTCATCCTCTCCGAAGTCCGGAACCGGATGGGTCAGGTCGCCGGAGGCCATGGTGAGAATTTCCTTTTTCAGCACAAGGACAGAGCGCATCTTCCTGCTCAGAAAAAACAGGACAATGCCAAAGAACACAAGGATGGAAAGGAACAGACTCCCAGCCATGAAAGGGTAAATGAACAGAGAGCGCTGGTAGTTGTACATCATGACCATGCCCGTATCGTTCCGGAATCTGAGGGG
Organism: uncultured Lachnospiraceae bacterium; assembly: GCA_947566645.1. Taxonomy (GTDB): domain Bacteria; phylum Bacillota; class Clostridia; order Lachnospirales; family Lachnospiraceae; genus CAPEBR01. The sequence continues at coordinate 136,181 of CANOKL010000002.1, forward strand.
AAACACCCGCAGATCCTCGCCGTCGCCGTTTGTCAGCCGGTATCCCCAGTCAAAAAAGATACGGAAATCCTTATCGTCCATAATAGGAGCAAACCTCCCGGCCCGGTACAGCCCGTCATCCCTTCCGTAAAAATAAACGCTTGTATATTCATCTGCCATCTCCAGGAGAGGCGTAAGAGCCAGGGCTGTCTCTGTGTCGTCTTCACTCTCCGGCAGGTCATAATCCAGCGCTGCCTCATAGAATTCATCCATAAATTCAAGGTCATCTAACTGGGTGTGGGAAAAATCCGTGCTGGTCAGCAGACTTCCTACAGACCATCTGTGAAGCCACAGCTCCTGGAACAGGACAAAACAGATGATGACTGCGCACAGGATCAGCAGGGCGAACTGACTGCTGATTTTTAAGCCTTTAATCTTTTTAATCACAGCGATACCCCTTTCCCCACACGGTTTTTATAAGGAGAGGATTTTTAGGATCCTTCTCAATCTTAAGGCGGAGATTGCGGATATGAACCGTAACCGTGTTATTTGCACCATAATAATAAGGCTCGTCCCACACCGCCTCATAGAGCCGTTCAGCGGAAAATATCTGCCGCCGGTTCTTCACAAGCAGAAGCAGCACAGCATACTCGGTATCCGTAAGCTCAAGAGCCTTACCGTCCCGGCGTACCTGTTCTTTCGCCTCGTCAATCTCCAGATAGTGGTACTTTATAGGCTCAGACTTTACGGGGACAGGGTTTTCCTCCCGGGTATCCTTTCCCTTATATACCTGATACCGGCGGATCAATGCCTTGCTGCGGCTGATGAGCTCATTATAGGAAAATGGTTTTTCCAGATAGTCGTCCCCGCCGCTGGAAAATCCCAGGGTCTTGTCACTTTCCTTTGTGCGTGCGCTCAGGAACAGAATCGGCGCATTGCTGAGTTTGCGGATCTCCAGGCATGTCTGGTATCCGTTTAACCCGGGCATCATAATATCAAGAATAATCAGGTCAAAGGAGTTTTTCCGGATTGCATCCAGCGCCTCCGTCCCGTCCCCGGCTTCCGCGATCTCAAACCCCTCGCCGCCAAGTAATACATGTATGATTTCCCGGATTTCCAGGTTGTCATCAACAATTAAAATACGTGTTTCTTCCACAATACTTCCTCCATTTATAAATCGTATCTATTTAGGGACTAACCGTCCACTCATAGTAACGCTAATTCTATCATAGCAGATTTTTTAGAAATATTTGTATCATCTTAATAATTCTTAAGATATAATTTGGGTAATTATTAAGAAATATCCATTAAAGTATATAACTGACAGGAAGAAAACAATTTTGAATAGATTTTTGTATGTAACTGTGAAAGTACTGAGCAGTTACAGGGAATAACTAATGATATCGGAGGTGTGGCAAATGAGTTTAATTAGTATTGTTATTCCGTGTTATAACGAAGAGGAGGCTCTGCCGGTCTATTACAGGGAGATGTGCAGAATCATGAAAGAGATGGCGGACACTGAGTTTGAGCTGTTGTTTGTGGATGACGGTTCCACGGACCGGACGCTTGGCATATTAAAGGAAATGAATGAAAATGACGCGCGGTGCCGTTATCTGTCATTTTCCAGGAATTTTGGAAAGGAAGCAGCACTTTATGCCGGGCTTAAGAATGCCGGGGGTGATTATGTGGCGACAATGGATGTGGACATGCAGGATCCGCCGGGACTTCTGCCGGAGATGTACCGGATTCTTAAGGAGGAGAACTACGACAGCGTGGCCACAAGGCGCTCCACCAGAACCGGGGAGCCAAGGATCCGTTCCTTTTTATCCGAAAGCTTTTACAAATTCATCAATAAGATTTCCCGCACGGAGATTGTGAACGGCGCCAGGGACTACAGGCTTATGAAGCGGAAGATGGTGGATGCAGTGCTCGGAATGAGTGAGTACAACCGCTTTTCAAAAGGGATCTTCGAATGGGTGGGATTCCGGACAAAATGGCTGGAGTTTCAGAATGTGGGACGCTGCGCCGGGGAGACGAAGTGGTCGGTTAAGAAACTGTTCATGTACTCTCTGGAGGGAATCACCGGCTTTTCGGTAGCCCCCCTTTCCCTCGCTTCTGTAGTGGGCGTTGTGTTCTGCGCACTGGCATTTCTTATGATTTTAGTCATTATTGTCAGGACGATCATATGGGGGGATCCGGTTTCGGGCTGGCCGTCACTGGCATGCATCATTTTCATGGTCAGCGGGATACAGCTCTTCTGTACCGGGATTGTGGGACAGTATCTGTCCAAGACCTATCTGGAAACGAAGCACAGGCCCATATTCATACTGAAGGATTCCAGTGAGGAAAATACGGGAGGGTCACATGAAAAAGTTTCGGTATAGGAAGTACTCTGACTATCTGCTGTTATTTGTGCTTGCCGCAGTACTTTGCTGGCTGTTTGTCCTTCGCAGGGGCGTATTTGGCAGTGCGGTGGACTGGATCAGCCAGCACAGCGTACTGCCGGACTATTTCCGGAAGCAGTTCTATGCGACAGGGGAGCTGTTTCCGGAATTCGCATTCCACATCGGCGGCGGGCAGAATATATATAATTTCGCTTATTACGGGCTCTACAGTCCGGTCATTCTTTTGTCCTGGCTGTTTCCATTTGTAAAAATGTCTGATTACATGATGGCAGCGCAGTTTCTCTGTCTGGCAGCTTCTGTACTGCTTCTGTACGCATGGCTTCTAGGCCGGAAATTTTCCCGGGGAACTGCCTTTGGACTGGCGGTCATGTTTCTTCTGGCAGGTCCCATGATTTTTCATTCCTGTAAACAGATCATGTTCGTAAATTATATGCCTTTTTTATGTATGGGCTTTCTGGGAGTGGACAGGTATTTTGACAAAAGGCGGTCCGGGCTTCTTACCGCAGGCATTTTTCTAATGATTATGACAAGCTTTTATTTCAGTATCGGAGGGATGCTGGTGCTTGTGCTGTATGGAGTGCACCGGTATTTTGAAATGTGCGAAGGCGGGGGAGCGAAGCTTTCCTTGAAAGGATTTATGGGGGAGGGAATCCATTTTCTGATTCCTTTTATAACTGCGGTACTGATGAGTGGAACTCTGCTTGTCCCGACCGCGCTTGCGCTGACAGGCCGGGAAGACAGTGTATCAGGAGTGAAGGGGCTGTGGGAACTTTTGATTCCCCGGCTGTCTGCGGAGCGGTTTTTCTATTCCCCCTATGGCATCGGGCTTACGACGCTCAGTGTCTCGGCTCTTGTGTCAGTGATGTTCCAGGGAAAGCTCTCAGAGCGTGTGCTTGCATGGGCCAGCGGTGCTGTGCTTGTATTCCCGGTGTTCGCCTGGCTCCTGAATGGGGGGCTTTATATCAGGGATAAGGTAATGATTCCCTTCCTGCCGCTTCTGTGCTATATCACAGCATGCCACCTCCGCTCACTGGAGCAGGGGGAGGCTGGCCGGAATTGTAAAGGAGGCCAGCCTGCCGCAGGAAGACAGATGCGTGCCAGGCAGGACTGCGGCATCTGCATCAGCCAGGAAAGATGGCGGCGCAGAGCAGCCATATGCCTGCCGGCGCTCGCATACCTAACGCCAGTCCTAATGGTCTGTAAAGAGACTGGGAAGGGAGAATATGGAGAGTACTGGAAGCTTGTGCTCCTGGAGGGGCTTCTTACCCTGTGCCTTTTTTTATTCAGAAGGAGACATGCGGTGCTCCTCCTCCTTCCGTCGGTTCTGTCCCTGGCGCTGTTCACAGGTGTACTGAATACTTGTAAAAATCAGACTGTGGACAAGGAATTTTATGAGGCAGTGACGGACGAGGATGCAGGAAAGCTGATCCGGGAAGTAACTGGGAAGAAAGAAGAGCAGGGCGGAATCTACCGGACCGAGCAGGCGGGGGATGCTGCGCAAAAAGCGGCAAACCTTAACCGGATCCATGATATGAGTCAGCTTACTTCCTCCATTTATTCCTCATCCTACAATGCCGGTTATCAGAAGTTCAGGGAGGAAGTATTCGAACTGGAGGAGCCGTTCCGCAATTTTCTGATGCAGCCTGCAGCGGATAATCCGGTATTTCAGGACTTTATGGGCGTGAAATACATACTCCGCCGGAAAAAGCCTGCCGGTCAGGAAGGGGAGCAGGGAAAGAATTCAGGGAACACGCTTTCCGGGTATAGGCTCCTGGGAACAAAGGGGACATGGGAAATGTATGAAAATGAGGATGCGCTTCCTGTTGCCTTTGCGACAGATCAGGTTATGACAGAGGAAGCATACCAGAAGCTTCCCTTTCCGTATAACCAGTTGGCGCTGCTGGAATTTGCAGTGGCCGGTGAAGGAAGCGGCGATGTGGCAGCGCTGCCCGGCAGCAAGAGGGAAAGTGAAGATGTGGCGGAAAAAGAGCCGGGCAGTAAAGAGAATACCGTGGAGGCCGTGGATATCAAGTTCCCGGAGACGGTCTCATCGAAAAAGGATGAGACGAAAATGATAGATATTCCTGTCAGGAATACAGAAAACATTCTATTCCTGCAGTTCAGGGTGAAAAATTTAAGACCAGGGCATGATCTGACAGTCTGGGTTGAGGGGACGCGCAATAAACTCACTTCAAACAGACATTTCTACTATAATAAAAACACGGTATTTACGTATGCTGTCCCACTGGAAAAAGGGCAGAAACAGATCAGGGTAAAGTTCGGAGAAGGACATTATGAGATATCCGGCGTCAGGTGTTTCCTGGGTGCGCCTGTGGGCCGTGAGCAAGCGGGACTTTGCCAGTCGGAGTTTATGGCAGACCAGGAAAAAACAAAGGGGAACGTAATCGCAGGAGAGATCAATGTAAAGTCAGACGGGTATTTTGTGACGACAATTCCTTATGATGAAAGCTTTAATGTGTACGTGGACGGCCAGGAGACAGGGAAGGAGAAGGTGAATACCGCATTTCTGGGCTTTCAGATATCAGAGGGAAAGCATGAGATACAGATTGTCTACCATGCCCCCGGGATGCTTTTAGGGAAGCTTTTGTCACTTGCAGGAGTGGTACTTATGTCCTATAATATCCTTAGGAACCGGGCAATCCGCGCAAGTTATGCTGCGCGCCAGATAAATTTGCCGTGCAGCATAACATCATGCACACAGCCGCATAAACAGGCTATCTGACGGATGCCGACAGGCCCATTTTTTAAAAGACGGTTTATCATTCAGAATCTAATTGAGTTAACCTCTAATACGTGATAATATATAAGACAAGATGAAGAACCAGGAAATCTATAAAGAGTGAATCTGGGACGGGGCATTTTTAAAAATGCCCCGTCCCCCAAAGTCGGAGGGATAAAATGGACAGACCTGTTACAACATTATTTATGCTAATGTCTGTTGATGGTAAAATCAGCACTGGAGCATCAGATCATTTAGACGTGGATAAGGATTTCCCTAAAATTGCGGGCGTGAAAGAGGGATTACATCAATATTATGAAATAGAGCAGACAACAGATCTATGGTCGCTTAATTCCGGAAGAGTGCAAGCCAAAATCGGTATTAACACAGCGGACATTCCAAATAAAACGCCCGTCTCTTTTGTTGTAATTGATAATAAACATTTAAAAGAACATGGGGTACGTTATTTTTGTGCTTTCTCAAAACAATTTGTGCTGGTTACATCCAATGCAGAACATCCGGCATTTGGAATAGAAGAAGATAATCTCCATATCATATATCAAAATGAACTGTCGTTGAAAGATGTACTTGCAAAACTCAGATCACAATATAGTTGTGAGAGAATAACGATACAAACTGGCGGTACATTAAACGAACTGTTTCTCCGTGAAAAGCTGATAGATTATCTTGATATTGTTGTAGCACCTGTATTAGTTGGCGGTAAAGATACATCCACTTTAATTGATGGGAAATCTTTGGTGTCAGAAAGCGAATTATCAAGATTAGGTGTGTTGAAACTGCAGGAATGTGTAGTTTTGGAAAACTCATATCTTAGATTACGTTATGAGGTAATTCACTAATGGTTCAGAAAATATATATGAATTTGTGGAGGAGATATTATGCTTGAAAATAAACCATCTCAATCAATTATGACAGAATTGCTTGGACAATCCTTGTATAAAGTCTGGCAGGCATTATGTTCGGCTATTGATGAAAAATACGACATGGAACGGTTATGGAATACTGGTGGTAAGAAATGGACTTATGAGTATAAGTATCGCAGAGGAGGGAAAACCCTCTGCAGCTTATATGCCAAAAGTGGCTGCGTTGGTTTTATGATTATTTTTGGGAAAGATGAGAGAGCAAAATTTGAAGCTATAAGGGATACTCTTTCTGTTGCCGTCTGTAGGAAATATGATGAAGCCCAAACCTATCATGATGGGAAATGGGTAATGTTTGAACCGACTAATACAACTGAATTTGATGACTATATGAAATTGCTGGCTATTAAAAGAAAACCAAATCGAAAATAATTGCGGTAAAGATATATCAGAAGCGGAATATTGACTGATAGGGAAGGATGTCAGGCACTGGTAATTGCTTCTGTCATGATTGTATTCCTCTGCAACAACGGTATTTCATCAGATAAAAAATACTTATTTCTTAATCTGCTATTTCATGTTATAATCTAAACTAGAAGGGATGTGATGATAGGGGCCTGTCAATAGGTAAAATTCGCAATGGTAGCGGGAGAGATTACCAGTAAGCACAATCCAGACGGAACCGGCGATACCGTCAAGAAATATTTGTGAGCTGGCAAGAAATTTTGAAGGAGGAATAAAGTATGGTTAGTGATTTTTTAGGAGCAGCATATCCGTGGATTTTAATGGGTTTATTTGTAGCTGTCAGTTGTTCTCTTATGAGCAAAAAAGAGAAATAAATAGGATGGGGATATATCTGAATCCAGGAAACAGCGGTTTTGTGGGTATCCGGAATGATCTGTATGTAGATAAGAGCGGCCTGATCGGCCTGGTAAACGAAGCAATTGAGACGCCAAGGCGCCTGATCTGTGTCAGCCGCCCGAGACGTTTTGGGAAATCCTTTGCGGCGAAAATGCTGTGCGCCTATTATGACAGGAGCTGTGATTCATCCAGGCTGTTTGAGGATCTGTCGATTTCCACGGATGAAAAGATGAGGGACAGATAAAGAACAGAGAGGGGAAGTAATCAAAAAACTCCGATGCCAGGTATCATACTGAGCATCGGAGTTTTTAATATACTCCTTTATCTTACCGGCATTTTAAAATCTGCAAGCGCCTTGTTCAGATAGTCGTTAAAGGGTTTCATGATACGGAAAAGCTCCACTGCTTTCACCAGAAATCCCCCTGTATCTAACACCTCTTCGTCTCTTAACGGATATTCCAGATACCAGCTTTTGAATTTTAGATAGTCGGCCTGAGGGTGTTCTTTCTCATATCCTGCAGGAACCTTCTTTAATGCCGTTCCCTGTACAGTGAAATACTTTTCAAAATCCGGATCGTGGATGATCTTTTCCCATTCTTCGCCATTTTCGGCGATATAGTCCCGTACCATCGTTGTTGCATCCTTGAACATATCCGCAAACAGGCCGCCGCCTAAAAAGGACTGATCGCCCGGTTTTATCATAAGATAATAGCCAACAGGGACAGGCAGTTTCCCTTTTGAAGAGATGTGGGCGCGGAATGCAGGGTTATATGGTGATTTATCATGGCTGAACCGGGTGTCCCTTACAATTTTAAACGTAAGCTCCTTGGGATTATTATGTAGGATACTGCTGTCAAATTTTCCGATTTCCAGTATCAATGCCTGCAATAGATTTTCAAATTCAGCATTTGCTTTTTTAAAACCGTCTTTGTTCGCGTGATACCATTCGCGGTTATTATTCCTGCTTAATGATGACAGATAGTCAATGATCACTTGTGTATTCATAGTCTGTTGTCTCCTTTACGATTTCTGTACAATGGAAAGCTGGGTGGAATCTAAAAATTCCTGTATCAGATGCTTCATGCGTTCGGGAGACTGGTAGGTTTTGCAGAACGAGAAGTCCTGTGATAAATCGTCGATATCCTCCATGGCATTTTTCACATCAATCATAGTCTGGATAGGGATTTCCGAAGCTTTCGTATAATCCAGCTGCAACGGATTCAGCCTGCGGCTCTGTATTGCATAATTCACTCTGTCCTTGCATTTACATCTGCCGCCTCCATATTCTCCGCAGTATTCCCCTAAAAAATCAGCCATTTTCCTGCGTATCCGGGAAAGCCGCTGGCGATACGCTTCCGGGGTCATATCCAAGATATCCCCTGCGATCCGGCTGTCGATCTTAAACATAGTACCCAGGATGAATATACATCTGCTCTCCATATCAAGACATTGCAGCATTACATTTGTACAGGACATTTTTAATTCTTCTGCTAAAATATCTTTTTCCACATTTTGTGTCAGATCCGGCACGTCCTGTATGTTTGCATTTTCTATATCGTTCCCATAATATTCAAAACTTAAGGGATAGTGGGCGAACATATGCTTCTTGTAATTCTTCAGATGGTTAGCCGCAATACGGAATACCCATGTTGTAAAGGAACTGTCGCCTCTGAAAGAAGAAAGGTGCGTAATCATTTTTAACAGAATATCCTGTGTGGCGTCTTCTGCGTCTGCAAATGTCCCAAGCATCCGCAGGGATAGATTGAATACAAGATCCTGCACGCCTGCAATCAGTGTTTCCAGGGCGTTTTTATCCCCTGATATGGCTTTCTCGACGAAAGCCTGTAATTCTTCATTTGTTTTTTTATTCATAGATTTTTACCTCCTACTTATTAGACAACACTCCGGTGTATTTGTGACAGAAAAGAATTGTTTTTTCTTATGCTATTTTAGCATATAGCTGTATTTTTTTCTATGTCCCGGTACGGTTTGCTTCGTTTACAGGGTGACGTACTGGAAAAGTACTGGAGTATGAGACGAAGGCAATTAAGGATGAGTGGATAGAGCTTTCTGTCCATGAATCATGGCACTGTCAGAAGTTGATTCTAACATCAACTTTCGTTATAATGCACAATAAGTAATAAGATAGCTGATCAAAGTTGATTAAGATCACAAGTATCTGTCCAGCAGATTAAGGAGGAAAGGCGATGGAAAGAAGGAAAAGAAGCAGAAAACAGAGCATTATGTGGAAGCTCTGCCTGTTAGCTGCCGCAGTATTTGCGGGCAGTCTGTCAGCAGGTGCGGGGGAGGTGAAAGCAGCTGACCCGCTCTTTGAATATAAGGATGAGGCGGTCTACAGGGTGGGGAATTCCCTGCGGGATAAAGAGGGAAGATATCTGCTGCGTCAGGGATTGCGGATGCAGTTTACGGCTACCCAGACTGTATACGGCTCAGTTACTGCAATTGACTGGGGATTTGGCACATATGATGATGGAAATATTATCTCAATTGTCGGAGGGAAACCGGATGTCGGCGACAGGCAGGCCACGGTAGTCGTCCAGGGAACCAGGCCGGGGGTCGCAACGCTGAATGGAAGGGTTCTTTCTACATCTATGTATGATACCCAGTGGTGTGACAATAAGTTCCCGATCCGTGTTGTAGAACCGCTTAGAGAAATTACACTGGAAAAAGACAAGGTTAATCTTACCCGCGGGGAGACGGCAGAGGCTGCAGTTGCGGTTATGGTACCGGACAGCCTGTATTCACTGCTTTTCAGCATGCCTCTATCCTATACTTCTACTGATCCGTCTGTCGCGAGTGTGGATGAGAATGGAAAGATTACGGCAGTCGGCAACGGAACTGCGGCAATCCGGGTCAGCACAAGGGATAATGTATCTGCTGTATGCACCGTAACCGTAGGAGCAGAATCAACCGGCGGCAAGACATCCGCATCCTCAAAGAGTCTGTCCCTGAATAAGACTAAGATGACGCTGCAGCCAGGCAGGAAAGCCACATTGAGGGCAAAGTATAACGGGAAGGCAGTTACCCCTGCCTTCAGCGGAGGAAAAGGGATCGTATCTGTCAGTAAGAAGGGAGTCATTACAGCAAAGAAGGTTGGGACAGCAACAGTAAAGGTTACCTATAAAAAGCAGTCAAAGTCCTGTAGAATAACGGTTGTTCCTGCAGCCATGTCCCTAAAGGCAGAGGCAGGAAGAAAAAAGGTCACGCTGAGCTGGAAGAAGGTTTCCGGTGCAGCGGGGTATAAGGTCTATCGCGCTTCGTCCGCAAAGGGGAGGTATACGGAGATCAAGACTATGAAAGCAAAGGAGAAAAAGCTTGTACTCAAAGGACAGAAAAAGGGTATCTGCTATTATAAGATCCGAAGTCTGAAAAAGGTGGGTGGAAGAATCTACCAGGGAGCATTAAGCAAACCAGTCAGGGTGAAGATCAGGTAGAAAGGACGGTGGATTACTATGAAGAGGAAATGGAAAGCAGCAATTGCAGCCCTGGGAGCTGCTGTATTATGTATAAATGGGAGCGAAACCATGGCTCCTGCAAGTGAAATGGAAACCCATGCGCTAATCCTGGCGCAGGAAAACTTCGGAGGCAGTGCTCACGACCAGTTTGCCGCAGTTACAGCCGCCCTGGGGGAGGGCTACGTGGCAGCAGGCGAGTCTTACTATGGGAGTTTTGGCACAGGCGACTGGGAAGGCGAAGAGGGACATTCCGGTAATGATGCTATCATTGTCCGGTATGATGAATACGGCCAGATTCTATGGAAGAGTTATTTCGGCGGTGATGATATAGATAAATATTATGGCGTCACCACCGCAGAAGACGGGTATGTAGCAGTAGGCTATTCCGCTTATAAAAGTTTCGGCACAGGCGACTGGGAAGGCGAAGAGGGACACAGCAGGTCAGATGCCATCATTGTAAAATACGATGATAACGGAAATGTAATATGGAAAAATCATTTCCACGGTACATGGGGGAATTCAGACGATAAATTTACTGCAGTCATTGCAGCAGAGGACGGATATGTAGCCGTTGGAACGGTGGGCGGCGGAACTCTTTCCGATGCCTCCATTGTGAAATATGACCTGGACGGCAATCAGGTATGGGCAAGCAGTATCGGGGAAGACAGCAGAGATGAATTCTGGGGTGTAACTACTGTAAACGGCGGGTATGTAGCAGTGGGCAGTTCCCAGTCCCGGGATCTGGGACACGGGGTATGGGAAGGCCTGGAGGGAAGAGGCGCAGATGATGCCATTGCAGTAAAATACGACACAGACGGGAATGTCCTGTGGAAACAAAACTTCGGAGGCTCAAGTTTTGATAACTTTTATGCAGCGGCAGAAGCACAGGACGGATTCGTTGCTGCCGGTTACTCCTATAGCAACAGTTTTGGAAACGGGGACTGGACCGGCGTAACGGGACAGGACAGCGGAATCCTTGTAAAATACGATTCAGACGGCATGGTGCAGTGGAAACAAAAGGTAGGCGGAAGTTTCCGATCTGTCACCAGTACAGGAGACGGTTATCTGGCAGTCGGCGATATTTACAGCGGATGGCTTGGAGAGGATGAATGGGCTGACAGAGAAGGGTATGGCGGCAAGGACGCTATTGCCGTAAAGACAGATGCACAGGGCGATATAGAATGGAAGGAATGCTTCGGCGGAAGCGCGGATGATTTTTTTTATTCCGTTGCCGCGGGGGAGGACAGTTACGTGGCTGTTGGCTATTCCCAGGAGGGAAGTTTTGGAACTGAAGACTGGGAATCTGTAGAAGGAAAAGGCAGTGAAGATGGAACCTTTGTCCACTGGATGCAGCTGGACGGGCCGGTGTCCTATTATTCGGTTTCTTTTAACCTGCGCGGCGGGACAGGCAGTATTCCGGAACAGACCGTAGTGGAATATGGACTGGCGGAAATGCCGGAGGTGACTCCTGAGCGTCCGGGCTATGTCTTTAAAGGATGGTATCTTGGAGAAGAACGCTGGGATTTTGAAGACAATATTGTCACGGAGGATATCACTCTGCGCGCTAAGTGGGAACCAGAAGAATATGTGAGAAAGACCGGAAAGAACCTTTTTGACGGGAATGGTTATATCATCCTTCCTTTTGAATCAGGCAGGACATTTTCGCTGGGCACTGGCGCAACAACCTATAACACCATTGAGTGGTCCAGCTGGAGAACAACGAATGAAAATGTACTGAGTATACAGAGCAGTACAAATAATAACTGCACAGTACGGATGGTTTCTCCGGGAACCTGTGAAATTCAGGCTACGGTGCAGTCCTCCTATACATACTATGATGCGCTTTTGAAGAGACCTGTAACACACTATGGACATGATGAGATCAGCCATAGGAGGCGTCTGGCGGCTCCGGTTACTTCCGTGTCGCTGCAGGAAACTCTCTCCATTGATGTGGGGGAGGAGAAGCTTCTGGACTATGATTCAGAGCCGTCCAGTAATTACAGCAGGGCTGTCAGCAGCTTTGGTTTTGCCTCCTCAGATGTAGGGGTTGCTGTAGTGGATGAGGAAGGCTTTGTGACAGGAACCGGTTATGGTACTGCAGAGATTACAGCATCCACAGAAGGAGGCATCTCTGCCATATGCCGTGTTACGGTTGAAAAGCACTCAGAGCCTGTCACTCCGCCTAAGGGGGACGAACCTTCAGAACCTGTCACTCCGCCTAAGGAGGATGAGCCGGCAGAGGATCCGTCAAAGGTATATACTTATCAGATTTTAAAGGACGGCACGGCAGAAATTACCGGATATACCGGGACGAATACTTCTCTTTCACTTCCTGCAAGCCTGGACGGAAGAGCCGTAACCAGTATCGCGGAAAATATATTTGCAGGCAACAGCAGCCTGAAGGCAGTCCGCCTGCCGGAAGGAATAAAATCTGTAGCCTCCGGGGCATTTGCATGGTGTACCGGGCTTAAGGAGGTTCACTTGCCGGGCAGTGTCCAGACAATTGGACAGACAGCATTTTATAATTGCAGCAGTCTGTCAGATCTGACTCTGCCGGACGGCGTCACTTCGGTTGGTGAATTTGCTTTCTACGGATGCAGCGGCCTGACTGCCATCAATATACCGGCAAAGACTGCCAGTATCGGCGAGGATGCCTTCGGGAACTGTAAGGGTCTTAAACATGTCTATTATGAAGGAAGCAGCACCCAGTGGAATAACATAAAGATCGGAGCGAACAATACCTCACTTACAGGGGCGGACATTCATTTCGATTCAAAAAAACCTGCGTCTCCGGGTGCATCCTGCTCCCATACCTGGAAGACAGAGACAGACCCCGCCACGGAAAAGAGGGACGGCAGTAAAATAGTGAAATGTTCAAAGTGCGGGACAGTAAAAAGCCAGGAGACAATCCCTTTCCTGAAAACCATAAGCCTTACTAAGAAGAAGTACGCTTATAACGGAAAAGCCCAGAAACCATCTGTTATCGTAAAGGACAGTAAAAACAACGCATTGTCCGAAGGCAGGGATTATCATGTCAGCTATCCCAAGGGGAGGAAAAATGTCGGCGTCTATACTGTAACCATAACCTTCACAGGAAATTACAAGGGTACGGCAAAACGGGAATTTTCCATTGTGCCCAAGACGGTAAAGATGAAGAGGCTGTCAGCAAAACGGAATGGATTTTCCGTAAAATGGCAGAAGCAGACGAAACAGACTTCCGGATATGAGATCACTTATGCCCTGGATAAACGGTTCAAAAAGGGCAGGGGAAAGGCAGTCATAAAGAAGAATAAAATAACTTCCAGGACAGTTACAGGCCTGAAAGCACGGAAGAAGTATTATGTGCGGATCCGTACCTTTAAAACAATAAAAGCAGACGGATGGACCAGGACGTTCTATTCCGGCTGGTCAAAGGTTAAAACAGTTACAACAAAAAAATAGTAACTAATACTCCTGTGATTCAACATTAAGGCTTGCAAATAAGGGAAACGCAAGGTATAATAGCTGTAACTTTCCTGCATCCTGCGTATTTGCTGCGCAGATTGTGGGAATGTGATTCGGGAGTATAACAACTGCCTGATCATAAATATTACAGACAGAAGGAGTGTAAGAGGAATATGGTAGAGAAGACAATGGATAAGATTGTAGCACTGGCGAAGTCAAGAGGATTCGTATATCCAGGCTCTGAGATTTACGGCGGTCTTGCCAATACATGGGATTACGGCAATCTCGGAGTGGAGCTTAAGAACAATGTCAAGAAAGCATGGTGGCAGAAGTTCGTACAGGAATCCCCCCACAATGTCGGTGTAGACTGTGCAATCCTCATGAATCCGCAGACATGGGTGGCAAGCGGCCATCTCGGCGGATTCAGCGACCCGCTTATGGACTGTAAGGAATGTCATGAGCGTTTCCGTGCAGATAAAATGATTGAAGATTACGCAAAAGAGCATGGGCTTGACATCGGCGACACCATTGATGGATGGAGTCATGAGAAGATGCAGGATTACATTGCAGAGCATGAGATTCCGTGTCCGACCTGCGGAAAGCACAACTTTACAGAGATCCGTGAGTTTAACCTTATGTTCAAGACTTTCCAGGGCGTTACAGAGGATGCGAAGAGCATCGTATATCTGCGTCCTGAGACGGCACAGGGTATTTTCGTAAACTTTAAGAATGTACAGCGTACTTCCAGAAAGAAGATTCCGTTTGGCATCTGCCAGATCGGCAAGTCCTTCCGGAACGAGATTACGCCAGGCAACTTTACCTTCCGTACAAGGGAGTTCGAGCAGATGGAGTTAGAGTTCTTCTGTGAGCCGGATACAGACCTTGAGTGGTTCGCATACTGGAAGCAGTTCTGTCTTGACTGGTTAAAGGCACTGGGCCTTAAAGAGGAAGAGGTCCGCTACCGTGACCATACGCCGGAGGAGCTGAGCCATTACAGCAAGGCAACAACAGATGTGGAATTCCTGTTCCCGTTTGGATGGGGCGAGCTGTGGGGAATTGCGGACAGGACTGACTTTGACCTTACACAGCATCAGAATGTATCCAAGCAGGATATGAGCTACTTTGATGATGAGAAGAAGACAAAGTATGTTCCATATGTAATCGAGCCGTCACTGGGCGCTGACCGTATGGTGCTTGCATTCCTGTGCAGCGCTTACGACGAGGAGGAGCTGGAAGGCGGGGACGTAAGAACCGTGCTTCACTTCCACCCGGCACTGGCTCCGGTGAAGATCGGGGTGCTTCCGCTCTCCAAGAAGCTGAATGAAGGAGCTGAGAAGGTATATGCACAGCTCTCTAAGAAATATAACTGTGAGTATGACGAGCGCGGGAATATCGGCAAGCGTTACCGCCGTCAGGATGAGATCGGTACGCCGTTCTGTGTTACGTACGATTTCGATTCTGAGGAAGACGGTGCAGTAACCGTCCGCGACCGTGACACGATGGAGCAGGAGAGAGTGAAGATCGAAGATCTGAACGCTTATTTTGAGAAAAAGTTTGAATGGTAGTATGATCTGGACCGTTGCGGGGATGGATCAGAGATGAGGAGAAGACCAGTAGTTTTCTCCTCATTTTTTGAATTAAGTCAGAAATAAAATGTGAACCCCCATTGTATCCGCGTCCGTAAAATGTTACAATAGTTGTGTCACTAACAGGGCAGCTTGTCTGAACTGTTAAAACATTTGAAACGGGAGGTTTTTAAAAGTGAGTGCAGCAAATGATGGATTAATGTGGGCGCTTGTAAAGGAGAAGCCCGAGGAAGGACTGTGGATGAAGCGTGTGCCGGTACCGGGAGTGGGGCCGAATGATGTGAAGATTAAGATTCATAAGACAGCCATCTGTGGTACGGATGTGCATATTTACCAGTGGAATGACTGGGCACAGCACACAATTCCGGTTGGCCTGACCGCAGGTCATGAGTATGTTGGGGAAGTCGTGGAAAAGGGCGAAGGAGTACGTGGTTTTCAGATTGGGGATCTGGTGTCAGGGGAAGGACACATCACGTGCGGAAAATGCCGTAACTGCCTGGAGGGGCACAAGGAGAACTGTAAGGATGCAAAGGGCGTAGGCGTTAACAGAAACGGCGCATTTGCAGAGTATCTTGTGATTCCGTCCTGTAATGTATGGCCGTGCAATCCGGCGATTCCAGAGGAGATGTATGCCATCTTTGATCCCTTTGGAAATGCCACACACACAGCACTGTCCTTTGAGATGCTGGGAGAGGATGTGCTTGTGGCAGGAGCGGGTCCTATCGGATGTATGGCAGCAGCCATTGCAAAGTTCTCAGGGGCGAGGCATGTCGTTGTCACAGATATGAATCCATACCGCCTGGAGCTTGCGAAAAAGCTCGGTGCAACGAGAACCGTGAACTTAAAGGAAGAGAAGCTTGAAGAGGTCATGAAGGATATCGGCATGACAGAAGGCTTTGACGTTGGTATGGAGATGTCCGGATCACAGGCAGGGCTGCATCAGATGATCCATAATATGAAGCATGGCGGCAATATCGCCCTGCTGGGTCTGCAGAGAACGGACGCGACCGTAGATCTTGAGACCGTGATCTTTAACGGGCTGAATATCCGGGGAATCTATGGAAGAAAGGTGTGGGATACCTGGTACAAGATGTCTACCATGGTTCAGGCTGGATTAGACATCTCTCCGATCATTACGCATCATTTTGACATCAAAGATTATGAAAAGGGCTTTGAAGCAATGATTTCCGGAAAATCAGGAAAGGTAATTCTGGACTGGGCCCATGTAAACGATTAGTACAGCATTGTATGAATCCCGGAGTAATACAATGATGTATTAACCCGGAAATTACAGGGGGATGTCAGGAAACAGAATAGTTACAGGAACAGTTAACAAGAAAGAGAGAAGAAAAGATGGCAAGAAAAGATGATATTTTAAATATTTATACAAAAGAAGTAGAAGGAATCAGGGAGGCAGGCCTTTTTAAGGGCGAAGCGCCTTTTGTATCTCCCCAGGGAGCAAGGGTGAAGATGGAGGACGGAAGAGAGCTTCTGTGCATGTGTGCAAATAATTACCTTGGCCTCGGCGACAGCCCCCGCCTGATCGAGGCGGCGAAGAGAACCTATGATGAGAAGGGCTACGGCGTTGCTTCCGTACGTTTCATCTGCGGTACGCAGGATATACATAAAAGGCTTGAAAAGAAGATCTCAGACTTTCTGGGAACGGATGATACAATCCTCTATTCCTCCTGCTTTGACGCAAACGGCGGTCTGTTTGAGACGAT
Organism: uncultured Lachnospiraceae bacterium; assembly: GCA_947566645.1. Taxonomy (GTDB): domain Bacteria; phylum Bacillota; class Clostridia; order Lachnospirales; family Lachnospiraceae; genus CAPEBR01. The sequence continues at coordinate 153,277 of CANOKL010000002.1, forward strand.
TCTGACGGCTGAGGATGCGGTGATCAGCGATGAGCTGAACCACGCTTCGATTATCGACGGTGTGAGGCTGTGCAAGGCAAAGCGTTTCCGCTATAAGAATAACAATATGGAAGACCTGGAGGCAAAGCTTAAGGAGGCCGACGAGGCGGGAGCCCGCATTAAGCTGATTGCCACCGACGGCGTATTTTCCATGGACGGTATTATCTGTAACCTGAAAGGGGTATGCGACCTTGCAGATCAGTACAATGCCCTTGTGATGGTTGACGACAGCCATGCAGTGGGATTTGTGGGAAAGACAGGACGCGGTACGCCGGAGTACTGCGGCGTCCAGGGCCGTGTGGATATTATCACGGGAACACTGGGAAAAGCCCTTGGAGGAGCGTCAGGCGGATACACCTCCGGACGCAGGGAGATCATTGACCTTCTGCGCCAGAGAAGCCGCCCGTACTTATTCTCTAATTCCCTTGCACCGGCGATTGCAGGAGCAAGCATCGAATTATTTGATATGCTGGATGAGAGCACTGAGCTTCGCGACCACCTGGAGGACGTAACCGCATATTACCGGAAGGAGCTGGAGGACAATGGCTTTGACATTATTCCGGGAACTCATCCTTGTGTGCCCGTCATGCTGTATGATGAAAAGACGGCAGCAGAATTTGCAAAGCGGATGATGGAAAAGGGCGTGTATGTAGTAGCCTTCTCCTATCCGGTCGTACCGAAGGGCAAGGCAAGGATCCGTACGCAGGTATGCGCCGGTCATACGAAGGAAGACATAGACTTTATTGTAAAATGCTTTAAGGAAGTCAGGGAAGAGATGAAGTAAAACAGTTGGGGACGGGTTACTGTGAACGGAGTGAACAGTAACGGGGACGGGGTAAAATTAATTTTACCCCGTCCCCGACTCTTGTAAAAGAAAAAATATATGATATACTATATAGCTGAGATTATATAAAGAAAGGGGAATTATGGTAAGATGGAACTGAAAAATGTTTGGAACTCCTATGATAAAGAGGAGCTTCAGGAGCTTGAGAAAGTAAATGACCTGTACAAATCCTGCCTGGACCAGGGTAAGACGGAGCGTGAATGTGTCAGCCTTACAGTTCAGATGGCGAAGGAGAGAGGCTACAGAGATTTAAAAGAGGTTACACAGTCCGGCGGACCCCTGAAGTCCGGTGATAAGGTGTATGCAGTATGCATGGATAAGATGGTTGCACTTTTCCATATTGGAAATGAGCCGCTTGAGAATGGTATGAATATTTTGGGGGCTCATATTGATTCGCCGCGCATTGATGTTAAGCAGAACCCGCTCTATGAAAATGAGGAGTTTGCATATTTTGATACACATTACTACGGCGGCATTAAGAAATACCAGTGGGTTGCAATCCCCCTTGCATTACACGGCGTGATTGCCAAAAAGGACGGCACAGTTGTGCAGGTGAATATCGGAGAGAAAGAGGAGGATCCGGTATTTGTTATCACAGATCTGCTGGTGCACCTTGCGGCAGACCAGATGGAGAAAAAGGCCAAGGAGGTTATTGAAGGCGAGAAGCTTGATCTGCTGATCGGAAGCCGTCCGGTTGAAAAGGATCCGGCTCTTGATAAGGAGCAGAAGGATGCTGTAAAGAAAAATGTCATGGCGATCTTAAAGAAGCACTATGACATTGAGGAAGAGGATTTTATATCTGCAGAGCTGGAGATTGTTCCGGCAGGGAAGGCAAGGGATCTTGGAATTGACAGAAGCATGATTCTTGGATACGGCCAGGATGACAGAGTATGTGCTTTTACCTCTCTTTTTGCGATTCTGGATGTAGAGGATGTAAAGAGGACTGCCTGCTGTATTTTAGTAGATAAGGAAGAGATCGGAAGCGTTGGTGCGACTGGTATGCATTCCAGGTTTTTTGAAAATACGGTGGCAGAGCTTGTGGCCCTGTCAGGAAGCGAATCAGAGCTTAAGATCAGAAGAGCGCTTCAGAATTCAAAAATGCTTTCTTCTGACGTAAGTGCCGGTTATGATCCGATGTTTGCAGAATGCTTCGAGAAGAGAAGCTCTTCTTTCTTCTCAAAAGGGCTGGTATTTAACAAATTTACCGGAAGCCGGGGAAAGAGCGGGTCAAATGATGCCAATGCGGAATTCCTGGCGCAGCTCCGGAGGGTTATGGATGAAGGGAATGTTGCTTACCAGTTTGCAGAGCTGGGCAAGGTGGATGTAGGCGGAGGCGGAACGATCGCTTATATCATGGCAAATTATGGCATGGAGGTTGTGGACAGCGGAGTCTCAATCCTGTCTATGCATGCGCCATGGGAGGCATCAAGCAAAGCGGATGTGTATGAGGCCTATAAAGGATATAAGATCTTTCTGGAAAACATGTAGTATGAATAAGATGAAGAAATATGCAGAGATTGCAATTATCGGTCTTGGAAACAGGGGAAGGGACGTTTATGCGAAGGCAGCGAAGCTGTATCCGGATAAAATGAAGATTACTGCCGTGGCGGATACGGATCCGGAAAAGACTGCGCTGATGGCAAAGGAGTATAACCTGTGTGAGGGCGTCTGTTTTGGGAGCGGCGAGGAACTTCTTAAGCAGGAGAAGCTTGCAGATGCTGTTATTATCGCTACCCAGGACAGGCAGCATGTGGACCATGCGGTACTGGCGCTGGAAAAGGGATATCATGTCCTTCTGGAGAAACCTGTTTCGCCAGAGCTTTCTGAATGCGTCAGGCTTGCAGAGACAGCCAGAAGATGCGGGCGTATGGTGATTGTTTGCCATGTGCTCAGGTATACGCCCATCTACCGGAAGGTGAAAGAGCTGTTAGATGGAGGAAGTATCGGTGATGTAGTTTCAATTACGGCCACAGAGAACGTAGGATGGTTCCACCAGGCTCACAGCTTCGTGCGGGGGAACTGGGCCAATTCAGAGAAGTCCAGTCCCATGATTCTGCAGAAATGCTGCCATGATATGGATCTCTATCCCTGGCTTGCAGACAAGACATGTGAATCGGTATCCTCGTATGGCAGCACCTATCTGTTTAAACCAGAAAAAGCGCCAGAGGGCGCCGGGAAGCGCTGTCTTGACGGTTGCAGGGCAAAGGAAGGATGCCCTTTTGATGCGGAGAGCATTTACCTGGATAATAAGCTTACAGGATTCCGCAGAGGAAACCGCGGGTGGCCCCTGAATGTCCTTGTTCCGTCCGGGCCGACGGAGGAGAAGATTGTGGAGGCGCTTAAGACAGGAGACTACGGAAGATGCGTGTATCATTGTGATAACAATGTGGTGGACCACCAGGTTGTAAACATGAACATGACAGACGGCACGACCATGAGTTTCACGATGTGTGCTTTCACGCCGGATGTTGCCAGATATGCCAGGTTCATGGGGACAGAGGGAGAGCTGATTGTCAACATGAATGTACAGGAGCCGGAAAAATGCGGGCTTGTGGTACGCAGATTTGGTGCAGAGGTGACGGAGGAGAGAATAGATGTCATGAGTCTTTCGGATAATTTTTCCGGCCACGGCGGGGGTGACCAGGTTCTGACACAGGAATTTCTGGACTTTGTCCGGGGAGAGAAAAGAGAGAGTGCGTATATCACATCTCTTGACCGCTCTTTAGAGAGCCACTACTGTGCGCTGGCGGCGGAATACTCCAGGACGCACGGAGGTATTCCGGTAAAGATAAAAGAATTTGCAGGATAGAAGCATCAGGGATGCAGAAAGGGAAGGGCAGATGGATCAGGAGCAGAAGAAACTTTTTAAAGCGATGACGCCGGGAAAGAAGATGGAATACCTGTGGATGTATTATAAGGCATGGTTTGCAGGGCTTCTGATTCTTATTGCCGCGGCCGGAACCGGAATTATGATGTACCGGGGAATGCATACCACGGTTCTGTTAAATGTGGCAGTTGTGGGAGGCGATCATAATCAGGCGGTGGAGTTCGCACAGGATTTTGCCGGATATGCGGGAATCACGAAAAAGGACGGGGAAATCCGTGTAAAAGCGAATCTTCCGGACGAAAGCAGCGGCAGTTCTCTTACGACTGCCCTTACAACTCTTATGGGTGCGGAGGCGCTGGATGTCCTTATCTGTTCCGAAGGGATTTATGAAGAATACAGCAGCCAGGACGGGTTCCTCAGTGTGAAGGAGCTGCTGGGGGAAGAGGCAGAGGCCTGCGGGGGCCAGGTGCTTTCTGACGCTGTCTGCCTGGGAGCAGACAGCCTGCCTGGAAGAAAGAAGATGGTACAGTATGATAAGATCTATGCAGCTGTATCTGTAAACTGCAAAAATCCGGGGCTGGCGGCTGAATTTTTGCGTTATCTGATGGAGAAATAAAAGTATACTCTTGACGAATACTGGCAAAAACAGTAAAATATTATATGCGACTTAAAAAAATATTTAGTTTTTAGGAGGTCATGACAAAATGGCAAAATGGGTTTATATGTTTACAGAAGGTAACGCGACCATGAGAAATCTTCTCGGCGGTAAGGGTGCGAACCTTGCCGAGATGACAAGCCTGGGTCTTCCGGTACCCCAGGGCTTCACGATCACAACAGAGGCCTGCACACAGTACTATGAGGACGGCAGGGCGATCAATGACGAGATTATGGAGCAGATCATGGAAGCCGTTACGAAGATGGAGGCTATTACAGAAAAGAAATTCGGAGATAAAGAGAATCCGCTTCTTGTTTCTGTACGTTCCGGTGCCAGAGCATCCATGCCGGGTATGATGGACACCATCCTGAACCTTGGTCTTAACGAGGATGTTGTAGAGGTGCTGGCAGAGAAATCCGGCAATCCGCGCTGGGCATGGGACTGCTACAGAAGATTTATCCAGATGTATTCTGACGTAGTTATGGAAGTCGGAAAGAAATACTTTGAAGAGCTGATCGACAAGATGAAAGAGGAGAAGGGTGTTAAGCAGGATGTTGAGCTTACCGCAGAGGATCTTAAGAGTCTTGCAGGACAGTTCAAGGCAGAGTATAAGGAAAAGATCGGACAGGACTTCCCGTCTGACCCGAAGGAGCAGCTGATGGGAGCAATCAAGGCTGTATTCCGTTCCTGGGACAACCCGAGAGCCAATGTATACCGTCGTGACAATGACATCCCGTATTCCTGGGGAACAGCTGTTAACGTACAGTCCATGGCATTTGGCAACATGGGCGATGACTGTGGTACAGGTGTTGCATTTACCCGTGACCCGGCTACAGGAGAGAACGGCCTGTTTGGAGAATTCCTGACAAATGCACAGGGCGAAGACGTAGTTGCAGGTGTCCGTACACCAATGCACATCTCCGAGATGGAACAGAAGTTCCCGGAGGCATTTGTTCAGTTTAAGAAGGTTTGCGAGACTCTTGAGAATCACTATAGAGATATGCAGGATATGGAGTTTACCGTAGAACACGGCAAGCTGTACATGCTGCAGACACGTAATGGCAAGAGAACTGCACAGGCGGCTCTTAAGATTGCGTGCGACCTTGTTGATGAGGGCATGAGAACAGAGGAAGAGGCAGTTGCCATGATTGATCCGCGTAACCTGGATACACTGCTTCACCCGCAGTTTGACACTGCTGCACTTAAGGCTGCTACACCGATGGGCAAAGGTCTTGGCGCTTCTCCGGGAGCAGCATGCGGCAAGGTTGTATTTACGGCAGAGGATGCTGTAGAGTGGCATGCAAGAGGAGAGAAGGTTGTTCTTGTCCGTCTTGAGACATCACCAGAGGATATCACAGGTATGAAGTCCTCACAGGGTATCCTGACTGTACGCGGAGGTATGACAAGCCATGCAGCCGTTGTTGCGCGTGGAATGGGTACATGCTGTGTATCTGGATGCGGCGACATCGCTATGGACGAGGAGAATAAGAAGTTTACACTGGCAGGAAAGGAATTCCATGAGGGAGATCCGATCTCCATTGATGGTACAACAGGTAACATCTATGACGGAATCATTCCTACTGTTGACGCTAAGATTGCCGGTGAGTTCGGAAGAATCATGGCATGGGCAGATAAGTACAGAAGATTAAAGGTCCGTACCAATGCGGATACACCGGCAGACGCGAAGAAGGCTGTTGAGCTCGGCGCAGAGGGTATTGGTCTTTGCCGTACAGAGCACATGTTCTTCGAGGAGGACAGAATTGCTGCATTCCGTGAGATGATCTGCTCTGATACTGTAGAGGAGAGAGAGGCAGCTCTTGAAAAGATTCTGCCTTACCAGCAGGGTGACTTTGAGGCTCTTTATACCGCACTGGAAGGAAATCCGGTTACCATTCGTTTCCTTGACCCGCCGCTTCACGAGTTCGTTCCGACTGAGGAAGAGGATATTAAGAAGCTTGCTGATGCCCAGGGCAAATCCGTAGAGGATATCAAGACACTGATTGATTCCCTCCATGAATTCAACCCAATGATGGGACATCGTGGATGTCGTCTTGCAGTTACTTATCCTGAGATTGCCAAGATGCAGACAAAGGCTGTAATCCGTGCGGCGATCAATGTGAAGAAGGCTCATCCGGACTGGGCAGTTAAGCCGGAGATCATGATTCCGCTGATTGGCGATATCAAGGAGCTTAAGTATGTGAAGAAGTTTGTTGTCGAGACTGCAGATGCAGAGATTGCGGCAGCAGATATTGAACTTGAGTATGAAGTTGGTACGATGATTGAGATTCCGAGAGCAGCTCTGACAGCAGATGAGATTGCGAAGGAAGCTGATTTCTTCTGCTTCGGTACAAACGATCTGACACAGATGACCTTCGGATTCTCCCGTGATGACGCTGGTAAGTTCCTTGAGGCTTACTATGATGCGAAGATCTACGAGAATGACCCATTTGCGAAGCTTGACCAGACAGGTGTCGGCAAACTGATGGAGACTGCAATCAAGTTAGGAAAACCGGTGAATCCGGCGCTTCATATCGGTATCTGCGGCGAGCACGGCGGAGATCCGAGCTCTGTAGAGTTCTGCAATAAGATCGGTCTGGATTATGTATCCTGCTCACCGTTCCGTGTACCAATTGCAAGGCTCGCGGCAGCGCAGGCAGCGATTGCACAAAAGTAGGCGAATAAAAACCAATAAAAATGAGCCAATTCGAGAACCTTGGGGGGTCACACCTTCAAGGTTTTCTTCTTCTCTTCTTTTCTCAATAGAGAAAAACGAAACGAGTTTTGAAACAAGTATGAAACAAATTTTGAAACCAAAAGATTTTGCTAGATTAAAGTTAGTTATTGGAGGACTGGAAAAGAAAGATGAGATTATGATTTAGGAAGTAGTAGTTTTATAGTCAGTTGAGTAGTTTGATGAAATGCTGAGGGAGTTATATATTTTTTGCATCTCCTCTTTTTTTCTGGCGCCGATACAGTGGCAAGGGGGCTTTTGGGCAAGAAATTTATGTTGTGGAATATGCTTTACTATGATAAACTAAACTACAGAAGAAATATATGGCAGCAGTGCGGTTTGTCTGTCTGCTGCAAAGAATGAGAGAATCAGGAGGCAGGAAAGTGGATAAACAAACGACAGCAGAAGAGAATAAAAGTACTCTTAGGGGATTGCGGATACAGACGCTCAGTCTGTGGATGGTTGCTGCCACGCTGGTGGTATCCGTTCTGATTGGTGATGGGATCATTCATGTAATGAGGGATCACAAAAAACTTGCTGAGATGACAAAGGAATACATATATGTGCAGGAGGAAGCAGAGGATCTGTTACTGGGCTCGAATTATCTGACAGATCAGGTGCGCCTTTATGCTGTTACAAAAGATCTGAGCTATGCCAGGGCATATTTTGTTGAGGCAGAGGAGACAAGAAGAAGAGACAAGGCGCTTGATGCACTTGAAGAGCTGATGAAAGACAGAGACGACGAGGTTCTGAAGCCTTCCAGGGAGGCTCTGGCATTATCCAATGAGCTCATGGATCTGGAGTTTCATGCCATGAAGCTTGCAGCACTGTCTGCAGATGAATCCGGCAGTACGCTTCTGCCGCAGATCAGCGACTATCCGCTGACAGAGGAGGAATTGTCCTATACGGCTGAGGAAAAATCAGATGCTGCGGTCAGTCTGGTGTTCAGCGAGGAATACAGAGAGATGAAGCGGCAGATCGAAGGAAAAATATCAGACGTAACGGAAAGCGTTATCGCGATCAGTGAAAAGGAGCAGGAAGAAAGTGAGCAGGTGATGAAGGCCGCACTGACCCGGCAGAGTATCTATACTGTTCTGATTGTGATACTGGTAATCTTTTCTTACATTATGATTGCAGTTCTCATCTTAAGGCCAATCCGTGTCTATGTGAACTGTATTAAGAATAATAATTTTCTGGAAATTACGGGAGCTTATGAGTTTAAATACCTTGCGGCTACCTATAACAATGTCTATGAGATGACCCTGGAGCAGCAGAATATGCTCCGGCAGAAGGCAGAGAAGGACGCATTGACCGGCCTTTTGAACCGGCAGTCATTTGAGCAGCTCAAAGAGAGGCTTCGCGATCCGGCAAAGAAGCTTGCATTTTTAATGATTGATGTTGATGTGTTTAAAGCGATCAATGATAATTACGGACATGATGTAGGGGATCAGGCTTTAATTAAAGTTGCAAATCTTCTGGATGAAAATTTCAGGAGGGCAGATTATATCCTCAGAATCGGCGGAGATGAATTTGCGGTTATTATGGAAAAGATAACTGTGGATCAGAAACAGATCATCCGGGATAAGATCAATGCAATCAACGATATCCTTCAGCATCCCCAGGGAGATTTCCCTAAATATTCGCTCAGCGTCGGCATCGCGTTCTCTGAGGAAGGATTTCATGAGAAACTCTTTCAGCAGACAGATACAGCGCTGTACCATACAAAGGAAAACGGCAGATGCGGCTTTACATTTTATGACGAGCTAAAGTAGGGGACGGGGCATTTTTAAAAATGCCCCGTCCCCAATTGTCATTTCCCGAATATTCTATATTAGATACTTTTTTATTAGAATGTGGAGGGATCTGACATGGATAGAGTAAAGAAGAGTGTAGGATACTGGTGTGACGGCGCGGGGATGCGGTCTGGTCAGGGGTGCGGTATACGTGTGGTCATTTTAGATACCGGGATTGCGGCGCACCCGGATTTTAAGGGGCGGATTGTTTCTTTTGAGGACTGTGTGAACAGGAGAAAGCTTTTGTATGATGACAGTGGACATGGGACACATGTGGCGGGGATTCTGGCAGGGGATGGGAGGATGTCTAAGGGTGTGCTTGCCGGGATGGCGCCGAAGGCGGAGCTCTGTATTGTGAAGGTGCTAGATGCGAAGGGGGAGGGAAAGATTGATGATATTTTAAGGGGGCTGTGCTGGACCGGGGAAAATGCAGGGAGGCTGGGAATACGGGTGGTGAATATCTCTGCAGGTGCAAAGGAGGGATTTGATGAAAGGAAGGAGAACCAGCTCCTTGAGGCTGTGGACCGGCTTTGGGACATGGGCCTGGTTGTGGTTGTATCAGCAGGGAATTACGGACCGAAGGAGGGGACAATAGCGGTGCCTGGAACGAGCAGAAAGGTGATTACAGTAGGGGCGTTCAAGGAGGGGAAGGAACCTGGATGCTCCGGGAACGGTCCTACGGGGGAGTGTATTGTGAAGCCGGATCTGGTGGCCCCGGGATACCAGATTATATCTTGCAATAATGTTTCGCCGAAGATAAAGAAGCCTTATACGGTTAAGAGCGGGTCCTCCATGGCGACGCCGGTCGTTTCCGGGGCAATTGCAATGCTGCTGTCCACATATCCGGATATGAGCAATGTGGAGATTAAGCTTCGGCTCAGGGAAACCTGTGAACGGGTTACCGGGACAATGGCAGGAACGGGATGGGGGATGCTGCGTGTGGATAAATTACTGTTTTGAGATTGACATTTCCCCAAATATTCGGTATCATTTACTTTAGTAGTTAGACGCGTTAAAGCGGGAAGGGAATTAAGATAAAATGCCTATTACAGATGTTTTAGAGAAAAACTGCCGGTTATACGGCGAGGACGTATGTCTTGTAGAGATTAACCCGGAGATGCCGGAGACAAGAAAGGTTACATGGAAGGAGTTTGAGCTGATTGAGCCGGTGCGTGCCTCATATTACCGCCGTGAGATCACATGGAATGTATTTAATGAGAAAGCCAACAGATTTGCCAATCTGCTTCTGGAACGTGGAATCCGGAAGGGGGACAAGGTGGGGATTCTTCTGATGAACTGCCTGGAGTGGCTGCCGGTTTATTTCGGAGTGTTAAAGACAGGGGCCCTTGCGGTGCCGCTTAATTTCCGGTATTCGGCAGATGAGATTAAGTATTGTGTGGAACTTGCCGAAGTGGATATTCTGGTATTTGGACCAGAGTTTATCGGCCGTGTGGAGGAAGTGGCAGATGAGATCAGCAAGGGGCGGCTTCTCTATTATGTGGGAGACGGATGCCCGGGCTTTGCAGAGGATTATACGATGCATACGGCAAATTGCTCCAGCCAGTCTCCGAAGATTGATATTAATGATGATGACTATGCAGCAATTTATTTTTCCTCAGGAACAACGGGATTTCCGAAAGCGATCCTGCATACCCATGAAGCACTGATGCACTCGGCAAAGGTAGAGCAGAATCATCATGGGCAGACAAAGGAGGATGTGTTCCTGTGTATTCCGCCTCTTTATCATACAGGTGCGAAGATGCACTGGTTCGGCAGTCTTCTGACAGGAGGCAAGGCGGTTCTTCTGAAGGGTGCAAACCCGGAATTTATTCTGCGGGCAGTGTCGGAAGAGAAGTGTACGATTGTATGGCTTCTGGTGCCCTGGGCGCAGGATCTTCTTCTGGCGCTTGACAGTGGGAAGATTAATCTTGAGATGTACCAGCTGAAGCAGTGGCGTCTGATGCATATCGGCGCACAGCCGGTGCCCCAGAGCCTGATCAGGCACTGGAAGGATTATTTCCCGGATCACCAGTATGATACTAATTATGGCCTCAGTGAATCCATTGGTCCCGGCTGTGTACATCTGGGCGTGGAGAATATTCACAAGGTTGGCGCGATCGGAAAGGCGGGTTATGGCTGGAAGACAAAGATCATTGATGAAAATGGGGATCCGGTGAAGCAGGGCGAGACTGGAGAGCTTGCCGTCAAAGGCCCTGGCGTTATGGTCTGTTATTACAATGACCCGAAGGCAACTGAGGAGGTTCTGCATGATGGGTGGCTGTATACAGGCGATATGGCTATGGAGGACGAGGACGGATTTATCTTCCTGGTAGATCGTAAGAAAGATGTCATTATCAGCGGCGGTGAAAATATTTATCCAGTACAGATTGAAGATTTCCTCCGTACCAATGACTCCATCCTGGACGTAGCTGTAATCGGGCTTCCGGACCAGCGGCTCGGAGAGATCTCGGCAGCGATTATTTCACTGAAGCCAGGCATGATCTGTACAGAAGAGGAGATTAACGAATTCTGCAGAAAGCTTCCAAGATATAAGCGTCCGCGGAAGATTATATTCGCAGATGTTCCGCGTAATGCAACAGGGAAGATTGAGAAGCCGAGGCTGAGAGAAATGTACGGCGCTGCACATCTTGTAGATGCGCAGAACCGTGGATAACTTTGTTACTATTCAAGAGTCAGGAATGCACGTAACCTGCGCATTCTGCGAGAAAGTTCAAGTGGGGACGGGGCAAAATTCATTTTGCCCCGTCCCTTGCACGCAGTGCAGCTTCGATGAATCCCCTAAATAGCGGGTGCGGCCTGTTTGGCCTGGATTTCAGCTCTGGATGTGCCTGCGTGGCGATAAACCAGGGATGGTCTGTGAGTTCGATCATTTCCACGATGTGTCCGTCCGGGGAGAGCCCGGAGAGCTTCATGCCATGGGATACGAGGGCGTCCCGGTAGTCGTTGTTTACTTCATAGCGGTGACGGTGGCGCTCCTGTATTTCTTCCTTTCCGTACAGGGCGTAAGCTTTGGAAGACTTGTCCAGTACACAGGGGTATGCGCCGAGCCGCAGGGTTCCGCCGATATCCTCGACTCCGATCTGCTCAGGCATGATATGGATGACCGGATGGGTGGTTCCAGGGTCAAGCTCTGCGCTGTGTGCATCGTGATAACCAAGTACATGTCTTGCAAATTCTACGATGGAGAGCTGCATTCCGAGGCAGAGCCCGAGGAAGGGGATTCCCTGTGTACGGGCATACCGGATTGCTTCCAGCTTGCCGTCAATTCCGCGGTGGCCAAAGCCTCCGGGAACAAGGATTCCGCTTACACCGTCAAGGATCTCCTGTACATTTTCTGCATTGATTGTTTCTGAATCTACCCATTTTATATTGACAGTGGCATGGTTGTAGATGCCGCCATGCTTGAGCGCTTCTACGACACTGATGTAGGCGTCATGGAGCTGTATATATTTTCCGACCAGAGCGACAGTGACTTCTGTATTCGGGTGGCGGAGATAGTCCACCATTTCTGTCCAGTCACTGAGGTCCGGTTCAGGGCATGGAAGGTTCAGGCATTCGCATACAACACCTGCAAGATTCTCCTTTTCCATTGCAAGGGGAGCCTCATACAGGTATTCCACATCCAGATTCTGGAGGACATGGCTGGCAGGTACATTACAGAATAAGGCGATCTTATCCTTGATCTGAATGGTCAGGGGATATTCGGAACGGCATACGATGATGTCAGGCCACAGCCCCATACCCTGCAGTTCCTTCACGCTCGCCTGGGTCGGCTTTGTCTTCATCTCCTGGGAAGCCTTGAGGTAGGGAATCAGGGTTACATGGATTAAAATGACATTCTCCCGCCCCTTTTCGTGCTGAAACTGGCGGATTGCTTCCAGAAATGGCTGACTCTCAATATCTCCTACTGTGCCGCCAACCTCAATGATCGCAACTTCGGTGTTTGTGGAGGCCGGATTCCTGTGGAAGCGGGATTTGATCTCATTTGTTATATGGGGGATGACCTGCACGGTGCCGCCGCCGAAGTCTCCCCGCCGTTCCTTCTGCAGGACAGACCAGTAGACCTTTCCGGTGGTGACGTTAGAATTTTTCCCCAGGCTCTCGTCAATGAAACGTTCATAATGACCGAGATCCAGGTCCGTCTCCGCACCGTCATCCGTGACAAAGACTTCTCCGTGCTGCACAGGATTCATAGTCCCGGGATCAATATTAATGTAAGGGTCGAATTTCTGCATGGTGACAGTGTAGCCGCGGGCTTTCAGAAGGCGGCCTAAGGAAGCTGCCGTAATCCCCTTTCCAAGTCCGGATACAACGCCTCCGGTAACAAATACATATTTTACTGCCATGATGTTCCTCCTTAAATGTTAAGTTGTTCCCCCAAAAACATTTTATCATTATATACCTTTTCCATTGAAAAATACAGTCTTTTTTTCACTCTTATTTTTTTCATATTTTGCTTCATAGGTTGCCTGGATAGAAAGTTTCTGGAATACCTTCATGTCTACGGAACTCAGCATGACGGATGTATGGACCTGGCAGCCCATAAGCTTCGGCAGCTGGTCAAGAGCCTTCTGTGCGTCAGGATCTGAGGCGGCGCTGACAGACAGTGCAATGAGCACTTCGTCTGTGTGAAGCCTTGGATTCTGGCTCCCCAGGTACTGTGTCTTCAGCTTTTGTATTGGTTCGATGGCCTCTGGTGAAATGACATGCTGCTCATGGTCAATCTGTGCAAGCTCTTTTAGGGTATTCAGAAGAAGAGCCGCGGAAGCGCCGAGGAGCGGGGAGGTTTTTCCTGTAATAATGCGTCCGTCGTGAAGCTCAAGGGCAGCGGAGGGCCCCCCGGATTCCTTCTCACGCTTCAGGGCGGCATCAACAACCGGACGGTCGTGGACCGTTACGCCTGCCTGATTCATGAGCATCTCCAGCTTGCAGACTTCTTCGTCAGGGCATGTCCCTGTCAGGAGGCGCCTGAGAGAGGTATAATATCTCCGGATAATCTCCTGGCGGGAGGCAGTCTTGCAGACCTCGTCATTGCAGATACAGTTTCCAGCCATATTTACCCCCATGTCAGTGGGAGATTTGTAGGGACTGCTTCCGTAGATGCGTTCAAAGATTGCGCTCAGTACGGGGAAGATCTCTACGTCCCGGTTGTAATTCACAGTCATTTCCCCGTATGCCTCCAGATGGAAGGGGTCAATCATATTGACATCATTAAGGTCTGCGGTAGCAGCCTCATAGGCGAGGTTGACCGGATGCTTCAGCGGGATATTCCAGATGGGAAAGGTCTCAAATTTCGCGTAGCCTGCATGAATCCCCCTCTTGTGTTCATGATAGAGCTGGGACAGGCAGACTGCCATCTTTCCGCTTCCAGGTCCAGGTGCAGTGACAACGACAAGAGGGCGCGAGGTCTTTATATAGTCATTTTTTCCATAACCCTCATTACTGACAATGACTGGAATGTTTGTCGGATAGCCGGGAATGGGATAGTGGCGGTAAACTTTGATTTTCATTTTCTCCAGGCGCTTTTTAAAGAGCCGGGCACTTTCCTGGCCGCTGTATTTTGTTATGACAACGCTGCCCACATAGAGCCCCTGTTCCCGGTAAATATCCATAAGCCGCAGGACATCGGAATCATAAGTGATTCCCAGGTCTCCTCTGATCTTGTTCCGCTCAATGTCCTCTGCATTAATTACGATTACAATCTCCGCCTGGTCAGACAGCTGACGGAGCATGCGCAGTTTACTGTCCGGCTGAAACCCGGGAAGAACCCGTGAGGCATGGTAGTCGTCAAAGAGCTTGCCTCCAAATTCCAGATACAGCTTATTATCAAAGTGGCTGATACGTTCTTTAATGTGTGATGACTGCATTTTAAGATATTTGTCATTATCAAATCCGGTTTTCATAAAAAAGATCTCCCTCATATGTATTTGAAATTTTTAAATTTTAGCATCTGTTCAGAATCCTTATAGAAAGGTACAGAAACAGCGTCTTAAAATAAAAGTATACTACATGAACCGGGAAATTTACAACTATAACAGCTGAATTCTTAAAAATCTATAAATTGCATAAAATAAACTTGATATAAGAGTAAAAAATTCAATGGAAATCAATGTTTTTGTTGATTTCCCCGGATGCTGTCCGTATAATATAAGGAGTGATACAGGAGGAGAAAGATGGACAACCAGAATAATAGAAATAATAAGGACCCTAATAAAAATAATAAGCAGGGGTTCTCTTTTGTCATTATAGTCACAATACTTACTGCGATGATGGTATTTGCCCTCTATCAGTTCCAGGGCTTTGGAAAAGAAGAGGAGGAGATCAGCTACAACGAGTTCCTCAAGATGATTGAGGACAGGAAGGTGGATTCCGTAGAGGTGCGCAGCGACCGTATTGTAATTACTGCAAAGAAGGAGAAGGGAGCGCGTACAGCGAAGGAATACTATACCGGAGTGATCAGGGACGATACTCTGTCGAATAAGCTGTACAAGGCGGGTGTGGAATATAAGCAGCACATTCCGGATACATCCTCCATGGTTGTGGCGCAGATGATCTCGTATTTCCTTCCGGTGGTGCTGCTTGTGGGCATGATCGTATGGATGACGAGGCGGATGTCAAAGGGCGGCGGTCTCATGGGCGTTGGAAAGAGCAACGCCAAGATGTATGTAGAGAAGCAGACCGGCGTGACCTTTAAGGATGTTGCCGGACAGGATGAGGCAAAAGAATCACTGCAGGAGGTTGTGGATTTTCTGCACAATCCGGGAAAATATACGAGTGTGGGCGCCAAGCTTCCAAAAGGAGCGCTTCTTGTAGGCCCGCCCGGAACAGGTAAGACGCTTCTTGCCAAAGCGGTAGCAGGAGAGGCCGGTGTGCCGTTCTTTTCTCTGTCGGGATCTGCATTTGTAGAGATGTATGTAGGCGTCGGGGCTTCCAGAGTCCGCGACCTGTTTAAGCAGGCACAGCAGATGGCGCCATGTATTATATTCATTGATGAGATTGATGCAATCGGAAAGAGCCGTGACAATCAGCTTGGAGGCAATGATGAGAGAGAACAGACTCTGAATCAGCTTCTGGCAGAGATGGACGGATTCGAAAGTAATAAGGGACTTGTGCTTCTGGCGGCAACGAACCGGCCAGAGATTCTGGATCCGGCTCTTCTTAGGCCAGGACGCTTTGACAGGCGGATTATTGTAGAAAAACCGGATCTTAAAGGGCGCGTGGATGTGCTTAAGGTGCATTCTAAGGATGTGAAGATGGACGAGACGGTAGACCTGGATGCGATTGCCCTTGCAACCTCAGGCGCCGTTGGCTCTGATCTTGCCAATATGATTAATGAGGCAGCGATCAATGCTGTTAAGCATGGAAGAAATGCAGTCTGCCAGAGCGACCTCTTTGAAGCAGTAGAGGTAGTGCTTGTGGGAAAAGAGAAGAAGGACCGCATCATGAGCCAGGAGGAGCGACGGATTGTATCCTACCATGAGGTTGGCCATGCCCTGGTCAGCGCTCTTCAAAAAGACGCAGAGCCGGTACAGAAGATTACCATTGTTCCAAGGACTATGGGTGCCCTTGGATATGTTATGCAGACGCCGGAGGAGGAAAAGTTCCTGAATACCAAGAAGGAACTGGAGGCTATGCTGATCGGCGCGCTCGCCGGGCGCGCGGCAGAGGAGATTGTGTTTGATACAGTCACAACAGGTGCGTCCAATGATATTGAGAAGGCGACAAAGATCGCAAGAGCTATGATTACCCAGTATGGTATGAGCGAGAAGTTCGGACTGATCGGACTGGAGTCCATCCAGAACAGATATCTGGACGGAAGGCCGGTAAGCAACTGCGGGCAGGCTACAGCGTCAGAGATCGACCAGGAGATTATGAAGATGCTGAAAGATGCCTATGAGGAGGCCAAGAGGCTGCTTTCCGAGCACAGATCATCTCTGGACAAGATCGCAGATTTCCTGATTGAGAAGGAGACGATCACAGGGAAGGAATTTATGAAAATCTTCCATGAGTCAGAGGGAATCGATCCCGAAGAAAAGAAAGAAACAGAAGAACGGATTGCCAAAAAGTAGGGGACGGGGCATTTTTAAAAATGCCCCGTCCCTGATTTGCAAGGAGACCACGATGTTTGATATTCAGGAGGAACTTAAAAAGCTTCCGGCAAGGCCCGGAGTATATATTATGCATGACGAGGCAGATCATATTATCTATGTAGGGAAGGCAGTCAGCCTTAAGAACCGTGTGCGCCAGTATTTTCAGAGCAGCAGGAATAAGGGTGTGAAGATTGAGCAGATGGTGACTCATATTACCCGCTTTGAATATATTGTGACAGATTCAGAGCTGGAGGCTCTTGTGCTGGAATGTAATCTGATTAAGGAGCACAGACCGAAATATAATACCATGCTTATGGATGATAAGGCATATCCATTTATTAAGGTGACAGTAGACGAGGCATTTCCGCGGATTATGCTGGCAAGGCAGATCGTGAAGGATAAGGCAAAGTATTTTGGCCCATATACGAGTGCAGGGGCAGTAAAGGATACGATTGAACTTATAAGGAAGCTCTATTATGTAAGAAGCTGCAACCGCCGTCTTCCGGCGGATACGGGAAAGGAGCGGCCCTGTCTGAATTATCATATTCATCAGTGTCTGGCACCGTGCCAGGGGTATATTTCACAGGAGGAGTACCGGAATTCGATTGAGGAGGTTATCCAGTTTCTGAATGGGAACTATGACCTGATCTTAAAGGAGCTTGGGGAGAAGATGAAAGCAGCCTCAGAGGCGCTGGAATTCGAGAAGGCGATTGAATACAGGGAACTCCTTGGGAGTGTGAAAAAGATTGCACAGAAGCAGAAGATTACGGATACGGCGGGAGATGACAGGGATATTCTGGCAGTGGCCTTCGATCAGGATGATGCGGTTGTCCAGGTCTTTTTTATCCGGGGCGGACGTCTGATTGGAAGAGATCATTTTTATCTCAGGATTACACAAGGGGAGACAGCCGGGGAGATTCTTTCCAGCTTTATCAAGCAGTTTTATGCCGGGACGCCTTATATTCCCGGGCGGCTTATGCTGCAGGAGGAGATCGAGGACCGGGAGCTGATTGAGGAGTGGCTTACGAAAAAGAGGGAGCATAAGGTTCATCTTCATGTGCCGAAGAAGGGGACAAAGGAAAAGCTGGTGGAACTTGCGCAGAAAAATGCTGCCCTGGTTCTGAGCACGGATAAGGAGAGGCTTAAGAGAGAAGAGGGACGTACCATTGGTGCAGTAAAGGAACTGGAGAGCATGCTTGGATTAAAGGGGGTTGTGCGTATGGAGGCATACGACATCTCGAATACCAACGGCTTTGCCTCAGTCGGTTCCATGGTTGTTTACGAGAGGGGTAAACCGAAGCGCAACGACTATCGTAAGTTTAAGATTAAAGGAGTGAAGGGGGCAAATGACTATGCCAGCCTGGAGGAAGTTCTCACCCGCCGTTTCCTTCATGGCCTGGAGGACCGGAAGGCCGGGAAGGAGCTGGGAGGATTCCGTGAATTCCCGGATCTGATTCTTATGGACGGAGGAAAGGGACAGGTCAATGTAGCGCTGGAGGTATTAGGTCAGCTCGGGCTGCCGATTCCGGTATGTGGAATGGTAAAGGATGACAATCACCGGACGAGAGGGCTGTATTATGAAAATGAAGAGCTTCCAATTGATAAGAATTCAGAGTGCTTCCGGCTGATTACAAGGATTCAGGACGAAGCGCACCGGTTTGCGATTACCTTCCACAGAGATTTAAGAAGTAAGGGACAGGTACATTCCGTGCTGGATGATATTCCAGGAGTAGGGCCTGCAAGGAGGAAGGATCTGATGCGTCATTTTGAAAATATTGAGGCGATTAAAAATGCATCCGTGGAGGAACTTAAGGCACTCCCCTCCATGAATGAAAAATCCGCGGGTGATGTATATAATTTTTTCCATTCCTGTGGTATAATAGAGGACAACAGAGAGCTTTGATCATGTCAGAGGGTGTTTGACGCAGGCACGGACAGGGAAGTCTGTGCCCGGCAAAGCATCAGACAGAAGAAAGAGGAAGGAGACAGATATGGCATCAGGCAAGGTTGAAATGAAAATTGTGGTTGAGAG
Organism: uncultured Lachnospiraceae bacterium; assembly: GCA_947566645.1. Classification (GTDB taxonomy): domain Bacteria; phylum Bacillota; class Clostridia; order Lachnospirales; family Lachnospiraceae; genus CAPEBR01. The sequence goes on from CANOKL010000002.1 coordinate 172,309, forward strand.
AATGAATCTGAAGAATCTCACCCCGGATTTGGATTATAAAGGAAAAGAGGTCGTGATTCCCGACATTAACAGGCCGGCGCTTCCTCTTACAGGATTTTTTGAAAATTTCGAGGCCAGGAGGGTGCAGATCATTGGCTATGCAGAGCATAGTTATCTGGAAACATTAAGTGATGAAAGAAAAGAAGCCATCTATGATCAGTTTTTTACAGAGGAGATACCGTGCATTATTTTCTGCAGATCCCTTGAACCAGATGCCGCGATGATCAGAAAGGCAGTGGAAAAGAATGTTCCAATCTTTTCCACCGAGATTCATACATCAGAATTTTCTGCAGAGATTATCAGGTGGCTGAATGTGGCGCTTGCCCCATGTATTTCCATTCATGGCGTGCTGGTGGATGTATATGGCGTCGGAGTCCTGATTATGGGAGAGAGCGGAATCGGAAAGAGTGAGGCAGCTCTGGAGCTGATTAAAAGAGGACACCGCCTTGTCAGTGACGACGTAGTGGAGATCAGGAAGGTGAGTGATGAGACGCTGGTAGGCAGCGCGCCTGATATTACGAGGCACTTTATTGAGCTTCGCGGAATCGGTATTGTGGATGTGAAGACACTGTTTGGCGTACAGAGCGTCAGGGAAACCCAGAATATTGATCTTGTGATTACACTGGAGGACTGGGACAGGGAAAAGGAATATGACAGGCTTGGCCTGGAGGAGCAGCGCACGGAATTCCTTGGAAACAGCGTTATCTGTCACCGGATACCGATCCGCCCGGGCCGGAACCTGGCGATTATTGTAGAGACAGCTGCAATCAATCACAGGCAGAAAAAGATGGGATACAATGCAGCCCAGGAACTCTACAAACGTGTACAGAGGAACCTGACAAAGAAATAAAGGAGGAAGAAAGGATGAAATATTGCTTTGGAGTAGATGTAGGAGGGACAAGCGTAAAGCTTGGCCTCTTTACGACAGATGGGGAGATACTGGACAAATGGGAGATCCCTACACGGAAGGAAAATAAAGGAGAGGCGATCTTACCGGATATTGCAAAGTCACTGGGGAAGAAGATCGAGGACAGGCAGATTGATAAGGGAGAGATTAAAGGAATCGGGATCGGCATCCCTGCGCCGGTGACAGGAGACGGAATTGTAAAGAATACAGCAAATCTCTGCTGGGGCTATAAAGAGGTTAACCGGGAGTTAAGAGAGCTTACCGGGCTTGATGTACAGGCAGGGAATGATGCAAATCTCGCAGCTCTTGGAGAGATGTGGCTTGGTGCAGGCAAGGGTCAGAAAAATATGATCATGGTCACACTGGGGACCGGAGTCGGCGGCGGCGCGATCCTGGATGGAAGAGCACTGGTTGGTGCAAACGGTGCTTCTGCAGAGATCGGGCATGTGTGTGTAAACTATCATGAGACCAAAAAGTGCGGCTGCGGAAAAACCGGATGCCTGGAACAATACGCATCTGCAACCGGAATTGCAAGGCTTGCAAGGATGCGTCTGGCATGGGACGAAGAGCCATCCATATTAAGAGACCAGAAAAAGCTTGATGCCAAGGCAGTATTTGATGCACTGAAGGAAGGCGATGCAGTAGCAGAGGAGATTGTGGAGCAGTTTGCCGCATACCTGGGGCATGGACTTGCTAATGTGGCGATTATTGTGGATCCAGCGGTAATTGTCATCGGCGGCGGGGTATCCAAGGCAGGGGATATTCTGATTCCTTATATAAAGAAATACTTCCTGGAAAAGGCATTTTTCGCCAACACAGAGACAGAGTTCATGATTGCACAGCTTGATAACGATGCAGGAATCTGCGGAGCCGCAAAGTTAATGATTGATAAGTAGAAAGAATGGATGAAAAACCCCCGGACATAAAGTCCGGGGGTTTTTCCATCTGTGCGGTTGTTATATCGTTCAGGGGACGGAAGCTGGGAGATGCCCTTCCTAACACAGACTGGGCAACACTCCGGCGAACTAACCCCTAACTCCGGCTAAGAATCTCAGGAATGCCTTCGATTCTAAGTCTCCGTAAGGGGTGGATTTCGCCTCCGTTAAAGACGCCCCCGATGTCTGCTTATAGGAAGGGCATCTCCCAACTTCCTGTGCACTGGAAACGGATTTTCAACCGCACAGATGGGATTTTTTGTGCTTCAAATTAGGCTGTCGGATTATCCGGTGTCGGATTATCTGGTGTCGGATTATCCGGCGTTGGATTATCCGGTGTCGGATTGTCCGGTGTCGGATTATCCGGCGTTGGATTATCCGGTGTCGGAGTAGGTGTCGGAGTAGGTGTCGGAGTTGGAGTAGGTGTCGGCGTCGGGGTTGGCGTCGGAGTGGGATCCGGTTCTGGATCTGGGTCATCACTGCCGTCGTCGTCACCGTCGTCGTCATCATCCGGCTTCTTCTTGTCATCATCCGGCTTCTTCTTGTCATCGTCCGGCTTTTTCTTATCGTCATCGTCCTCTTCGTCACCGACATCTTTTCCGTCAGCACCCTTTATACCATAATGTCCGGGACATGCGGTATTTGGTACAGAGCCTTTTGCAAAGTACTCTGTAATTGTTGGGCATTTTCCAGCTACGGCAAGATGACCCGTGTACTTGCAGACCGTTTTCTTCTCAACAGAACTCGGCATCTTAAATTCCTTCTCCTCCAGATTCTCATGAATCTGGCTCATAACACTTCTCCACAGGGTAAGGTGGTATCCTGTGTCACTTAGAGCCTTATTGTCATCATAGCCGCCCCATACGGTACAGATATAATAGGGAGTATATCCGGCGAACCACACGTCCTTATCCGAATTGTCTTCATTTGTTGAAGTACCGGTTTTTCCGGCTACGGGCATATTATTCAGCCGGGCCTGGGTTCCGGTACCGCTTTCCACTACAGTCTGCATTGCGCTTGTGAGCAGATAAGCTGTACTGTCCTGGAGAGCCTGATGGCTGTCCGGCGTTCCGTCTAAGAGAACATTGCCGTCATGATCAAGAACCTTTGAATATAAAGTGGGTCTGTTATAGACTCCCTCGTTTGCAATCGCAGCGAAAGCGCCGCACATCTCATAATTATAGACACCGTCAACAATACCGCCCAGTGCAGTAGACTGTACAAGGTCAGATACCTCGCCGTATCCATCTATATACCGGCTCTTTACAAGTGTCGTAATTCCAAGGTCCTTACATGCATCGTACCCGACCTCCGGGGTGATCTCAGTGAACATCTTAACTGCGCATACGTTTGCAGAATCCTTAATTGCATTGCGGATAGTCATATCACCGCGGTAGCTTCCGCCCCACCAGTTTTTCACATACTGACCGCTGTCATATTTGAAAGGTTCGTCGCGGATCAGTGTTGCGAGGGTTTTCCCGCAGGAATCAAGGGCGGCTGCATATACAGCGAGGATCTTAAAGCAGGATCCGGGCTGTCTTGTAGAACCCTTGTAGGCGCGGTTCAGGGAGAGGCTTGTCTTTTTCTTGCCCCGTCCGCCGACCATGGCTTTTACTTCACCGGTATGCTGGTCCATGAGTGTAAGAGAAGCCTGAGGCTGTGGGGTAATATTAATGACTTCGTCATACGTATCCCCGTCCTGGGCAATGGTAGACTTCCATTCCTTGATGGCCTTCTTTGCGGCATCCTTACTTGAGAAGACCAGTCCCTGCTTATCGCCGTGCTCTTCCTTCATATAATTCTTGATATTTCCGGACCCATAGTTTTCTATGGAGCCGTCAGCCCGGGTGACAGTCAGGGCGTAATCAAGACCATATTCCTTCAGGGCAGGATAATTCTCGTCATTATTCATCTCTTTATCACAGATCTTCTGCATCTTCAGATTCTGTGTAGAATAAATACTTAAGCCTCCGCTGTACACAGCGTTATAGGCCTGCGTCTCGGTAAAGCCGCACTGCTCCTGCAGATCCTCCATAACCTGGTCTGAGAGCGCATCTACAAAATAGCTGTAAGGGGTTGATTTTTCAGCGGCAGCATTCACCTTCTGAACCCTTGCGTACACATCATCCGCAACAGCCTCTTTATAGGCAGACTTGTCAATATAACCCTGCTCCAGCATCTTTTTCAGTACTTCATCCCGGCGGTCCTTATTGTCCTCCGGATTTGTCACCGGATTCAGGACAGCCGGACTCTGTGCAATACCCGCAATGGTCGCACACTCAGACAGATTCAGCTCAGATACATCCTTGTTAAAATACCTCTTGGCCGCAGACTGCACGCCAAGTGCATTCTGTCCGAGATTAATTGTATTCATATAGCTTTCAAGGATCTCGTCCTTACTCATCTGCTTTTCAATATCCAGCGCAAGGAACTGCTCCTGGATTTTACGCTTCAGCCTGTCATAGAATGTCTTTTCCTCTGTAAACTGGGGGAAGATATTATTCTTAATCAGCTGCTGCGTCAGAGTACTTGCACCCTCAGAAAAGCTTCCGGAAGTAAGCCCCTTCACGGCTGCACGGGCAATACCCTGTGGATCAATCCCGCTGTGACTGTAAAAACGTTCGTCCTCAATCGCAACAAAAGCATGCTGCATATCCACCGGAATCTCATCAATCGTCCGGTAGATCCGGTTCGCCCCTTCATTCACAAACCGTCCGGTCTCCGTCTTATCATCGTCAGCATATACAATCGTAGTAAATCCTTTCGGTCCGACCTGAGATGGGGACACCTCAGGAGAATCATCAATAATATTCTTCACAAATAATCCGCCGCCAATTACACCGACTACCCCAATTACAATAATGCACAGGAGAAGAGCTTTAAACAACCGGAAACCAACACGTTTCCCCTGCATCGAAGCCTTGGAAGTAATCTGCTTCTGCCTCTGGGCGGCCTGCCTTTTACCATAATTCATAAGCACCTGCCTCCTTTATACGAGGACATTATAACAAATAAGAAGATTGAAATAAAGAAAAAAATGAAATCTTCATATTTTAGTAGGAAAATCTTAAGAAATTCGTTACAATAATATGTAGAATAGTTGTAGAGAGGAAAACATTATGCCAAAGGAAAACATTATGCCAAAGGAAAACATTATGTCGCAAGAATCACGAACCGGATATAAAACAATCTATGAAAACGGAGAAGGAGAGGTCATAGAAAAAAAATCCCGTTTCATAGCCATCGCAGCTCCGGTACAGAGCGAAGAAGAAGCACTTGCCTTCCTGGAATCCATCCGCAAGAAGTACTGGGATGCAAGGCATCACTGCTATGCATACATTCTCGGTGAGAAAAAAGACATCAGGCGTATGAGCGATGACGGCGAGCCAACCGGAACCGCAGGGAAACCTATCCTGGATCTGATCGAAGGAGGAGACCTGACCAATACCATCATTGTAGTAACCCGCTACTTCGGAGGAACCCTCCTTGGAACAGGAGGACTGGCCCGCGCCTACTCATCCGCCGCCCGCGCCGCCCTTGCCGCTGCCGTCATCATAACAAAAATTCCAGGACAAAGTCTCCACATCACCACCGACTACACTGCCCTCGGAAAAATCCAGCACCTTCTGGCAGCCCGGGGAATCCACACCCTTGCCACCGACTACACCGACAAAGTATCACTGGAAATCCTCGCCCCCGCAGAAGAAATATCCACCATTACCACCGCACTCACCGAAGCCACCAACGCCAAAGCCGAAATCCACCCCGGCACCCCCCACTGGTACACCCAGATCAACAACCAGATTCACCTATTCTAACCCCAAGGCCGAAGCCCCAGAAGCTTCCCTACCCCACAACGGAAGCTTCAAGAGTTTCTCCCATGAGAGGTTCCAGAAGTGTCCCACCCCACAACAGAAGCCCCTAGAAACTTCCGCATTCCACTCTCCATCCAGCGTACGAAGGGAAAACAGGAGCAGCACCTCCACAGCCGGCGGGATGGCGTTCAGAAACGGCTGTAACAATTTGAGAATGAAAAGCGGCCCGGATATTGGACCACAGCCTGTATTACAAATACAGGCTGTGAGGACAGGCTGAGGTGAGAATTTATCCAAAATTCTCACCGAATCTGTCCGGTGTCCAATATCCGGGCTGCTCTTTCATTCCACAAATTGTCAGCCGTTTCTGCGCCATCCCGCCGGCTGTGGAGGTGCTACTCCGTCCTCCTTCACACCCATCCCCTAAGAGAATTCCGGCTCAATCAACCCAAAGGTGCCGTCTTTTCTGCGGTACACCACGCATACTTCATCTGTCTCTGCATTACAGAATACAAAGAAGCTGTGTCCCAGAAGCTCCATCTGTACGCATGCGTCCTCGGGGAACATAGGCTTAATTCCGAACTTCTTCGACCGTACTATCTTAATATCCCCGTCATCATAAGCCTCTTCCGCCTCAAAGAGCTCCGCATTAAAATTATTACCCTCCTGATGTCTTGCAATCAGTTTGTTTTTATATTTTCTAAGCTGGCGTTCAATTACCTCCTCTACCAGGTCAATCGATACATACATATCCGTGCTTTCCTGCTCAGAGCGGATAATATTGCCCTTTACAGGAATCGTTACCTCAATCTTCTGGTGTTCCCTCTGCACACTTAAAGTTACATGGATTTCCGTGTCAGGAGTAAAATACCTTTCAAGTTTTCCAAGCTTGTGCTCTACAGTTTCTTTTAAGCTAGGTGTTACATCAATGTTCTTTCCTACGATGATAAATTTCATATATGCCCAACTCCTTTTTATATATTTTTCAGAGAGAGTATAGTCTGACAACTTATTAACAGGCTACGAATCTATCTGATATATCCAGTATAGCACGTTTGGACGCTAATGTATAGAACGGATTGCTTCAATTTTGGGAAAATTTGCTACCACGGCTTTTTTGCACTTTGCTGAATAAAAACGGATAGATCACAAGTACCCATAATACCAGTATAAAATATTCGAGAGCCTTTGCCAGAATGGAACTGCCTGTAAAAGAAGAAAGGGATGACTTAAGGAGCAGCGCGCAGGCAAGACCTGCGGCAAGCTTTAAGAGCTGGCCCGGGAGGGAAAGGCCGCTGGGATCAAAATTCATATAGCTGCGTTCCACATAATATCCTGCGGCAAAGCCAAGACCTGCACCGGAAGCTTTCAGGCAGTCTGCGGCATATCTTGCTTCCAGTGTGCCGTCCGTGTGCAGGATCAGCGCATAGGCACAGACAGCAAGAGAGAGTGCGGCAAGTACTCCTGAGATCAGCGCCGGACTGGTGCTTCCTGACAGCAGATAATCCTGGAAATGCCACAGAATCCAGGAAATCACAAGGGAAATCCCCATTGCCGTGAGTACGTCCTTCGGAGTATGGCATCCAAGATACATCCTGGAGAAGCCAATGAGGAGAAAGGAAAGGACACATAAAAGCTTTCCCCAGATACGTCTGCACTTAAGCGCCAGCGGAAAGAAGAGGCAGACAGCCCCCTGTGTGTGTCCGCTGGGAAAGGAGTACCCGGTTGCTCCGGGAACGGCGCTTTCTACTGCATGAAATTCCGGGTCCAGAATCCAGGGCCTGGGGATGCGGAAAGTAATCTTCAGCGTCTGCACGCACAGACCGGCGGTAAAGTACGTAAAGCCCAGAAGATAAGCAAAGCGCTTATCCACGCACCAGTAAAGGGCGCAGATAACCGCTATGAGGATGATTTCCTGTCCGAAATAGGTGATAAACTGCATACATTTGTCAAGAAAAGGGGTACGTATTCCCTCTAACATCCATAAAAATCTCATGACCGGCTTCCTCGTTTCCGCATCTTAGGATCAAGAATCTTTTTACGGATTCTTAAGGATTTCGGGGTTACCTCTAACAGTTCATCTGTATCAATAAAATCCAGTGCCTCTTCAAGACTCAGAATCCTGGGCGTGGTCAGCCTGAGTGCTTCGTCCGCGCTGGAGGAACGGGTATTGGTAAGATGCTTTGTCTTGCAGATATTTACTTCAATGTCATCTGTCTTGGCATTTTCACCAATGACCATGCCAGAGTAAACCTTTTCCCCAGGGCCGATAAACAGAGTTCCCCGCTCCTGGGCACTGAACAGTCCGTAGGTAACAGACTCTCCGGTCTCAAATGCAATCAGGGATCCCTGTTTGCGGTACTGGATATCGCCTTTGTAGGGCTCATAACCGTCAAATGCCGTATTCATGATCCCGTTTCCTTTCGTGTCTGTTAAGAATTCTCCGCGGTAGCCGATCAGGCCTCTTGCAGGGATCTTGAACTCCAGACGGGTATAGCCGCCGTTGGAAGTCCCCATGTTGGTAAGTTCCCCCTTGCGCTGGCTCAGCTTTTCAATGATGGTTCCCGTAAACTCATCCGGCACATCAATATAGGCGGCTTCCACAGGCTCTAAGAGTCTGCCCTTTTCATCTTTCCGATACAGTACCTCCGCTTTGCTGACAGCAAACTCATAGCCCTCCCTGCGCATATTTTCAATGAGGACAGACAGATGGAGTTCCCCGCGCCCGGATACCTTAAAGCTGTCTGTACTGTCAGATTCCTCCACCCGCAGGCTGACATCTGTATTGAGCTCCCGGAACAGACGGTCTCTTAAATGGCGTGAAGTGACATATTTTCCCTCAAGTCCTGCAAAGGGGCTGTCATTTACAATGAACTGCATGGCGATTGTTGGCTCGGAGATCTTCTGAAACGGTATTGCCGCCGGATTTTCCGGGGAACAGATGGTGTCTCCGATGGAGATGTCCGCAATTCCGGAAATTGCCACAATAGAGCCAATTGTAGCTTCTTTTACGTCTATTTTGTTCAGCCCGTCAAATTCATATAACTTGCTGATGCGTACCTTCTCCATCCGGTCCGGATCATGCTCGTTTACAACGACTGCATCCATACCGACCCGGATGGTACCATTATCCACCTTGCCGACTCCGATACGTCCCACATATTCATTATAATCAATGGTACTGATCAGCACCTGGGTGTCTGCATCCGGATCCCCTTCCGGAGCCGGGATGTAGTCAAGGATTGTCTCAAAAAGGGGCTTCATGTCACGCTCTTCCTCTGTGAGATCCAGGACTGCCACGCCAGATTTTGCAGAAGCATAGACAAAGGGGCAGTCCAGCTGTTCATCCGAAGCATCCAGGTCCATGAAGAGCTCCAGCACTTCGTCAATCACTTCATCAGGCCTTGCCTCAGGACGGTCAATCTTATTAATGCAGACAATAACCGGAAGACTAAGTTCCAGTGCTTTCCTGAGCACAAATTTTGTCTGGGGCATGGCTCCCTCAAAAGCATCCACCACAAGAATAACGCCATTTACCATCTTGAGGACACGCTCCACCTCTCCGCCAAAATCCGCATGCCCCGGGGTGTCAATGATATTAATCTTCGTTCCCTTATAGTAGACGGCAGTATTTTTAGAAAGAATGGTGATGCCGCGCTCCCGTTCAATATCATTGGAGTCCATAACACGCTCTTCCACTTCCTGATTCTCACGGAATACACCGCTTTGCTTCAGCAATTCGTCCACAAGAGTGGTCTTGCCGTGGTCAACATGGGCGATAATTGCTATATTACGTACATCTTCACGTTTCGTTTTCATGTAAATCTTCCTTTTCTTTTTTTGAATTCAGTGGTACAATAGGTTACTATAAAAAATACCTTTTGACGCTTACCTTATAACTTTAATAGTGTATCACAATTTTCAAAATTTACAAGATGTGAAAATAGTTGTTCTAAAAAAATGTATTTGCTCATAGACTAATTAATGACCATGAAATACGCTTCAGAGGAAGGGAGAATGTAAAATTATGTCAGATAAGATTATTGAAAACAACCAGGTAACAATTATGGGAGAAGTTGCTTCCGGATTCACGTTCAGCCATGAGGTATTCGGGGAAGGCTTCTACATGGTGGAGGTACGGGTACGGCGCCTGAGTAATTCTGAAGACAGGATTCCGCTCATGATATCCGAACGCCTGATTGACGTGTCACAGGACTATACGGGAGAATTCATTATGGCAAGCGGGCAGTTCCGCTCCTATAACCGGCACGATGAGCAAAAGAACCGGCTCGTATTATCCGTATTCGTAAGAGAAGTGTCGTTTATAGATGAGGAGCTGGACGGGGCGAAGACGAACAGCATCTTTCTGGACGGCTATATCTGCAAGCTGCCGGTATACAGGAAGACGCCGCTTGGAAGGGAGATTGCGGATCTGCTGATGGCTGTCAACAGGCCTTACGGGAAGTCAGATTATATACCATGCATCTGCTGGGGCAGGAATGCAAGGTTTGCCTCTGCATTTGAGGTGGGCGAGCATGTGCAGATCTTTGGGAGAATTCAGAGCAGAACCTACATAAAGAAACTGACGGAGACAGAATCACAGGAGCGTACTGCCTATGAAGTATCAGTAAGCAAGCTTGAATGTATAGAATAGTAACAGGGTAACAGTTCAGACCAGGAATTTGCCAGACTTTCATTGACATCCCATCCTGTTAATGTTAATATTTTATTAGCTATTCAGCAGGCCTGCACAGGGCCTGCCCCGCAGTTACAGATTTTGATGAAAAGAAAAGCAGATCAGGAGGATGAATATGGCTATATTTACAGGGGCCGGCGTGGCGATTGTCACACCCTTTAAGGAAGATGAAAGTATTAATTATGATAAACTGGATGAATTAATCGACTATCACTGCGAGAACGGAACTGATAGTATTGTAATATGCGGAACAACAGGAGAGTCCGCGACCATGACTGAGGAAGAGCACATGGAGTGCGTGAAGTTCACGATTGAACGCGCAAAAGGAAGAATTCCGGTTGTTGCAGGTACAGGCTCCAACTGCACCAGGACAGCGATTGAGATGTCAAGAGAGGCGGCAGAGAGCGGCGCAGACGGACTGCTGCTTGTGACGCCATATTATAACAAGGCGACACAGGCAGGCCTTATTGCCCACTACACGGCAGTAGCAAAGGAAGCTAAGGCTCCGATCATTATGTACAGTGTGGCTAGCAGGACCGGATGCAACATTGAGCCTGCAACCGTGGCTGAGCTTGTGAACAATGTAGAGAACATTGTGGGAATCAAGGAAGCATCCGGCAATATCTCCCAGGTAGCAAAGATTATGTCACTGACAGACGGCAGGGCGGATCTCTATTCTGGAAATGACGATCAGATCGTGCCGCTCCTTTCCCTGGGGGCAAAGGGTGTCATTTCGGTACTGTCTAACGTTGCACCGAGAGAGACCCACGATATCTGTGAAAAATATTTTAATGGTGATGTAACTGGAAGCGCTGCCCTGCAGCTTAGAGCGATTCCGCTCTGTGAGCAGCTCTTTTCGGAAGTGAACCCGATTCCGGTAAAGAAGGCCATGCAGCTTATGGGAATGGACTGCGGGCCCCTGCGCATGCCGCTTACCGAGCTTACCCCTGCACACGAAAAAGCACTGGCGCAGGCCATGAAGGATTTTGGAATCAAAGTTGTAGAATAAGAATCAGAGAGAACAAAGGGTATCTTGCCAGGATACCCTTTTCCGTATATAAAAGCAGTCATAAAGGTAATGGACAGCTGCAGACAGAAAAGCTTCCGGAAGCAGAGCAGTCCGGGCAGACAAAAAGGAGGAAAAAAGATGGCAGTACGAGTAATTATGCATGGATGCAACGGAAAGATGGGACAGGTAATCAAAGGACTTATAAAGGAGGACGACGGAATCTGCATTGTGGCAGGCGTAGACGCCTATACCGGAATCCCAAACGACTATCCGGTATTTGAGACAATCAAGGCATGTGATGTGGAGGCAGACGTGTTAATAGACTTTTCTAATGCAAAAGCAGTGGACGGTGTCCTGGATTACTGCGCAGAAAAACAGCTTCCCGTTGTACTCTGCACAACAGGACTTACCAGTGAACAGCTAAACAAGGTAGAAGAGACCGCAAAAAAGACAGCAGTATTAAAATCCGCCAACATGTCTCTGGGAATCAACCTTCTGATGAAGCTCCTGAAAGATGCAGCCAGTGTACTGGCAACGGCAGGATACGACATAGAGATCGTGGAGCGCCACCACAATCAGAAGGTAGACGCCCCCAGCGGAACAGCCCTTGCCCTGGCAGACTCCATCAATGAAGAGATGGGTCATGCATACACCTACATATACGACAGAAGCCAGAGGAGAGAAAAACGCGATAAAAAAGAAATCGGCATTTCCGCCGTACGCGGCGGAACCATCGTAGGCGAACACGAAGCAATCTTCGCCGGCCCGGATGAAGTAGTAGAATTCCGGCACACCGCCTACTCAAAAGCCGTATTCGGCAAAGGAGCCATAGAAGCCGCAAAATACCTCGCCCACCAACCCGCCGGCCTCTACGACATGTCCGCCGTAATCAATTAGAGGACAAAGAAACGCAGCCAAATCGCCCCCACCCCCTCCCTGCGTAAACAAGGGGACGGGGGAACGTAGCCGAAGCGAGGCTGCCCCGTCCCCAAACTGCGAAGCAGTTCAAAATAGTGGAACGTAGCCAAAGGCGAGGCTGCCCCGTCCCCAAACTGCGAAGCAGTTCAAAATAGGGCAAAACAAGCAAAGGAGAAAAAGTTATGAAGGAACTAGAGTCACGTTATTTAGAGCGCCTGTCCCAGCTCTACCCCACAATCGCCAGTGCGTCAACTGAGATCATTAATCTCCAGGCAATTTTAAACTTACCGAAGGGAACGGAACACTTCCTCACTGACATCCACGGAGAATACGAAGCATTTTCCCATGTTCTTAAGAACGGATCGGGATCCGTGCGCCGCAAAGTGGACGATGTTTTTGGCAATACCATGAGCAGCAGGGACAAGCAGACTCTTGCAACCCTGATCTATTATCCAAAGGAAAAGATGGAACGGATCAAAAAAACAGAGGACAACATGCAGGACTGGTATAAGATTACCCTGTACCGCCTGATTGAGGTGTGCAAATGTGCCGCGGGGAAATATAGCCGTTCCAAGGTAAGAAAGGCACTGCCGCCAGAATTTGCCTATGTCCTGGAGGAGCTTATTACAGAAAAGGCAGACATGTCATCTGATAAAGAATCCTACTACAGCTCCATCGTGAATACCATTATCAGCATTGGCAGGGCAGAGGTATTTATCACGGCACTCTGTGAGCTGATACAGCGTCTAACCGTGAACCACCTGCATATTGTGGGGGACATCTATGACAGGGGGCCGGGACCGCATATTATTATGGACAAGCTGATGGAATACCATTCTGTTGACATCCAGTGGGGAAACCATGATGTCCTGTGGATGGGAGCTGCGGCAGGACAGAGGGGATGCATTGCCAATGTCATCCGTATCTGTGCCCGCTATGGGAATCTTGACATCCTGGAGGATGGATATGGAATCAATCTGCTTCCTCTGGCCACATTTGCCATGGATACATATGGAGATGACCCATGTACCTGCTTTGGGCTCAGGGGCACGCCGAATTACGGGAAAAGTGAGATGCTTCTTGACGTTATGATGCACAAGGCCATCTCTGTGATACAGTTTAAGGTGGAAGGACAGATCATAAAGAAAAATCCAGGATTTAAGATGGATGACAGGAACCTTCTTCACAGGATTGATTTTGAAAAGGGAACAATTGATATTAATGGCAAGACGTATGAGATGCTGGATAAGAATTTCCCAACCGTGGATCCGAAGAAGCCTTATGCGCTGACAGCCGCGGAAGAGGACATCATGGAGCGTCTTACCAAGGCATTTGAAAATTGCGAAAAGCTTCAGGCGCACATGCGTTTCCTGCTGAATAAGGGAGCGCTCTATAAGGTGTATAACAATAATCTGTTATACCACGGGTGTGTGCCCCTCAATGAGGACGGAAGCCTGAAGACGGTACGTATCTATGGGCATACCTACAAAGGCAGGAGTCTCTACGAGGTACTGGAGAGCTATGTGAGAAAGGGTTTTTACGCACTGGATCCAAAGGAGAAGGAGCGTGGAAAGGACATGATGTGGTACATCTGGCTCAGCCAGAGTTCTCCTTTGTTCGGAAAGGATAAGATGGCAACCTTTGAACGCTATTTCCTGGCAGAAAAGGAGACGCATAAGGAAAAGAAGAATCCATATTATACACTTCTTGAGGAAGAGGAGATTATCACGAATATCCTGAAGGAATTCGGGCTGGAGTCAGAGGACTCCCTGATCGTGAACGGCCACGTTCCTGTAAAGTCAAAGAATGGGGAAAACCCGATCAAATGCGGAGGAAGAGTGCTTGTCATAGACGGAGGCTTTTCCAGGGCGTATCAGAAGGAAACAGGGATTGCGGGGTATACTCTTATCTACAATTCCCACGGGCTGATCCTTGCTGCCCATGAACCCTTTGAATCCACGGAGGCTGCGATCGAAAAGGAAAGCGATATCCATTCGGACAGTGTGATGGTAAAGCGTGCAATTGAGCGGAAGCTTGTGGCAGATACAGATGACGGAAAAGAATTAAAGGAGCAGATCGAGGATCTTAAGATGCTGCTTGCTGCCTACAGAAGCGGGCAGATTGCCGAGATTGTATAATTGTAAAAAAATTCCATACCATTACAAGTATATATTTCAGACATTTGCAAATATTACTAATGACTGTACTTGATAGACAGATAAATATACATGAAAGGGAGATTCAAGACATGAAACAGTGGAAGAAATTAGTAATGGTGCTTATGTGTGCAGGAGTCCTGATGAGTGTGACTGCCTGCGGAAGAGACGAGAATGCAGACGACAACGGTGCAGTAAACAATGCCTCCGATGATGCCGGTACTTCTGGAACTACAGGAAACGGCACAACGGGTAATGGCACAAATGATGCCACGAACGGCAATACAGGAAACAACAGCACCGGTAATGGTACAAATGAAGGTGTCATGGACGAAATCGGCGATGACATAAAGGACGGAGCCGAGGATGTGGGCGATGCCCTGGACGGCAACGACACCAATAATAATGACAGGAAAGATACAGACAGGTAGATGGGAAAGCTCTATGCGCGGTATGAGGCATAGAGCTTTATTAGTTATTATTCACGGACGCCGTGCACTCCGTTGGGCCGGACTATGCAAAGCCGCTTGCCAGATCATCTATTTCCAGATATAATAAAAAAGAAAGTGATACTGCCAGACAGACCGGAAGAAGGAGGAATGTGCCGTGGGGATGTATTTGAATCCGGGAAACAGTGGATTTACCAGAATCAGAAATGACATATATGTGGATAAGAGCGGGCTGATCAGCCTGATCAATGAAACGATAGAAACACCGAGATTTTTGACGTGTGTCAGCAGGCCGCGCCGTTTTGGGAAATCATTCGCAGCGAAAATGTTATGCGCATATTATGATAAAACCTGCAATTCTTCGAAGCTGTTTGATGATCTTGTGATTGCGAGGGATGTGGAGATTAACGGAACATACAGACAGCATCTGAACCAATATGATGTCATCTATCTTGACATGACAAATGTTCTTGGAAAAGCAGAGCCGCATGACATTGTGCCTTTCATCCAGAACAGTGTGACAGAGGAGCTTCTGGACACGTATCCAGATCTAAAAGCAGGAAATGTCTTTGATGAAACGTTACTTCACGCGGTAGAACTGACAGGTAATAAGTTCATTATGATTATTGACGAATGGGATGCACCGATCAGGGAGGCACACAAATTTCAGAAGGTCTATCTGGAATTTCTGCGTACATTATTTAAAAGCAGCGGCTCAACAGATCAGATTTTTGCGGCTGCTTATATGACAGGGATCCTTCCGATAAAAAAAGATGGTTCACAGTCAGCCATTTCAGATTTTAAAGAATTTACAGTGATCAAACCCAGAAAATTTGGTGGTTACGTGGGATTCACGGAGGCAGAGGTGAAAAAACTCTGTGAGGACTTCCATTGTGATTTTGAGAAGATGAAGAGGTGGTATGATGGATATTCGTTTCGTGATACAGGCTCAGTGTACAATCCCAATTCGGTGATGGAAGCAATCCGGAACAATGATTTTGACTCTTACTGGACACAGACTTCAGCGACCGGAAGCCTGATGGGATATATCAGTATGGATTTTGACGGTCTCTCTAAAACGGTAGCGGAGCTGATCGGCGGTGGGGAGGTCAGGGCAGATACAAGAGGATTTTCAAATGATCTGGTTACATTCCGGAACCGGGATGATGTTCTGACAATCCTAATTCACCTTGGGTATCTGGCCTACGATGAAACTGCAGGGAAGGTCCGCATACCAAATGAAGAGATTCATATGGAATTTACAAGGATTGTGCGTGAAGTGAGAAGAGATGATACGATTAGAAGGGTTCGAGAGAGTGAACAGCTTATTTACGATACGGTTCATGGAAATGAAGATGCTGTGGCAGAACAGATTGAGAAAATCCATTCAGAGGAAACTCCTCTTCACTATAATAATGAACAGGCGCTGCGCAGTGTGATCAAACGGGCATATTTCAGTTTTGGGGATGAGTTTATTTTATTTGAAGAAATACCGGCAGGTGACGGATATGCGGATGTTGTGTATCTTCCCAAAAAAGATTCTATGATGCCGGCTCTGGTTGTTGAACTGAAATGGAATAAAACAGCGGAAGGTGCGATTCAACAGATTAAGGATCGACGGTATCCGTCCGCAATTCAGAAGTATGGCGGCGAAATACTATTGGTTGGGATTAATTACAGCAAAGAAGCGCCGGCTGGGAAACGGAAGCATAGCTGTATTATAGAGAAATATCAGATGAGGATATAAGTTTACAGTTATTTCAGAAATATTGAGACGTGAGGCATTCAAAAGCAGCCTTTGTGGATTTTAAGACTGTATGGCAGCTTTTTGAATGCCTGGACATATGGTAACATCAAAAATGGGTCAAAATTGATGAACAGCTTTCTTTCATTATAACTTTTTCGTCCGGTTTTTCTCAGTATTGAGAACCAGTCTGATTTTCTTGCATTGCTTTTTCATGTATTTTTTCTCTAAAGATTTCAGCCTGGATTCGGAGACGGACTTTGGGCCTGAGGTGCCATAGCTCACCTGGAAAATGCGGTAACGGTTGTATATGGCTGTACAGTTTATCTTCTGCTTAAGCTTACTGCCTGCTATGCGGTACAGAGTGAGACTGGTAGAATAGGGGCCTGTCTCACAATCACGGATCGCTTTGCATTTTTTGTTGTAATAGATTGCCTTTTTCTTGCCGGAAGCTTTATAATTATAGGAACTGGATTCTGATACGGTTCCAAGCAACGTTACTTTGCCGCTTCGGATTGTGTAGACAGAATAAATGTCATCACTGTAGGAACTGCGTCTTGGTTTACTGGTAATCAGTTCCTTCACACCGTCCCGGTTTATATCAAGCGTAATGAAATAGTCCGAACCGGACATGCTTTGCTGAAGAAACTGGTGGTAAAGCTTTTTGACTGCTTTTTTACCTGGCTTTTTTGCTGCTTCTGCATAAGAAGGGATCATGAGGACTGCAATGATTAAAAGCAGTACGGTAAGACAGTATCTTGAAACGATTCTCTTTTTCATAAATTCATTCCTCCTGAAATCAGATTATTCATATTGTTAAGTATAGCATTAAGGTTTTAGAAATACAAGAGTCTTAAAACATATATAGATTCAATACTTTTGTTTGCTAAATAATTCATTTCCAATTATAATGAAAGAGAAGCCCGAATCATAATGAATTGCTGATGGTCGATATCATGAGGGAGGAAATGAAAAATGGAGATGAACGCTTATTATGAGGGATATCTGGACAACGCACAGGATACATTAGGAAATATGATGGACTATGCGGTTCATTCCTGTGGTATTACTGCAGAAAAGATTTTTGAAATGTTTTTAATCTCAGGTGTTGCAAAACAGTTTGAAAGAGGGAATCCGTAGACGAGATCCTGTGTATGTATCCCACACATCATGAAGCAGATGAAGAGCGGTTTGTAGAAACTATGGAATACATTTATCACAAGAGACATACAAAATCATATTTACAGCAAATGCGGGAAAATATAGGAATGGGAACAGATGAATTGTCGGAACAGACTGGAATTCCGGAGCAGGTTATAGCGGGACTGGAAATGGATTTTACGAAGATCAATGCAACAGATACGATAACGGTGTTCCGTCTGTCGCGGGTATTGGGGTGCTCCATGGAAATGCTGATGGAGATATAGGAACAGAGCATCGCTCTGGTGCAGCGTTGCTGTACTGGATAGCTGGCAGGAACAGGAGGTTATAAAAGTGAGATTCAGGCCATGTATAGATATTCATAACGGACAGGTCAAGCAGATTGTGGGGGGAAGCCTGACAGACTGCGGGGACAGGGCAGAGGAGAATTTTGCATCCGCTTATACAGCAGATTATTATGCG
This sequence comes from uncultured Lachnospiraceae bacterium, assembly GCA_947566645.1. Lineage (GTDB taxonomy): Bacteria > Bacillota > Clostridia > Lachnospirales > Lachnospiraceae > CAPEBR01. Next base: position 190,600 of record CANOKL010000002.1, read on the forward strand.
GACTTATATAAAAAGGACGGACTTACAGGAGGTCATGTCATCCTTCTGAATCCTCCTTCATCAGAATACTATAAAAGAACAAGGGAGCAGGCCTTCCGGGCACTTCAGGCTTATCCGGGCGGTCTTCAGGCTGGGGGAGGCGTTACGGCAGAAAATGCCGGGGAATACCTGGAAAAAGGAGCAAGTCATGTAATTGTGACATCTTACGTATTCCAGAACGGACAGATCCACTGGGAACATATGAAGCGCCTGTGTCAGGAGGCCGGAAAGGAGCATGTGGTTCTGGATCTGAGCTGCAGAAGGAAGGAAGATGCTTACTATATTGTTACAGACCGCTGGCAGCAGTTTACAGACATTGCCCTTTCGAGGGGGCTTTTAGAGGAATTATCCCAGTACTGCGATGAATTTCTTGTGCATGGTGTTGATGTGGAAGGCAAAGCATCTGGAATTGATGAGACTCTGGCAAAGATTCTGGGAAGCTATGCCGGAAATCCGAAGGCGGCTCCGGTAACCTATGCAGGCGGAATCGGAAGCTATGAGGATATCGGACATTTTCAGAGACTTACAGGAGGAAATATTGATCTCACGGTTGGGAGCGCACTGGATTTGTTTGGCGGGCAGTTATCCTATGATAAAGTAAAAGCCATTTGCTGCAGTGTGGGAGTGCATTAGTAGTTTTACGGGGCTGGGTATTTACATAAATAGCAGTGGTAAAGTGTATCGAATGGAAGTGGATTATAGTCTGTAAGAATAATCTGCCAGTTTTTCATATGAATAAAGACATAATAATGTAAAAGTTCATATGAAAAATGCAGAAATTGCTTGCTTCTGAATTGATTTTTAGCGTATACTGTGATCATCCGCTTATACAGCACTGTAATAAAGTAATCGTTTTGTGCAACCGCAATGCCGGAAGGAGATGGACTAATGGGGATATATGTAAATCCGGGAAATATTCTGTTTCGGGATTCCCGCAATTCCAGTATATATATTGATAAAAGCATGTTGATTTCAAAGACGAATGCAGTATACAGAACGGAGAGAAAGTTCATATGTGTCAGCCGTCCGCGTCGTTTTGGGAAATCAATGGCAGCGAATATGCTGACAGCCTATTATAGCTGCGGCTGTGATTCCGCAGAGCTGTTTGCGGGTTTAAAAATTGAGAAGGAAAAGAGTTTTCCGGCGCATCTGAATCAACATTATGTAATTAGAATTGATGTTCAGCGTTTCGTAGAATCAGAAAGAGAGTTGAATTCTTTTATCAGCAATATAGAGAAAAGTGTAGTATCGGAATTACTCAAAGAGTTTCCGGAATATGGAGGCTTTCACCCGGACAGCAGATTAAAAACGGCTCTTGAACAGATCTTTATTCAGTCTGGGAAAGGCTTTATCTTCATTATTGATGAATGGGACTGCATATTCCGGATTGCGAAAGATTGCAAGGAAATGCAGAAGGAGTATCTGGATTTTATGAGGGGGCTTTTCAAGGGAGCTGATTATACAGAGCTGGTCTATATGACCGGAATCCTGCCGATTAAGAAATACGGAGAGCACTCTGCCATCAATATTTTTGATGAATATTCAATCATATCACCAAAGAATCTGGGGGAATATTTTGGATTTACGGAACCGGAAGTACGTGCGGCGTGTGAACGGCATGGGGTGGATTTCGCACAGATGGAGAGATGGTATGACGGATACCGGGTGGGAAAACTTCATATCTATAATCCAAAGTCCGTGGCAGATGCTCTGACGTGGGATGAAATTCAGAGTTACTGGACAGGGACAGAGACTTATGAGGCGCTGAAGGTATATATAGACTTGAACTTTGACGGACTGAAGGAAGCAACCTTGATGATGCTTGGGAATGGGCGCTGTGTGATTGATCCGTCCACATTTCAGAATGATATGACAGTATTCCGAACCAGGGATGATGTGCTGACACTTCTGGTTCATCTCGGTTATCTGACTTATGATAAACAGACGAGTGAAGTGTTTATTCCCAATCAGGAGATCGAACAGGAGTTTATGCGGGCCGTAAAGGTCGGGGGATATATAAAGATGGATTAGGAAATTTTTCCTCGTCCAGTGAGGACTCAAATTCTTCGGCAGAAGTGCTGGGATAAGTTGTTGCTAGGAAAACTGGTACATCATTGGAATCAGGGAGTGATGCTGCATTGAAAAGAGATATCATGGAACATTTAAAAGCGTGGAAAGACGCCGAAGACCGGAAGCCGCTGTTGCTAAACGGAGTCAGGCAGTGTGGAAAGACCTATGTGTGCAGGGAATTTGGAGAGACATATTTCGAAGATGTTGCGTATTTCTATTTTGAAGGAAATAAGGGGCTTGCATCTGTATTTGAGTACGACTTTGATGTGGACAGAATGGTCGATGAGCTTGGCAATATAATTAGGGGAAAGGAAATTATACCTGGAAAAACATTAGTTATTTTTGACGAGATACAATCCTGCCCCAGTGCGATTACGTCATTAAAATATTTTTGTGAGAACATGAGGGAACTGCATATTATATGTGCCGGTTCCCTGCTTGGGGTATCTTTGAAACGCGACCAGATCTCATTCCCGGTCGGAAAGGTTGACAGGCTTTTGATGTATCCCATGACATTTTCTGAGTTTCTGAGGGCAGACGGCGGTGAGGCAATTTACTACGGGGTTCAGAAGTACGGAGTGGACAGAGAACTGCCCGAACTCTATACCAGAGCTTTGGAAAAGGCTTTGAAGTACTACTACATTGTTGGCGGAATGCCAGAGGTTGTGAATAAATGGGTTCAGACCCATAATTTTGAAGAGGTTCAGAGGCTTCAGGACAATATTCTGCTGGATTACAGCAGTGACTTTGCAAAACATGCTCCGAAAACAGATATTCCAAAGCTTGGCTGGATCTGGGATTCTGTTCCTAAGCAGCTTGCAAAGGACAATAATAAATTCGTGTTTTCACATGTGAAAGCAGGCAGGCGTTCCAGTGAATTGGAGGATGCCCTGGAATGGCTGACCGATGCAGGACTTGTATACCGCCTGGAGATGGTGTCTAATCCCGAACTGCCTCTTGCATTTTATGCAGATGCTTCTTTTTTTAAAGTATATATGGCAGATGTAGGGCTGCTGCGCAGAAAAGCGGGAGTTTCCCACAAGACAATACTGGAAGACTCGGATCTGTATAAGAATTTCAAAGGTGCATTCACTGAGAATTTCGTGCTGACAGAACTACTGACCCAGGGAATCAGACCGTATTTCTGGAGATCAGGAAATACAGCAGAACTTGATTTCCTGTTTGAGTGGGAAGACCATATTATACCTGTAGAGGCTAAGGCAGAGGTTCATACCCGGGCCAAAAGTTATCGGCAGTATTGCAAAAAATATAAACCACGCACAGGGTTTAAATTCTCAATGAAAAATGTCGGGAATCATACAGTGGAGGAGACGCTGACTTACTGTGTTCCACTGTATCTGATATGGAGAGTGAAGGAGTATTGCCGTTGTGGGTAAAAGGTGTAGGACGGATTTTGCGGACATTCAAAATAAAAAAGGATGTGGAGGTATCAGACTTCCGGCATGTTAGGTGTTGCCGGAATTCCAATGTGATGCGTTACTATTCACGGACTAACCGTCCGCTCATAGTAACTGTGCCCCCTCTGTTTTCGGAGAACTGGCTTTGATGCGCTTGAAAAAAAGCAGTTTTTTGAGTATAATGAAATTGTGGCAGAGGCGAAGATGTGACAGTCCCACTGCCATACATTCATGAGGAGAGGCGGTGGATGCCGTTGAAAGCAGATACAGTTACAAAGGATTATGTAAAGGATGCAGGCGTATTTGCTGACATTTTTAATTACTATATTTACGGCGGGCGACAGGTGATTCTGCCGGAGCAACTTACGGAGCGTGATCCCACTAAAATTGCGCTGCCATATGGTGCGGACGGCGCTGTGGTTCCCGTCCAGAAATTCCGTGATGCGCAGAAACTGTATGCAGCAATGACAGACGGAAAGATGGAATATGTCCTTTATGGAGCGGAGAACCAGGCGGAGATTCATTATGCCATGCCCGTGAAGAACAATCTCTATGATGCGTTGGAATACGCAGGACAGGTGGAAGAGGCAGGAAATCACAGTGACCATATTTTTCGGCCCGGAAGAGTGGGATGGGCCATTAAGCCTGTTTGATATGATGGATGTGTCGGACCCGGATGTGCTTGCCTGTCTGGACAATTACCATGTGCGGCTGATTGCCCCGGCGCAGATGGAGGATGAGGAAATCATGAAGCTCCAGTCCAGCCTGCGGGAGGTCATGCTGTTCATTAAGTATTCAAAGGACAGGGAGAATTTAAGCAGGGTGCTGCTGACCAATGAAAAGCGTTTCCGGGAGTTGGAGCGCAGGGCGGCGGATGTGACCCCAGCAATTACAAATTCGGGAATAAAATATGATGAAAGTGAAGAGGTGGTCGATGTGTGTCAGGCGATTCGGGAAATGAGGAGAGAATCTGAACAGGATGGAGAATTAAAGAAAGCTAGGGAAGCAGCTGGAAAATTGTATGAAATGGGACTTGACACAGAGAAAATAGCCCAGGCAGTTGGCTATGCTATGGAAACGGTAAAGGAATGGATTGGACTTGACAGGTAGCAGATAACCAGGTGATCCGGAAATGGGCGGGAAGTGAGCGGTTTCCCATGTGGTGCAGATGATCCGCGACGGGTTCCGTGTTTTTTCATGCAGGCATGGAACGCATATTTCCGGTGCATATACTTGGACGAAAATAATAAGAGAATGGAGGAAGTGAAATGAAAAGACAGTTAAAAAGAATGTCTGTATTAGCAATTGCCATGATCCTGGCTTTACAGCCGGTAAGTGCAGTACAGGCGTCCGCCAGGTCAAATGCGGCAAATGTCCTGAAGTACTACAAGAAAGGGGACATCAGCAAAGCGAAAAAGTATAATAAGAAGCTGGCGAAAAAAGCAAGTAAGTCCTGTATCAAGAAGCTGTCAAAAAAGGCAAAAGCAGCATACAGGAAGGCAGTAAGGTCATATAGCTTTAACCAGGGGAGATCTACCATGAACGCCCTGTGGGGCTATTATCTTGCTGATCTGGACGGAGACAAAAAAGCGGAGCTTATGGTAAGACACGGCACCTGCGAGGCAGATGTACAGACAACTGTATACAAGTATAAGAATGGAAAAGCAAAGAAGATCGGGACCATATACTCGGGGCACACCACCTACTACGATTACCCGGGGAATGCCGGTGTCATCTCTGTAGAGAGCCACATGGGCTATGAGAGCGTAAGAACCCTGTCAATAAAAGGAGGGAGGCTGAAACAAAAAGATTACGGCGCGCGGGATCTGAATAAGACCTTCACCAGCAGCAAAGGACCCGACTTTTTCCCCTTCCGCCAGCTATTAGATGACCATGTGAAATACGATGCAAAATATCATGCATCATTAATCCTGAAAGATTTAAAATAAACGAGAGAGGGGCATACAGACAAGCAAAACAGTTCTGTATGCCCTTTCCTCGTTGCTATGAGCGGCCTTCCGGGCCGCGAATAATAACCAATAATTCTCGGGAAATTACCAGGAAAGTATAAATTTGTTGAATTGCGCCTTAGATAGTGCTAGAATGGAGAATGAGTAAATTTACGGACAAGGAGTATTCTATCAAAATGGGTCTACTACAAAAATTATTTGGAACACATAGTGAGAATGAATTGAAACGTATTTATCCGATCGCAGATGCGATCGAAGCATTAGAGCCTTCCATGAAGGAACTTTCAGACAGTGAGCTTAAGGCCAAGACAAAGGAGTTCAAGGAGCGGCTTCATGCAGGAGAGACATTAGACGATATTTTACCTGAAGCATTTGCAGCTGTAAGGGAAGCGTCTGTCCGTACCATCGGGCTTCGGCATTTCCGGGTACAGCTGATTGGCGGCATCATCCTTCACCAGGGGCGTATTGCTGAGATGAAGACCGGTGAAGGAAAGACGCTGGTATCCACTCTCCCGGCTTATTTAAATGCCCTTACAGGGGAGGGTGTCCACATTGTAACTGTAAATGATTACCTGGCAAAGCGTGATGCTGAGTGGATGGGACAGATTCACGAGTTCCTGGGACTGAAGGTCGGAGTTGTCCTTAACAGTATGGACAATGACGAGAGACGTGAGGCGTACAACTGTGATATTACTTATGTGACGAATAATGAGCTGGGATTTGACTACCTGAGAGATAATATGGTTATTTATAAGGAAGAGCTGGTGCAGCGGGGCCTGAAATATGCCATTATCGATGAGGTTGACTCGGTTCTGATCGACGAAGCGAGAACTCCGCTTATCATCTCCGGACAGAGCGGGAAGTCCACGAAGCTTTATGAGGCGTGTGATATCCTTGCCCGTCAGTTAGAGAAGGGCGAGGCCAGCGGCGAATTCAGTAAGATGAACGCCATCATGGGCGAGGAGATTGAGGAGACCGGAGACTTCATTGTAAATGAAAAGGAAAAGAACATCAACCTTACCGAGGATGGTGTAAAGAAGGTGGAAAAATTCTTCCATCTTGATAATCTTGCAGATGCAGAGAATCTGGAGATCCAGCATAATATCATCCTTGCACTCCGTGCCCACAACCTGATGTTCCGTGACCAGGATTATGTGGTGAAGGACGAGGAGGTTCTGATTGTTGATGAATTTACTGGACGTATTATGCCGGGACGGCGTTACTCAGACGGCCTCCATCAGGCAATCGAGGCAAAGGAGCATGTAAAGGTAAAGAGAGAGAGCCGGACACTGGCGACCATTACCTTCCAGAACCTGTTTAATAAGTTTGATAAGAAGGCGGGTATGACCGGTACGGCCCTTACAGAGGAAAAGGAGTTCCGTGAGATTTACGGCATGGACGTGGTGGAGATTCCGACCAATGTCCCGGTCATCCGTCAGGATCTGGAGGATGTGGTATATAAGACACAGCGTGAGAAGTTTAAGGCAGTGTGTGATGAGATTGAGGCAGCCCACGCAAAGCATCAGCCGGTGCTTGTAGGTACCATAACGATTGAGAATTCCGAGCTCCTAAGTGGAATGCTTAAGAAGCGGGGGATTAAGCACAATGTGCTGAATGCCAAGTTCCATGAGATGGAGGCGGAGATCGTTGCCCAGGCCGGCGTCCATGATGCGGTAACCATTGCCACCAACATGGCAGGACGTGGTACAGATATTAAGCTTGACGATCAGGCGAGAGAGGCAGGCGGACTTAAGATCATCGGTACAGAGAGACATGAGTCCAGGCGTATTGACAACCAGCTGCGCGGACGTTCCGGACGTCAGGGCGACCCGGGAGAATCCAGGTTCTACATTGCACTTGAGGATGACCTGATGCGCCTGTTCGGCTCTGAGAGGCTGATGGGGATCTTTGAGACGCTGGGCGTAGAGGAAGGGGAGCAGATTGAGCACAAGATGCTTTCCAGCGCCATTGAAAAGGCACAGCAGAAGATTGAGGGAAATAACTTTGGAATCCGTAAGAATCTGCTTGAATATGACCAGGTTATGAATGAGCAGAGAGAGATTATCTATGAGGAGAGACGCAGGGTGCTCGACGGGGAGAACATGCGGGATTCCATCTTCCATATGATCAATGATTATCTGGAAAATGTGGTGGACAGGGAGATTCCTGCGGATGCAGATTATGAAGACTTTAACCTGTCGGCGCTGAACCGGACTATTTATCCGGTAATCCCCATGGATCCGGTTACCCAGGATGAAGTTAAGAAGATGAGCCAGAAGGAACTGAAGCACATGCTCAAAGAGCGTGCGGCAAAGGCTTATGAGGCCAAGGAATCAGAATTTCCGGAGCCGGAGCACATCCGTGAGATTGAGCGCGTCATCCTTCTGAAGGTCATTGATGCAAAATGGATGGCTCACATTGACGATATGGACCAGCTCCGTCAGGGAATCGGGCTCCAGGCATATGGCAACCGTGATCCCAAGGTGGAATACAAGATGCTTGGATATGACATGTTCGGGGAGATGACCAGAGGGATTACCGAGGATACGGTGCGTACCCTCTTCCACATCAGAGTTGAGCAGAAGGTAGAGAGAGAGCAGGTCGCAAAGGTGACTGGCACGAATAAGGATGATACTGCCGCCCGTGCGCCAAAGAAGCGTGCGGCGAAGAAGGTTTATCCAAATGATCCGTGTCCGTGCGGAAGCGGGAAGAAATACAAGCAGTGCTGCGGACGTAAAAAATAGGTATTGCGGCTGTCAGAATCGTTTGAAACGGTCTTCAGACCGTGAATCATAAAAAATATATGAGAAGAGGTGACAGGAAGTGGTTGAGCTTGACCAGTTTAAAAGTGTAATCAGTGCATACGAAGAACCTCTTGCCGGAATGAGGGATTCACTTTGACGTCCCTGGCAGGGAGAAACGGATCGAGGAGCTTGAAAGGAAGATTGAGGAACCAGGATTCTGGGACAATCCAGAAGAATCCCAGAGGATTATGAAGGAGCTAAAGCAGCTTCAGGAGCTTACAAAAACCATCTATGCACTGTATGCGAAGTATGAAGATATCCAGGTGCTTATTGAGATGGGCTACGAGGAGGAGGATCCTTCTCTGCCGGGAGAGATCCGGGCAGAGCTTGACGAGTTTGAGGAGGCATTTGAGAGTCTCCGGATACAGACGCTTCTTTCAGGAGAATATGATTCCTGCAATGCGATCGTCACGCTCCATGCAGGTGCGGGCGGCACGGAGTCCTGCGACTGGGCGGGCATGCTGTACCGCATGTACAGCCGGTGGTCGGAGAAAAAGGGATTCTCCATCCAGGTGCTTGATTACCTGGACGGGGATATTACAGGAATTAAGGCAATTACCTTTGAGGTAAATGGAGAAAATGCATACGGCTATCTGAAGTCAGAAAAGGGTGTACACCGGCTGGTGAGGATTTCGCCTTTTAACGCAGCAGGTAAGCGGCAGACGTCCTTTGCGTCCTGCGATGTTGTCCCGGATATAGAGGATGAGATTGATATTGAGATTGCGGAAGATGAGCTGAAGATTGATACCTACCGGGCGAGCGGCGCAGGCGGCCAGCATGTGAATAAGACATCCTCCGCTATCCGTATTACACATCTTCCTACCGGGATTGTAGTACAGTGCCAGAATGAGCGTTCCCAGCATTTTAATAAAGAAAAGGCAATGCAGATGCTCAAGGTGCGTCTTAAGCTGATGAAAGAGCAGGAGCAGGCGGAGAAGGTATCCGATATCCGGGGCGAAGTGAAGGAAATCGGCTTTGGAAATCAGATCCGGTCCTATGTCATGCAGCCGTACACACTTGTGAAGGATCACAGGACGAATACAGAAAATGGCAATGTGACGGCAGTACTGGATGGAAATCTGGATTCATTTATCAATGCATATTTAAAGATGGCTGTAAACGGCCAGAGGGAGGAATAAAAGTGATCAATATAGCGGTGATGGGTTATGGAACAGTAGGCTCGGGCGTTGTGGAAGTAATTAATACTAACGGCGCCAGGATTAATCAGAGGATCGGTGAGGAGCTGAACGTGAAATACGTCCTGGATCTCAGGGATTTCCCCGGAGACCCGGTTCAGGAAAAGATTGTCCATGATTTTGAGACAATTATCCAGGATGAGGATGTAAAAATTGTGGTAGAGGTTATGGGCGGAATCGAGCCTGCCTATACCTTTGTAAAGAGGAGCCTGAAGGCTGGGAAGAGCGTGGCAACATCCAATAAGGCACTTGTGGCAAAACACGGCGCAGAACTTCTGTCTATTGCGAAGGAAAAGAACATTAATTTCTTATTCGAGGCCAGTGTGGGAGGCGGGATCCCGATTATCCGCCCCCTGAATTCTTCTCTTACAGCAGATGAGATTGAGGAGATCACAGGCATTTTAAACGGAACAACGAATTATATGCTGACCAAGATGTTTTATGAGGGTGCTGATTATGACACAGTGCTTAAGGAAGCCCAGGCAAATGGTTATGCGGAGAGAAATCCGGAGGCAGATGTAGAAGGGTATGATGCCTGCAGAAAGATTGCGATTCTGTCCTCCCTGATCTCCGGACAGCAGGTGGACTTTGAGGACATATACTGTGAAGGCATCACGGAGATTACTGTTGAGGATATGAAGTATGCAAAGGCCATGGGAACAACCATTAAGCTGCTGGCATCCAGTAAGCGTCACGGGAACCACCTTCATGCAATTGTTGCGCCCTGCATGCTCTATCCGGAGCACCCTCTCTATAATGTAAATGGAGTATTCAACTCCATCTTTGTCCATGGAAATGTACTGGGTGACGCCATGTTCTATGGAAGCGGCGCAGGAAAGCTCCCTACAGCCAGCGCGGTTGTGGCGGATGTGGTAGATGCGGCAAAGCATCTGAACCGGAACATTATGACCATGTGGGATCAGGAAAAGCTCAGACTTGAAGACAAGTCAGATGCCAAGAGGCGCTTCTTTATCCGGATGAAGGGAGATGCAGACAAGCTGCTTGCGGATCTTCAGTATTCCTTCGGAGAAATTGAGCTGGTACATGCAGACGGCCTTGAGGGAGAGTTCGGATTCGTGACTCCGGTTATGATGGAGGGCGATTATGATACAAGGGCAAAGAGCTATAAAGACCAGATTCTTCATATGATCAGGATCGAAGATTAATGGTTATCATGTGCGGCCGCCAGGGCCGTGAATAGAAATGACTAGTGGGTACAGCAGCGGGAGTAAGAGTCCCGCTGCTGTACTGGTGAGGAGACAGACGGATGAAATATGTAGTAGTGTTAAGTGACGGAATGGCGGGACGTCCCCTTGAGGAACTCCAGGGCCTGACGACTCTGGAGGCGGCAAAAACACCGGTGATGGATGCGCTGGCAAAGATGTCTGAGCTTGGGATGGCTTCCATGGTGCCAAAGGGCATGGCCCCGGGCAGCGATACGGCGAATCTGGCGGTTATGGGATATGATCCGGAAATTTATTATACAGGACGCTCCCCTCTTGAGGCACTGAGTATCGGAGTGGAGATGGAAAAGACAGATGTTTCCTTCCGCTGCAATCTTGTGACATTAAGCGAGGAGGACTGCCCTTATGAGGAGCGGACGATTCTTGACCACAGCTCGGACGAGATCAGTACAGAGGATGCAGCGGTGCTGATAGAGGAACTTAAGAAGGGACTAAAAGAAGAAGGATATGACTTCTATGTGGGAACAAGCTACCGCCATCTGCTGGTGCAAAAAGACGGAGAAGTGACGGAGCTTACACCGCCCCATGATATACTGACAAAAAAGATCGGAGCATATCTGCCTTCTGACAGCATGCTTCTTAATATGATGAAAAAAAGCTATGAGATCCTTAAGGAACATCCCATTAATACAGAGCGGAGAAGGAAGGGATTAAATCCTGCCAACTCAGCCTGGTTCTGGGGAGCCGGAAGGAAGCCGGCCCTTGCATCCTTTGAAAAAAAGACCGGAAAGAGGGGCGTGATGATCTCTGCCGTTGACCTGTTAAAAGGCATTGCAGTGGGCGCGGGGATGGACCGTGTAATTGTTGACGGTGCCAACGGAGGCCTGCACACGAACTATGCCGGCAAGGCGCAGGCAGCAGTGAAGGCGCTGACAGAGGATGGATATGACTTTGCCTATATCCATGTGGAGGCGCCGGATGAGATGGGCCATCAGGGCAGCATGAAGGATAAGATTACGGCAATCGAACATGTAGACAGTGAGGTTTTAAGAATTGTGACAGAGGGACTGGAAGCGGCGGCGGAAGATTACAGGCTCCTGCTTCTTCCGGATCACCCCACGCCGGTTGCGGTGCGTACCCATACGGGTGAGCCGGTTCCATGGCTTCTGTATGACAGCACAAAGAAGGCGGAAGGAAAACCGGCTTATAATGAAAAAACCGCCGCACAGACCGGAAATAACTGGCCGGAGGGATATCGGCTCCTCGGGCATTTACTACAGGAGGACATATGCTAATCGTAAAAAAATTCGGCGGCAGCTCCGTCGCAAACAGGGAGAGAATTTTCAATGTGGCCAGGCGCTGCATTGAAGATTATAAGGCAGGGCATGATGTAGTTGTGGTACTGTCTGCCATGGGAGACACGACAGATGAGCTCATAGCCCTTGCAGAAAGTATCAACCCAAAGGCAAAGAAGAGAGAGATGGATATGCTTCTTACAACCGGGGAGCAGGTGTCAGTGGCGCTTATGGCTATGGCTATGCAGTCCCTTGATGTCCCGGCAGTATCTCTGAACGCGTTCCAGGTTATGATGTACTCCACTTCACGTTATGGGAATGCGAGATTCAAACGGGTGGATACAAAGCGGATCCTGCATGAGCTGGATTCCAGGAAAATTGTCATTGTTACAGGATTCCAGGGTGTAAATAAATATGAGGACATCACGACTCTCGGAAGAGGAGGCTCGGATACAACGGCGGTGGCCCTCGCGGCGGTTCTTCACGCGGACAAGTGTGAGATCTACACAGATGTGGAGGGTGTCTATACTGCCGACCCCCGTGTGGTAAAGAATGCCAGGAAGCTGGATGTGATCACTTATGATGAGATGCTGGAGCTGGCAAGTCTTGGAGCCAGGGTGCTCCACAACCGTTCTGTGGAGATGGCAAAAAAATACAATGTTGAGCTGGTAGTGCGTTCCAGCCTGAATGATTCAGAGGGAACAGTGGTAAGGGAGGCTTCAAATATGGAAAAAATGTTAGTGACCGGCGTTGCTGCCGACAGAAATACGGTCAGGATATCTGTGATTGGTGTGGAGGATAAGCCGGGAACCGCGTTCCGGATCTTTGACACACTGGCAAAAAACAATATTAATGTAGACATTATCCTCCAGTCCGTGGGACGGGAAGGAACAAAGGACATCTCCTTTACCGTGGCCGGGGATGACCTGGAACAGGCTCTTAAGGTACTGGAGGCGAATAAGGAGAGGCTTACGATACAGGAGATTACGTACAATGAAAATGTGGCGAAGCTTTCTGTTGTGGGAGCCGGTATGATGAGCAATCCGGGAGTAGCAGCGAGGATGTTCGAGGCACTGTATAACTCCCGCATTAATATTAATATGATCTCCACATCAGAGATCAGAATTACGGTACTTGTGGCAGAGAAGGATATTGACAAGGCAATGAATGCAGTTCACGATGGGTTTGCTGTTCCAGAATAAATTATTGCTTACTGTTGTTAAGGAAACCGGTAATCAGTCTTTTATTATCTTCAGACAGGGAACGAAAGGAAGAGATAAAATCAAGCTCTTTGTCAGTGAGGTATATGGAATTGCCGGTTTCCACGCATTCAGCATAGGTGTAATAAGGGGCGACAGATTCTTTGATACCGTCATAGAACGGATTATCATCAGGTTCAGGAGGATCATCGGCATCCGGGCTGGAGGCGGACAGATCCTTTAATATAAGATCATCAATGCATATATTGTAAAACAGGGAAAGGCGCACCAGTGTATCCAGATCAGGGGTGCGCTCACATCTTTCATAATTTGAGTATGCCTGCCTGGAGAGATTGAGTATTTCTTCCATTTCCTGCTGGTTCAGACGGTATTTCCTGCGCAGATAACGCAGATTTTTCGCCAGTTGTATATTGGGCATGCCATGCTCCTCCGGGTTTTTTGTCTATTGATATGTGGGTCAGTAATAGACTTAGTATAGCAATATACCCGGTAGATTTGATAATATGCAACGGAACGTAGAAAAAATTAAAATGCAACAATTCGTTGCATTTTAGCCGGTCTGACTCAGAGAGCTGTTGTGATATTTTCCTGAAAAGGTGACATCTTCTCCGAACCATGCCGGAGGAACGAAGGAGGCTGCCTGTGCTTCATCCAGGAATTCTACCTCCGCAAGAACGAGAGGTGCGAGCTCATCTTCGAAGAGGTCAAGTTCTGCAGTGAGCCCGTCCCACAGGGGAATCATGTAACGGCGCTTCCGGATCAGACGGCCGTCGATTTTTTTGAGAAGATGGCAGTAGGACTCTCTGGTGAGGGGGAGATTGTATTCCTGCCTGGTCATGAGTCCCTTTGACTTGTAGGTAAGTTCGTATTTTTCATTGTCCTTCCGTATGCGGATGACAGGATCTGTACTCAGATAGCCCTGTTCAATGATGCGGCACGGAAAAGTGTCCAGCCGCTCCGGAAGCGACAGGACCAGAAATTTGCGTTCGATTTCCATGGTAATTGCCCCTTTCATATGATAGCTACAATTATAATTTAGTTTACACAAAAAGTAAACGGTGTTAGTATGTAAATATATAAGGACAGGAGGAAGGATAAAAATGAAGAAAGTAAGTGTTCTGCTTGCAGAGGGTTTTGAAGAGATTGAGGCTTTGTCAGTGGTGGATCTGCTCAGGAGAGCGAGAATCTATGTGGATACAGTATCCATTTCTGATGAATATATGGTGAGGGGATCCCACGGGATTGCAGTTCAGACAGAGGATCTGTTTGAAGAGGTGAACTTTGCCGATTTTGACATGGTAGTACTCCCGGGAGGACTTCCGGGGACCACGAATCTTGGAAATCACTCTGGCGTAAGAAGAGTCGTTACAGATTTTGCAGAGAACGGGAAATATGTTGCGGCGATCTGCGCAGCCCCGACAGTGTTAAGCGAACTGGGGCTGTTAAAAGGAAGGAGGGTCACCTGTTATCCGGATATGGAGAGAAAGATTACCGGTGCGGTTCTTACCGGGGCCCCGGTTATGGAAGACGGAAATATCATTACAGGACAGGGAGTGGGGGCAGCAGTTGACTTTGCGCTGAAGCTGATTGCAGTTCTCGCGGGAAGTGAAAAGGCCGGCGAGATCGCGGACGCAATTGTATATCAATAGGTAACAAAGGGCAGACACATGAAAAAATGGAGAAACAGAATATTCCTTATGATTCTGTGCGCGGCATTTCTGTGTACAGGGTGCAGAGGAGACTTTGACGCTGCCGGTTATACAGAGGCACTTCTTCATCTTATGTTTCAGGGAGATACAAAAGAGGCGATGAAGAGAATCGACGGAGCCACTTATGACTCGCTGATGCAAAAATACCAGGAGTCAGTCAATACCTTTACGACAAATGTTATTACAAGCCAGTTTGACATCAGCGAGACAAAATATGAGCAGTTTGCGGAGCTTACGGCAGAGATTTTTTCGATTATGCGCTACGAGGTTACGGGTGCCAGCGAGAGCGGGGATCAGGAATACGAGGTGTCGGTATCCATACAGCCTGCAGATATCTTCGTAAGGTTTCAGGAGCTCCTTACCGCGGATTCTCTTGAAATGGCAGAGGAGATCAAAGCAGGAAAGTATACGGGGACAGACGAAGAGGCCGGCCGGCAGATTCTTGCGGACATTGTGAATCATGCCTATGAGCTCCTGGACACTGCATGTAAAAGTGTAGAGTACGGGGAGAAAAAAACCGTTATACTTAAGGTCAGGGCAGATGAAAATAATGAATATTCCATTGACAAAGAAGATATGAATAACCTGATCACAAAAATACTTCGTTTAGATGAAATGTAGGACTGGATATTTGAAAAGGTTTGTGTTATACTTCTGTAATGAATGTAACTGTGAAGGCGGCGGATAGCCGCGCCGCTTTCAGGCAATAGGAGGAAATAATAGATGAGTTTACAGGTAGAAAAGTTAGAAAAAAACATGGCGAAGCTGACGATCGAAGTTTCTGCCGATGATCTGGAAAAAGCGCTTCAGAATGCATATAAGAAGCAAAAAAATAAGATCAGCCTCCCGGGCTTCCGCAAAGGCAAGGTTCCGCGCCAGATGATTGAGAAGATGTATGGCCCGGAGATTTTTTATGATGATGCGGCGAATGAGCTGATGCCGAAGGCATATGCAGATGCATATGATGAGAGTGGACTTGAGATAGTGTCCCAGCCGGAGATTGATGTGGTACAGCTGGAGAAGGGAAAACCCTTTATCTTTACGGCGGAGGTTGCCACAAAGCCGGAGGTAACTTTAGGAGAGTACAAGGGACTTGAGGTTGAAAAGATCTCGGACGATGTAACGGAAGAAGAGGTCGATGACAAGATCAGGGAGGAAGCAGAGAAGAATGCCAGAACCGTTACGGCAGAGAACCGTCCGGTACAGGATGGAGACGAGGTGATTCTGGATTTCGACGGATATGTGGACGGAGAAGCATTCGAGGGAGGTAAGGGAGAGAACTATCCTCTTACGATTGGTTCCGGTTCCTTTATCCCGGGCTTTGAAGAACAGCTTGTGGGTGCAGAGCCTGAGACAGAGACTGAGGTACATGTTACCTTCCCGGAGAATTACCAGGCAGAAAACCTTCAGGGGAAGGATGCTGTGTTTAAGTGCACGGTTCATGAGATCAAAGAAAAGGAGCTTCCGGAGATTGACGATGAATTTGCGGCAGAAGTATCAGAATTTGATACGTTAGAGGAATACAAAGCTGATGTAAAGGCAAAGCTTAAGGAACAGAAGACCAGAGAGGGCAGGGCAAAGCAGGAAGATCAGGCTGTAGAGAAGGCAGTGGAGAATGCCTCCATGGAGCTGCCGGAGGCCATGATCAAGACACAGCTTCGCCAGGCTGAGGAGGACTTTGCCCGCAGGATGCAGATGCAGGGTCTTACTATGGAGCAGTATTATCAGTTTACCGGAATGACCCGTGAGAAGATGCAGGAAGAGATGCGGGAAGAGGTTGTAAAGCGCATCAGGACCCGTCTTGTGTTAGAGGCTGTTGTGAAGGCGGAGAATATTGAGGTTTCTGAAGAAAAATTCCGGGAAGAGATTGAGAAGATGGCAGAGGCCTATAAGATGGAAGCTGATAAGATGGAAGAATATATGGGAGAAAGAGAAAAAGAGCAGATGAAGCAGGACATTGCGGTCCAGGAGGCGATCACATTCCTTGCAGATCATGCAGCGGAAAAATAGTTTTAGGAGGTCATTCATGAGTTTAGTACCCTATGTCATTGAACAGACCAGCCGTGGAGAACGCTCCTACGACATCTATTCAAGACTGTTAAAGGACAGGATTATATTTTTAGGAGAGGAAGTAACAGACGTATCAGCGAGTGTAATTGTTGCGCAGCTTTTGTTTCTGGAGGCTGAGGATCCGGAGAAGGATATTCATCTGTATATTAACAGCCCGGGCGGCTCTGTGAGCGCGGGCCTGGCAATTTATGATACGATGCAGTATATTAAGTGCGATATTGAGACCATCTGTATCGGCATGGCAGCCAGTATGGGATCGTTTCTTCTTGCAGGAGGAACGAAGGGAAAGAGGCTGGCGCTTCCGAATGCGGAGATTATGATCCATCAGCCGTCAGGCGGTGCCCAGGGACAGGCAACAGAGATTCAGATTGCCGCTGAGCACATATTAAAGACCAGGCAGAAGCTGAATCAGATTCTGTCGGACAATACCGGCCAGCCGCTGGATGTCATCCGCATTGATACAGAGAGAGATAATTTTATGTCTGCCGAGGACGCAAAAAAATACGGCCTGATAGATGAGGTTATCACAAAACGTTAGGAAAGGGGTAACTTGCGTGTCACTGCGAAGGTGCTGAGCAGTTACGGAAAGGGTAAGGTATGGCGGGAAGATTTGACAACCAGGTGAGATGTTCATTCTGTAATAAGACGCAGGCCCAGGCGAATAAGCTGATTTCAGGTCCGAATGGGATCTATATCTGCGATGAGTGCGTAGAAGTGTGTGCGGAAATTATAGAAGAAGAGATGACATATGATGAAGAAGGCGTGTGGAGCCCCTTTTCAGATATCAATCTTCTGAAGCCGGAGGAGATTAAGGAGTTTCTTGACCAGTATGTGATTGGCCAGGATGAGGCGAAGAAGGTATTATCAGTTGCTGTCTATAATCATTATAAGAGAATTATGGCAGAACGGGATCTCGGTGTGGAGCTGAATAAGAGTAACATTCTGATGCTCGGACCCACCGGGTGCGGAAAGACACTCCTTGCACAGTCTCTTGCAAAGATATTGAATGTTCCGTTTGCGATTGCAGATGCGACTGCCCTTACGGAAGCCGGTTATGTAGGTGAGGATGTGGAGAATATCCTTCTGAAGATTATCCAGGCGGCAGAGGGAGACATTGAGCGTGCAGAGTATGGAATCATCTACATTGATGAGATTGATAAGATTACGAGGAAATCAGAGAATCCTTCTATCACGAGAGATGTATCAGGAGAAGGCGTCCAGCAGGCGCTTCTTAAGATTATTGAAGGTACTGTTGCGAACGTTCCGCCCCAGGGCGGCAGGAAGCATCCCCATCAGGAGCTGATTCAGATTGACACGACGAATATTCTGTTTATCTGCGGCGGAGCCTTTGAGGGAATTGACAAGATTATTGAAAAGCGGATTGATCAGAAGTCCATTGGTTTCAATGCAGTGATTGCCGGAAACCATGAGGAGGATGTAGATAAGCTTCTAAGCCAGGTGCTCCCCCAGGATCTGGTGAAGTTCGGCTTAATCCCAGAGCTTGTGGGCCGTGTTCCGGTAACAGTTGCACTGGAGATGTTAGATAAGGAGGCACTGATCCGTATCCTGACAGAGCCGCGCAACGCCATTGTGAAGCAGTATCAGAAGATGCTGGAGCTTGACGGAGTGGAGCTTGTATTTGATGAGGAGGCGCTCGAAGAGATTGCCGGGATTACATTAAAGAGAAAGACAGGCGCGAGAGGCCTTCGGGCGATTATGGAAAATATTATGATGGATATTATGTACCGGGCTCCGTCTGATGAGACATTGAAGTTCTGCCGGATTACTGCAGAGACCGTGAGGGACAATAGAGAGCCTGAGTATGAGCGTATGTCCGTAAAAACCGAAAGTGCATAGAGAAAAACGGACGCAAGAATTTGTGTCCGTTTTTGTTAGAACTGTAGGGACCGGTTATGATAATTGTTCAGCAGATCCTTGTGGGTGCCGGGCAATTACCTGATAAAGGAGAGTATATATGGAAAATGAGATGATGAGTCTGCCTATGGTGGCGCTCCGGGGGATGACGGTACTGCCAGAGCAGGTGATACATTTTGATGTGAGCCGTAATAAGTCGCTCCAGGCGATTGAACAGGCAATGCGGGAGGAGCAGAAGATCTTTATAGCTGCCCAGAAGAATGCAGAGACAGACGATCCGGGGATCCATGATGTATACCGGACAGGATGTGTGGCATCCATCCGCCAGGTGGTAAAGCTTCCGAAGAATCTCAGGAGAGTTCTGATTCTGGGGGAGCAGAGGGCAGAGCTTGAGTATCTGGAGCAGGATACCCCGTTTCTCCGCGCAGATATCCAGATTCTGCCGGATTCAGACGATCCGGACAGTATGGGAATTCTGGAGGGCTCTCTGGGAAGCACGGCAATGGTGAGCGGGCTGAAGGAGATTTTCAAGGAATACCGTACGAAGAATAAGAAAATTTCCAGGGAGTTTTCTGCCCAGGTGGAGGACACCCAGTCTTTAAAGAAACTTGTGGATATTATTGCAGCAGCTCTTCCCATGCCTTATACCGAGGCACAGAAGCTTCTGGAACAGACAGAGCTCCTTAAGCGTTTCGAGACGGTTTCTTCCAGGATGATGGAGGAGATACAGATTATCGGGATCAAGGAGGATATCCAGAAGAAGCTTAAGGAGCGTGTGGATAAGAACCAGAGGGAATATATTCTCCGGGAGGAGATGAAGCTGATCCGTGAGGAGTTAAAGGAAGACAATGTGCAGTCAGATGCAGAAGAGTATCAGAAGGCAGTAGAGAAGCTTCCAGCACCTCAGGAGGTAAAGGAAAAGCTGAATAAGGAGATCCGCAGATTCAAGAGTGCGGCAGGCAGTGCGGCTGAAGCGGGGGTAATCCGGACTTATATTGAGACTATGCTTGAGCTTCCCTGGGATAAGGCATGTAAGGAGCGCCAGGATCTGAAGCATGCCAAAAAGGTGCTGGAGAGAGACCACTATGGGCTTGAAAAGGTGAAGGAGCGGATACTGGAATACCTGGCTGTCCGTATATTGACACAGAAGGGGGAGACTCCGATTCTGTGCCTGTTCGGTCCTCCGGGAACTGGTAAGACCTCCATTGCAAAATCACTTGCAAGTGCCCTGAACCGGCCATATGTGCGTATTTCCCTTGGGGGAGTGCGTGATGAGGCGGAGATCCGTGGGCACAGGAAAACATATGTGGGCGCCATGCCGGGCAGAATTGCATCGGGTATGCGCCAGGCAGGGGTAAATAACCCGCTGATGCTCCTGGATGAGATTGACAAGGTCAGCAATGATTATAAGGGAGATACCTTTTCCGCACTTCTGGAGGTGCTGGACAGTGAGCAGAATTCGAAGTTCAGGGATCACTACCTGGAGGTACCTCTTGATCTGTCCAATGTCCTTTTTATTACCACTGCAAACACGCTGCAGACCATACCGAGACCGCTTCTTGACCGTATGGAAGTCATAGAGATAAGCAGTTATACGGAAAATGAAAAGCTCCACATTGCCCAGGAGCATCTGATTCCCAAGCAGCTTAAGCGTCACGGGCTCAGTGAGGACCAGGTGTCCATCAGCAAGAAAGCAATCTGGAAGATGGCAGGTAATTACACGAAGGAGGCGGGCGTCAGACAGCTGGAGCGTAAGATCGGTGATATCTGCAGGAAATCCGCAAGAGAAGTTCTGGAAAAGAAAAAGAAGTGTATCCGTGTGACCGAGAGCAATCTGGAGCATTATCTTGGACAGGAGCTCTACCAGTATCAGGCAGTGAATGACAAGGATGAGGTTGGAATCGTGCGGGGTCTTGCATGGACCAGTGTGGGTGGTGACACTCTCCAGATTGAGGTTAATGTCATGCCGGGAGAAGGTGAGATACAGCTTACCGGGCAGCTCGGAGATGTCATGAAGGAATCTGCGAGAGCAGGAATCAGCTATATCCGCTCTGCAGGGAAAAAATATAAGATAAATGATAACTTTTTTAAGGAACATGATATTCATATCCATATTCCCGAGGGAGCGGTTCCAAAAGACGGACCGTCTGCGGGAATTACCATGGCTACTGCCATACTCTCAGCGGTGACAGGTAAGAAGGTGCGTGCAAATGCAGCCATGACCGGGGAGATTACACTCCGGGGAAGAGTGCTGCCTATCGGGGGACTGAAGGAAAAGCTGCTGGCAGCGAAAAATGCAGGAATTAAGACGGTTATTGTTCCCAGGGAAAATAAGGCGGATGTCAAAGAATTATCCGGAGAAATCACGAAAGGAATGGAGATCCTCTATGTCTCTCATATGGATGAGGTGCTTAAGGCTGTGATTGTATAAAGGAGAAGATCAATGATAATTAAGAATATTAACCTGGAGACTGTCTGTGGGATTACAAGCAGTATACCTGAGAACCAGCTGCCAGAGATAGCCTTTGCGGGAAAATCGAATGTAGGAAAGTCCTCTCTGATCAATGCGCTGATGAACCGGAAGTCCTACGCCAGAATATCCGCAACTCCGGGAAAGACACAGACTATTAATTTTTATAACATTAATGAACAGCTATATCTGGTGGATCTTCCGGGATATGGGTACGCGAAAGTATCGGAGAAAGAAAAAAAAGAGTGGGGAAAACTGGTGGAGCGGTATCTCCACGGCTCGGGGCAGCTTCTGGCTGTATTTCTTCTGATTGATATCCGTCATGACCCGTCGGCAAATGACAGGATGATGTATGAGTGGATTACGGCGCAGGGTTACCGTCCGATCATAATTGCCACAAAGCTGGATAAGATTAAGAGGAGTCAGAAGGAAAAGCAGCTTAAGGCGATCCGGCAGGGGCTGGGCCTTGCGAAGGAAACGGTTATGATTCCTTTTTCAGCAGTGACGAAGCAGGGAAGAGATGAGATCTGGGAGCTGGTGGAGAAGGAATACCTGGATGAAGGAGATGCATAAGACAGACTATGAAAACGAATTTTAAAGAACAGCTTCATGACGAACGCCCATACTGGAAGGTGGCGGTAAGCCTTGCATTCAGTCTTGCGGCAACGATCCTTTTTGTCTATGCAGGCTGCAGGCTTTTGATTTTCTTCATGCCATTTGTGATCGGATGGTTTATTGCGTATATTACATCTCCTGTAGTGAACTGGATGGAGAGAAGAGTAAGGCTTGTGAAAAAACTGGGATCAGCTCTTATTATTATCGGGGTACTGGCGGCAGTAGTTCTTCTGATCTATTTTATCGGGAGCAGGCTCTGGCGGGAGGTTGCAGGGCTGATTCAGAATATGCCGGAGATGTACAGGGAGCTGGAACGGAATTTTGATGCAATCGGGGAAAGCACGAAGGGAATATTCGAAAGGCTCCCCAGAGGCGTGCAGAATGGCTGGCATGCACTTTCTGGAAATCTGAATGATACAGTAAGTGATCTTGTGGGACGTATCAGTGAACCGACAGTTACGGCTGCCGGTAATTTTGCCATGAGAATTCCTTCTATCCTGATTGCGACGATTGTGACATTTATCTCAGCTTATTTCTTTATCGCAGAACGGGATGAGGTGATTGTATGGGTGAAGAAGATCACGCCTGATTCCATTGCAAGACGTATGGGGATGGTTATGGATAATCTCAAATATGCGGTGGGTGGATATTTTAAGGCACAGCTTAAGATTATGGGAGTTGTGTTTGTGATTCTGTTTATTGGTTTTCTGGTACTGGATGTGCATTTTAGTTTTTTGTTCGCTTTTCTAATCGCCTTTTTAGATTTTCTTCCTTTTTTTGGAACAGGGACAGCTCTGATTCCTTGGGCGTTTTATAAGTTTATGACAGGCGAATATAAGATGGTTGCGGGTCTTGTGATTCTGTACGGCATCACTCAGCTTGTGCGTCAGCTGATACAGCCTAAGCTGGTGGGGGACAGTATGGGGCTTAAGCCCCTTCCTACACTGTGCTTCCTCTATATCGGCTACCGTGTGGGCGGAGTATTTGGAATGATCTTCGCGGTGCCGGTGGGACTGATTGTTATCAATCTGTATAAAGCAGGGGCATTCGACTATCTGCTGACGGATATGGAGATTCTCCTGGAAGGGGTTCTTAGCCTCCGGAATCCAGATGAATGAAAATTGCTGAAAGCGAATTTTTCTAAATGCTGGACGCAGTCAGTGACAATCATATATTCCATTCAAACGGGGCAATATTCCGGTGAACTAAGTGCTAACTTCGACTAAGACGTTCGGGAGAGCCCTCACGCCTAAGTCTCCGTAAGCACTGGATTTCACCTCCATAAAGAGCGCCCCTGATCGTTTTCATCGGAATATATGATTGTCCCTGCCTGCTGTGTGTTGGCATCTGCTGTGTGTTGGCATCTGCTGTGTGTTGGCATCTGCTGTGTTGGCATTTGCTGTATGTTGGTAGCTGTAGTGTGTTGGTATCTGCTGTGTGTTGGTGTGCGGCGGTAGCTGCTATGTGTTGGTAGCTGTAGTGTGTCGGCAGGTGTTGCTGATGTTGTGCTGTGGGAGAGTGTGGTGACTGTATAGGTGAAGCCTGGGGAAATTATTTCCGGTCTTTTGGGAGTTGAAGAGAGAGTTGGTTTGGGGGTGTGGGTGTACCGCAGAGTGCGAGGCA
>CANOKL010000003.1 GCA_947566645.1 uncultured Lachnospiraceae bacterium
CTTTTGAGGTGAAAAATACCCCGTCCCCAACTTTCATCTGGTAAAGTCAAAAAGGCTCATCTGCTTATAATTTCCGTCATTCCCCGTCTGGCGGACTTTTTCCTTTGCCAGCAGTTCTCCGGGCACGTCTGTCAAGAAGGCGGACTCATCCTTTGAGGTTGTAAGAATCAGGGTCTC
This sequence comes from uncultured Lachnospiraceae bacterium, assembly GCA_947566645.1. Taxonomy (GTDB): domain Bacteria; phylum Bacillota; class Clostridia; order Lachnospirales; family Lachnospiraceae; genus CAPEBR01. The sequence continues at coordinate 178 of CANOKL010000003.1, forward strand.
TCTGGCTCTGGTGATTCCGACATAGAAGAGGCGGCGTTCTTCCTCCACATCAGAGTAACCGTTCCCGTACTCGAAGGGAATTATGCCTCCCTGGACACCGAAGATCAGTACAGCTGGAAATTCCAGCCCTTTTGAGCCGTGCAGGGTCATCAGGGTGACAGCGCCGGATTTGTACTGTTTTGTTCCGCAGCGTTTCAGATCGCTCTCCACGCCGAACTCCAGGGCGTGTATAAAGTCAGCCATGGACGAATAGAAGAGGGCGGTCCTGCACAGCTTCTGCATGGCCTTATTCTTTCCGAAGGAGAGTTCTTCTGTCCATTCTTCTAAAATTTTCACGGGCTTTTTCTTTTTTAGAAAGGGCGTATATTTTGCCGCCATGGCTTCGTAGATGGTGTCTGCCATCCTGCCTGTGGGGCCTTCTGTCCCGGAGTTCCACAGAAGTTTCAGCGCGTTTTCCTTTGCCAGTCTGTGTTCTGAGCCCGGATTTAGAAGGCTTGTAAAGAAGCTTATCGTTCCCCGTACTGCGGGTTCCAGGAGATAGTCATCCCGACCAGAGACAATGTAGGGGATGCCTTCTTTTTTCAGGCATGTTTCCAAAAGGTCTGCCTGCCTGCGGGTCCGGTACAGGACTGCGATATCGTCAAAGCTTTTGGGACTTCCTCCGTTATCAGGGAAAATATCCTGGGCATCCAGCATTCCGATTCCGCCGGTGAGGCGGTTGATTTCCTTTGCGATAAATATAGCTTCTGAGGCGGCACTGTCTGCCTGGACAAGCCGTACAGGAAGGCCGTCCGGCCTGTGGGGCTGTAAATGCCTGGTCCCGCCGGGATTTTTGGAAATGATTTCTTCGGCGAAAGTGAGGATCTGCGGCGTGGATCTGTAGTTTTCTTCAAGCGTGATCCGGACAGCCTTCGGAAATTCTTCTGCCAGGCGCTCAAAGCATTGTGCGTCGGAGCCCCGGAAGCCGTAGATGGACTGGTCAGCATCACCGATGACGAACAGTTCCTTCCCGCCTTCGTTCCATGCCTTCATAAGCCGGTATTCAAGGGGGCTGATATCCTGGAACTCGTCCACCATGAGGTAGGTAAAATGTCCGGCATCCTTTTTATTTTCCGCAGGTTTATCTGAGGCAATCCGGCAGGCTTCTATTAATATATCGTCAAAATCCATGACATGATATTCCTGCAGAGCATTCTGATAGGCATCAAATGCCCCTGCGAGTTTATCGGCAGACAGACTCTCATCTGCATCTTCTTCTCCATCATCTTTGGCTTTATCCGTCATAATTCCCATGGCATCCATATTTGGCATAAAGGGCTGCTTCTGTCCTGTGCTGCAGTCCGTAAGGCCCTGGGCCTCTTCGGAGGAGTACAGGAAGGTGCTTGTCTTATAGCGGGAAAATTCATTCAGGAAACGGGTGACACTTATGTTCAGCCCGAGGGTTTTTATGATGTTCTCTGCCAGGTCTCTTGTCACCGTCTCTCCGGCAAGGGAGGCTTCTACTCCACTTTCCATGAGAAATTTCCATGCTATGGAGTGGAAGGTTCCGATCTGCAGCCGTCTTGTGGCAGTACTTTTCCCTATCTGCTTCTGAATCCGTTCCCGCATTTCCTCTGCCGCCTGATTGGTAAAGGTGACTGCAGTGATGCAGGAGGGCTTTACTCTTCGCGTTTCCAGAAGGTGCAGTATGTGGGAGACCAGGGTGTACGTCTTCCCGGTTCCGGGACCTGCAGTTACTAATGTCGCACGTCCAATGGCTTCTATGGCGCAGCGCTGGCGTTCATTTGCCAGGGCATGGGGAAGAGGCTGCCGGTTACCGGATCTGAGGTTTTCTTTGCTGTCCTGCAGAAGGTATGGCTGGTCTGTCGGCTGGCTATCTGTGGGCAGAACGGAGGTGCTGTTATTCTGCGGCTGGCCTGAGGGCCTGTTTTCTGATTTATGCACAGAGTCTGCGTTCTGCTTTGGATTACTGTCAGCAGACGGATTTCCAGGGAGAGCTTCCTCGCCGCTAAAGAGGCTTAGCTGGCCGTTCAGCTGATCCAGGTCTTCGGGGGTGAAGAGGCGTATGATCCCGTATCTTCCGTCAAATCCGGGGATTCTTGTGACAGTCCCCTGCCGGAGCCGTCCGATTCCCTCAGAAATTAAGATGCCCGAGACGCTTCGGATTTCGTCAAGGGGGATTTCCCTCAGAATCGGAAATTCCGGTCCAAGCTTTTTAAGCATCACCTGGTATTCCCTCTGTACTTTCGCGCTGGCAGAGGAGTATCCTACGGATGCGGCAATAATTTCCGGAAGGGGTACAAGGCTCTCGTAGGCCGGGGCATTCCTTTTTACATAGCCTTCAGAACGGTCTGCCAGCTGCTCTATGCGGTGCGATACGCCAATGGTCAGCTTTCGTCCGCAGACAGGACAGATGCCGCCGTATTTTTCCGTCTCTGAGGGGGACAGGCAGATATCGCATTTCCGGTGGCCGTCAAAGTGGTATTTGCCCTCTTCCGGGAAAAACTCAATGGTTCCGGCCAGTCCCTTTCCGGTCTCTATCGCATTTTTTAATCCTTCATAGGACAAAGGGATGTCAAGGAGATTGGCCTCCCTCCCAAGCTTCGCCGGGGAGTGGGCGTCCGAGTTGGAAATCAGCTGATAGCGGTCCAGGGCAGATACACGCCAGTTCATGGGCGGATCCGAGGAAAGACCGGTTTCCATCGCATGGATATGGGAGGACAGGTCGCCGAAGCATTCTTCCACAGAATTAAAGCCCGAAAAAGCGCCGAACAGGGAAAAATGGGGTGTCCAGATGTGGGCAGGAATATAGACCGCCTCCGGGCAGAGTTCCAGAAGGATTTCCAACAGGTCATGGCAGTCCAGTCCCAGAATGGGCCTCCCATCGGAATGGATATTGCCGATCGCTTCAAGCTTCCGGGAGATGATTTCAGCCTCATCAAGCCCGGGGAGAAGAATCAGGCTGTGGACTTTGCGCACCTTGTCATATTTCTTATAAATAGAACTGATCTCGCCGGTTATGACGAAATGGGGCTGCAGTGTGTCCGCAGCCCCGGAATCCGCGATGCGGTACTCGTCCTTTAGTACATAGAGCCCGCCCCCTGCGGGTCTTAGCTTTTCCTGGAGTTCCTGCCGCCATGCCGGGTGCGTGAAGTCGCCGGTTCCGACAATGCCGATTCCCTTGCGCCTCGCCCACAGATCAAGAGTCTCCGGGGTGCAGTCCCTGCTGGTAGCGCGCGAATAACGGGAGTGAATATGCAAATCAGCAATATGCATAATGACACCTTCTTTCAAAAACGTTCTACTATGACTAAAAGTATAACCGATTTTTTTATGCAATACAACAGATAGTTGGGGACGGGGCATTTCTAAAAATGCCCCGTCCCCAATTTAACATTAGCCTGTCCCTTTTCATAGAATAATATAAAAAAGTTCAGGAGTTATACATATGTCATATTCAATTATGCTGGATGCCGTTCACGGAGAACACAGATTGCTTTTATGATAATATTCTGATAAAATTAGGATAGAATAAATGACACGAAACACCCTTCGGGTATACCATTATGCCCAAATAACAGGGCAAAATCAAAGAAAGGAGTGCTTTTTATATGATACAAATCCGACCTGTTTCTGACCTTAGAAATAAATTTCCAGAGATTGAAACTATCGTAAACAGCGGAAACCCTGTCTATCTGACAAAGAATGGTTATGGTGCTATGGTGGTCTTGAGTCTGGAGGAATATGCAAGCCTGACAGACAGCATTGAAATAAAGCTTGACGAAGCTGACCGGCAGGCTGCAATGACAGAAGAAAGACTTTCCCACGAAACAGTTTTCAGTAATGCAAGGAGTGCGCTACATGGAAAATAAATCCTATCAGCTTCGCTATCTGCCGCTATTTGAACAGGATTTAATCAGCACAGCAAATTACATTACGAATGTTCTGAAAAACTGCTTCCGGTGCTATCAATATGTTTTATAAACAGATTATCTTACAGAGAGGACTTCCGTTTGAAGTAAAAATACCATCTGCCAGACCTGTTGACATCAGCACATTATCAGAAGCAGAGTTCAATGAAGAATTGGAGAAAGGATATGCGGATATGCAGGCTGGACGGACAAAAAATGCGAAGAAAGCCTTTGCTGACATTCGTAAGGATTATGGCTTATGATATATGAAGTAGAAGTATCCGAACAGGCTGACAGTGATTTGAGTTCATTACTGCTCCTGTTTGTTTTTAGATGAAGTATTTTCTTGGAAAAAAGCATTAAAATCACATGAAAAAATATCTGTCAAAGCTATCAATAAATCAACGCTTGGGTTATTCAACCCCATTTCCACCTTGCTGTATGTTCCAGTGGAAATTTCAACCCCATGTAATTGCAATTGTGCAACAATGTCTTTATTTCTTAATTTGTTTTTTAATCTTAGTTTTTTTATATTAGTGCCAAGTAAATGATTGGTACGTTGATTAACTCTTGCTGTTTTTTCAATGGTTTTTGTATGTTCTGTCATGCTATCACCTCAATAATCACAATATCTAAAATAGAAGCAAAAGCGATTCCAGAATGGCAGGAAACATTATGTTGCTAAAGATTGCCTAGATAAAAGTTATTGCTGAAAAAAAGCGTTATAATCACATGAAAGAATATCAGTCAGCGCAATTAACAGGTCTACGCTAGGGTTGTTCAGGCCTGTTTCTACTTTGCTATAAGTTCCTGTTGAAATATCAATTCCCTGTAGCTGTAACTGTGTGACAATATCTTTGTTTCTTAATCCCTTTTTTAGTCTCAAATTTTTTATATTGGTTCCGATAAGGTGATTTGTTCTCTGATTTATTCTTTCCATAATTATCATCTCTATGAAATAGTATCCAAAATAGAAGTAAAATTGATTCCAAAATGGCAGGAAAGATGATATTCTATATATGTTGAATGGGAAACAATAATAAGAAAGGAACATGGTTAGAACAATGAAACGGAGAAATTATGCTGTGTTTAAGGAGGGAGTATGAAAAAGAGAAAAGTTATAATGATAGAAGTAATAGGACTTTTTGTAATTGGGATATTGGGGTATTTGCAGTATGGGGGAGATGTGAGTGTATATAGCAGTCGGAGACATACTTTTGGTAATGGAAGTACGTTGGATCTTACAATTATTGCGAATAGGTTGTATATCCGTGATAAAGAAGAATTTGCGGAACAAATGTTACAGAGATGTGTGGATAATTCTTTTCATGAAATTAGGCTTTCTTATGATATGAACGGTTATCCGAATGAATTGAGTATATCTGTATATATGAATCCTGTGATGTGGAAGTTGAAAAAGAGAGTATTTCGGATTAAGTATATGCAGGATTTGGAATATCAATATGATATAAGAGATGGAATTGGTAGATTCAAAGTAGAATTTGTATATGATTAGGTAAAAAGAAAAATTGGGGACGGGGCATTTCTAAAAATGCCCCGTCCCCAATTTAACATTAGCCTGTCCCTTTTCATAGTATAATATAAAAAAGTTTAGGAGTTGTATATGCCATATTCAATTATGCTGGATGCCGGTCACGGCGGACGTGACCCGGGTGCTGTCTATAATGGCAGGCAGGAGAAGGATGATGCTTTAAGGCTTACGCTTGCAGTAGGGGAGATTCTGCAGAATAATGGGATTGATGTAGAGTATACGAGAACAACGGATGTATATGAGACGCCATATGAGAAGGCCATGGAGGCAAATAATGCGGGGGTGGATTTTTTTGTATCAATTCACAGGAATTCGTATCCGACGGATAATGATGTGTCGGGGGTCGAGACGCTTGTGTATGATCTGTCCGGGATTAAGTACGAGATGGCACAAAATATCAACGACCAGCTGGAAGCGGTTGGCTTTGTGAATCTTGGGGTGAAGGCGAGGCCGAATCTTGTGGTGCTTAAGAGGACGAAGATGCCTGCGGTGCTGGTGGAAGCGGGATTTATTAATTCGGATGTGGATAATGAATTGTTTGATGCAAACTTTGAGGATATTGCCCAGGGGATTGCAAGGGGGATTCTGGATACCCTTGACGGGGCCGGGGTGATACGGGATGTATACTACCGGGTGCAGACCGGTTCTTTCCGGAACTGGGGAAATGCGCAGAGAATGCTGACGGAGCTTCTGGAGCAGGATTTTCCGGCGTTTATTGATGATTCGGGACCGTATATCAGAGTTCAGGTGGGAGGATACGATGACCTGAATGAAGCGATTGCAATGGAGCAGAGGCTTAAGCGGGCAGGATACCAGACAGTGATTGTGAGCTGATGTGGGACTGGGGAGTCTGGCGCATCAGATCTGTATGTGAAAAAGGCATAGACGGAAGAGCAGATCTTTCCGGCTATGCCTTTTATGGAATGTCATCCATGGCGCTTACAGAATATCATTCAGACTTTTACGCCGGGGTCACATTCTTTATTCTCTTTTGTCAGATGTGCGGTCCCCTTCCGGGGAGCTGTAATCCTTCATAATCGGTTCGGGCAGATATACATGGACATTTTCAATCCGGTTTTTGTCCAGCGTCTCGACTACGAGGCGGATATGATCTTTGGTTGTGATGGCGTCTCCGACTTCCGGGAGACGGTCCAGGTGCTCGATGATAAATCCGCCCAGGGAATCGTAGTCCTCGGATTCCAGTGAGAGTTCCAGGCGGTCATTCAGATCATCAAGGTTCATAGAGCCTTCGATGACATACTCGCGGGGACTGATCTCCCTTACAAAGTCTTCTTCATTCTCATCGTATTCATCATGAATCTCTCCTACGATTTCCTCCAATATATCTTCAAGAGTAATGAGACCGGCAGTTTCGCCGTATTCGTCAAGAACAATGGCAATATTAAAGGAAGCCTGACGCATCTCTACAAGGAGCTCGGAGATATTCTTATATTCATAAGTGAAGTATGCTTCTCTCAGAATGTCCCGGACATGAAATTCCCTGGAGCTGTCAAAGAGCAGCAGATCCTTCATATTGATTGTGCCGATTACATTGTCTGTGGTCTCCTCAAATACGGGAAGCCTTGTGAATTTGTCCTCCCGGAAGATTTCGAGGAGCTCTTGATAGGAGCTCTCTACATCGGCAAAGGTGACGTGTACGCGGGGTACCATGACATCTTTGGCTCTGGCATCCCCAAGATCGAACACATTATATATCATCTCTTTTTCGTCTGACTCAATAACACCGTCCTCGTGGCTGACATCCACGATTGTGCGAAGCTCCGTCTCAGTCATGGCCCGGTTTTTGTCATTGGGGTCTATGCGAAGCAGGAAAAGTACACCGAGGGACAGCCCGTTGATCACCCAGATTGCAGGGGTCATGAGCTTCATGAAGATGCTGATAACCGGAGCATAGATCAGGGACATCTTCTCGGCATGGATTGTTGCTATGGTCTTCGGGGTAATCTCACCGAAGAGAAGAATTGCGACAGTCAGTATTCCGCTTGCGATTGCTACCCATGGGCCGCCGAAGCTGTAAGCCAGGGTGGTCGTAAGAGATGCGGCAGACAGATTCACGATGTTATTGCCAATCAGGATGGCGCTTAGCATCTTGCCGGAATCGTCTGTGATGTTTAATACAGTCTTTGCAGTTTTCTTGCCCTCGTCTGCAAGGGCGCGGATTCGAATTTTGTTTACAGTCGTCAGCGCTGTCTCGGCAGATGAAAAAAATGCCGATAAAAATAATAACACAATTAGTATAATAATCTGCGTGGCGTCACTCGAGTCCAATTAAAAATCACTCCTTTTTCTAATAAAATTGAAATATGAAATATGTTGCTGCCCACTGCAAAGTCACTTTCTTACGGTCTGTGCAGTGGATGCGTTACTATGAGCGGACGGTTAGTCCGTGAATAGTAATTTAAATATATCGTATTTCCCATGATTTTGCAAGACCGCGTTGAATTTATGAGGGATTTATTATATACTTAGGTTAAAAAGATTACTATTCACAGGTCAGGAATGCGCAGAAACTATGCATTCCGTAAGAATATGATTCAGGAGTGAGGGGCGGTTTTTGCGTAGCAAAACTTGGAATGCCGCCCCGGATAGTAACTAAAAAAGTATGGGAGTAATGTATGAATCGGGATTTTTTTGAGGAGCTCATTGGAACTTTGGGGGAAGGCGGAGTCAGGACAGACGAGCCCATGAAGCAGCACACAACGTTCCGCACCGGGGGGACGGCTGATTTTTTTGTGACGCCCGGGACGAAGGAGGAGCTGCGGGATGTGGTGGAGGTGTGTAAGAAGAGACGCATGCCTTATTACATTATAGGCAATGGAAGCAATCTGCTTGTGTCGGATACCGGATACAGGGGGGTTATTATTCAGATTTACAGGGAGATGAGTGGGATTACCGTGGACCAAGGCTGCATTACGGCACAGGCGGGAGCGCTGCTTTCTAAGGTGGCGGGCCGGGCTTGTGAGGAGGGGCTTGCCGGATTTGAGTTTGCGGCGGGGATTCCGGGGACAGTGGGAGGAGCCTGCATGATGAACGCCGGGGCCTACGGCGGGGAGATGAAGGATGTACTGGCCAGTGTCCTTGTACTGACGCCAGAAGGGGAGTTCCGTACATTATCAGCAGAAGAGCTGGAACTGGGGTACAGGACGAGTGTCATTGCCAGGAAAAACTATATTGTCCTTGAGGCGGTTATTGCGCTTGATTATGGCGACAGAGACCAGATTCGGGCAAGGATGGAAGAACTGCGGGAAAAGAGGATCTCGAAGCAGCCGCTGGAGTTCCCCAGCGCAGGAAGTACATTTAAGAGACCGGAAGGATATTTTGCGGGGAAATTAATTGAGGATGCAGGGCTTAGAGGCTTCCGGGTGGGAGGAGCCCAGGTGTCGGAAAAGCACTGTGGATTTGTTATTAACAGAGATCACGCGTCCAGCGCAGAGATTATGGAACTGATGAGAAAGGTGTCGGAACGTGTGGAGGAGCATTCCGGCGTGGTGCTTACGCCGGAGGTGAGAAGGTTAGGGGAGTTTTAATATGAGATTTGTGATTATTACAGGGATGTCCGGAGCCGGGAAGAGTACTGCCCTTAAGATGCTGGAGGATATGGGATATTTTTGTGTGGATAACCTGCCTGTTCCTCTGATTCCCAAGCTTGCAGAGCTTTTTGTGGTGCCTGGGACGGAGATGAACAAGGTTGCCCTGGGTGTGGATATCAGAAGCGGCAATGGCTTTGCCAGGCTTACGGCAGTGTTCACGGAGCTTGACGGGGCGGGGGTAAAGTATGAGATCCTGTTTTTAGAATCCAGTGATGATGTGCTCATTAAGAGATATAAAGAGACGAGAAGATTTCATCCACTGTCAGGGAGCGGAGGACGTGTGGACCGGGGAATTACAAGAGAAAGAGACCAGCTTGCATTTCTTAAGAAAAAAGCGGACTATCTGATTGATACAAGTCATATGCTTACAAGAGAGCTGAAACAGGAGCTCCACAGGATCTATGTGGAGAATAAGGAGTACAAGAACCTGTATATAACCGTATTGTCCTTTGGATTCAAATATGGAATTCCCAGTGACGCGGACCTTGTATTTGATGTGAGGTTCCTCCCAAACCCCTATTATATAGAAGAACTGCGTCCCTTAAGCGGAAATAATGCTGAGGTCAGGAACTATGTTATGAATAATGACAAGGCGGTTATTTTTCTGGAAAAGCTTGTAGATATGGTCAGATTTCTGATTCCGAATTATGTCTCAGAGGGAAAGACGCAGCTTGTAATTGGCGTGGGGTGTACTGGGGGAAAGCACCGCTCAGTAACCCTGGCGAATGAACTCTATGAAGCGCTGGAAAAGATGGATAACTATGGAATCCGGATTGAACACAGGGATATTGGAAAGGACGCAAAAGTGAGGTAAAAAAATTTCATGTCATTTTCAGGGAAAATAAAGGAAGAACTTGCAGCATGTGATAAAGAGGCGAGACACTGCAACCTGGCGGAATTATCGGCGATCCTGCACATGTGCGGGGAATTTTCCCAGGACAGGTATGGGGTGTGCACTGTAAAGTTTCGTTCGGAAAATTTCCGGGTTGCAAGAAAATGCTTTACATTAATGAAAAAAACATTTAATATAGGAAATGATATTTCAATCCGCAGGAATATGGCAAAGGGAAGCACAAGCTATCTTCTGTTCTGGAAGGGCGAGGAGCTTCTGGCGGTCAGAAATGCGATCGTCCACGCCGTGTGCTGTAAAAGGGCTTATATAAGAGGTGCATTTATTGCGGCAGGTTCCATGAGTGATCCCGGCAAAGCGTATCATTTTGAGATTGTCTGTTCCGACATGGGGCAGGCGGAATATCTGAAGGATATGATAAATAGCTTTGGCGTAGACGCTAAGACGGTACCCCGAAAAAAGACGTATGTCGTATACCTGAAGGAAGGCTCTCAGATTGTAGATATCTTGAATGTCATGGAGGCGCATATCGCCCTTATGGAGATGGAGAATGTCCGGATCCTTAAGGAGATGCGAAATTCTGTAAACCGCAAGGTCAATTGTGAGACAGCAAACATTAATAAGACAGTATGTGCAGCAGTAAGACAAGTTGAGGACATTGAATACATCAGGGACACGATTGGTCTGGAACAGCTTCCAGATGGATTAAGAGATGTTGCCCTTACACGTCTTGCGAACCCGGAGGCGGCCTTAAAGGAGCTGGGGAACTTGATGAGTGAGCCTGTGGGTAAGTCGGGTGTGAATCACCGGTTGCGTAAGTTAAGTGAGCTGGCAGAGAAGTTAAGGGAACAGTAAGGAGGAACAAGTAGTATGGTTAAGAGAAGTGTTACAATTCAGTCAGAACTGGATATGAATTCACGTCCGGTTGCTCATCTGGTTCAGGAGGCAAGTCAGTACTCGAGTAAGGTTCGCATTGAGATGGAAAATAAGCAGATCAATGCGAAGAGTATTATGGGCATGATGAGCCTTAACCTTGGAAAAGGGACCACTTTCACGGTAGTGGCTGACGGAGAGGATGAAGAGAAAGCTGTAAACGGCGTAGAGGAATTTTTTGCAACTCATTAACTATAGTACATATATGCAGAGAAAAGGGCATGGAATATGCCCTTTTCTTGTAGAAACAGTAATTGCCGGGCTGCAAGTTACTGGACATGGAGTGAACAGTAACAATTGCCTGGATGCCGGGCAGTACTGTAAGCTTATTATAATTCGTTTGGAGGGAATGTATGAAGAGGCTGCTGTTTATTTATAATCCCCATGCGGGAAAGGAACTCCTGAAACCCAAGATTTCAGATATTGTTGATATATTCGTAAAGGCCGGATATGAGGTGACCATCTATCCTACGCAGTCCTACCGGGATGCGTACAGGAAGGTGAAGGAGTATAATTCAGAGGAATATGAGCTGGTAGTCTGCAGCGGGGGAGACGGTACGATTGACGAAGTAGTGTCAGGGATGATGACCCGCAAGGACCGGGATCCGGTGGGATATATTCCTACTGGAACCACGAATGATTTTGCCAACAGCCTGCATATTCCGAAGGGCCTGCTGAAGGCAGCGGATAATGCGGTAAATGGGGTCGTGTTTCCGTGTGACATAGGAAGATTTAATCAGGATACCTTTGTGTATATTGCTGCGTTTGGCCTGTTTACGGATGTCTCGTATGAGACTGACCAGGCCATGAAGAATGTACTGGGGCATCTGGCGTATATACTGGAGGGGGCAAAGAGAATCTTTAATGTTCCTTCTTACCGCATAAAGGTATGCCATGGCGGCGAGGAGATTGAGGATGAATTTATCTATGGCATGGTAACTAATTCCCGGTCTGTGGGCGGATTCCGCAGTATGGTGGGAAAGCAGGTGGTCTTTGATGACGGGCTGTTTGAGGTGACTCTGATTAAGAAGCCGAAGAATCCGCTGGAGCTCCAGGAGATTATAGCAGCGCTTCTGATCGAGCAGATTGATACGAAATACATGTATACCTTTAAGACAGGTTATATTACCTTCGAATCGCTGGAGGAGATTCCATGGACGCTTGACGGGGAGTTTGGAGGAGAGCATGATTATGTGGAGATTGAGAATCTGAGACAGCAGCTTGGAATTATGGTCCCGGCGGAGCATATTGAGGACCTTAAAGAGTAAGAGCATATGCTTAAAAAACGTGAACTATTTTATAATCATCCAATGATGTGTTATCTCTCTGCACATCCAAAATGGATTATCTAAAAATGACACTCCCGCGGAGTGTCATTTTCTATTGCTTTTCCATCCTCTCTATCACACAGCTGTGCGGCTTGTTGGCATTGCCCCGATCATAATGGATCCCTACAGCCAGTATTTCCCCCGCATACCCTTCCAACGCCTGCATATACTGCGCCTGTCTTTGATCTGCTGTATCGCTGTATAAGCAGTCTTATCATATTTTAATTCTACAATAAGTGCCGGTTTCTTTACGGAGGGCAGCGGCAGAAATACTTGGAATCGCAGCCGCGGCTGTAATAGGCAGTACAATAGTATACCCTCTTTTTGGAATAAATACATTACGTTTCTATTGATTCTATAGAATTTTTAGTATAATATTGGAATGTATTCGTTTCGCTTTTGGGTACACAAAAATAAAATAGAAACAAGGAAACGTATGATTCTTAAATAGAAAGGAAAGAGCATATTGCATATAATAGTGTGAAAAATTAATTGGCTATGGATTTAACTATGAAGATACTCCATCAAAAAAGTCGTCCATTGAATTTACTTTATAGAGTTCTTTCATTGCCAATAACACACTTATCCGTATGCTGTATTTTCCACGTTCCATTTGCGAAAGAACTTCCCTGCTTACCGGTAAATCTAGTACCTGTAATTTTGCTGCAACTTCTTCTTGCGTTAAACCTGCTTTTTTTCTTAGAGTACGGAGGTTATCACCTATGGATATATCTTGTTTTAGATTCATAATCAACTGTATTCTCCTTTAAGACTGGAATAAAAAGATTACAATAATTGTATTTATTTTTTTGACTCAAACCGGAATGTATACATTCCATTTTTGCGAAGGAGAATGATAAGCATTTAAGAAATAAAAGTAACTATTTTTAAAAGTAAAAAAAGGATGGTAAAGTATGATAAATATAAATGACCTGCCTAAACAAATTGATTCTGTTGTTGCTAAAAGATATAAAGAAAAGCAAATTCAAAAAGAAAAATATATATTTTTTGCTTTATGCTCTGATGAAGATAGAGTTTTGATAACTGAAGAAGGAGAAATAGATATAGAAGACTTTGAGAGGATTTCTTACTTAATGCAAGCACTGGGTTTTGAAAATCTACGCAACCATTTTGTTATGTGTCATACGGATTTACTTACTAAGTTAGGAGAAAAAATTGAAAAAGAAAATTCTATGTCTGATATAGAGGTTGAAAAGGAAGTGAGAAAGACTATTTTATGGGATAAAAGATTTATAGACCAAATAACTTCTGAAAAAACAAGAAATTATATTAAAAAAGTGTTTGCTCTCTCTTAAAAATATAACGTATATCAGAATAATGATACGCTCGTAGACATAGACCGTCTATTGGAATGGGAATGGTGGAAATCCAGCAGAGATTTTCAAAGTCATCAGATTGGTTATGATAATAGATTTACAAAAAAATGAAAAATTTTGTAAAAAGTACTTGCTTATTATGGAGATGTTTGCTATAATGAGCAAGTACGAAATGAGGTACAGAAGATTATGGCTCCGTGGTCAAGCGGTCAAGACGCTAGCCTCTCACGCTGGAATCAGGGGTTCGATTCCCCTCGGAGTCACTGTAAAACCTTTTAAAGAGTGATCTTTAAAAGGTTTTTTGCATATAAAAGGAGGAGCAGAAATTGATTTTATTGATTGAATATCCCAAATGCACAACCTGTCAAAAGGCAAGAAAATGGTTGGACGGGCATCATATTGAATATGAGTCACGCCATATTAAGGAAGAAAATCCGACAGTATCAGAATTGAAAGAGTGGCATAAAAGGAGCGGGATGCCGCTTAAAAAGTTTTTTAATACGAGCGGTCAGCTGTACAGAGGCATGGGGCTGAAAGACCGACTTCCGGAAATGAACGAGGAAGAACAGTATGAGCTTCTTGCTACAGATGGAATGCTTGTTAAACGCCCGATTGTGGTGGGAGATGATTTTGTCCTTACCGGTTTCCGTGAGAAGGAATGGGAGGAGAAGATAAAATAAGCCTTGGAATGCTGATGAGTATATTAAGAATGTGCTGAACTCAAAATGGGTGCAGTTGAAATTCCTGTCGGAATATGGTAGAATGCATTCATGGAACCCATGACAGGGGTGGCAGTCTCCCGAGCCAATGGCCGGCTTGCCGGAATACATAGGAAGGGAGGTGGCGTCAATGACAGCTGCGGATATCATTTTGATATTTATAGGGATAATCGGCTTGCTGATTACCTTTGGTAGTTTTGTTATAGCGTTGCTTGCCTTTCTCGACAGAGATAAGGATCACAGGCGAAAAAAATAATGCCCACCCTGTTAGCACCAGGATGGGCGCCTCTCACTGAGAGGTAACTGCTCGCTTGGGAAACTCCACCTTTGGAGTGGGGCTCCATGGAGGGCGTCTGTTGGAGCAGGCGTCCTTCTTTTATCTAAAGAATACCATAAGCAGTCCAAAAGTTCAAGGGGTTTCTTTGTGCTGCCGTTGGATAAACTCTCCTTTGCCTGGGCAATAGTTCCCTTGTATTGCAACAGCCATTCTTCCTGCGCCACAAGCATCTCGTTAATCATCTGCCAGATCTCCGGAGGACTGCAGACAGCGCCCGTTATTTAAAAAGCTTTGCCTTAATCTGCGGACCGGCAATCTGAATCATAATGACAAGTATCAATATAATACCCTTCACTGCATCATTGATCAGTGAGTCCATTTTTAAAGCCACAATGATTTTATCAATAATTGTATAAGACATTGCGCCAAAGAAAATGCCGAGGCATTTCCCTTTGCCGCCGGACATGCTGATTCCGCCGAGAACTACAGCTGCAATGGCGTACATTTCATAGCTGCTTCCGGTTGTTGCAGGGTCAGCGGAGGCATTCATGGAGATCCACAGGAATGCCGCCAGGCCGACCAGCAGTCCTGCGATAGTGAATGCCGTGATTTTAATCAGGCCAACATTGATGCCGGCCATCTGTGAGCCTTTTTCGTTGCTCCCTACGGCATATATCTTTTTCCCATACTTTGTACTCGTGGCAATATAGACAAATAATACGGTCATGATAATCAGTATCAGTCCTACGATCGGAATGGTAGCTATTTTCCCATTGCCAAACTGGTACATCGGCTGATAAGAAGCTGCATTATTCGCCATGCGGTAAACGGAGCTTCCGCCTCCTAGCAATTCTTTGTCCATATGCTGGCAGAAGTATTGTGCAAATGAACGGTAAATCAGCATTGTCGCCAGGGTGACAATAAATGCCGGCATTTTTACAAACCCTACAAGAGCGCCGTTAACTGCGCCGCAGGCAGCCCCGAACACGAGTGCAAATAAGAGGGTAAGCACAATGCTGTCTGTCATGTTAAAGATGATGACAGAGAAGCCTGCATCAAAGGCAAGCATGGATCCGACGGAAAGGTCAATCTCTCCTGTCAGGCAGATCAGCCCCATTCCGATCGCGATGATGCCAACTACAGTAGAATGCCGGAATATATTCATCATTCCGCTCCATGTGAGCCCGTTACAGGTCAGAACATATACAATAAAAATTAAAATAAAAACAATGATAAAGCTGTATTCTCCCATATATTTTGTGACTTTTTTGGGGAATATGGTGCTTTTCGCCTTTTCTTCACTCATGAATCTTAATTCCTCCTTAAATGATTTGATTATCAGCCAGTATTTCCGGTTTGTATTTCATGCTGTCAGACACGGTAATTTTCCGTAGTACTTTGCACGGCACACCTGCGGCAAAGCTGTTTTCTGGAATATCTCTTGTTACAACACTTCCCGCACCAATCACACAGTTATCTCCAATTGTGACGCCGGGACATACGGTTACCGAAGCTCCGAGCCAGCAATTGCTTCCTATATGTACAGGCTTTGCATAGCAGAGATGCTTTTTCTCGCCCTCCGCTGTCTGCATAGCCAGACGCTCATCTGGCAGCATGGGATGAACTGGTGTTACAATCGTTACGTTCGGACCAAAATCGCAATTATCACCAATGGTGACCTCTGCATCATCCTGAACCGTCAGGTTAAAATTGCCGAAAAAATTTCTTCCGATTGTTGTATGGCTGCCGTAATGAAATGCAATTGGTCCCTGTATAAAGCTGTTTTCCCCGATTTTACCGATGATCTCAGACAGGATTGCTGTCCGTTTTTCAGTCTCGTCCTCATATGTATTATTATAGTCTACATTCAGGTTATGGGTTTTACGCTTCATAGCCTTTAATTCGGGGGCGGCAGGGCTGAATAAAATACCTGCTTTAATTTTTTCTTCTTCCTGCATAATCATACCCTCCTGTTTCATATATTCTGCGTTTCATATTCATGAATTTTATGATGCAAGCGTCAAAAGGTATTTTGATGTTTTTGATACATGGATTGTGGATGTACTCAAATTGCGTTTGTAGAGTACAGCATCACGGTGGTTTCATCTATTTCCTTATGGTCCAGCTTTTTGATGATCGTTCCGTTGTAAAATACAACACAGTAATCTGCTACCTTCTGGATTTCCGGAATTTCCAGTGTATTGATTAAAATCGTCTTTCCGCTTTTTGCCAGTTCAAGAATTAATTTATAGATTTCCGCCTTGGCACCTACATCAATACCCTGTGTCGGGTTGTCCAAAAGCAGGATTTCTGCGTCCGTGTTCAGCCACCTTGCAATAAATACCTTCTGCTGGTTCCCGCCGCTTAGAGACAGAATCGAGCTTTCCGGGCTCTGGGCCTTGATATTCAGCAGTGCGCGGTATTTCTCGAATTTTTCCTTTTCCTTTTTCTTATGAATCGGAAGTCTGCCTGCGGACAGTGTGTGCTCTGACAGATACATATTTTCAAGAAGATTCATATCTGGAATGACGGAATTTTCTTTTCTGTTGGATGCAAGCATTGCGACTTTTGATTTCATTGCTTCGTGAATGGAATGGATTTTTACATCCTTTCCGTGAAGCTTTATCGTTCCTTCTGTGGCATGTGTACTGCCGAAGATACACTGCATCAGTTCGCTGCTTCCTGACCCCTGTAGTCCGGTCAGGCCTATGATCTGCCCTTTATTTACAGACAGGCTTACGTCATAAAATCCCGGGCCCGAGAATCCGTCCAGTTCGAGAATTGTCTCTCCGGTCTCTCTTTTCTGGTATACATCTGCATTTGAGTAGCTTTCTCCGACCATCAGCTTTGTCACAGATTCAGGATCTGTGTCAGCAATTTTACCTGTGGCAATAAAACTCCCATTTCGAAAAACAGTATAGCTGTCGGATAACTCAAATATTTCCGGCATCTTATGTGAAATGAAGATAAAGGAAGTTCCCTTTTTCTTCAGGTTATTTACAATGTGAAAGAGATGTGCAACTTCATCGTTGTTCAGTGAAGTTGTGGGTTCATCCAGAATCAGCAGTTTTGCGTCAAAGAAGAGTGCTTTGGAGATTTCCAATAGCTGCTTCTGGCTTGTCTTCAGGTTTTCAACTAGCTCAGCCGGATCAATATCCACACCCAGCTCTTCAAACAATTCTCTGGCCTCTGCAATCATTTTTTTCTTATTCAGCTTACCAAGCTTATTGCAATATTCCTTGCCGAGAAATATATTCTCATATACTTTCAAATCATTGAAAAGATTCAGCTCCTGATGGACAAAGGCAATGCCCATTGCTTCTGACTGGCTGATTGTTACGGCGCCTACTTCTTTTCCGTCAAATTCGATACTGCCGGCATCTCTTGGGAATACGCCTGTCAGAACATTCATTAATGTAGATTTTCCTGCGCCGTTTTCACCCAGGAGAGCATGGACTTCTCCCTGTTCTATTGTAAGCTGTACATCTTTAAGAACAGTAACACCGTTGAAGGATTTGGTAATACCGTTCATTTTTAACAGACTCATTGATATTCCTCCCAATCTTATAACAGGGGAGTGCCATCCGACAGCTCCCCCTTTTTATCCTGTATCAGATAATCGTTATTCCCTAAAATGATGGATACTCGCTTACGTTTTCGGATGTTACAACCTCGCAGGCAATGATATGGTCCTGTGTAACTTCCTTGCCGTCCAGGTAATCAACCATATCCTGGATGGCTGTCTGGATCATTGCCGGGCTGTATGTAACAGATACGATTCCGCCAAAGTCAGCTGAAAGATCCTGGTAGGATTCGTTTCTCAAAACTGCGTATAACTCATCCAGTCCGCCGCATCCGCTGACTACAGGTTTATTTGACATAAATGCCTGCTTTGTTGAGTCGTCAATTCCGCCGCCATTTAATGCCTCCAGGACACCCATTGCCAGTTCGTCATCCTCTGCATAAAACCATCTGATCTTTGCATTTTCAGAATCCCCCATTAAAGATTCAAAAGAAGTCTTTGTGTCAGAACGGCTCCAGTTCATTGCACCTGAATAAGTGATGGCAGAAAGATCGTCTTCTGTCCATTTTGCGGAATCATCAATTGTTTTCCCGTCATACTCAAGCTCTCCTGTGAGATACTTTGTGAAGCCCTGGTCTCTGAGAGTGGTAACAGAGGAGGTGTCGCCCTGATACACATATACCTTTTCGCCCGGCTTCAGGCCAAGTGACACATAGTATGCTGCCGTAGCCGCGCCAATGCCTTCGTTATCGCCTTTTACATTAGCGACTGCTGAGTCTGCAACTCCATCTATAATGCGGTCAAATGCAACATATGGGATCTCTGCGTCTGCAAGTCCCTGGATGGCAGACTGCACAGTATCATCAATTGGCTGGATTACAACAGAGATGTCTTTTTCGCCTTTGGAGATGATATCCTCAATATTTGTAATCTGCTCTGCTGCTGTAGCTGATGTGATCAGTTCTGCGCTGTAATCCCCCTTGTTGACTTCCTCGATCTTTTCTTTTGCAAATGTTGCGACAGAACCTGTCCAGCCGTGATCCTCTGGTGCGGTCAGGACATAAATGTGTTTTCCTGCGTCCTTGCTGCCTGTGTCTTCGCCGCCCTTGTCAGATCCGCCGGATCCTCCTGATGAGCTGCAGCCGGCTGCACATGTTACAGTCAGTGCCATTGTCAGTAAAAATGCTAATGCTTTTTTCATAGTTCCTTCCTCCTTGAAATTTTTCTATTAAAACAGCTTTGCTGTTCCAACCCGTATCAATATATTATTTTCTACTAAATTACAAACTGGCTCAGATACCTTTTGGAAATCCGTATGCTGTCCAGAATACGTTCCCGGCTGTTTTCGAATGCTTTATCCTCCACCTCGATGCAGCTGTATCCCTGGTAACCGATATCTGTGAGTGCGCTGACATATCTGCCCCAGTCCACATCGCCAAGTCCGGGAAGCTTTGGAGACATGTAGCTGGTAGGATAAGCCATTGTGCCGACCCTTTTTAGCTTTTCCGGATAGAGCTTGATGTCTTTAAAGTGGACATGGAAGATCTTGTCGCGGAATGTATAAAGCGGCTCGATATAATCCATCATCCGCCATACGAAGTGGGACGGGTCATAATTGAGTCCCAGGGTTTCGCCTGGAAGAATTTCAAATACCCTTTCCCATATATCCGGCGATGTCATGATATTCTGGCCTCCGGGCCATTCATCCGGTCCGAACAGCATCGGGCAGTTTTCGATGGCAATTTTTACTCCAAGGCCTTGTGCATGGCTTATAATTTCCGGCCAGATCTCCTTTACCAGCTCAAGATTCTCTTCTACGGTTTTATTCTGGTCTCTTCCTATAAAAGTAGTAACCAGATTCACTCCCAGCATATGGCTTGCATCAATTACCTTCAGAAGGTGTCCGATACTTGCCTTTCTCTTAGTCTCATCCGCATCCATGGGATTGGGATAATATGCCAGCGCCGAGATCCGTATGTTTTTTTTGCTGCAGTATGCTGTGATTTCATCTGCTTTTTCCTGTGTCAGATTCTGGACATCAATGTGGCTGACCCCGGCATATCTGCGGGTTGCCTTTCCCTGGGGCCAGCAGGCAGCCTCCAGGCATTCAAAGCCCATGTCCGAGGCAATGTCTACCACCTCTTCAAAAGACCATCCATCCAGGATGGAGGTCAATAACCCTAGTTTCATCTTCCGCACCTCCTAATTAATTCTGACTGTTGTCTGCTTTTCGCTAGATTCTACACTTGCAAAGACTGCTTTCATTGCATTCAGGACATCACCCGCATCAACAGCAGAGCTTCGCTTTTCTGTAATAGCTGATACAAATTCATCTATAATTCCTGATTTTGTCTGATTGTCATTTGTCTGGATCTTGTCGATCTCATATAGAATCCTTTCTCCGTCTGCTGTAATTACGGTGATGGAATACTGCGGATTGTCATAAATCTTCATGATGCCCTTTGTTCCATACAGTATGGTCGAGTTGTCTTCTTCGCCGTAATAAGTCCAGCTTGCTGTCATGGTTCCGACTGCTCCGTTTTCCATCCTGTAGATACAGATTGCATTATCGTCAACTCCGATTAACTGTCCTGCGCTGTCTTTTTTGTCAAGTGTGATGACCTTTGCGGTTGTTTCAACGATCCTGCTGTTAAGCAGATACTGGATCAGGTCTGCCTTATGTACCCCCAGGTCGGCCATGGCTCCCATGGCGGCTCTTTTCTTATCAAAAAACCAACTGTTAGAGCCTGCGTCAATACTCCATGTTTCCGGTCCCTTATGCCCAAAGGTTGTTTTAAAGGTAATCACATCTCCGATAACGCCTTCAGCTATTAATTGCTTTGCCTTCACATGCGCTTTTGCAAAACGCTGGTTCTGGCCGATCATAAGAAGCTTCTGGCTCTTTTCTGCCTCTTCTGTCATGGCGATACAGTCTTCGAGGGTTACTGCCATTGGCTTTTCGCAAAGCACATGCTTTCCGGCTCTTAATGCCTTGATAGAGATCTCGGCATGGGCATTATTTGCCACGCATACACTTACAGCATCCAGTTCCGGGTTTTCTAATAGTTCGTCAACGGACGTATATGCCTTTCCGCCGTATTTTTCTGCCAGCTCCTGTGCCCTCTCGTAATTGAAGTCATAATACCCGGTAATTTTTGCATTGGCATTGTCTGTGTATTCCGGAATGTGTCTGATCTGTGCAATCTTCCCACATCCAATTATTCCTACATTCATGCAATCGTTCCTTTCATTTTTTCTTTCATTTTTCATAGCCTAATGATAGCATTGGAAGTGGCTGAAATCAATAAATTTGTGCATAATAGTCAATAAATCCATGTTTTGAACAGTTAATTTTTGTCATTTTTGTACAATATCATCAATTTTTAAAATATATTTCTGAAATATTTTCAGAATTGTGAAATATGGTATTTACAACAAGGAGTTTATAATATAAAATATTAAGAGAAAATTAAGAATTGTCTGGAGGTATCTATATGAAAAATGGCAAAACCACTGTTGCTGACATTGCCCGTCAGGCCGGGGTTTCACCCGCGACTGTATCACGGGCTTTGAATCACCCGGAGCTTTTAAAACCAGCCACTCTCCTGCAGGTGGAATCTGCCATGAACGCATTAGGGCTGACTCCTGAATTTACTACACTTGCCCCTGCAAGACAGCAGATTATTGTCCTGAACATTCCTGAAATTAACAATTCCTTCTATCAGGAGATTATCCGGGGCGCGAACACTTCGGCGCAGGCCCATGGCTACAGCCTGCTGATCAGTGTGATTCCCATTGACCGGGGAACCATTCAGAGCTTCTGCAGCCTGCTGAACCGTATTAATGCCGCTGGAGTGATTCTCCTCACCCGGCTTCATGAAAAACTGCTGGCACAGATCAATGCGATCGCGCCATTGATACAGTGCTGTGAGTATAATGAAAATGCCGGATACTCTTATGTGGCGATTGATGACGTGGCTGCTGCAGAGAGTGCTGTGGAATATCTGATTACATGCGGGCACAATAAGATTGCCTTTATTAACGGACCAAACAGCTTCGCTTACGCCCGGAAACGGAAGGAAGGTTTCATGAACACAATACTGAAGAATGATTTGTTCATACCCAGGAACTGGATTATCTCACTCCCGGAAATAAGCTATGAGATGGCTTATTCCAGTGCGTGCCGTCTCCTAAGCTCCGATCCCTGTCCGAATGCATTTTTTGTCATTTCGGACACCTTTGCTGCAGCTACCGTAAAAGCTGCCCAGAAATACAAGCTCAGGATTCCACAAGATATTATGGTGGTTGGATTTGATAATGTTCCGCTTGCCAGAATGACGACTCCGTCTTTGACGACTGTTAACCAGCCTGCCTTCCAGCAGGGGTACTCGGCATGCGAATTGTTATTTGAAACGCTTAATACTACAGAGCATACTGTCAAGACGCTTCTTCTGGGCACTGAATTAATAGTCCGGGAATCAACCACTTCCAAAGTATAGTTCCGAAAAAAGGAATGGGTAAAGGGCATGGTCTGCACCATGCCCTTTACTGTCTGAACCACTTTTTAGAGACTGTGCTTATCCGTTCTGACTGACCGGAGAATTGCAGCAGGCTCTGTTATTTTTTAATTTTAATCGTAACGGTACGCTTCTTTCCGGTTCCGTCTGTCGCAGTGGCTGTAATCTTTACATTTTTGCCTCTGCCGGCTTTGTAGGTCTTTACCTTTCCGGAGCTGTTTACGGTCGCGTACTTTTTGTTGCTGGTTGTCCATTTCAGGGTTTTGTTTGCCTTCTTTTCTGCCGTTACTTTACCGGTCAGCTTCAGGGATTTCCCTGCTGTTACAGACTTCTTTCCGGTAATCGTTACTTTCTTCACTTTGCCCTTCATGGATGTGATCTTATATGTCCCTTTTACCCCGCTTCCGTCCTGGGCCGTTGCGGTGATAGTTACGGATTTTCCACCGGACTTTTTATTCAGTGTAACGACGCCTTTGCTGTTTACCTTTGCAAGGTTTGTGTTGCTGGATTTCCATGTAACGGCTTTGTTTGCTGCATTAGAAGGAGATACCGCTGCAGTTAATGTTACTTTCTTTCCGGCAGCAATCTTTTTGGACATACCGGATACCTTGATGCCAGATACTTTGACTGCCGTATTTACCGGAGGAGTCACAGGATCGTCGCTGGCGCTGATATAATTCAGCTTCATGTTGTTTTTGATGTACTCCATGGAAACTTCTGCATCCTGTAATCCGTTATGGTTCAGGTAAGAAGAAGGAGAATCATTTTCCACGATAACCCAGCCAATGTTGTTCTTTCTTGCAATGTCAACAAAGCTCTGTACCGGCATGGAGCCTTTGCCCCATGGGCGGATGCTTCCGTCAAGACCGCCGTCCTTGATGTGGAGGAAGCTGATCTTCTTTGCATTATCGGAAGCCCATTTAACAGCCTTGTCTGGTGATTCGAGGCCTCTGCTTGCCCAGTACATGTCGATTTCCATGGTGTCTCCCTTAACGTTATCCATACAGAGAGTATTCGTTCCTTCCATGGTCTTGAATTCGTCGCCATGATTGTGATAAAGAACCTTCGCATTGGAATTATTTCTCTTAACACCTTCCTGCATGGCAGCCAGTGTACTGTTAATCCACTCAACCCATTTTGCATTTGTTTCATGCTGTACCGGATTTGAAGGATTGGAATATGCAAAAATAATATTTTCACAGCCAAGCTCCTGGTTTGCTTTAACGATTGCGTCAATGTTTGCAGCTTCATCCAGACTTCCCCTAAAATGATAATGTGAGGACGGAGTCTCAAGACCCAGCTCGTTTAAAACAGACTTCAGCTCTGCCACGCTCATTCCGGTCTCTGCATAGAACTGTCCGGCCGCGCCTGAAAGGTTTGCAAATTCAATACCGTCATAGCCAAGGGATGCAATCTTTCTCATCGCATCAATGACTTTATCTTTGGATGTCTCGTTTCTTCCGATATCTCCACCCTGGCGGAGATTATACATCTGCAGGCCGACCTTCACGCGCCCGGTCGTATCCTTCTCTGGAACAACAGTAACCTTTACAGTTGCTGTTGTTATGGTTTTCCCGGATGCATCGTTAATTGTTACTGTTATGTCGGCAAGGCCTTCAGTTACAGCCGTAACAGTACCATCCTCAGCTACAGTTGCAACATTGCGGTTGCTGCTTGTGTAAGAAACTGTATTTTCTGCTGAGACAGTTGTCTGTATGCTCTGAGTTGCCCCGGCGCCTGTCAGAACAATAAAATCATCATCAACTTTAGCGCTGGTATAATTCAGATTGATATTATTCTTGATATACTCCATGGAAACAGCTGCATCCTGTAATCCGTTATGATCCAGATAAGAAGCTGGAGAATCATTTTCTACGATAACCCAGCCGATGTTGTTCTTTCTTGCAACATCAACAAAGCTCTGTACCGGCATGGAGCCTTTGCCCCATGGGCGGATGCTTCCGTCAAGACCGCCGTCCTTGATGTGGAGGAAGCTGATCTTGTCTGCATTGTCAGAAGCCCACTTGACAGCTTTGTCTGTAGAATTAAGGCCTCTGCTTGCCCAGTACATATCAATCTCCAGGGAGTCTCCGTTAACATTATCCATGCAGAGAGTATCCGTGCCCTCCATAGTCATGAACTCATCGCCATGATTATGGTAAAGTACCTGCGCATTGGAATTATTTTTCTGAACACCCTCCTTCATAGCAGTCAGTGTGCTGTTAATCCATTCAACCCATTGTGCGTTTGTGTCATGCTGAACTGGTGACTGGGGAGTAGACCATGCAAAGATAAGATTCTCACAGCCAAGCTCCTGGTTAGCCTTAACAATTGCATCAATGTTCTCGGGTGAATCCAGGCTTCCGCCGTAGTGATAATGTGAGGACGGAGCCTCGAGCCCCAGCTCTTCTAAGGCTGCTTTCAGCTCTGAGATGCTCATTCCGGTGTTTGCGTAGAACTGTCCTGCTGCGCCTGAAAGGTTTGCAAATTCAACACCGTCATAACCAAGAGATGCAACCTTTCTCAATGCATCAATGACTTTATCTTTGGATGTTTCGCTCCATCCAAGGTCGCCGCCTGTGAAGAGATTGTACATCTGAAGACCTACCTTTACCCGTCCGGCTGCATCTTTTTCTGGAACAACAGTTACTTTAATAGTTGCCACTGTTTCTGCATTGTTGGGTTTGGTTTTATCCCCGATTCTTACAGAAACATCTGCAAGACCTTCTGATACAGCAGTGATTGTACCATCGTCTGATACAGTCGCAACACTGGCTCTGCTGCTCGTATAGAAGATATCTTCTTGTGGAGCGGCGGGGTCTGACGTATCAGCATTTTGAAGTTCGATTTTTTGTGAAGCCCCTGCTCCTGTCAGGACGATAAAATCGTCCGCAACGGTAAGGGTGTTACTGTCTGCAGCCGGTGGAACTTCTGCTGCATGACTGACATTGCCTGCTAATACCGTTGATAAAAATACAGTAATCAGCAAAACAACTGACAACAGTTTTCTTGAAATTGATTTTTTCATACTTACATTACCTCCTTTTTTTGTTTCAATTTCCAATTCCACAGTAACACAGGAGGTATTTAAACACAATTGTTATTAATTTTTTCTAAATTCATGTTAAATTAAGAAGCTGATTTTGTGCGATATAACTAAAATGGAAAATATGTTTCAGAAAACTTTTCTGATTTTTGAAATACTTGTGCCTGCAGGCGGAGATTTTTCTGCTCGCAAAAGTCGCCCCTCACCATTGAACCACTTCCTTACGGAATGCGCAGTTTGGCGCATTCCTGACCCATGAATAGGAACTGATTTTCAGGTGGTAAAGGAAATTGAGGGACAGGAGCTTCGGATACGCCGTGGGGCGTAACGATAATCACAAGACGCAGAAATAGCCGCCCCGGTCCGGAAAACTGAGCGGCTATTTAGCTGAACATATTTCGGGCTAACCGTCTATCGGTAACTCCTGAAGGGCGTCTGTTGGAGCAGACGTCCTTCTTTATCTAAAGAATACCATAAGCAGCCCAAAAGTTCAAGGGGTTTCTTTTCCCGCGACAGAATAAACGCATGAATGAAGACACTCTAATTACTGTCCAATTATTGTTACTATTCACGGCTCAGGAATGCGCGTAAGCTGCGCATTCCGTAGGAACATGATGCGGGGGTGAGGGGCGGCATTCTTTATTTTATCTTTTTCTTGTCTTTTTTATGACAATGAGCTATAATAAAAAAAGCAAAAAAACACTGCCGGTCAGGCTATACATACCGGCGAAGAAATTGGAGGAATATTAGTATGTTAGTATCAGCAAAAGAGATGCTTGAAAAAGCAGTAGCAGGCCACTATGCAGTAGGTCAGTTCAACATCAACAATCTTGAGTGGACAAAGGCGATCCTGACAGCAGCTGAGGAGACAAAGTCCCCGGTAATCCTTGGTGTATCCGAGGGTGCAGGAAAGTATATGACAGGCTTTAAGACCGTTCAGGATATGGTTGCAGCTATGGTAGAAGAGATGGGGATCACAGTTCCCGTTGCTACACATCTTGACCATGGTTCCTATGAAGGATGTAAGAAATGCATCGAGGCAGGGTTCACCTCCATTATGTTTGACGGCTCCAAGTATCCGATCGAGGAGAACGTTGCCAAGACAAAAGAGCTTATTGAGATCTGTAAAGAGAAGGGAATGTCCCTTGAGGCTGAGGTTGGAGCAATCGGCGGCGAGGAAGACGGTGTTGTAGGACAGGGCGAGTGTGCTGACCCGAAGGAATGCAAGATGATTGCTGATCTTGGAGTGGACATGCTGGCAGCAGGCATCGGCAATATCCATGGGAAATATCCTGAGAACTGGGCAGGCTTAAGCTTCGAGACTCTGGATGCAATCCAGCAGCTTACAGGAGATATGCCGTTAGTTCTTCACGGCGGTACAGGTATTCCGGATGACATGATCAAGAAGGCGATTGACCTTGGCGTTGCAAAGATTAACGTTAATACAGAGTGCCAGCTTGTATTTGCAGATGCTACACGCGAGTACATTGAGGCAGGCAAGGACCGTGAAGGCAAGGGCTATGATCCACGTAAGTTATTAAAGCCGGGTTACGAAGCAATCATTGCCAAAGTAAAAGAGAAGATGGAATTATTCGGTTCAGTTGGAAAAGCTTAAATAGAGATTGTTAAAATTTTTACTTGCCTTTTCCGAAGAATTGAGGTATACTAACAGGCGTAGTAAGAACAAAGGCGTTCCGACATTGGTTGGAGTGCCTTTTTCAGTTTGCCGCAGCATAGAGTATAGCAGAGAGCTGCAAATTTATGAAAGAAAGGATATGTAGGAAACATGGGTGAACCGATGAAAGTAACAGAGATTTTTGGAGAAGACGTGTTCAATGATACAGTAATGCAGGAGCGCCTTCCTAAAAAGGTGTATAAGGATTTAAAGAAAACGATTGAGGAAGGAAAAGAGCTGGATCTGGCGACTGCAGATGTCATTGCACATGAGATGAAGGAGTGGGCGATTGAGAAGGGTGCGACGCACTATACTCACTGGTTCCAGCCGCTCACAGGTGTTACGGCAGAGAAGCATGATTCATTTATCTCAGCGCCTCTTTCGAGTGGCAAGGTGTTGATGAGCTTTTCCGGAAAAGAACTGATTAAGGGAGAGCCGGATGCATCATCATTTCCGTCAGGGGGCTTACGTGCAACATTTGAGGCAAGAGGCTATACGGCGTGGGATTGTACCTCACCGGCATTTGTAAGGCATGATGCTGCAGGCGCTACACTGTGTATTCCTACGGCATTCTGCTCTTATACAGGAGAGGCGCTTGACCAGAAGACTCCGCTTCTCAGATCTATGGAGGCCATTAACGAGCAGTCCATAAGGCTTCTGCGCCTGTTTGGAAATACAACATCCAAGAAAGTGACTCCGTCTGTAGGGCCGGAGCAGGAATATTTCCTCGTAGACGCAAAAAAATTCCAGGAGAGAAAGGACTTGATCTATACAGGCCGTACCCTGTTCGGGGCAATGCCGCCAAAGGGACAGGAGCTGGATGATCATTATTTCGGAACGATCCGTCAGAGAATCGCCGGATTTATGAAAGACGTAAACGAGCAGCTGTGGAGAGTGGGAGTGACTGCCAAGACACAGCATAATGAGGTTGCTCCCGCACAGCATGAGCTGGCTCCGATCTACGCGGAGGCTAATGTTGCGGTTGATCATAACCACATTGTTATGCAGACTCTTAAGAGGGTGGCGTGCCAGCACGGTATGAAGTGTCTGCTTCATGAAAAGCCATTTGCAGGGGTAAATGGTTCCGGTAAGCATAACAACTGGTCGCTCACGACAGATGACGGAAAGAATCTGCTTGACCCGGGAAAGACACCCCATGAAAACATACAGTTCCTGCTTGTACTTACCTGTATCCTGAAGGCTGTGGATACCCACGCAGACCTTCTCCGCGAATCAGCATCCGACCCGGGAAATGACCACAGACTTGGTGCAAACGAGGCTCCTCCGGCAATTATCTCCGTTTTCCTTGGAGAACAGCTTGAGGATGTGATGGAGCAGCTGATCAGCACAGGCTCAGCGACGCACAGCATTAAGGGCGGAAAGCTTCAGACAGGCGTCAGGACACTTCCTGATCTTGCCAAAGATGCAACAGACCGTAACAGAACATCACCATTTGCATTTACAGGAAATAAGTTTGAATTCCGTATGGTCGGTTCCAGAGATTCCATCGCAGGACCAAATGTTGTCCTGAATACAATTGTTGCAGAGGCATTTTCAGAGGCCTGCGATGTACTTGAGGCAGCAGATGACTTTGACACAGCGCTCCATGATCTGATTAAAAAATATGCAGGAGAGCATCAGAGAATTGTGTTCAATGGAAACGGCTACTCTGACGAGTGGATTGAGGAGGCCGAAAGGCGCGGCCTGCCGAATCTCCGTTCCATGGTAGAGGCAATTCCTGCACTTACTACGGACAAAGCAGTTGCAATGTTCGAGAAATTCAAAGTATTTACCCGCGCGGAGCTTCAGTCCCGTGCAGAGATTAAGTACGAAAGCTATGCGAAAGCAATCAATATTGAGGCCCGCACGATGATTGACATGGCAAGCAAGCAGTTCGTGCCGGCAGTCGTAAAATATACGAAGTCCCTTGCAGATACTGTTATCGCAGTGAAGGAAGCAGGTGCAGATGTGACCGTACAGTCCGAGATGCTCGCTGAGGTATCAGGACTTCTCGGTGAGATGAAAAAAGCGCTGGAGGCACTGAAAGAAATTGAGAGCAAGGCAGTTGCCATGGAAGAAGGAGCAGAACAGGCAAGGTTCTACCACTTCCAGGTAGTTCCGGCTATGGAGGCGCTGCGCGCACCAGTAGATAAGCT
This sequence comes from uncultured Lachnospiraceae bacterium, assembly GCA_947566645.1. Lineage (GTDB taxonomy): Bacteria > Bacillota > Clostridia > Lachnospirales > Lachnospiraceae > CAPEBR01. Next base: position 29,613 of record CANOKL010000003.1, read on the forward strand.
GGAAATGATTGTCGATAAAGAGGCATGGCCGATGCCATCCTATGGCGATCTGATCTTTGAAGTATAGGCAGTGAAATTTGGGACGGGGTATTTTTAAAAATACCCCGTCCCAAACTTAAAAATGCCCTGTCCCCAATGCCACAAATATTAAAAAAAATTAAGAACCTTGGACTTGGAATATTGGAAAGAGTGTGATATTCTAAGTGCAAGGTTTTTTATATAATGGTCTGTGAGGAGTCCGGGCGGTTATGATTTTATGGATAGATAGATCGCTGCGTTGGGCAGCAGGAGGGTTACAATGACGAGAAGAGAATTTTTGGATGGGCTCAGGACGGCGCTTGGGAATGATCTCAGTGGGCCGGTGATACAGGAGAATGTGGATTATTATAACGGATATATCAGTGACGAAGTCAGGAAGGGACGTCTGGAGGAGGATGTCATCGCAGAGCTTGGTGATCCATGGGTGATTGCCCGGACAATCATTGATTCCAGGGAAAGCCAGGGGGAGAACCAGTATCAGGAGAGTTATGGATATGAGGCAGGGCAGAATGTATACGGCTCTGGTCAGGAGGAAACGGGCAGGGTGAGAGTAGCTGGCCGGACTGCCTGGTGGAAAAGGCTTTTAGTTGTATTGGCTGTATGTGGTGTTCTCATGATTGTGATGACAGTGATCGGCGGGATCGTGAGTCTGCTGGCACCTATTGTGATACCGGTAATTATAGTCATGTTTATACTGAGGCTGTTTAACTCGCGGAGGAGATGAAAGGGGACCGTGGGATGAAAAATAAAAGACCGATGGGGGAGCCACCGGTCTTTTGAGGGGAGTATAAATAATTAATAAGGGGTTGTAGAAAGTACTCTCTCTACACTGATTAGTATAATATATACTGCCATAAAAAGCAAGGAAAACTTTTGAAAATATTTCATATATTTTACATTACTTTTTTGTGTAAATTGATCAATTGATACTATTCACGGACTAACCGTGCGCTCATAGGATTCCCCTTTCTGTAACCTCCCCTGGATTTTTAGATTCCGCTTATGCGGTATACATAATTGTCCCGCATGAACTTCGTATATTTTTTCTTTACTTTCTTCTTTTTAATCTTGCCTTTTACTTTGACCTTTTTTGTCACTTTTTTATAGTAGATCTTATAATAGGAACGGTAAAAGGATGCATAATATTTCTTCCCTATATGGAAGATGCTTTCGATCTCATATCCTTTTTTTGCATTAATTTTTGCGATGTAATTGCCGTCCCAGTCATAAACTGTGATGATGTTGTATGCCTGGCTTGAATATTTCGGGCTCTGTGCCACCAGAATGTAGTCACTGGTTGCATCAATCCCCTGTATCTTGTAATCATTCTTCTTGCTGGCCTTTACGTATTGTATCGGGTTCATCTCGGCATCAAGAATAATGAAATTATAATTATGACTTAATAGTATAGCATACTGTTTCCGTGTCTTATCATATGCGATTCCGGAAAATGCAGTAGCGCCTGCTGCATCTGATGTGGTCCCGCCTGCAAGCTTGTTCGGCAGGGTTATGTGCCGGTTTTCGATGATTCCCAGAGTATTCGGGTCTATAGAGATCAATGCTTTGGGATCCGTTCCTGTGCACTGGACAACTACAAGAAGGTTTTTGTCTGGATTGTAAGTCATATCATTTCCGCTTCCCAGATACATGGCGCCAGATACAACCACAACTTGCCGGGTAGAGTGATGAACCTTTACAATTTTGCTGTAATAATTACTTTTATTAAGCAGAACGTAATACGAATACGTGCCGTCAGTACAGGAGCCCTGGAGGACGTCATGCTGGAACATTACCTGCTTTGCAAAGGAGCGGAGTTCAAGCTTCTTTTTCCCCTTTTTCAAAATGGTTGCTTTGGCAGTTTTTGTTGACTTTACATTACTTGATGCAGCCCAGGCGGAAAAATATGTTTTCCCGTTTTTCTTTATAAAGGTACGGATTCTTACATAATAGTTCTGTTTTTTGGCCAGGCCGGAGAGGGTATAGGCGGCCTGGCTGCCGTCTCTCAGAGTTACCTTTTTTACCCCTTGGAACAGACTGTTTTTTGAATACTGTATCTGGTAGCCTGATGCATATTTGTTTACTTTCCAGGTTACCTTCATCTTTGTGGAGGACTTCCTGGTCAGGCCCGTTACCTTTGGAACATTAACTTTTGTATAGCTTTTTTCATTCGAATAAATACTTTCTGATGTGCCGTTGTATGTTGTAACGACGTAGGCATAGGTGTTGCCGTTTTTCGCAGAAGTATCACGCCAGGAGATTTCGCCCGGCTGTGTGATGGTATAGACCTTTGTCCATGTGTTTTTTGTCAGAAGCCTCCGGTATACATAATAGCCGGAAGCGCTGACCGGGCGATTCCAGCGAAGCTGTATGCCATTCGAAGCCACCTCTGTGGTCAGAGACGGGGGCAGGAGATATACAACCTTCTTGTTCTCGCTGGCTTCACCCTTTTCACTGCCCGCATAAGCTTTCACACAATAATAGTAAGTGGATCCCACAGCTACGTCTGAATCAATATAGTTTAAAACATCCTCGCCTTTGGTCTTTACCAGTACCTGCCAGGTTCCGCCGGATATCTTTCTCTTTATATAGTAGCCTTTGGCACCGGCGATCTTTTCCCACGTAAGGCTGATGCCGTTGCTGACAAGCCGGACCTCCGTAAAATTCCCTTTGCTGTTAGTAATATCCGGTTCTTCCGGCTGCTGGGGGTTGTCCGGATCCGTCTGCTGCGTGTCGTCCGGATCCGTCTGCTGTGGATTATCCGGATCCACCGTCTGCTGCGAATTATCTGGGTCCACCGGCTGCTGTGGATTATCCTGGTCCGCTGGCTGCGGTGTGTCATCCGGATCGGCCGGCTGCTGTGGATTTCCCGGGTCCGCCGGCTGCTGCGTGTCGTCCGGATCCGCTGGCTGTTGCGGATTATCCGGATCCGGCTGCTGCGTGTCATCTGGATCCGCTGGTTGCTGCGGGGTGCCTGGAAGGTCTCCCTGTGAAGGTGTGTCACTGTCTGCAGAGGGTGTAGTATCATCCTGTGAGGCATCCCTGACGGATTGAAACGGTTTTACATCTGCTGCCGGAAGATCCGATGCATGCGCCGGATATAAACTGGCTGGAAATAACAGCGTTGCTGCTAGTGCGAGTGATAAGAATCTTTTTGTTGCTTTTTTCAATTTCCTCTCCCCTTTTTCTTTTTTATAATCCCACCATCAATAGATTACCATAATCTGCAATTTTCCTCAATGGTTTCTTCTTTAAAAAATTATACACTAATTTCTTAAAAAAAAATTGAAGCAAAAAATGTATATTGTTCTGATGCAGCGGACATAATAATCTCGTATCATAAATGTACTCAAAAGAGTGCATGATCAGTAACAGTGAATGTATCAGGCTGTTACAATTATAAAAGTTTTAGGAGGAATTGACATGAGCAAGAATTATAGTTCAAGCAATGCATCAAACCAGAATGCATCCAACCAGAATGCATCCAACCAGAATTCTTCTAACAAGAATTCAACAAACAAGAACGCATCCAATCAGAATTCCAGCAACAGGAATGCATCCAGCCAGAATTCTTCTAACAAGAATTCCAGCAACGAGAACAGCAATTACTAATCAGTAATCAGACACCAGGAGCCGCCGCACAGGAATCTAATGTGCAGCGGCTCTTGTGCTTGACAAATATATGTGTTAACAAGTAAGATAAATGGGTAATAAAAGGTGGATTGGAGAATGATATGAAGCGTTTTGAATTGATCGCCCCCTGTCATTTTGGGCTTGAGGCAGTGCTGAAAAGGGAGATTGCAGGCCTGGGCTACGAGATTTCGGAGGTGGAGGACGGGCGCGTCACCTTCTGGGGCGATGAAGGCGCCGTATGCCGCGCCAATATATTTTTAAGGACAGCGGAGAGAGTTCTGATCAAGGCAGCCAGTTTTTCCGCCGTTACTTTTGACGAACTATTTGAAAAGACAAGGGCAGTGCCATGGGAGGACTACATACCGGAAGACGGGAAATGCTGGGTCGCAAAGGCGGCATCTATAAAAAGCAGGCTGTACAGCCCCTCTGATATTCAGTCGATTATGAAGAAAGCGATTGCCGGGCGTCTGTCGGAGAAGTATCATATGGACTGGCTTCCCGAGGACGGGGAGGCGTATCCTCTGAGGGTATTTCTTAAGAAGGACAAGGTGACAGTTGGAATTGACACATCCGGGGTATCACTCCATAAGAGGGGCTACCGTGAGGTGTCGGGGAAGGCTCCAATTACGGAGACCCTTGCCTGTGCACTGATCATGCTGACACCCTGGAGGAAAGACCGGATTCTTGTGGATCCGTTTTGCGGAAGCGGGACATTTCCTATAGAAGCGGCCATGATGGCGGCAGGGATTGCCCCTGGGGTGAACCGTTCCTTTACGGCAGAAGCCTGGGCGAATCTGATACCAAAAAAGCTGTGGTATGAGGCGGTAAATGAGGCGAATGACTTGATGGACGAGAACCCGGACGTGGATATCCAGGGCTATGATGTAGATCCGTCAGTTATCCGGGTTGCCAGGAGAAACGCAAGGGAAGCAGGAGTAGACCATCTGATCCACTTTCAGGAGAGAGATGTGCGGTCGTTGAGTCATCCGAAGAAATACGGCTTTATCATTACGAACCCGCCCTACGGGGAGCGGCTGGAGGATAAGAAGGATCTTCCGGCGCTTTACCAGGCATTTGGAGAGAGCTTCCGGAGGCTTGACTCCTGGTCAGCCTATATGATTACCTCCTATGAGGATGCCGAGAGGTATTTTGGACGGAAGGCGGACAAGAACCGGAAGATCTATAACGGGATGCTGAAGACGTATTTTTACCAGTTCCAGGGGCCGAAGCCTGGCCGTATTGGACAGAGAAGAGAGCAACAGGAATAATAGAGAGGCAGAGTATATGGATAAAATTATATTTGCTACGGGAAATCAGAATAAGATGATAGAGATCCGGATGATACTTGCTGATCTGGGAGCGGAGATCTTATCCCAGAAGGAGGCTGGAATTGATGCATCAGTGGTGGAAGACGGGACAACCTTTGAGGAAAATGCGCTGATTAAGGCGAGGGGAATCGCGGAGGCGGCACACAGGATGCCAGAGTACCAGGATGCAGTTATCCTGGCGGATGATTCTGGACTTGAGATTGACTATCTGGGGAAGGAGCCGGGAATCTATTCTGCCAGGTATATGGGGGAGGATACTTCCTATGATATTAAGAACCAGGCGCTTCTTGACAGGCTTTCGGGCGTGCCGGATGAGGAGCGAACTGCGCGGTTTGTCTGTGCCATTGCGGCAGCATTTCCGGACGGGACAAGCCAGGTGGTCAGAGGGACAATGGAAGGGATCATTGGTCATGAGATCACGGGTGAAAATGGATTTGGCTATGACCCGATCTTTTACCTTCCGGAGTACGGGTGCACAAGCGCGCAGCTTGCGCCGGAGAAGAAAAATGAACTGAGCCACAGGGGAGAGGGACTTCGGAAGATGCGGAGGATCCTTGAAGAAAAAACGGGGAGTAAAATTTTATGAGAGTATTGATTGTCAGCGACACACATAAGTCGCACAGAAATCTGGAGAGAGTGCTTGAAAAGGAAACGGGAATTGACATGATGATCCACTTAGGTGATGTGGAGGGGGCAGAGGATTATATAGAAGCCCTCGCAGGGTGCCCGGTACATATGGTGGGAGGAAATAATGATTTCTTCTCGGATCTTCCAAGGGAGGAGGAATTCCAGATCGGGAAGAAGCATATCTTTATTACCCACGGGCATTATTACTGTGTCGCCCTCAACGAAGAGCGCCTGAAGGAGGAGGCGCGCGGACGGGGAGCGGATGTGGTGATGTATGGACATACCCACAGGCCGTCTCTTACTGAGGAAGATGATCTTGTGACGCTGAATCCTGGAAGTATTGCATACCCCAGGCAGATGGGACGTAAGGGAAGCTATATTATCATGGATGTGGACGAGGACGGAAGTATGCATTTTGATGTGCGGTACTGTGACTGAGGCAGACAGAGTATGAGACTTTTATATGCTGAGGATGAGAGGGCTATGTCAGAGGCTGTCGTGGATATTCTGACTTATCATAACTATATTGTGGACGCAGTATATGACGGGGAGGAGGCGCTTGCCTATGCCAGGACCGGGGAGTATGACGGGATTATTCTTGATATTATGATGCCGGAGCCAGACGGCCTGGAGGTGCTTGGAACCCTCCGCCGTGAGGGATTCCGGACGCCGGTGCTGCTCCTTACGGCAAAGTCGGAGACAGAGGATCAGATAAAGGGACTGGATCTGGGGGCGGATGACTATCTGCCCAAGCCATTTTCCATGAATCTTCTGCTTGCCCGTGTCCGTGCCATGCTCCGTCGCAGGGAGGAATATACGCCCGATATTCTGACCTGCGGAAATATATCGCTGAACCGGCAGAGTTATGAACTGGCGGGGGAGGGAGGAGTGCAGGTTCTTCCAAGACTGGAATACCAGCTTATGGAGCTTCTGATGCTGAATCAGGGCATCTGTCTGTCCACAGAGACTCTGCTTGTGAAAGTGTGGGGTTATAATACAGAGACGGAGCCCGGGACAGTGTGGGTGTACATTTCCTACTTGCGCAGGCGCCTTGCGGCATTAAAAGCCAATGTGGTGGTTACAGCCAGGCGCGGTGTGGGATATACGCTGGAGGTAAAGGAATGATAAAGGCTCTGCAGATAAAATTTGTAGTTACTGCGATGGCAGCGGTTACGGTGCTGATGCTTCTGATGCTCGGAGCCGTGAACGCTGCCAATCTTATTATTACGGGAAATGAGATTGAAAGAAGGCTTGAACTGATATCAGGGGAGGAGGCAGATCCCGGAATGAAGCCAGACATGGATCCTGGGAAGGGGCATGAGCCTGGTGCACCGCCGCCGGGTCTTGATATGAGGGCTCCTAAAAATGATTATGATACGGTGATGTCTTCGAATTTTTTCGTGCTCCGGTTTGATGAAAATGGGAGTATTGTTTACGTGGATGTGAGCCGGACTTCGGCGGTGAGTGAAGAAGACGCAAAAGCATATGCACAGGAGGTATACCAGACAGGAAAGGAGACAGGAAAAAACGGAAGGTTCCGGTATCTGGTCCGCAGCAGCCCTGTGGGACAGGGCAAGACGGTTATATTTCTTGACATATCGGATGAGAGGGTGTCCGGCCTGCGGGTGCTCCTGCTGTCGGGCGCTGCGGGGTGTGTCTGCTGGGCGCTGATGTTTGCGTTTGTGGCCCTGCTTTCCAGGCGCGCAATCCGTCCCATTGCAGAGAGTATGGAGAGACAGAAACAGTTTGTGACAAATGCGGGCCATGAGATCAAGACTCCGCTTGCTATTATCCAGTCTAATACAGAGGCGATGGAGCTCTATAACGGGGAAAATAAGTGGAGCAGAAATATTAAGGAGCAGACTATGCGCCTTGACGGTCTGATGAAGAATCTGCTTGCCCTTGCGCGTATGGATGAAGGGGAAATGAAGGGAAAAGCAGATGAGTTTTCTGAAGGCAGCCTGTTGGCGGAAGTTGTGGATGAATTTATGGAGCCTTTTAAGCTCCGGGGAATTTCTGTCCAGACGGATATCCGGGAGGATGTCTGTATCTGTGCTGACCGGGAACAGGTGGGGCAGCTGTTTGGGATTCTGCTTGATAACGCATTGAAATATACGGATGACCATGGCCAGGTGAGGTGTGCGGTCTGCAGAAGTGGGGAACGGATCGTCATCCGGGTGGAGAATACCTGTGAGGTGCTTCCGGATGTTCCGCCTGAGAAGCTGTTTGACCGGTTTTACCGGGCGGATGGGGCGCGTACGCAGAAAGGTCATGGGGGATATGGGATCGGGCTTTCAATGGCGCGGTTTATTGCTGAGGCCAACGGAGGGACAATCGGGGCGGAGTATAGGGAAGGGAATGTGGTTCGCTTTGAGGTGGGGTGGCTGCCGGGGGAATAATTTTTTACACGAAGTGGCGCCTTATCTTACCAGGATGAGGGCGCTGCTTTTTGCGTGCTGCATAAAAGGCCTGTATGGGACGAATAAATGGTTAAGATATATCTAAATCACTAAAGTCAATCCATAGATCGTTAAAGATATTCGCGGTTATATTTTCTTCGAATGTGCAGGACTTCACTTCAAAGTCTGGCTTTTCAAGATGGTATATAAAAATCTTTTTGCTGCGCGGGTCAACAATCCAGTATTCTCTCACCCCGGCATCTGCATATAGATTTAGCTTACGGATATAGTCATGGCTGGAATTACTGGGGGAAATAATCTCTATGATCCAGTCCGGCGCGCCGGTGCATCCCCGGTCTGTCAGTTTGTTTTTGTCACAGATTACACTTATATCTGGCTCTACTATGGTCTTATCATCATCCGCAAATAATTTGACTGCAAATGGAGCAGGGTAAATTCTGCAGGAGCCTTTCCTGGAATTAATATAATTAGCAATCCTGACATGGAGAAAAGACAGGATTTCCTGGTGCATCCGGCCAGGTGCAGCCATATAGTAAATTTGTCCGCCAATTAACTCTGCCCGGACATCTTCTGGAAGCGCATAATAGTCTTCTTCGGTATAAACTTCTAATTGTACTAATGCCATAATGGATCTCCTTTCTAAATAGTCATTTTTATTACTTAAAGCTATTATAACATATGTAGGTTTTAATAACAGGGTAAAATATAGTAACTAAGTTTCATTTAAGGTTAGCAGAGTATACTGATGCTGACACGAATTAATGGCAGTCAGTATAGACCGGAAAGGAGACTTTTATGAAGCGAATAACAGCATTATTATGTATTGTGAGCATGGCTGTTCTAATGACAGCGTGTGCGGAAAAAGGGACAGATTACAGTAACCAGACCCTTACGGGAAAGGTGACGGCAGTCGATGGTACAAAGGTAACGATGCAGCTTGGGGAACTCAGTGAACAGGAGCCCCCTCAGAAAGAGGAAGCGGCGGAAGGAGCGCAGGGAGAAATACTTGCAGCAAAAGGAGAGGGGGACGGGGAAAACGGCGGGCAGTCACCGCCAGAGATGCCGTCAGGAGAAGCGCCAACTGATAATGCAGAGGGAGGTGCTCCGCCGGAGAAGCCGTCACGAGAAGCTCCAACCGGTAATGCAGAGGGAGGTGCTCCGCCGGAGATGCCATCCGGAGAGGCCCCGTCTGGAGACGGAGAAAGTAGTGGGCAGACTCCGCCGGAGAAGCCGTCTGGAAACGGGGAGAGCCAGACTCCGCCGGAGATGCCGTCTGGAAACGGAGAGAGCCAGACTCCGCCGGGGGCCCCTTCCGGGGACGGAGAAAGTAGTGGGCAGACTCCGCCAGAGATGCCGTCTGGAGGAGGGGACATGACGCCCCCTGGCGGCAATATGGGAATGAATCATTTTACTCCGGGTGAAGAGAGCGCTGTACTGGATTTTGACGGAGCAGAGATCAAGGTGGAGACCGGAATGGAAACAAAGGATGGTTCCATGGATGACATAGCGAAGGACTGCATTCTTATCGTGGAGACGGGAGACCGTAATGCGGTCAGAACCGTTACGGTAAAAATGTCAGGCGGTGCAGGAATGCCAGGCGGCGGTTTCGGAGGCTCCGGCGAGGTGACGCAGGGAACAGCGGCCAATACGATTGATTCTGACGGCAAGGCTTCGGACTGTACTTACATTTCCGAAGGGGACGATGAAAATGCCTTGCGGGTGGACGGTGCAGCCGCCACCCTGTCAGGAATTACGGTGGAGAAGCCAAAAGGGGCGTCTTCCAACACAGAGGATGGGGACTTTTATGGAATGAATGCAGCACTGCTTGCCACGAATGAGGCGGTTGTCACTATTACGGATTCCACGATTACGTCATCAGCACAGAATGGAAACGGGGTATTCAGCTATGGCAGCGGAACGACGGTAAATATCTCAGATTCCAGAATTACAACAACCGCCGATAATTCGGGAGGAATCCAGACAACGGGAGGGGGAACTACCAATGCTTCCAACCTGACCATTGAGACATCTGGCAATTCTTCGGCGGCAATCCGGTCTGACAGGGGCGGCGGAACGGTCATCGCAGATGGGGGAAGCTACACATCAAACGGCTATAATTCGCCTGCGGTTTATTCCACCGCGGATATTACGGTTAAGAATGCAGTGCTTACGGCAAATAATTCGGAGGCGCTTGTTATAGAAGGGAAAAATTCCATTGCACTGGAAAATTGTGAAGTGAGCGGAAATATGAGTGATACGAAAGGTTCCAGTTCAGATGAGAATGTGCACAATGTGATGATTTACCAGTCTATGTCCGGAGACGCGGATGTTGGAACCTCGGCAATCGCCATGACCGGTGGAACACTGCTGTCCAATAATGGGGACATGTTCTATGTTACGAATACCCACTGCATTCTGAAACTTTCAGGAACAGAGCTGGTTCAGAAGGACAAAGAAGGATATTTGCTGAAAGTGGCAGGCAACAGCGCGGACCGGGGCTGGGGAACGGCAGGTAAAAATGGTGGACAGGTGGAATTTACAGCGGATCATCAGAAGCTGGAGGGAGATATTGTGGTTGATTCGATTTCTTCGCTGGACATGACGCTCTCTGGGAAAAGCGAGTTCAGGGGGACGGTGAATATTATAGATAATGAACAGGGAGGGGAGGCTGTGTCTGACAATGCAGTGATAACCATTGAAGCCGGCAGTACCTGGATACTTACCGGAGACTGTACAGTGACTTCGGTTAATAATAAAGGGGATATTGATCTTAATGGACACACGATTAAGCTTGCGGATGGGAGTGAGATGAAATAACTTTTAACATCATTTAGATAGCCCAAGTCGGTTTCCTGTGATATACTTTCAATATGTTGACAGGGTCAAAAGGTTCATGAATGACATGCCCGCATGTTGATACATGACTTTTGGATCTGTAAAAACATAAAAAAGTAAAACAGACACTGTCTGGAAAGGGGAGTTGGAAAGATGTTCCGACAATTTTTTGTGGAGCAGATGATCGGGTTGATTCACACATCCTTCCACATAATAGATGAGAAGAATGAGACGGTAAGCACATACGGCACCAGAAAGATTGAAGAGGATTTCTTTGAGAGGAATTCGGGGCTTTTGAAGAATATTCAGCTTGGAGTAACCGGAGATTATCCGGTTATTTTAATGGAAGAAACGCGGGTTTTTGCCATATTTTCAAAAGGGATGCAAAAAGGACAGGTCATGGTGGCAGGGCCGGTGACGGAGGGTCCGCTATCTACTGCGGAAATCATGAGATACCATGAACGTTACGGGATGGAGGAAAGTCAGGAGTATATCCCGGCGGTCTGTCCTTTAAACAGATTCATATCCGGTGTTCTTCTGCTCCACTGGCATCTGACAGGAGAGGAGATGACGGCGGCGCAGTTATGGGAGAAGAACAAGGGAAACTATATTCCTACTGTGAATATGCCAACCAGAATTTCCCAGGATATTTTTGAACGACTGGAGAATCCGGGGATGCACAATCCTTATGAGCAGGAATTAAGAGAGCTTGAAAGTATTGAAAAAGGAGATGTCCGGTCGCTTGCCAGGAGTATCTCGGAGGTCTATGAAGGGGAGATCGGAATTCTGGCAAAGAACCCGCTCAGGTCACAGAAAAACATTGCTGTGGGTAATATCACACTGGCTTCCAGGGCGGCGATCCGGGGCGGTGTGAGTGTGGAACAGTCGTTTTCCCTGGCAGACAGCCTGATCAGGCAGGTAGAGGAAATCAGCAGTGTGCCAGAGGTGGAGGCATTCAAAAGAGAAGCCCAGTATACCTATGCCCGACTGGTGAGCTCGGGAAATGCTGCAGGGAAAGAGAAACGAAAAATAGGAGGGGGGGGGGGTAAATCCACTGGTTGCCCGGACAAAGAACTATATTTTTAATCATTTGCATGACACGATACAGATTGTAGACATTGCAAAGGAGATGAAGGTGAATGCAGATTATCTTTCCCATGTATTCAGCACTTCGGAGAATATGACGATTACAGAATACATCCGGCAGGAGAAGATCCGCAGAGGGGAAAATCTTTTGAAATATTCGGATTATGCAATCCGGGATATTGCGTTCTACCTTGGATTCTGCTCACAGAGCCATTTTACAAAAGTGTTCCGGCAGATCGCAGGAATAAGCCCTAATGCCTACCGGAAAAAGTTTGGATGCAGGAAAGGATGGAATATAAAAGATAAGGTTTGATAAATAAATAAGATACGTGATAAAATACAAAGATGTGTGATATATGTTGCGCCTGTCCTCTTCTATACTGAAGGAAACAAAAAGCATGAAAAGCACTGCATCTGTGCATCTGGCAAATGCTGATCAGCCGGCGGACGGCATGAACGGATGACGGAGCTGTGGTTTTGAGTGCGGGTTGTTTGGAGACCTTTTATAAAGGAATATTCCGGAAAGTGAGGAGAAGATATGAAGCGATTTAGAAGAGGAATTGCAGCAGCAGCGGCGGTTACACTTTGTCTGACATCCATACCGGTAAGCGGAATTTCCGCTCAGGCCGCCGGGGAAGAGAAGCCGGACAGGACCGTGAAGCTTCAGCCAGCCAGTGCGTCACCGTTTAACGATACGAACAAGGATGGTTTCGGCGAGTTCGAGGGATGGGGGACGTCCCTGTGCTGGTGGGCAAACCGAATCGGATATGATGAGACACTGACATCAAAAGCAGCAGAGGCATTCTACGGCGATACGGGTCTGGATATGAATATCGGCCGCTATAATGTGGGAGGCGGAGACCTTGTCGGGGATCCGAAGGTGATGGAAGTAAATCCAAATGCCCAGATGTATGACCTTGAAACGGAAGGGCGTATGCCGACTTACGAAGGAAAAAACATGGAAGTTAAGGAAAATTCTGCGATGAAGGATCTGGTATTTACATCCTCGGATGCAGACTTTGGCTTTACAAAAGGCGCGAAGGTTGGAACATTTAAACAGATTGGATGGATTAATAAATTAGGTGATACAGTTGGAGAGGGGGACAACCTTCACTATACAGTGAATGTACAAGAAGCGGGACCCTACACAGTGAAGCTGCTTCTGACAATGACCGGCAGTAATACGCGAGATGTGGCAATACGTGTGAATGGTAAGCAGGATAGTGATAAAGTGATTCCTGCTGAGACTATTAATAATCAGTGCATGATCGCCAATGGAAATAATAATATGCTCTATGCCGTTCCGATCCCCGATGTACAGCTGAATGCAGGAGAGAATACCATAAATATTGCGGGCTCTAAAGGCTGGACACTGGACTTCGTAAAGATGGCAATCATCAAAAAGGGCGAGGAAGGAATCGTTCCGGATGAGGGATTTTTGCATAAGTTTCACATCACCCGATCCGATTCCGCGGTTCCGGGATATGCCACGAATGTAACGAAGATTGATAAAAATAAGAAGACAATAGAGGAGTACAAAAAGGAGTTTGCCAGAGTAGATGAGACATGCGGATATGCATGGAATTACGACTGGGATGCGGACAAGAATCAGATGAATATCTTGAAAGCAGCGGCAGCAGCCAGTGGACAGGACTTTATTGCAGAGGCATTTTCAAACTCACCGCCGTACTTTATGACTGTAAGCGGATGCAGCTCAGGACACTCAGATTCTAGCAAGGACAATCTCCGTGCTGATTCCTATGAGGCTTTTGCGGCATATATGGCAGATGTAATTGAGCACTGGAATAAGGAAGGAATCATTACATTCCAGAGCGCTACTCCGATGAATGAGCCATATACAAACTACTGGGGTGCTAACAGCAATAAGCAGGAAGGGTGTCATTTTGACCAGGGAGAGTCTCAGTCAAAGATTATTGTGGCATTGCAGAAGGAGCTTGCAGCCAAGGGGCTTAGCAATATTATCTTGTCAGGGACAGATGAAACAAGCATTGACACAGCTATTACTTCCTATAACAACCTCACAGATGAGGCGAAGACAGCTATTACCAGAATAGATACCCATACATATGGCGGCTCAAAACGCGCCGAGCTGAGCAAACTGGCAGAGGAGTCAGGGGAGAATCTGTGGATGTCTGAGGTAGACGGATCCTACACAGCCGGAACAAACGCGGGACAGATGTCTCCGGCGCTTGGGCTTGCGAAGCAGATGATGAAGGATGTTAATGGACTTAGATCCAGCGCATGGATCTTCTGGAATGCAATCGATATGCATGTGGATCAGAAGGTGACTACCACAAGTGATGCAGACTGGGCGTCACTGGATGCTATTTATCAAAAGCATGATAATATGAACAAATCAATCTGGGGACTTGCAATTGCTGACCATGACAACAAGGAGATTGTTCTGACTAAAAAGTATTATGCTTACGGACAGTTTTCAAGATATATCCGTCCTGGCTATTCGATTATTGGTTCCAGTGATGATACGTTAGCAGCTTATGATCCCGAGAGCAAAAAGGTGGTCGTTGTAGCCGTAAATACGGCAGCAGAAGACCAGAACTGGAGATTCGACCTGTCCAGCTTTTCTGAAATGGGAAGCAAGGTAACTGCAATACGGACAAGCGGCAGCATGGATGATGGAGAAAACTGGAAGGACGTGTCAGCCGAGGCAGGCGCAATCACAGCAGATCCAGAGCAGCTCTGCCTTACAGCAGTTCTGAAAGGCAATTCCATTACTACTTATACCGTTGAGGGTGTGGAGTATGATCGTGATAAAGAGGACATTGTAGAGGTTGAGGAGGTAAATGGCTATACGGTTGCAGGAGTACCGCCTGTATTACCAGCTGAGGTAACGGTTACTACCAATAAGGGGAATACATCAAAGAAGGCTGTTTCCTGGGATTTTGAAAATGCAGATTTTACAGGGGACACAGAGGTGAGTGGTTCTGTAGAGGGAACCTTCGTTGAGGCGAAAGCAAAGGTGAAGATTGTAGAGCCGAATACAACCTATTATATTGACTGCAACAATCTGGATTCACCGACCTATGCTGAAGTAAACAGCTATGCAGAACTTCTGAATCAGAAGGCAGACCAGAAATATACGGACGGCTCCTGGGGGTACGTAGATGACTATGGAGTACATAATGGAGACAAGAAGGATCCGTATGATGTGGGATGGTATGCACAGAGCGGTCAGACAATTCAGTACAAGATACCGCTGGAGGCCGGCAAGTACCATGTGACCTTTGGATTTAAAGAATGGTGGAAGGACGGTAACAAGTCCAGAAAGATGTCAGTGACGGCAACTCCGGAAGGAGGAACGGCAAAACAGCTTGGAACATCCGACACATGGGAAGGCGGCAACTGGTGGAATCAGGACACCTATAACCTGACCTGTGAAAAGGATGGTGTAGTAACCTTTGCGCTTGCGAAGGAAAGCGGTCAGCCTGACCCGACACTTTCGTTTATAAAAATAAGCAAGGCATTCAATATTGAAGGATTACAGGACGCCCTGTCACGTGCAGCAGCAGACAGAAGCCAGTATACGGGAGACGAGCTGAAGAAGCTGGATGCAGTGCTTGCAGAGGCAGGCAGCCTTCTGATCAAAGCATCCACCACACAGGCTCAGCTGGATGCAGTGTATAGCAAGCTGAAGGAAGTGTATACTCCTGCTTATACGTCTATTACCGGCACGAAGGGAGACCGTCTGTTCGATAATAATGGAAAGAAAATCCAGGCTCACGGCGGACAGATTCAAAAATTTACGGTAAATGGCAAAACCAAATACTACTGGTACGGAGAAGATAAGACAAATGGATACCGTCCTGTTACTGGCGTTCATCTGTATACCTCCGAGGACCTGTATAACTGGACAGACGAAGGAGTTGCTTTGAAATGTATTCCTGTATCAGAGAAGGACTACGGCAAAGATCAGGAAGAAGGATATAAGGCCGACTTGTCGATCTTTGAGACAGACGAATATTTCAAGAACCTTTACAGTGAATATAAGGATAAGGCTCCGGATGATACGGAGAATTATACAAGCAAATTAGAAGAAGTGTACTGGAACCTTGCAGAGGACCGTACCGTTATGGAACGTCCAAAGGTTCTGTATAATGACAAAACGGGAAAATATGTAATGTGGTTCCATGCAGACGGACGTACGCCTACGAATACTGCAGACTACGGAAAGGCAAGAGCAGGTATCGCGGTCAGCGATAACCCCGCAGGTCCATTTAAGCTGTTAGGCACTTATCTGCTTCATGACAGCAAGGATGCAGACCATAGTTGGGATGAAGAAGGCGGACACCTCCGTGACATGAATCTCTTTAAGGATGACGACGGACAGGGATATGTTGTGTATTCCTCAGATGGAAACCTTACGACCTACATCGCAAAGCTTAATGCAGATTATACCGGACTGATTACAGACCGTGAGAAGGCAGTCGAAGGTACAGGCAAGCCTGTAGAAGAACTGAGGTCTTCTGACTACACGAGAAACTTTATTGGGGCATCCAGGGAAGCGCCTGCCATGTTCAAATATAAAGGGAAATACTACCTGATCAATTCAGGATGTACAGGCTGGAATCCGAACAAAGCACAGTACGCAGTAGCAGACCATCCGTTAGGCCCGTGGACGGTTATGGGAGATCCTTGTGTAGGAGATACGAAGGGAACTACCTTTGATACCCAGAGCACCTGCGTATTCCCGGTGGATGCCGAGAATGGCAAATTTATTTACATGGGAGACCGCTGGTTTAATCCAGACAATGGCGGGGATCTGAGCGATTCCAGATATGTATGGCTGCCGGTAGAATTTCTTCCGAATAACAGGCTGCAGCTTAAGAGCTATGAAAACTGGACATTAAAAGAACTGGATAATAAGGCAAGCTTTGAGGTAGTCAGCAAGCTGACATCCAGTGTGAAATCAGCAGAAGAGATTCAGGAAGGCCTTCTGCCAGAGACAATCATGATCAACTATGGCGGAAAAACCGAGGATGTTGAAAAAGAAGTTGCATGGACCTATGGCAGCTATGATCCGGAAAAACTGGGCATCGTAGATGTGAAAGGTACTCTGACAAACGGAAAGCGGGAGTTTACACATCCGGTTTCGATTGTAAACCCGAAGCTTATGTACTTCTTCGACTGCGGAGCCGAAGAGTCACAGTACTATAACACGATTGCAGAAGCACTGGGAGGACGACTGAGGAATAAGACGCCGGATGGGAAATATACCGAAACAACGAAAGCGGGATATACCGGCATAACTGAAGAAGAAGATAAAGACAATGCTGACATGGGACACCGTGGAGGAGACGATTATCTTTCCACCGGATGGTGGGCAAAGGGCGGAAAGAACATTGAGTACGCATTTGACCTTAAGCCAGGTACTTACACGGTGGCAGCAGGGTTCCAGGAGTGGTGGAATACAGGCAGGCCGTCGAAGATGACAGTCAAGTCCGGAGAGCAGACGATTGCCGAGAAACAATTTACAGTTCAGGGCAGCAGTACAGATCTTCAAGTGAACCAGAGCTTTGAGGTGACGGAAGCAACTGCAGGGAAGATTGCTGTAACCATTAGCAAGACTGGTAATCCGGATCCGGTCATCAGCTGGATTGCAATTATTAACGATGGCGCAACAGAGGAATTCCTTGCAGAGGCCGAAGCGTTGTCTAAGAAGATTGCAGACGCAAGGAAGATGAATGGGGCTGGCTATACGCAGGAAAGTTTCACAGCACTGCAGACGGCAATTGAAACTGCAGCGGCAGCACTTGAGGCATCTACAGCGAAAGAAGAGCTGACTGCAGCAGAGGAAGCATTACAGGCTGCAATAGGGGGACTGAAAAAGCTTAATAAGGATGTGTTAAATGCAGAAATTGCCAGAGTAAAGGATCTGCAAGAAGACGGCTATACAGTAACAAGCTGGAGAGCAATGCAGGAGGCGCTTAAGACTGCAAATCAGCTGATCGAGAATTCGGCATCACAGGCAGTTAGCCAGGAGGAGGCCGATGCGGCAGCAGACGCATTAAGTAAGGCGCTTGCGGCATTGGTAAGGATTGACAAATTAAAAACTGAAATTGATCGTGCGAAAACAAGAATTCCAGAAGATTATGCTGACAAGCCGGCTGAATGGAAGGCAATGCAGGAGGAGCTTCAGGCAGCCGAGATTGTGCTGGCGAAAGCTGATGCCACACAGGCGGAAGTTGATCAGGCAGCCTCAGCGCTTAATGTGGCTCTGACGAAGCTTGGAAGTAATAAGAATGCGTTAAGTGCAGCAATTGACCGGACAAAAGGGCTGAAAGAGACGAACTTTACGGCAAAAAGCTGGGCCGTACTTCAGGAGGCGCTTACAAAAGCAAACGATGCAATGGAGAATGCGAAAGCTACGCAGGAGGAAGTAAATGCGGCAACCGCATCATTAAGAGATGCGCTGGCAGCGCTGGTAAAAGTAGACAAAGCAGGACTGCAGGCGGCAATCGACCGTGCAAAAGCAAGGAATCCGGAAGATTATCAGGATAAGCCGGTTGAGTGGGCCGCAATGCAGAAGGCGCTTCAGGCAGCAGAAACTGTGCTGGCGAATGCCAATGCCGTGCAAAAGGAGATAGATGAAGCAACCTTTGCGCTCAGAGAGGCTCTGAGAAATCTGGGTATTAATAAAAATGCGTTAAGTGCGGCAATTGACCGGACAAAAGATCTGAAAGAGACCAGCTATACAGCGAAAAGCTGGGCCGCAATGCAGAAGGCGCTTGATTCAGCCAATAAGGCGATGGAGAGCGGAGAAGCCACACAGGAGGAAGTAAATGCGGCAACAAAAGCGTTAAGAGATGCACTGGCGGCACTGGTAGGAATCGACAAAGCAGGACTGAAGGCGGCAATCGACCGTGCGAAAGCAAGGAATCCGGAGAACTTTGCAGATAAGCCGGCAGAGTGGGCAGCAATGCAGGAGGCGCTTCAGGCGGCAGAAGCTGTGCTGGCAAATGCCGACGCCGTACAGACAGAAATAGACGAAGCAGCTTCAGTACTCAGCGAAGCTCTTAGGAAGCTGGATCCGGAAGGCACAATTAATAAGAATGAGTTAAATGCAGCAATTGACCGGACAAAAGATCTGAAGGAGGCCGATTATACAGCGAAAAGCTGGGCTGTACTTCAGGAAGCGCTTACAAAAGCGAACAATGCAATAGAGAACGAGGAAGCTGTGCAGGAGGAAGTAAATGCGGCAACAAAAGCACTAAGAGATGCTCTCGCAGCATTGGTAAAGATTGATAAAGCAGGACTGAAGGCGGCAATCGACCGTGCGAAAGCAAGAAACCCGGAGGATTATCAGGATAAGCCGGCAGAGTGGGCAGCAATGCAGGAAGCGCTTCAGGCAGCAGAAAATGTGTTTGCGAATGCCGATGCCATACAGACAGAAATAGACGAGGCGACCTTTAAACTCAGTGATGCTCTGAGAAACCTGGGGATTGATAAGGATGCGTTAAGTGTAGCGATTGACCGGACGAAAGAACTGAAAGAGACTGATTATACAGTGAAAAGCTGGACCGTACTTCAGGAAGCGCTTACAAAAGCGAACAGTGCAATGGAGAGCGGAGAAGCTACGCAGGAGGAAGTAAATGAGGCAACCGCAGCACTAAGAGATGCGATTGCAGCGCTGGTAAGAGCTGACAAGGCAGGACTGAGGGATGCAATTGGCCGTGCGAAGGCAAGAAAGGAAGCAGACTATACAAAAGAAAGCTGGGCGGCAATGCAGGCGGCGCTTGCGAACGCAATGGCAGTAGAAGAGAACGGAAATGCTGAACAGGGAGAGATTGATGACGCGACATTTAAGCTTAGCGAAGCGCTCCGGAATCTGAAAGAGGCAGAGCCAGATAAGGCAGGACTTAATTCCGTGTTGAATGCGGCGAAGGCTTTGAAGAAAGCGGACTATACTCCAGAGGCATGGGCTGTATTCCAGAAGGCTCTTGCAGATGCGGAGGCAGTCAGTAAGGATCCGAAGGCGACCAGGGAGCAGACGGCAGCGGCAATCACATCACTCAAAAAAGCAATGGATGAAGTGAAGAAGCATCCTGCAAAGAAGACGCCGAATCCGGTTAAGGTAAAGAAGATCAGCATATCTGGTTCTTCTAAGAAGATTGCAGCAGGAAAGAAAATAAAACTTACTGCAAAGATTTCTCTATCGAATGCATCCAATAAGGAGGTTACATGGAAATCAAGTAATACAAAGATTGCCAAGGTAAGTAAAAACGGTGTTGTTACACTGAACAAAAAGTCCGGCGGAAAGTCCGTGACGATTACTGCAATCGCTAAGGATGGAAGCAAGGTAAAAGCATCTTATAAGATTACTTGTATGAAGGGGAAAGTAACAAAGGTTACGATCACCGGAAAGAAGACAGTGAAGGCAGGAAAGAGCCTGAAGCTGACTGCGAAGGTGAAGGCACAAAAGAGTGCGAATAAGAAGCTGAAATGGACCAGCAGCAACACCAGGTACGCAAAAGTGAGCAGCAACGGCAAGGTGACAACGAAAAAAGCAGGAAAAGGAAAGAGTGTCAAGATCACAGCGGCTGCAACAGACGGAAGCGGAAAGAAGCATACAGTAAAGATTAAGATTAAATAAAAAGCAGTTCAGAGTGTGTCTGAAACTTGCTTTCCGGCAGATGATGCCTGCATTTCGACTTGAAATGCAGGCATTTTTCTTCTCTCCCTCCCCGCTTACGCGCATTCCTGACCCGTGAACAGTAACTCTAGATCAGCTAAATCTGAAATATATGTGAAAAGTATTTTAAATTACTCTCAAGTATGCTATGATATAAAAGTTATGTTGCAAAACTGAAAAAAACGGGTAACTATTCAGCAGGTCTGCGCAGGGTCTGCCCCAGCGAAGCGAGGGTATTTACTGCGCTGACCGTAAGAAAGTGATTCAGGAGTGCAAAAATCCCATTGCCAAAGGCAATTTTATATGGATTTTTGCATGTAACTGCGAAGGTACTGAGCAGTTACAAAAACGGATAAATATGAAGATAGATATTCGCATGAAAAGAAAGAGGTGTATGAGAAGATGAAGAGAAGATTTGCGGCAGTGCTTACAGGAGTTTTAGCCTCATCCCTGATTCTTGCGGGGTGTCAGGCAAGTAAGGGACTGGAGACAAAGGAGATTAAGATTTCCCAGTATAAGGATCTTGAGGTTCCGCAGGTAAGCAAGCCAGAAGAAGTAACAGACGAACAGGTTGACACCCGTATTAATTCTGTGCTGGAGTCCAAGGCAGAGGTAAGCCCGGTGACAGACCGCGCTGTAGAGAATGGAGACACAGCCAATATTGATTTTGTGGGTAAGATTGGTGGGAAGGAGTTCGAGGGAGGATCTGGAGAAGGGTATCCGCTGGAGATTGGATCCGGCTCATTTATCCCGGGCTTTGAAGAGAGCGTGATCGGACACAAGATTGGTGATACGTTTGACTGGAGCGGGCAGTTCCCGGAGAATTACGGCAATGCAGACTATGCAGGAAAGGACGTTATATTTACTATTACAGTAAATAGTATATCTGAGTCCATAGCACCGGAGCTTAACGATGAATTTGTAAAGACCGTTTCAGATGAATCCAAGACTGTGGATGAGTATAAGACGGAGATTAAAAACCTGCTTAAACAGGAAGCAGAGGATCAGTATAAGAGTCAGCTCAGTACGTCAGTCATGGAAAAAGTGCTTGAGAACACAGAAGTAACCAAGTATCCGGATGATGAGGTGAAGAAGATTACGGATGATGCGGTTAAGCAGTATAAGGAGGCAGCCCAGTATCAGAATATAGAGTTCAAAGACTATCTGGAACAGAACGGGGTATCAGAGGAGCAGTTTAATAAGCAGATTGAAGATGCTGCAAAGGACCGCGTGAAGCAGACACTGGTGTTCAATGCAATCGCAGAGAAGGAAAAACTGGAGCTTACGGACGAGGTCTACGAGGAGCAGTTAGAGAATCTTGCAAGGTCCAATGGATTCGAGGACGTAGACGCACTTAAGGAAGCAGCAGAGGAAGATGAGCTCAAAGAGGTTGCGCTGTACAATATCGTACTGGAATGGCTTGCAGACCATTGTATACAGAAGGCTTCTTAAATTTCAGGCTTGACTGGGGACAGGTCATTTTAAATTGGGGACGGGGCATTTTTAGAAATGCCCCGTCCCCAATTTAAAATGACCTGTCCCAAATTCAATTTCGGGCTTGACGGGATATTGCTGTATCCTGTATAATATATCTGTATTAGGCGGTGCCTTGATCCACGTTTGTTAGGGAAAATCCTTGACAAACGTGGATTTTTTTTGTGATATAGGAAACGAGACTATGAGAGGAGAAGGGGTTATGAAGGAAATGAAGGGCGGATATCAGACAGTGATATCTTTGGCTGCGGTAGTTGCAGGCAATTTTTTGTATGCACTTACAGTAAAGCTTTTTCTGCTCCCGGCAGGACTTGTGACAGGGGGTACTACTGGTATGGCGCTTACGGTGAATTATCTGACAGGCATACCTATTTCGGGATTTGTACTTGTTTTTAATGTGATTATGCTGCTTCTCGGATACAGGGTACTGGGGAAGGCCTTCGCGTCTACCACGCTTGCAAGTACCTTCCTCTATCCGGCTGCACTGGAAATCTTTGACCGGACTTTAGAGGGTGTTGTGCTTACAGAGGATGTTCTGCTGTGTACTATATTTTCAGGACTTGGAATTGGAATCGCGCTGGGGATCGTGATTCGTTCAGGAGCTTCGACAGGCGGGATGGATATCCCTCCTTTAGTTCTAAAGCGGTTTTTCCGGATTCCGGTGTCTGTCAGTATGTATGCATTTGATGTATGTATCCTGCTGTCTCAGGCGGTATTCCGAAAGGCAGAGAATATTCTGTACGGGATTGTGCTGGTAATGATCTATACGATTGTACTGGATAAGATGCTGCTTATGGGGACGACAAGAACCGAGGTGCGGATTATCAGCCGGAAATCAGAGCAGATCCGGGATGCAATACTAAAGGAGCTAGACCGGGGCGTCACGATGCTGGATGGTGAGAGTGGTTATCTCCATAACCGGACACAGATGATTTTCAGTGTCATTTCCAACCGGGAGCTTCCGAAAGTGGAACGGATTATCAGGGGGATTGATCCGGAGAGCTTTATGGTAGTAAGCAGAGTAAGCGAAGTGAAGGGACGGGGATTTTCCCTGAATAAAAAATACCAGTAATTGTACCTTATTGAACATTAGTGGTTCGATAAGTATATATTATGATGTTGGGGTCAAAAAGTGTTTTGACCCCATAATGCCGCAGATAGCGTGCACTATTACTTCAGACCACGGCCTCGATCAGGAGCTTATTGCCGACATGGATTTCTTTTATGCCGGTTTCCTTTTTTTTGTTAAAATTAAAGCTAAGCATATATCCTTTTGAAAGATGAAAATACTCCAGATAATCAGAAAGCTGCTTTTCGCCCCGTTCATTGTATGCATTGCCCCTCCAGATTTTGAGTTCAATTACATTTTGCTCGCCCTTATAATAGATTACCAGATCCATACGTTCATTATTACGAGTTCGTGATTCAACGCTGTAATTTCCGATACCGTTGATGATCGGCTTCAGAAACAGCAGAAAGTAACGCCTTCCTGCATCTTCGTAAAATGTCTCATCCTGGTCCCCGTACAGGTCATTAAAGGTTTCTACAAATTTTCCGAGTATTTTTCTGATATCCAGATGCCCTCCTGTAATAAACTGATTTTTCTCCTGTATACCGGCACGGTACATCCTGTTTGATTCAAATTCTTCGGAAATAAAATAATTATAAAGCACAGATTCAAATATCTGGTTGAAGACTACTGCCGTATCATGTTCATTTTTGATAAAGCCAAACATGACAGCATCTTTCATGTAGTCATTTGTAGCAGTATATGGAATCGGCCTGCCAGTAAAAAGCAATTCGTACAGCACGGTCCGAAGCTTTGGATAAAGCTTCAGTTTCCTGATCATGGACTGGTAAAGCGTATTATCTTCTTTTACAATCATCCTTACGGCTTCGTAAAAGCCTTCCTGCGTCCACGCGGCGCTTTTGTCCTTAAAGCCTGATGTTCCCGGAATTCTTTCATCCATATATTTGCACAATCCGGAAACAAGATACGGGTATCCGGCTGTATGGTCATAGATCATTTCTGACATACGGATCATATCCATGCCAGTATGGTGGTCTGCCTCATATTCTCTTAACATACTGGCAATATCTTTGGCAGAAAAACTTAGATCCACATCAAAACTGGCGGCGATATTCCAGGGGCTGTTTTCGGGCAGCTTTCCCTCCGGGCTGATTTTTTTCTTAATACTTCGTATATCATAGACCCCCGCGAGAATGACAGACTGAAAAGCCGGTATTTTTCTCCGCGCCAGATAGCATGCGCGAAGCTGGGCAAGAAAATCAACAAATACCTGGTTATCAGAGGCTGTATCAACCTCATCAATGATTAAGACAATTTTTCTGTCAGATTCTCTGCACCAGGCCTTTAAGACCTTGAAGAGCGCCCTGAGCGAAGCAGTCTGCCCGTTGTTCTCGGTGAATGCAGAGAGCTTTGCTTCAATATCACCCGGAAGTTCACCGGCAAGTTCCAGTATCTCATCTGAAAAGGCAGAGACAAAAGACTGTTCACTTTCAAATGATAATGCACTCATTACCTGAAAATCCATACTGATAACCCGGTAGTCTGTCCTCAGATATTCTGCAAGAGCGGCCAGAATCGTGGTCTTTCCAAATTGCCGCGCCCTGTTTATTGTAAAATACATTCCATTATCTATCATAGTTTTGATTTCCTGAAGACGACCGGTCAGGTCTACCATGTAATTCCATTCCGGGTCGCAGCAGCCAGCGATATTAAAAATCCTTGCCATAAATCCATCCTTTCAGAAATAATACAGTATCTTTGTTACCTTGTAACTGCTCAGTACCTTCACAGTTACATTACTTTTCATCATTTGATTTAAGTTTACCCATGCGCATTTTGTTTGTCAAGAGGCATGGCCTTTTGACACTTGTATCATATTATGATATGATTTAGTCGTTAAAAAGAAAACAAAGAGGATATATGAGGAGGACGGCGTGAAATTTATTATTGAGCACTTATCAAAACGTTTTGGCAAAAAGGAGGTTCTGCGGGACATTGATTTTGCCTTCGAGGAGGGAAAGATCTATGGCCTGTTAGGGAGAAACGGCGCGGGTAAGACAACACTGTTCAACTGCATTAACCGGGACATGGGCATTGACGGTGGGAGCTTCTGCCTGGAGACTGACGGACAGAGACGCAGCCTGGTTCCGGAGGATGTGGGCTATGTGCTCTCAGCGCCCGTGGTTCCGGAGTTTCTGACCGGAAGGGAATTTTTAAAGTTCTTCATTGATATTAATGAGAAATCAATCCGGAATCTGAGGAGGCCGGATGATTATTTTAACTATATGAGCATTGCGCCGGAGGACAGGGATAAGCTTCTTAAGGACTATTCCCACGGTATGAAAAATAAGATGCAGATGCTTGTCAATATCATCGCAGAGCCCAATATCCTGCTCCTGGATGAGCCCCTTACCTCCCTTGATGTGGTAGTGGCAGAGGAGATGAAGACTCTGCTCCGGTCGCTAAAGCAGGGGCGTATTACTATTTTTTCCACGCATATCATGGATCTTGCCCTGGATCTCTGCGATGAGATTGTGCTGCTGAATCACGGGGAACTGGAGGTAGTGCAAAAGAGCAGCATGGACAGTCATGAGTTTAAGGATAAGATTATTGCTGCGCTTAAGGAGGAAGGTCATGAATAAAACATTGAGGATCTCCTTTTCGTTGAAAAATACATACCGCGTCAATACCATCTTATATTCCCTGAAGCAGATTCCTCTGGTCAAAAGGATTCTTCCGGATATGCTGTACCGGTCCGAAGAGCTTAAGCTTTTTGCAAATGTAGTGTCTGTTCTGTGGGAGATTGTCTCGGTATTTCTTGGCAAGGTATTATATCTTCTGATCATGGTATGCGGAGCTGGAATCCTGTATGGGAATCTGCCGGGTTCCAATGTGTTTTTGCATATCCTGCTGTTTCTGACAATCATTGGAAGCTTTGCCAATACAACCCTTTTTAATCCATCAAAGGATAAATACTACGCGATTATTCTGATGCGGATGAATGCAAGGGACTATACACTGGTCAACTACACCTACGCTATGCTGAAGGTAGTGGTTGGGTTCCTGCCACTTACCATATTATTTGGACTGCTTCAGGGAGTGCCTCTTTTGCTGTGTCTTCTTCTGCCCTTTTCCATCGCGGGAAGCAAATTTACCGTTGCGGCCTTGTCTCTGGGAGATTATGAAAAGAATGGAAATGTTTTTAATGAAAATAAACTGAAAAAGTATGCATGGCTTCTGATGGCTCTTCTTCTGGGAGCAGCCTACGGCCTGCCGGCAGCCGGACTGCTTCTGCCAGAGATGGTTTCCGCAGCAGTATATGTGGCATTTGTCATAACAGGCGCCTTTAGTATACGTAAAATCTATTCCTTCCAGTACTATCCGGAGATGAACAAAGAACTGCTTGCCCAGATGACCACTCAGATGGACACAGCAGTGCAGGTTACAAAGGCGCAGACCGAGAAAAGGATCTCCACCGACAGCTCGATTACCAGTAACCGGAAGGGCTTTGAATATTTAAACGAGCTGTTTATCAGACGCCATAAAAAAATACTATGGAGATCTGCAAACAGGATTGCAGGTGTGTGCGCGGTTCTTGTCTGCGGCGTGCTTCTTGCCATGTCCCTGTGGCCGGAGATCAGGAGACATATCAATGAGGCGGTCATGAATTTCCTGCCGTACTTTGCATTTATTATGTACTGTATTAACCGGGGAACAGGATTTACCCAGGCGCTGTTTATGAACTGCGACCACAGTCTCTTAACCTACTCCTTCTATAAACAGCCCAGGTCCATCCTCAGGCTGTTCCAGATCCGCCTGCGTGAAATCATGAAGATTAATGCAGTGCCTGCAGCAGTGATCGGCACCGGGCTGGCGCTGATCCTCTACGCATCCGGAGGAACAGAACACCCGGTAAATTATCTGATACTGATCGTGTCCATTCTTGGCATGAGCATGTTTTTCTCCGTCCACTATCTGACGGTCTATTACCTTCTTCAGCCCTATAATGCAGGGACAGAGCTGAAAAGCGGAATGTATAAGGTGATTATGTGTGTGACCTACTTTTGCTGTTACTTTCTGATGCAGCTTCGGATGTCCACGGAGATTTTCGGGATGATGACGATTCTATTCTGCGTAATATACTGCGCGGCGGCCTGCATCCTGGTATACAAGTTTGCTCCCAGGACGTTCAGGCTGCGGATGTAGGCAGGGGCGCGAATTGGGGACAGGGCATTTTCGAATTTGGGACGGGGTATTTTTAAAAATACCCCGTCCCAAATTCGCTATTTCTTCTTCATCCGCCGGTATTGTATGGTGCTGCTGCTGACCTGCCATGTGTCTAAAAATAGTTGTGCCTGTCCGTCCGGGAAGGAGCGGTATCCCTGGAAGTGTTCCAGTTTTCGCTGGTTTCCGGAGCTTTTCAGTCTGCCGCCGAAGGTCATCTGGTATTCGATTGTGTCACCATATACGGTTGCTTTTTCGACAAAAGCAGTATAGATTCCCCTGTCAAAGGGCAGCAGATCGGGTGCGTGGGCTATATGTTCTGGTTCAGGGGGCGGGGTATTGTGTTTTAGCGACTGATAGACAGAGGTCTTGAGTGTGCCGTCTGTGTTTCGCAGTGGGGTATCTTCGCAGTCCAGGCCGAAGACGTTTATGTTTATTCCGGCAGAGTTTTGCTCTGGAAGCTTTAGGATGCAGGGCAGGAACAACTCAAAATTTGTCTTTATATCTAAATGATGTTCGGAGCCTGAGTAATCCAGTGACTGCTCGCAGCTTTTTATGAGTTCGCTTTGTTTTCCGGCGGATTCGTAATTACGCTTTAGTCTGTACAGCATCTCCATAAAGCTTTGTTCCAGGGCGATTTCGTAGAGTACAGGGGCTGTGCAGGAGTGGTTCCCGCTGCGGATCATTTTATTCCCCTTCTTTTCCCCGAAACGGCCTGCACAGCGCCAGACGGCAAAGGTGTATTTATATATTTCGCTCATTTTTCCGCTTAAATCAATACCAGTGCGAAGCGCTTCTGACTTCAGGGAGCGTTCGTCACTGTAGCCGGAAATGGAACGGTTATAAACATTCCGGTAGAAGGGCCTGCTGCAGATGTGGCCATTCACCTCTTCGCCGCAGCAGAGATTGTAAAAGGTGCGCCCTTTTACTGGTACAGCGCGTTTCTTCTGCGGCTCTTCGTGATCCGGGCAGCCGCGCCGCCTTGTGCCGTCAAGCCTTGCAATCATTATCTGCACTTTATCCCATTTCTCCCTGGGAATAATTGGGGCGTGGTGATTCCGCACATAATACTTGGGAGCCTCCCCCAGATTTTTATAGGAGTAATGAGTCAGAAAATCTTTTACAATGGTCTTTTGCAATTCGCAGTCTCCGGCGTATTTTTCATTTCGCAGCATCCGCATGATGGCGCTGGCTTCCCACTGCCTGCCGAATAAGGTCTTGATTCCCTGGCTGTTTAATTCCCGTGCTATTTTGGATGCAGAGTTTCCTGCGAGATATAAATCATAGATGAGTCTTACGACTTCTGCCTGCTGCTCATTGATGAGCCACTGGCCGTTTTCGCCTTTGTCATATCCCATCATACCTTTTAGATTGCAATGGGCAATGCCGGACTGGAATTTTTTCGCATAGGACCAGCGTACATTGTCCGAGATGGAACGGCTCTCGTCCTGGGCAAGGGCAGAAAGAATGGTTAGAAGTAGTTCTCCGGTGGCGTTTAAGGTATCTACATTTTCCTTTTCAAAATAAATCCCTATGGCAGGACTGAGTTGTTTCAGCATCCGGACATAATTTAGCGTATCTACCGTATTGCGGGCAAAGCGGGAAATTGATTTTGTAATAATATAGTCAATCTTCCCGTTTTTACAATCCTCGATCATACGCTGGAAGTCTAAGCGGTGGTCTGTATTTGTGCCGGATGCGTCAGTATCTGCGTAGATTCCGGCAAGGGTCCAGCCAGGGTGTTCGCTGATCAGAGTGGAATAAAAGCTTTTCTGACGTGTGTAGGAGGTCTGCTGTCCTTCGTCGCTGGTGGAAACACGGCAGTAGGCAGCTACACGAATATTGGTCTGAGTCTTTAACTGGGCAGCATTCTGCATAGAGCGCCTGGTGGCGGGAGTTACGGTGATTGTGGGCTTTAGGGCGGGCTCTGTTTTAGCGGTACAGGACATTTCCGCGGCAAAGATTTTTGTCTGTGTCATATTGTGACCTCCTTGTAAAATAGATTTGTAACTGTTCAGCGCTTCCGGCTCTGCACCGAGTGCTCCGGTTCATGGCTTTGAAATGCGCCAGACTGCGCGTTCTGCACATATTACCATTATAAAATATTAAGGAAATAAATGGCAAATTATGTTGCAATTTGTAACAGTGAAGGGATCTTGAATGTTACGCGGTTCATAACCTTAAGGAAAACTTAAAGAAATATCCGGTTGACAATTTAAATGAATTCGTGTAAGATACAATTCACATACATATAGTGTTGTTCAACACGTTATATGGATCTGATTTGGTCAAATCAAGCAACAGTAGTCTGCGTTGAGGATTCGCGGTCTTCAACCTCATTTTAAACCCAGTGTTAGTTAAGTATTCGTACAAGGAAGACAGCTGCAGAGGTATTTGTCAGCTGTAGGACAATGAAAGCGAAAGGAGAATTACTCAGTGTATGTAACTGTGAAGGTACCGGACAGTTATACGAAGGGAGGAGAAAATGAAATACAGAAAGGCAATTATGAAGCTTTTTCCCATTATGGGACTGGCGCTTGCCTGCAGTATTAGTACCTGGACTTTAAGAGGCGTATTTACGGAAGATTATAATATCACTGACCGTGTCTCTGCCAGGGAAAAGGAATCAAAAAGAATTGCAGTGGTAAATCTGGATGAAGGAGTTTCAAAAAAGGGAAAGCGGGTGAACTATGCAGAAAGAATTTCCCGGTTTCCAGGTACAAACTTTGAATATGCATCCCTGGAGGCTGCAAGAAACGGGCTCAGGTCCGGAAGATTCGGTGCATATATCATCATTCCGGCAGTTTTTTCCAAAAATGTGGAAAGCATCAATACGACGCCCCAGGTATCACAGCTGGAATATGCGGTTAATAAGTCCTGCTCAGGCGAAACACAGTATGAGCTTCTCTACAGTGTGCTGAGCTATCTGGACTCCATGAACAATAATCTCAGCTATATGTATGTGAATAACGTGTTAAAGGAGTTTCATGAGGCGCAGGACAGTGCAGAAAATATTATGGAAAATGATGCAAGAGACAAGGCGGCAATCGACCGCATCAAGCCCCAGGATCTGGTGGCCCTGGTAGAGGTTCCTCAGATGAGGCAGGAGGAGAGTACGGCAGAGGTGCTGAACCTCTCTGGCTATACAGCAAAAAATACGGAGCTTGCAGGTGCCATTGATGAGGAATACCTGAGATGCGTCCATGACATCCAGTCTCAGATTGCCAGGCTGCAGGAAGGGGGCACTGCTTTATCGGGCCTGCTAAAAGAATTGTCCGCACAGGCGGCGGAGATCCAGATTACAGTAGATGAGGAAGGGGAATCCATTACAGAGAGAGCGGAAGCAGAGCTTGCTGAGGAGCTTTCGAAACAGGCAGGGGACGCTCCGGACAGAGAAAGCATCAGCAGCCAGCTAAAAGACCTTAAGGACACAAACGAAGAGCTAAAAAGAAGACTGGAGCAGTCAAATCGAATCTATTATACAAATCTTACTGCAGAGATCAAGGAAATCAGACAGCAGTATCTGTCAGACATTCAACAGAATCTGCCAGCATTTCAGCTGGAATACGATACGCAGGGAAATCTTGTTTTGACCTTGGAGCAGGAGGAACAGGAGAAGGAACTTCCTTCTATAACATTCTCCTATGCTGAGGATACAGGGGGGCTTACGTACAGTGGAGATCCTGGAACACTTACTGATTATATCAGGGAAGAGTGCACGCAGGCAGACAGTGCCTGGGAGCTTACAGGGGAGCCCGGACTTCTATATGATGATGAAGACCAGCCAGTATTAGATGAGCAGGGGAACCAGAGGCTATGTGCTTCCATGGCAGACGACAGCAGCGGGCAGATTGATTCTCTTTTAAAAGAGGTGGAGGAGGCAAAGGACCTGGATGAGGAGAAAATAAAGGATCTGGTAAAAAGGGAGTATATAGAGCCGGTGGAAGGAAAAGCAGAGAATGTAAAGAAGGAGCTTATGGAGAGGTACGAAGAGGAGACAGCTTCGGTAACAGTCTATCAGGAACAGCTCGCCTCATTCCGCCCTCAGGTAAGCGACCAGTTTGTAACCAGGAATATGGACGAGCTTGTGAAAAACCACACGCTGATGCAGGAGGCTCTTACAAAAAATAATCTGGAGCATAAGGAGTACGCAGACAAAACTGCAAAAGTAGCACAAGAGCATGTAACACGTCTGAAAGAGCAGATCGAAGAAGCGAAGGAGAAGTCAGATGAGGCTGTAGAAGATGGTTTAAGCGAGGCAAAAAAGATCAAAGAGGAAACCAGCCTGGTAAATCAGACTGTCCTGGATCACTTTTCACGTAAGCTGCTCTACACAAGGCTTGGGAGTGCAGAGAATACACAGGTGTGCCAGTTTATGGCAAGCCCCATTATGACTGCGGACCAGTCCCAGGAGACTGCTGCAGGAGGTGTAGTACAGTATGTGAAGGAACGGGTGGAAAAGGAGGACTATAAGTTTCCATGGACAGCTGTATCTGTGATGGCAGGTCTGGTGGTGCTTGCTCTGGCAGCACAGATTGTCTTAGACATACGCAGAGGAAAACAAATGAACAGTTCAGACAGGTCTGCTCATAGATTAAAGAAAACAAGGAGGAAAAGAAATGAGTATTAGGATGAATACAGAGGATGTAATTGTCAGAGGACGTGAGATCGGAAGTCACACTGAGGATGTGACCGCACTTCAGAATTATCTGAATGATGTGGTGAATCATCAGCTTCCTGAGCTGTGGGAAGGGAGCGGATATGAAGGCTTTGCCGCCAGGGTTTCTGAGATGGCGCCAAGCTTTGAGGCCATGCGCGAGCTGATTAGCGCAATCGGTCAGGGTGTGGTGGCCAATGCACAGCAGTATGCGGAATTCGACCAGGCAGCAGGAGCAGCCAACCGGGGATAGAACCATGCAGCGCTGGGAGGAGCAGGGACAGAGCCGGGCAGAAACTGAAGACTGGGAGCTTCTGCTGGAACCGGAGGTTCTGGAGGAGGAGAGGAGGGGTGGTCTGCCTCTGTGTGACAAGTACCAGATCGACGCGCTGGCAGAAGAGACAGGCCTGGAAATGCAGAAGGCCAGAAGAAAGGGGAAGGAGGAGCTTAAGAGCATCAGAAAGGTAGTCTTTGAGACTCCAGGGAACGGAGATGAAATATTTCTGGGAGAAATCCGCAGGGGAGTATTTACAGTCAGCAAAGAAACCGTGAATGTCGTCAGGGAGGACCAGGGTGAGGAGGTGTGTGGGGATTCGGCACCAGTATCTGTATCAGGGCTCATCGCACCCTGGATAGTGCTTTTCCTTTTCATGATTTTCAGAAGATGGAAAAGGGCAGTAAAGAAAAAGAGAGAAATGTAAAAAGTGATTTATGGGGGTGTATGGATGATTTTGACAATTTCCGGACAGTCAGGGAAGCAGGGAGAATACAGGGGAATAGATGTGATGATTAAACCAGAGCAGAGGATTCAGGAGGTTTACAGGGAGCTCCTTAAGAACGGTTATTTTGAACCGGTTGGACATGAGGGGCAGATCAGAGTGTATTCCTTCCGGCAGGAAGGATATGTGAATCCGATGCTGACATTCCGGCAGGGCAGGATTTATGGAGGGGATGTACTGGGGATTCTGTAATCAGAGGTGACAAGGAGGGCGTGATATGAAGGTCAGGGTGCCGAAGACGGCTTTAAGAGCGCAGCCGGGCTATGATTACAGAAGGCTGGAGCGGGAAGACTTTTTCCTTCTTCCATTAAGAATTGAGGAAGAAAAGGAGACTGTCTGCATGAATTTTGATATTCGCGGGATGCGGCCATTTGAGGAGCTTAAGGGAGTGGGAAAGGAAAAGAAGCTTTTGGGCCTCTTACAGGCGGGGGAGCTTGTAAGACTGCATCAGCAGTATGATTTCTCCCTTTCTCCAGAAAATCTGTATTATGATATCTCAGGCCGCGTCAGGGTGATGATGCGGGATATTGCCTCTGATCAGGAAAGAAGCAGGCAGCAGCGCTTTTTAAAGGAGTATCAGGCACTGGCAGGATATATACTGGAAGGTTCAAGGAGCTTTGAAGACTATCTGTCCGGCGGCTATGAGATTCTGAAAGGGAGGAGCGGGGAGGCAGGACTCTTTGAGCCGGAGACGGTAAGGGAGGAAAAGGCATTCCTGTCGGAGTATCTGGAACAGGTGCTGGAGGAGGAAAAGCGGAACATGTGCAGGGTGGGAAAAAGACGGTATAAAGGGCTGAAGATCTATAGTGTGATATCTGCCCTGCTCATGGTCCTGCTTGGGGCAGGCGCAGTATATGGACTTGTGTTTTACATGCCCAGACAGGAAAGGTTTATGGCAGCAAATGAGGCATATATCAGGAAGGACTACACAGCGATGATTGATGAGCTTCAGACATTCAGTACAAAGGAGCTGTCATACATACAGAAGGTTATGCTCGCAGCAGCATATATACAGGGAGAGGCTGTGGATCATTTTAGCGTAAAGGACAAGGAGAGTATTTTAAGCAGGATCAACTGCCAGTCCAGTGATGGGGTGCTGGACTACTGGATCCACCTTGGAAGACTGGAGATAAAAGAGGCAGAGAATCTTGCGATGAAAATGTCAGATGACCAGCTGCTTCTGTATGCCTATATGCAGGAGCTGGATCAGACAGAAGAGAACGGGGAACTGTCCGGCGAAGAGAAAAGGGACAGACAGCAGAGACTAATGAAGGAGATCAGGGCTCTTGCACAGGAGCTTGGCATCTCTGCCGGGGACGGGGAGGAAGGTGTATACAGAGAATGATGAGGTATCTACTCGTACAGACGCAGGACGGCTACTGGGAGCGTCCGGTGAAAGATGACAGATGGGATGACTGCGGGAGTTTATGGAGAATAAAAGATGGAAAAGAGGTGTTTTACCTTGACGGGGAAACACATGTATTTGACAGAGGAGAGGATGTTACTGTCTCATCAGGACCAGAGGCAGATATTCTGATCCCGGTTCTTGAAAGCCGGCTGTATATCAGGAACATGCAGGTGTTTTTTGAAGCCGCAGCGGAAGAGCATCTGTATCTTAACCAGGGGAGGCTTGGGCCAGGTGATTTTCAGCTGTGCCCAGGGGATATTTTGTTTTTGAAATACATAAAGCTTGAGGTATGGGAGGACCGGATTTCCATTCAGGGCTCGCAGGAGCTGTATAGAACAGTGCTTTTTGAAAGACATCTGCCAGAGCGGCCATTTGACAGCTTTCCAGTCTATAAAAGGTCGCCGAGGCTTGTGAAGAGGCTGTCTGAGGAAAGAATTCTTATGGAGCTTCCGAAAGGAGAGGAAAGGCAGGATAAGAAGGGACTTCTTATGACCGTGCTGCCGCCTCTTGGAATGACAGCAGTAACTACAGCAGTCGGATTTCTGATTGGCAGGGGAGTCTATATGCTGATGTCTGTTTCGGCAACCGGAATGACAGCTGTGTTTTCCGGCATCCGGTATCTCCGTGACAAGAGAGAGCTGACAGAAAAAAACAAGGGAAAGGAGAAACGGTATATTGCCTATATGTGGAGCAAACAGAAGGAACTTGCCAGAGCTTATGTAAATGAATGGGAGGTGTATCAGTACCAGTATCCGGATACGGACAGGATCTGCAGGATGGTGAAGGAATACGACAGCCGGATCTATGAACGGGTGCCGTCTGATGATGATTTCCTGACTGTGGTAATCGGGCATGGAAGAGGCGGCACAAGCTTCCGGATTGAATGCAGGGAACGGGGATGGGATGACGAGGAGGACAGGCTGACAGGTACCTTAAGGGAGCTTGGGCAGAAGTTTTCAGTAATAGATAAGCCGAAGATCATTGATCTGAAAAAGGCGAACCTCGGTATGGCAGGAGAAAAAGAAGTTCTGCACCAGCAGATCCGGATCATAGCGGCACAGGCGGCTTTTTTTCAGAGCTATCATGATCTTCAGATGATTGTGGTATATGACGAGAGATATGAGGAAGAATTTTCCTGGATGCGCTGGCTTCCTCATATGCGGATCGAAGCCCTGAATGTGCTGGGGATGGTGCATTCAGAGCGGACCAGGGATATTGTGCTTGGGAGTATGAGCCGGATACTAAAAGGGAGGGCCGCCCGGCTTGAAGAGGGAAAGAAGGACAACCGGTTTTCTCCGCATTATCTGTTTATCATTGACGAACCATCTCTGATTATGGGACATGCAGTTATGGAGTATCTGTGTATGGAAGGACAGAAGATGGGGTTCTCCATGATCTATACCAGTCATGAGAGAACCAGCCTCCCGGAGTATGCCAGGACTGTGCTTCTTCTTGAAAATTCCAGGGAGGGTCTGCTGCTTCTGGAGGAAAAGGTATACAAAAATCAGAAGATTGAGCTGTATCAGGCCCAGAAGGCAAAGCTTGAATGGATGGCGAGGGATCTGAGCGTGCTGGAACATGAACAGGGGATTACAGGATGTATTCCAAAAAACGTTACTTTTTTTCAGATGTATAAGGTCCGGCATCCTGAAGAACTTGGGATCCGGCAAAGATGGAAAAGAGGACAGTCCCACAAAAGCCTTGCAGTACCTTTGGGAATGCGTTCAGAAGGGGATGTCATGTATCTGAACCTTCACGAGAAGGCGCATGGCCCCCACGGCCTGGTGGCGGGGATGACCGGCTCGGGCAAGTCAGAGCTTATACAGACGTATATCCTGTCCCTGGCAGTCAATTTTCATCCCCATGAGGTGGGTTTCCTTCTGATTGATTATAAAGGAGGGGGAATGGCGAACCTGTTCCAGGGGCTTCCCCATCACCTGGGTACGATTACGAATCTGGATATGGGGGGAAGTATGCGTGCGCTGGCATCTGTGAAGGCGGAGCTGCTTAGAAGGCAGAGGATGTTTGTAAGCTATGGAGTAAACCATATAAATGGGTATATGCAATTATTCAAAGAAGGAACGGCGAAAGAGCCAGTACCACATCTTTTCATTATCAGTGATGAGTTTGCAGAGCTTAAGAGGGAGCAGCCTGATTTTATGAAGGAACTGGTGTCTGCGGCACGTATTGGAAGAAGCCTGGGGGTTCATCTCATCCTGGCGACACAGAAGCCGGCCGGAGTGGTAGATGAACAGATCTGGAGCAACAGCAGATTTAGGATGTGTCTGAAGGTGCAGGACGAAAGCGACAGCAGAGAGATCTTAAGGACGCCAGATGCCGCAGATATCACTCTTCCAGGACGGGCATATCTCCAGGTTGGGAATAATGAGATCTATGAAATGTTCCAGTCAGCCTTAAGCAGTGCCGTCTATGTGCGGGGCGGAGAGGAGTGTATAACAGATGACCGCATCTATGTGATCAATGAGCTTGGGCAGGGCGAGCTGGTGAATCAGGACCTGAGCGGGGGAAGGAAAGAAAACTTCGGTGCAGGGACACAGCTTGAGGCGGTGGTGGAGCACATACGGAAGATCTGTGAATCCGAAGTCTATGTAAAGGTAAAGAAGCCATGGCTTTTGCCATTACCGGAGATGCTTGTAAGCCCTTATGTAGATGAAAACGGTGAGATGACATGGCTTTCGGGAAAAAGAAGCCAGGAGCTGCCGGCTGTCTGTATCGGGAAAATTGATATTCCAGAGCAGCAGAAGCAGGAGGACTTCACCCATAGCTTTGTAA
Source organism: uncultured Lachnospiraceae bacterium (assembly GCA_947566645.1). GTDB lineage: Bacteria > Bacillota > Clostridia > Lachnospirales > Lachnospiraceae > CAPEBR01. The sequence continues at coordinate 66,634 of CANOKL010000003.1, forward strand.
GGGACGGGAATCTCTTATTTGTGGCGTCGCCGGGCTTCGGAAAGACGGTATTTCTTACAACCCTGCTTGTAAGTCTTGCTCTTCTAAGAGATGTGGATGACATGAATTTTTATATTCTGGATTATGGGAACAGCGGTCTGATGCCTCTTAAGGAGCTTCCCCATACAGCAGAATATATTTCCCTTGATGACAGTGAGCGGTACTGGAAATTTAAGAAGCTGATGACAGAGGAGATGGCAGCACGTAAAAAGATGCTTGCGCGGTATGCCGCGCCTTCTGCGGGGGTATACGGAGAACTGTCAGGAACACCCTTAAAAACCATTATCGTAGCGGTTGATCAGTTTGATGCCGTGAGAGAGTCCGGGATAGAGGAGGAAGAATTTTTTACGAAGCTTTCCCGGGACGGTGCGGGTCTTGGAATCTATATGGCCGTTGCAGCTACGAGGATGAATGCCATAAGGCAGGCCACACTGAATAACTTTAAGACCAGGCTCGCCGGATATAATTATGATGAAAATGAGGCATTTCTTATGGTGGGAAGATCTGGGTACAGGCAGTCTGAGATCAGGGGGCGCGCATTTGTAAATGATGAGAATGTGCATGCAGTGCAGCTGTGCGTCATGGCTCCTTGTACACATGATATGGCATACATCAAGGCTCTGAAAAGACTGGTCAGGGAGATAAAGAGACTCTATCCGGGAAAAGAAGCGCCGCATATTCCTGTACTTCCAGAGGAGCTTTATGCTGACATGCTGAAAAATTATGAAAATACCGGAAATGATTACCTGGTTGGCCTGGATGTGGAAGAGGTGACAGGGAAGGGGTTTGACAGATGCGCCGGTCCCTTCATTATTATAGGGAATGCCGGGTCGGGCAAGACCAACATGGCGAGGGTGCTTGCGTCCCAGGCAACTTCCCGGGGAAGAACCTATATATTTGACGCGAAAGGAATGGAACTTTACTACTACAGGGGAAAGCAGAATGTCTTGTATATAGAGGACAGGGAGGAAGCGGCTGTATTCAGGAAAGAGATTGCAGAGGAAATCGACAGGAGACGCCTTCTGGTAAAAAGACAGCTGGAAGAATGCCCGGACAAAAACCCCAGGACAATTATGGGTGAGATGCCGTTCTGTACGGTTCTGATTGATGATGTGGATGATTTTACAGAACTTATGAAGGAGAACCTGGAACAGACGGCACAGCTCTTAAAGGAAGGGTGTGCGCTTGGAATCACATGCATTATCACGGTTCATGCAGCCAGGGCCAGGGGAATGGATGAGGTGAACAAGATGGTAAAGCAGGCGGCTGACGGACTTGTATTAAGCGCCCAGGGACTGATGCCCATATTTCCGGTTCCGGGTATGAGGGAACTGCCGGAGCATGGCGACGGGCTGTTGTTCCGGAATGGCGTCTACAGGAGAGTCCGGCTGCCGGAAGCAGTGTAAAGTAAGTATACTATGAGCGGCCTTACGGGCCGTGAATCAATGTCATTTAGTTAAGCCGGACGCGTCTGACATGATGTAGTTCTCTTTCAGACACGCTTTCGCTCGGTTCCAAACGCAGCGGTACTAAGCTCGTGAAAAACCTCGCTAAGTGCCGGCGTTTTCCAACGGTCTTTAAGAGAACTACATCATGTCAGACGCTGTGTACTGGCTTAACTAAATGACATTGGGCCGCGAATAGTAATGAAAGGAGGAGTATATGGCAGGTAAGATCCGGGTAAATCAGCATCAGGCAGGTGAAAGCGCCGATCGGATTGAGAGTGCGGCAGGATATTTCAGAAATTCCCCATTAGTGCCGCAGGATACCAGAACGACCATACCAGCAAATGTAAATGGCAGGGCAGCATATGGAAGATCACAGAGCTGTGTGGAGGAACTGGGCAGCGCCCTGGACCAGGAGGTTCGAAATATCAGGAGTCTGAACGTAGCTTTCACAGAGTTTGATGAGATGATGGGGGAGCTAGCGAAGACAGGAAGCAGGCATATGACAATCAGGGCAGCAGAATAAGGGGAGGATTCTTATGCAGAGAAGCGATTACCTGAATCCGGCGAGTATGAAGGAACAGTGTCAGAAAGCAGTGCACCGGATGGAGCAGGACAATAAGGCACTGGATGTAGTTAGCAAAAGCATCAATGATTTTTCTCTGGCAGATGAGCTGGAAAGTTTGTCCTTCCATGCGTTAAAGAGGCAGCTTCAGGATTATATGATTATTATTGAAGGTTTAAAGGCAGCAAACCTTTCGGATATGCAGGATTTTAAGAAACTGGAGGATTCGGTTGGAGAGGAAGTGCTGGACGGGGAAAACATCTTCCTCCAGATGGAAAATGCACTGAGTACAAAACAAAGCTATGAGACAAATGAAGCAATGCTCCGGGATAAGATGAAAACATCCTGCGATCCCTTTACTTATCTGTATTACAGCCGAAAGGCAGAAAAGTACAGTGAACTGGCAGATATGGGACAGAGCCTCTATGAAAAGTGGGTAAGAAAGGCAGAAAGCTTTGATGCGATTGCATCAGGAACGGCAGGACTGTTTGCAGGGGGAGAGGAAATAGTCTCTGCAGTAAAAACAGGTCTGACTCAGATTGCCGGAGCATTTCAGGATGGCTCCTACAGACACAAAAAGGATACATCCTGGCGGAACCAGATTCTCAATGCCAGTCTGCGCCTGGCCATGAGCTTTGAGGAGTATGGCGGAAGTCAGGAGGGTCCAGGGGCCGCCTGGATGCTCGGACAAAATGGGGACAGGGAGTACATCAGGGAGCTGATACACAGCTATGAGGAATATGAAGATTACACAGACGAGGAGATTACAAGATTTTTGGAAAAGCTGAACAGCGAAGGCTGCGGATATGTGGCATTTGCCAATATCATTGTGGACGAATACAGGGGAAAGGAAGAAGAGTTTGAAAAGGTGTTTGGCTTTCCCCTCTTTTCAAAAACTGCGTCCGGAAAAGAATATGTGAATTATGACCGGCTCGTGCTTGACCTGTACTGCGCCAGTGATAATCATAATGAGGAGGGGGATGTGTGGGACAGATATGATATCTACGACACAGAGGAGGACCTTTCGGAGACAAGGGGCATCGGCACCACGAGAGAAAAACGGATCTACCGGTTTGAAAGATATATGAAGGCATATGGCATAAAGGGGGAAATCAAAAATATTGAGTGCAGTGCACAGAATGTGTATCAAAGGTGTAAGAAAGAGGCAGAAAAGGGAAACCGGGTGATCATCAGCACCCACCCGGTGATCTTGGAGGATACCAGTGGGAGGGTGGTCCAGATGGACGGGGGGCACGCAATGACAGTGACAGGCCTTACCGGTGACGGAAAGATCACCGTATCCTCATGGGGGAAAAAATACTACATAGATCCCGAAAATCCGGATTTTCGGGGAATCTGTCCAGAAGGGGAGTGTGAAGCAGATGCATATATACAGATTCAGTCAGTCAGGTTTGATTAGAGTAGTCTTTTGTATTTTTGTTTTAGGAACTCTGACAGTATCGCTCTGGTGCTGCCAGAAGGAATGTTATGCAGGAAAGGAGGAAGACATGAGCAGGTACAGGCTTGCCGGAGAGCTTTATATCCCGGAAAAAGAGGAAGTTGTAAATAATGGATTCATATATCGTTATCATCATGGGCTGATGAGAGAAAAGGGACTGGCAGAGGGGGATGAGATCAGCAGCTATTATCTGTGCCTGCAGGCCGTGTACAGGGCGAACCTGGATGCTTATCTATTGGAGGCACTGGATATTAGGGCGCTGGACAGAGAGCTTGGGAGCAGTGAGCTGGGCTTCGTAAGCCACAGGCCGGGGGAGAAGAACCTGTATGAAAGGGAGTCGTCCATGGGCCTTGAGTTTCTGTATCTGAGAAATAATCTGTACATCGAATATCTTAGTGAGAAGCAGCTTGAGATGCTCAAGACCTGCCTCAGGACAGGAGACACGGCAGTAACAGAAGAGTTAAAACAGATGGTAAAGGAAACTTACCCGGAGGTAATCAGAGTAAGGGGGCCTGCCGGAAGAGAGGAAAGAGGAGGCTTCCTGTATCCGGAGGAGGCAGGGAGAGAGCCGGTGATCCCAAACCAGGCACTGGTGCTTGGGATTACAGACTGTATGGAATACGATGAGGAGGGAAATATCCTGCCCGGAGATCATATGAGGGAAAAACGGGGATACCTGAATCAATTAAAAGAGAAAAAGGAAGAAGAATATTCCAGAATTCTCGGGATTACGGTATATATCCAGATATCATGATGCAGGCATCAACAGGCCATGCGTTCTGAGATCATGCTTTCATGAAAAACATGATCTCAGGGTGCTTAGGAACTATTCGCAAGCTATTTTTGGATAAAAAGGAGCATGTCATTATGGAAAGAGCAGAAGATCTGAGAAAGAGAAGAAAAAAGCTTTTCGAAGAGGCGGAGGAAGAGGAGAGGGAGATTGACGGCTGCTGCCGGAGGCTGGAAAGCATGAGGGAAGGCTGCCTGGGAGCTGATTCTGAGATGTCCGGGCTGATCGAAAGACAGCAGGAGCTTCTGAATTCTTTAAAGGAGGATACAAGGGGGTATCTTGATGAATGGGAAAAAGAGCATTTTAAAGGACTGCAAGTTTGGGAGGCTGCAGTCCTGAGGAAAAAGTTATGAAAAAGAAAATTATTTTGTTCTTTCGAACAATTATAGTATAGGCAGAAAATGTGATAAAACTGTGTTGAAAAAGAAAATTAATTGTTAACAAAATGTAACTATCTCCATACGGGCATTCACATTTTCTAAACCGTGGTGAACAGATCCAGCACCTGGCCTGTCATAACCTGCGGAGCATCACAGAGCAGATATAGAATTGCACTTGCTACAGAGGAAGCGCTTCCCATCTTGACATCATCCTGTCCGACGTTGTGGTTGTATACACGTTGTCCGGGAGTGTCAACAATGCCCGGGGCTACAGCATTTGCACGGATTCCATATTCCTGTGTCTGAATGGCGGTAGTCTTTGTCAGAGTGATAATTCCGCCCTTGGCGACAGCATATGCCCCCATCTGTGATGCGATGCGTCCCATGCGGGAGGATACACTTACGATCTCTCCGCCGCCCTGCCTGATCATAACAGGTACGACCTTGTTGATACATAAAAATGGGATTTTTAAATTTGTCTTGATGATCTGATCCCACTGGGCCTCGCTCCATTCCCAGATCTTGATCGCCTGTCTGCTCACCTTATCGTAGATCTCCGAGGGATAGCCTCCGGCATTATTGATCAGAATATCAATGCGGCCATATTTATTAAGGACAGCATCAACCATGGACTGGACCTGGGCGGCATCCGTGAGGTCGCGGGAGAGAGCAGCAGCGCTTCCGCCCTGTTCCTCTATCATATGTACAGTTTCATCAAGGTCGGACTGGGTTCTTGCCACGCAGACGGCAGTTGCACCTTCTGCCGCAATTTTGAGAGCGGCCTCCCTGCCGATCCCTTTTCCGGCCCCGGTGATGATTGCAATTTTTCCTTTTAATCTCATATTATGGTTCCTCCGTTATTTTCTGTGAAAAAGGATGAAGAGGTGGGATATATATAGCTGTCTCCTATGTCGTGAAGCAGGACGACATTCAGGCTTCCACCCATATTCTTCTTATCCAGGGTAATGGCTTTTATCAGATCTTTTAAGGGCAGTCCGCACGAGAAGGGAAGTCCGTAGGAGACAAGTATCCTGCGGATCCGTTCTGCTGTTCCTGTGGGGGTCAGTCCTTTTTCTTCCGCCAGCCGTGTAATCTGATACATGCCGATGGCAACAGCCTCACCGTGGCTTTCGCGTTCATAGTGGTAATATTGTTCGATGGTATGGGCCAGTGTATGTCCGAAATTCAGGAGCATGCGCTCCCCGGTATCAAACTGGTCTTCCTCCACGACAATCCGTTTGATATCCACGCAGCGCTGGATGACAGCCGGAAGCTTTGCTTTTAAGGCATCAAAGGTCTGATGCGCTTCCAGCTCTGCAAAAAGATCCGGATCCTTAATACAGCCGTATTTGATGACCTCTCCCATACCGTCGTTAATAAAGCGCTCAGGAAGTGTATATAGTACGAGCGGATCAATCAGTACCAGAGACGGCTGGTAGAAGGCACCGACCAGGTTTTTGCCCTGGGGAAGGTCTACGGCAACCTTCCCTCCTACAGAGGAATCTACCTGGGCGAGAAGGGAGGTGGGAACCTGTACAAATTTTATGCCCCGCAGATAGCTTGCGGCGGCAAAACCCGCAAGGTCTCCTATAACGCCGCCGCCAAGAGCAAGCAGGAGATCACTCCGTGAAAGCCGTGCCTTGAGCATGGCGCTGTAAATCGCGGGAAGACTCTCGAAGCTTTTGGTGGATTCTCCATGGGGCAGTATGAGTGAGTGACATTCGTACTGCCCGGATAGTGCAGATTTTAAGTCCTCCCCGTAAAGAGGGTAGACATTATCATCCGATACAATCATGATCTTACTTCCGGTAAATACCTTTGAAACATACCGGCAGGCATCGGACAGGAGCCCGTTTTCAATATAGATTGGATAACTGTTTTTTTCTAAGTTTACATATAATTTCATCATAATAACCTTCCAGTGCTATGGAACTGTATGCTTACAGGGTTTTTCCGATTACTTGTGCAATCTGGGATACCTGGCGGATCAGCTCATCGTATTTTTTCGGCTTCAGAGACTGGGCGCCGTCACACAGGGCACATTCGGGATTGTTGTGTACTTCTACCATCAGGCCGTCTGCCCCGGCAGCAATTGCCGCTTTTGCCATGGGCTCCACAAGCCACCATTTTCCGCCGGCATGACTTGGATCAACAATAATCGGAAGGTGTGTAAGTTTGCGCACAACCGGAATGCTCTGGAGATCCAAAGTGTTTCTTGTATAGCTTTCAAAGGTGCGTACGCCGCGTTCGCAAAGTATGACATTCTCATTACCGGCAGCCATAATATACTCGGCGGACATGAACCACTCTTCGTAGGTGGCGTTCAGTCCTCTCTTTAAAAGAATGGGACGTTCAATCTGTCCCAGCTGTTTTAGCAGATCAAAGTTCTGCATGTTGCGGGCGCCGATCTGGATCAGATCGACCTTTTCATTAAATTTATCAAGATATTTTGTGGACATGAGTTCCGTTACAATCGGGAGGCCGGTCGCAGCCTTCGCCTCGCACAGAATATCCAGGCCTTCAAGCCCCATGCCCTGAAAAGAGTAGGGACTTGTCCGCGGCTTGAATGCGCCGCCTCTTAAAAGATTAGCTCCCGATTCCTTCGCGGCCTGGGCGATCGCCAGGACTTGTTCCGTAGATTCCACGGAGCAGGGGCCTGCAATCAGAGCCAGATGTCCGCAGCCAACCTTTACGCCGGAGACATCAACCGTGGAATCCTCCGGGTGAAATGCACGGCTCGCCAGCTTATAGGGCTCCTGCACATGCATGACCTTGGTAACCGCGGGATCCACTTCAAAAAGCTTCATGTCAATGCGGGTGGTATCACCGATACATCCGATGATCGTCATCTCCGAACCTTCAATAATATGAGTGTCAAGCCCGCGCGCCTTGACCATGTCTTCTACGCGGACAATATCCTGTTTTGTGGTACGTGGTTTTAATACAATAATCATATGTCTTCCACTCCTTGCTGTATGTATTTGTAATGATAAACCGAACCTGTCTGAACTGTTACAGACACAGACCTGTTGAACAGTCACGTTTATAGTACCGTTTTTCTATGTGTTTTGTCAATGGTTTGTTACTATTCACGGCAGTTTAGCGCATTCCTGAGCCATGAATAGTAACAATGGTTTTATCGTTTCATCGGCGGAATCTTGACGAGGGATTTCGGATTTGATAGAATGTATTAGAAAAACAGGAATTTACCAGGAAATAAAATGGTTTACCAGCGATAATACCGAGGGTGGGTATAAAAATGAAATAGGAGGGAACAGGATGCTTGAGCTGACATTTGGAGAGCAGGTTAAGGTTGTGCTGAGCCGTAAGGGAATGACGATCAAGGAGCTTGCAGAGCTGATTGAGGTGCAGACAGGGAAGAAGATGTCCAGGCAGAACCTTACCCAGAGGCTGTCAAGAGATAATTTCCAGGAGCAGGATATGCGTATGATTGCAGGAATTCTGGGATGTCCGCTATATCTTAGCATTTTAGAGGAGGATACCGAGGCTGCCGGCCATGCAGCACGAAGGACAGCAAAGGAGAAGCCGAAGCCCCGGGCGGCAGCCTCATTGTCGTCAAAGGAAAGAGACATTACAGTAGGGGAGATTCTTGACATACATAAAAGGCTGGATGAGCTGGAGGAAGGCGTAAGGGATGCGAGAGGAGCAGAGACGGCAGGATATCCAGAGGAATACGCAGATTCAGAAAAGCAGGATGCTTCCTGTACGGTGGAGGAGCTTCTGGCGGAAGTGGAGGCGTTGGAGGCAGAAGCCAGGGAAGGACACAGCGCACAGGAGCAGGAGGAAAAGCCCAGGGGCTTTATGTCCTATCTGCAGCGTAATAAAAGAGAAGAGCCGGAGGAAGAGGCCGGAGGATACGGGCCTGAAGCAGGCGGGGAATATGAGGTCTACTCCGGAGAGGATGCAGGGGATGACGGGGAGTTCTTTGAATCCGGGTATGAACCTGATGAAGAACTGTATATTGCAAATGAAGGTGTCTTTGATGATGATGAAGATACGGAGCTTGGTGATGTGAATCCCTATACCGGAAGGGAATACAAGACGAACAGTGTGCGGATGCATCCCGACAGAATCGGGTATGTGCAGGTATATGACCGTGCGGATCACAGATGGACGGATATGACGGAGTGGGCATTTCTTGGCTACCAGGAGCGTAAGAAGGCGCTGCTTGGAAAAGATTATGTTTCTCCGATCTACCTGGACTAGCCGGCGGGGGAGACAGGACACATGAACTGGAAGCAGCTATTATCAGTCAGGAGAAGCCGCGGGGCATCAGAAAAAATAAATAGAAAAACAGATCTCAGGAGCGAATTCGAAAAGGACTATCACCGGATTATCGGCAGTGCATCTTTCCGGAGACTGCAGGATAAGACACAGGTATTTCCTCTGGATAAGAGTGACTTTATCCGGACAAGGCTTACCCATTCCCTGGAGGTATCATCCTTTGCAAAGTCCCTCGGGCAGAATATAGGAGAAAACATCCTGATCCGGAAAATGGATAAGGATTTTACGCCTGTTATGAAGGAGGATATCTGTAACATTCTCCAGTGTGCAGGCCTGATACATGATATCGGGAATCCGCCCTTCGGGCATTTCGGCGAGACGGCGATCAGAGAGTGGTTTGAGAAAAATCTTCCTCTGATCACTTACCATGGAGAATCGGTGGAGCAGATGCTGACACCTCAGATGAGAGAGGATTTTTATCATTTTGAAGGAAATGCACAGGCACTGAGACTGGTGACAAAACTTCATTTTCTTGTGGATGAGCAGGGAATGAACCTCACGTATGCGCTTCTGAGTACAATTATAAAATATCCGTCAGCCTCGACGGAGATCCGTGAGGCCGCAGATGATGTTAAGAATAAAAAGATGGGCTATTACTATGCGGATGAGGATATTTTTAAGGAAATCGAACGGGAGACAGGTACATGCGGCAGCAGGCATCCCCTTGCCTACATACTGGAGGCCGCAGATGACATTGCCTATAAGACGGCAGATATTGAGGATGCATATGTAAAGGGATTCATCAGCTACTATAAATTGTTGGAGGTGCTTCTGGACGTACAGGAGAATATGCAGGAGGACTGTCCTTTTATGCCTGCGGACAGGCTGCGGGATCTCTATGTGCGGGGAAAGGATAAGCAAAAGGAGAATCCAGAGGAGTATGCGGTAAAAAACTGGATTGTCCGGGTGCAGGGATTTCTCATAAACAGTGCAACAGAGGGGTTTACAGATCATTATAGAGAGATTATGGATGGTTCATATCCGTATGATCTGTTCCATGGTACATGGGCAGAGAAGCTTATGGATGTCCTGGGAGAGCTGGCATACCGTGAAGTGTTTACGTCAGAGACGATCTTCCGGATGGAGGTTGCCGAGGCGGCAATGATTAACTTTCTTATGGACCGGTTTGTCGGTGCAATTGTAAAGTATGATGATGCAGACGGGAGGCTGGATTCCATTGACGAACGGATGGTATCATTTATCTCCAGTAATTATAAAAAAGCATACCATTATCATGCAGATGGAAAGCCGGATGTGGAGAGGCTGTATCTGCGCCTTCTTCTGGTGACCGACTATGTCTGCGGCATGACAGACAGCTATGCGAAAAGATTGTATCAGGAATTAAAGGCGATTGTGTAATTTTTTTTACTTGTACGGAATAGATTGTGATAAATGATACGGTACTGGGAGTGCAGCATTGAAACGATTTATTCGCTATCTGTATGAATATGAACAGGGAAAAAGGATACGCAATGTAGGATTTGTAAATGTAGAGCAGGGTGCACAGGAGAGTACTCTGCATATTCATGGAAAGGGGCTCCGTCTTTCAGGAGGCGATGCACTTAAGGTGTATCTGTTCTGGAAGGAGGACGGCGGATTTGCAGGGGCTCACCAGGGAGATATTGCCTTTATGGGTCCGTCTGTGAATTACAGGCTCCGGTATACAAATGAGGACACCGGGGGAGAAGAAAATTATGATTCCGTAGGCGGAATGCTTTTAAAGGATAAAAATGGCCGTACCTTTGCAGCTGTGTGGGAGGATCAGCCTGTTGACGTAGAAAGGATACGGATTGATACAGCGAACAGCCTGCCGGGACAGGAAGAAGAAACCACAGGAGAGGAAGAACGGGACGAGAAAGAAACAGATTCAGGAGAAGGGTACGCAGAGACAAGGCCAGACAGAGAAGCCGGGCAGACGGAGGAAGAGAGCCGGAGAAGAGAGCCGGTTAGAGAAGCCGGGCAGACGGGGGAAGAGCACCGGAGAGGAGAGCCAGTCAGAGAAGCCAGGCAGATGGAGAGAGAGCAACAAAGGAGAGAGCCGGACAGAGAAGCCGGGCAGATGGAGAGAGAGCAACAAAGGAGAAATCCAGGTATAGAGCCCGGGTGGATGGAGAGAGAGCAACAAAGGAGAGAGCCGTACAGAGAAGCCGGGTGGATGGAGAAAGAGCAACAAAGGCGGGAGCCAGGCATAGAGACCAGGCGGATGGAGAGAGAGCAACAAAGGAGAGAGCCGGTCAGAGAGACTGGGCGGATGGGGGAAGAGCAGCAAAGGAGAGAGCCGTACAGAGAAGCCAGGCAGATGGGAGAAGAAGATCCAAGAAGAGGAATGGACAGAGGAGCCGGGCAGATAGAGGAAGAGCGGTGGAGAAGGGAACCAGTCGGAGAAGCCAGGCAGATGGAGGAAGAGTGGCGGAGAAGGGAACCAGTGAAAGAGGAAATCCGGGCGGAGAGAGAAGCGGGTGCAGAGGAAGAAGTGTGGGAGAAGGATCCGGTCAGAGAGGCGGGTCTGGACAGGAAAGAGCAGAGAATGAAGGAACCGGACAGAGAGAAAGAGCAGGCTGAGAAAGAAACGGCCGGAGGTAAGGAGCAGATGGAGACTGGGACTCCTGCCGGAGAGGCCGGGCGGACCCAGAGAGAGCCGGACGGAAAAAGAGCGGAAGATGAAGCTATGTCAAAAGGAGCGGATATAACACAATCTCAGATGTCTATGCAGAGAGAGGCCTGCGGGGAGACATCCCCATGGCAGATGACGAAGATACAGAGGGGAGACATTGCCAGACTTCCGCGCTGTGAATGGCGTCTTGCTAATAATAATTTTCTCCTGCACGGATATCACAATTATGGATATCTTGTTCTTCTTGATGACGGGAAGATTCTAAGGCTTGGAGTGCCTGGCATATACCACCCAAAGGAGGCAAGGGCTGCGTACGGTTTTGGCTTCCCGGAATTTATCGGTGCAGATGAGATGAAGCCGGATTCGGAAGAGGAAGACTTGACAGAAGAAGCATTCGGATACTGGTGCCGGCAGGTGAGAAGAATGGTACGATAAACGTAACTACTCAGCAGTTACCGATAAAGATATACTGCGCGCCAGATAAATCTGCCGCACAGATAACATGATGCGCACAGCCGCATAAGGAAGTGAACAGGGAGGAGCCATGCAGAGTACGGATGAAAAATATATGAAGGAGGCCATCAGACAGGCAAAAAAGGCATATATGATCGGTGAAGTGCCCATTGGCTGTGTGATCGTATATCAGGATAAGATTATCGGGCGGGGATACAACCGCAGGACGATTGATAAGAATACGCTGGCTCACGCGGAGCTGATTGCCATCAGAAAGGCGAGTAAAAAAATGGGGGACTGGCGTCTCGAGGAATGTACTATGTATGTAACACTGGAGCCCTGTCAGATGTGCGCAGGAGCAATCGTACAATCGCGGATGACGAGAGTCGTGGTAGGATGCATGAACCCAAAGGCAGGGTGCGCAGGCTCGATACTGAATCTGCTGCAGATGGAGGAATTCAACCATCAGGCAGAGTTGGTGACAGGGGTGCTTGAAGAAGAGTGCAGCCAGATGATGAAGGAATTCTTTAAAGAACTGCGTGAAAAACGAAAATGTGAGAAAAAATAAAGGAGAGCAGACAGCCGGTACCGGTGTCTTTAAGCAGGGGAATTAGGTCTATTGGAGTGGAAGCTTCAGTAGACCTTTTTCTGTTGGTATGAAACTGATTTTTGATGAGAATACTATGCTTGTGGCAATAAGAAAGGTTGGAATCTGCTTCATAATAGTTTGTACAAAGGCCAAAATGAAAGAAATATAAACTTGACAAATGAAAGGTGAGGGAGTATTATTAGTTTAAAAGAGAGACGGAATGGTTTGTAAAGAAATTAAAATGATGGAAAAATAAACAGAGGTAAAACATGAACCTGTATTTCGAACTGTTGAAAAAACCTGTTTTCAATATGGAAGATGTAAATATGTTTTATAATAATATGGATAGTGCACGTTCTGCGATTAAGCGATTGATGAAAGATGGCATGGCAGCTAAGATCCGTAATAATATGTATACCTGCATTAGCGGAGAAACTGGTGCACCGGTTGCCAATCGTTTTCAGATCGCCAGTCATATTACACCAACATCATATGTGTCACATCATACGGCTATGGAGTATTATGGAATTACAGATCAGGTTTATTATGATGTGTATGTATCATCAGAGACCAGCTTCCGCGGTTTTACCTTTGATGGCTATACGTACTGTTTTGTGGCATCAAAAAATGCTGAAGGAATTGAGAAGCCGTCTTACAGCGGAGGTATAGCAGTAACCAATTTGGAGCGCACCATTGTAGATAGTATCAAGGATATGGATAAGATTTCTGGCATTGAAGAAGTGGTGCAGAACATGGAAAGTGTGCATCGAATGCAGGAGAAAAGGCTGCTAAAGTACCTGGAACTCTATCAAAATCAATTCTTGTATCAGAAGATGGGATATCTGTTATGGCAATATAAGGAGCAGATGGGGCTGTCTGATTCGTTCTTTGAAAAATGCAAGAAACAAATTGGTAAAAGTAAGCGTTATCTTACACGTGACCAGGATGGCGGCAGCTATAATGATACATGGAAACTGATTATTCCGGATGATCTGCAAAATATGAAGAATGGAGTGATGATGGATTGTTAGGAAGCCGTATTAAGGTATTAAGAAATGCAAAAAATTTCACTCAGGAGCAGATTGCTGATAAAATTGGCATTAGCAGACAGAAATATGCAAGAATTGAGAATGGAGTTAATAGCATTACATTGGACACTCTTTCTAAAGTTGCGGAAGTTTTGGACGTTACAGTAGGGGATATAACAAGAGTGTTGGATGAAACTCCTGCAGTTGCATATAGAGTTGAAGAGGAAGGCGGATCTTCTAAAAAGATCTTTGATATGCTTGATCTGTTCTATGCAAATAAGCATATGTTCGAGAAGCTTCAGCAAAGGGATATGGAAACGCAAGATTGAATGTATCTGGTAATGGGATTGATATACCGTATGAATACATTGACTATGTTATATACAATTATAACCATAACGCGATACTGAGAGGATATTAGCGATAAGCTCATTGAACATTCCTGACCACTACTTAACCTGTACAAGTAGTGGTCAAATTGCAGTATTGATGGAGGAGGGAAGGAACACCTGCCTTATTTTATCATCATTCCCATAATATAAAGGTCATAGTATCTGCCGTTCAGAAGTGTCTGGTTTTTGCAGCATCCCTCCACGATAAAGCCGAATTTCAGATATAAAGAAACCGCCATTGTATTATCTGTTCTTGTATCTAGACGGATTCTTGTTGTTACGCCATTTCCTTTACACCAGTCAATCAGCATCTGAATTAAAGTGCTCCCGATTCCCTGCCCCTGATATTTTTTAGCCACGACAATCCCCAGCTCGCCCTCATGGCGGGATTTAATTTTATGGCTGGAATTAATGGTCGCAATTCCTGCAATCTCCTCCCCGTCAAGTGCAAGAAGCATCGTGTTATTCACATTGCCTTCGAGTCCCTTAATGTCCTCCGCCTGCTCTTTTACGCCCAGAGGATACTCATCTTTTTCAAAGCTTAGAAAACTGGTCTCCCCTCCTACATAATTGTAAAACTCTACGATTCTCTCTGCGTCCTCCACTACCGGATTACGGTATGTAATTTTGCCCATTACAGTGCCCTCCTTTTTTTCTTCTTTGATATCAGTAGTCTTTTTCTATACTTGCATACAAAAATTATGTGGTATCGTAACCAATATTTGTGCCTGGTTTTTTCTAAAGGATATTTCCATGTTCCTGTGACACAAGTGTAACACAAAATGCTGCTTTTGGCTATCTTAACTACTGCCTAAAAATCTTGTTTCAAAGCTTTTAGGGGGCTGAAAATGCGTATTTGGAAGCCGATTTAATGCAAAAATCCTAGAATATGCTATAATAAGGTTGAAGTTGAGGCTATTCGGTTGGACATTGATAAAGTATTTCCAAGAACAAAATGGCATTGCAGTAAGGTAAATTATTCAGGATAAAGGTGGGACAATTATTGGGAAGGTGGAATCCAAGATTACATTCTGTGAAAATATCAGATGCTATTGAAGATATTATGAGAAAGATTTTAGATAAAGAAGAGGGGGAATATATATCATTGCGGAAGAGTGATTAAGCAGGACGGAGAGGATGTTTTGTGGGAAAGGACATTTAAGCTATATGTAAAAAAGGATGGGAATATTTTGTAAAATATAAATGATAATCGTTATTATATACTTGGATGAGGGAGAATAAATGATAAAACTTGCAATTATAGAAGACGAGGAAAATATGCTAGAGATAATATATGACTATGTTAAATCCTCAGAAAAAATGCTGAAAGACTGTAATATGAAAATGCAAATAGAAAGATTTACCTCTGCTGAACAATTTTTAGAAGGAATTGACAAAAGGAGTGGTTATGATATCCTTTTGGTCGATATTGGACTACCTAAAATGAATGGAGTAGAATTAGGAAAAATAGTTCGGAGGAAATACCCAGAAATTTATTTTATCTTTCTAACAGCACATATTGAGTTCGCAGTAGATAGTTATAGAATAGGTGCATATCAATATATACTAAAGGAAGAAGCCGAAAAACGCCTGCCCATAATGATACAAGATATAGTAAAAAGAATCAGCAGGGACAATGAAGGATACCGGTGGGTAGGAACAAATCTGGATAAACAAAGGATATATTATAAGGAAATAATCTGTATACGCAAGGATAAGAAAACAAAATATGTGGAATATATAACAACAGAAGGTGTATATAAAGAAAGAATTTCGCTTAATCAATTATTAGGAGAATTAGATAATGAAATATTTATGTTAGTCGGCCGAAGTAACATCATAAATATGAATCATATTGTAAGACTAAAAGGAGTGACAATTTATCTTGAAAAAGAAGAGAAGATAATAGTTAACGCGCCTTGTATGGAAAAAATAAAGCAGAATCTTAATACATACTGGAGGAATAAATGGTGAACAAAATGGCATTGCAATGTATCCTTTTGTCAGTATCTATAGGGGAGATTTGGCTATGCTATCAGATTTCATATATTACATTTTTTGAAAAAGAATATTTAAGTACGTGGAATAAGATTGTCATTTATGGAAATATTTTGATTTTGGGTATATTGCTGGCAATTAGCAGATCTGTGACTTTCTTTTCGAGAAGTGTGTTTATATTTTGCGTTTTAGTTACAAGCATTTGTATGTGGATAATTAAGAAGAAAAGTCTGGTAATTTTTGGAATGAATCTATTCTTTTTCACGTTAGTTAGAATTTTGGATTTTTTCTTTGCATTTGTAAGTATGGAGATCCTGGGCCGAAATTTTACATATAAAATATATATGAGTGTGACACTTTGGAATGGGATAATTTTTTGTTGCTCAAGGCTGATTGTTTTCTGTGGTGTTTTAGTATTAATAAAAAGTACGCGGGAGGAGATGCGAGAGTTTGTTGAAGGTTTTAAATGGCTTATATTAGGAACTAGCCTTTTCTTGGCTTTTCTATTGTTAAAATATCAACTTGTAATGGACGAAATGGTAATAGTAAAAAAATATTCTCAGGGTATTGGGAGCGGCTTCACCTTGCTAACAATCACAGTTCTCCTTTTATTCATGTGTCTTTTCATAATAAAATATCAGGCTATGAAAAATGAGAATGAAATTTTGCACATACATGAAAAAATAATGGATTGGAAATATCAGGAGATGAAAAAAAACGGACAGTTGATTCATGATATGAAGAACCATTTCATTGTACTAAAAAAATGTGTAGAAGAGGGTGCAAATGAAAAACTGTATAGTTATATAGATGAAATATGCGAAAGGTTAATTTGCTCGGATATAAAAAACTGGACGGGTCGGTATGCGATAGATTTAATATTAAGTCAAAAGAAAGCAGAAGCAGAAAAAAAGGATATTGTTTTTAACCTATATACAACTTTTGCTCCGGAGATTGCCATTTTGGATAGCGATCTTGTTGTATTATTTGGGAATTTGTTAGATAATGCGATCGAAGCATGTATGAAGGTGGAAAGTAAATATAGAAGAGTTGATGTAAAAATAGGAACACAGAATGAGTTGCTTTTTATACAAATCGATAATAGCATAGGGGAGCCGCCGATTCAAAAGGGGAGAAATCTAGTTACAACAAAAAATGAGAAGATGCGGCATGGATATGGATTAAAAAGCGTAGAAAATATTGTGAAAAAGTATGATGGTACATTTTCTTACTATATTGAGGAAAAACATTTTAGTATAGTTATATCTTTTTATAGTAGTGAAAGTATATCATAATAAAAAAGAGAGGTAATATTATGAGAACAAATATCAATTCATTATATGTTGGGTTAAAAGAGAACTCCTCGAATATCCCAAATGGGTTTATAAAGAGTTTGCATTTTGGGTTCCTTTGCGATAAAAATATTCGTTCATTTCATGGTGGCAATGAGGAGATTACCAGGGATGGAGCTCTTTTGTACAAATACCGGACGAAAAATCCGATCAGACTTTTTGACAAAAGCCAGGAAAGTCAGCAGTATAATCGGGTAGAGGATGTCACGGAAATATCGGATGAATTTGTGTCTCAATTAAATGCGGATAAATATTCCTGGGATGAGTTTCGGTTCCAAAGTGCTTTTGATATTGGTTCTAGTGATGATTTGGATTATATTCTTAGCAGGCTTGCGGCTTCTTATGTAACTGTAGCAGAGCATTTGAATACTCATTTTAGTGGCATAGATCTTGAGAGTCATATGAATCAATTAGAGGTTACAGTTTCTAACGTGATTAATCAGAAAGTAAATTGTTTTGCAGAAAATGTAGGCGGATTTTTAGAAAAGAATGGATTTGCTAATGAAAGAGAAAAAATATATAATACAATTGCAGAAGAGTACGCCAATAAAATCTGGCAATATAGCGAATTTGTAAAAAAGAATGGTGACTATATGCACCTAAAGGGGAGTGACGATGAATGGCTTCTAAATGATGTTGCCTATATGGCGCAAGAACTGAGGAAGGCCTGCAATACATCCCGTGATGCAGCTTCCTTAGAAAGTGGCTATAGTCTGAAAGAACTATCATTGGCTAACAGGCTTGTAGGGGAAATGAAATTTGAGGGATTGTTTGATAGTTCGGGAAATGAGGAAAGTTTTGGATTAGGCATAGGAATACTGTTATTAAAGACACAGCTATTTACTGAAAATAATAAGGTATCAGAGCAATTAGCCGGTAAGATGTGGAGGGCTGTAAAAAAAGGTATAGATGATTCCATTGATAAAGTAAATAATCGGATACTAAGTTTATATGATGACCCTTATTACGATAAGGAGAGAGCACCAATATATAATAAATCTGAAATATATGATGTTTGTAAAATAATGCTAGATATCTATAAAGAAAAAGGCAGTTATTCAGAGACAATTTTAGAGAGTATTAATTATGCCCGGAATAAAAGCAGAAGTAAGGAAAATATAAATGGAATTGTAGATAGATATAAGCTTAACTATTATTGGAAAAGATTTTATGATAATTCAGATTGTTTCCAAAAGTTTTACTATTCAAAAGAGTTTGATAGGAGGACTTCCTACCAAAAACTAGTGGATTCGTGGAATGCTTTTGCTTTTGATGTATCAAAATGTGATAATTATCAAATTAAAAAGACTTGTATATCCGTGTTGGCATAATGGAATAAAGGGAACATTCCCTAATGTCGGCATCGTTCAGACTTGTGTCAAACGAAGTAAGTGAAAAGTAGCTTTAAAATAAATGTTAGGGCAAGGTTAGAAGATGGAAAATAAATCAAAATGGCTTGAAGGAATTTCTGTAACAATAGCAGTATTAATATTGTCTTTACTCGCAGGAAATGATAAAGGGAAGGACGTTAAAGAAGCAGAAAATAATAAAATTATGGGGAAAAGAATTGAACGCGAGATACCATCTTGGTCTGAAAACGTCACAATTCGTGGTAAAGTTTTAGAAGTGCATGACGCACATGGATATGTTTTATTAATTGAATCTGAAGCAGACCAAAGTTTATGCCAGGTTGATGTTCCAGAATCTGACGAAACAAAAAAGTTTAAAAAGGGGGATATAGTAAATGTAACATATAGTGGAACAGAGCTTGAATCTGTTCCAGGCCAATTAATTGGAGTCACTTCAGTTGAGATAGAATGATTCCCTTAAAAAATTATTCTGAGTATTTATGTGTTTTATTCTGAAAAACACCATTTTATCGGTTCGGATGCCGTGCAGTAAGGTGAACGGCCTGGGATGCCGTTCATAGTAACCAGTGTGGGGAACCATGCTGGGCGTTTTTAAGTGGAGACCTTGTAAATTTTCTTGTGGCAGTATATAATGAACGAAAAGAGGGATCACCATGATATCTGTAAATCACTTATGCAAAACATATAAGGTTAGGCAGCAGACCAGTTCAAAGAATATTTTGAAAAGTTTATTTAAAAGTGAATATCGCTATGTCAAAGCTGTGCAGGATATTAGTTTTGAGATAGAGCAGGGAGAGATGGCAGGCCTGATCGGGCTAAATGGGGCAGGCAAGACTACTACATTAAAAATGATGGCAGGATTAATCCATCCATCAGAGGGGTCGGTTACAGTAAATGGATTCACACCGCATGAGCTTAAAAAAGAGTTCCTGAAGAAGATCGGCCTGGTAATGGGAAATAAGAGCCAGCTCTGGTGGGACATCTCTGCTTATGATTCTTTTGAACTGGAGGGGCAGATCTACGGGCTGACGCTAAAGCAGATAGAAGAGAGAGTTGCTGATCTGTCTGATTTGTTAGATGTAAAGGAACTGCTGAGAGTCCCGGTGAGGAAGTTATCACTGGGAGAGAGGATGAAGATGGAGCTGATCTTGGTTCTTTTGCATGAACCGTCGGTTTTATTCCTGGATGAGCCGACGATTGGACTGGATATTATCTCGCAGAAGAAGCTGCGGGATTTTGTGAAGAAATATAATTGTGAGAAGAAATCAACAACAATCATAACCAGTCATAATATGAAAGATGTTGAGGAATTGTGTAAGAGAATTATAGTGATCGACCATGGTACAGTGATCTATGACGGGCTGATTGAAGACCTGAAAAAATACAGTAAGGAAAGTGATTTTGAAGAGATTGTTGCAAAATTGCTTCAGGGTACACAGGGCCAATGAGAATACAAAAAGCAGCATTCAAATTAAAGCTCAGCGAATTTACTATCTATAGAAGTAACGTTTTTCTGAATTTTTTCTTCGGCTGTGTGCCATTACTGGTACAAATTTTTTTGTGGAAAGCGATCTATGGGAACGGTTTAGAAAGAATTGGCGGATATTCATATAAACAGATGATCACGTATTATGTCCTGACATTTCTGTGCTCAGAGATACTGGACGCCAGGGATAATACGGTCAAAATGTCCGAAATGATACAGGACGGACAGATTCATAATTATTTGCTAAAGCCTATAGGGTTTCTTTCTCTGAATTATAAATTATATCAGGCTGAGAAAATGATTTATTTATTAAATGTAGGCATCCCCTTTTTGGTTTTTTGTCTGGCCATCCATAAGTTTATTTACTGGAAGGCATATAATCTGCTGTTTTTTGTGATTTCCTTCTGTCTTGCATTTGTGCTGAAATATATGATTGGGTGTATTTTGGGCCTGATTACTACATGGGTTGAAGAAATAACCGGACTATTGGATCTTCTGAATAATGTAGAAAAGTTTTTATCGGGGTCATTGATTCCGCTGACATTATTACCCTCCGGGCTGAATATGGCTCTTTCATTTCTTCCATTCAAGTATACTTTATTTGTGCCAGTTGATATCTATATGGGGAATATGAAAAGCCAGGATATGGGGATATCAATAGGAATTCAGGCTGTATGGTGCATTGTTTTGGGACTTGTTTTGATCATACTGAAGAATGAAGCATTTAAAAAATATTCGGGCTATGGTTCATAGGAGCAGATCAGTGAGATACTTAAAGTTATACTTAAATTTTGTGAAAAACTGTTTCAGAAGAGAGACAATTTACCGGTTTAATTTTTTTGTGAATATGTTTACTGTTGTTATGGGCTATGCATCTCATATTTTGTTCTATTATTTTGTATACGACACAGGGATAGAGCAGATATCCGGGTGGGACAGGTACCAGATCTATTGTCTGCTGGCAACGGTATGGATTGTAGATTCCATTTTTGGAGGCGTTTTCTTTTTTAACTTAATAAAGATTCCTTCAAAAGTGAAAAACTATGAATTAGACGGGCTGTTAACTAAGCCTGTGAATTCTGTCTTTATGCTTTCCTTAAGGCAATTTAACTTTGGCTTATTTTCCGGGACTTTTTTTGGAGCTGCATTTTTGATTTATTCCTTGTGGCGCGGGAATATCCGGGTCAGTGCATTTGGTATACTGTGTTATCTTATATTAGTGATATGTGCAGTAATTCTTTTATTCAGCATCTTGTTTATTATGGTAACGTTTTCTTTGAGGTTTGTAAGAATCCAGGGATTAATAGGGATGTACTGGACATTTATGGATATTGGGAAGAATCCCCATTCAATCTATCCGATGGCGTTGAAATACGGTTTGGTTTTCATAATTCCGGCAACTGTGGTTTATAATTTTCCGGTACAGGTGCTGGTTGGGAATCACTATCTGCGTTATTTAAACTCAGTCAGTACTCTGATTCTGGCAATTGCAATTACAGCGGTATTCTTGACGGGTTCAGTTTTCTATTTTATAAAGTCATTAAGATATTACTATGATTAGGGAGGAATATAGTTGCTATGAGCGGCCTCTTAGGCCGTGAATAGTAACGGAATATTTGATTCAGACAGTTCATTCTATGAAGATGCGTTTGGGCACCGTAAGGAAATGATAAGAAAATAATCTTGATTTTTTAAGGAAAAATATGTTGTGCCACAAGGGCGGATGTGATAAAGTAAATCTACACAATTTCATCAGAGAATTAATCAAAGAGTTATCAATCTATTGTTCCGGAAATTAGGACAGTCGGAGTAACCATTCGGGAGATTCTTCCCAATATACCCGTTTTTAACGATTAAAAAAGCAGATACTTTCGGATAACGGGATTCTGAGAATCCGTAAATCTGCAAAGAGGCAGTTGTGTGAACAGAAAAAAAATTATATAATGGAGGAAACATATGAATCAGACAACAACAAAATTAAATACGGCAAACCAAAGCTTTTATCATGTGAACAGGGAGCATAAGGACGGGGTCTTCTGCCTTGCGTTCCAGGATGCAAAAGACCAACTGTCGCTCTATAATGCGATGAATGGTACGTCATATGAGGATCCGGATGAGCTGATTGTATATACGCTTAAGGATGCAGTCTACATCGGGATCAAGAATGACATGTCCTTCCTGGTGGGGGAGATGCTGAACCTGTATGAGCACCAGAGCACCCGGAATCCGAATATGCCCATGAGGGGTCTTTTATATCTGGCAAGAAACTTTGAATCCTATATCGCGCAGAATCACCTGAATATGTATGGCAGAACCCTGCAGAAGTTCCCACTGCCCCAGTATTATATTTTCTATAATGGGACGGAGGGCGAGCCGGACAGGCGGGAGATGAAGCTGACGGATGCTTTTCCAGAGATTGAGGGGAAAACTTCATGCGTAGAGTGTACGGCGACCCTGCTAAATATCAATTACGGGCACAATGCCGAACTGATGGAAAAGTGCAGGCAGTTAAAAGAATATGCACTTTTTATTCAGTGTATCCGGGATTACCAGAAGAAGGGGCTGGGGATGGAGGAGGCAGTGGAGAGTGCAATTGATGACTGTATCCGTGATGACATTCTGAGGAAGCTTTTGGAGAAATGCCGTGGGGAGGTTCGGGATATGGTATTATCGACATTCAACAGGGAAATCTATGAGCGTGATCTAAGAGAAGAAGGAAGAGAAGAAGGAAAAGAAGAAGGAGAAACCTTGAAACTTATTTCGTTAGTATGTAAAAAATTGAGAAAGGCGAAGAAACCAGAAGTGATTGCGGACGAGTTGGAAGAAGATGTTTCGGTCATTAACCGGATATGTGAAGCTGCAAAGGGGTGTGGGGAGGAGTATAGTACAAACCGGATTTTCGAGAAGCTGAAGAGGTCATGAACGGCAGATTAGGCCAGGAAAAAGTTTAGCGTATCATTTATGACATTAGGAGGTGGAGATTTTGGGGAATTATCTGAATCCAGGAAACAGTGGTTTTACAGCGATACGGAATAGTACTTATGTAGATAAAAGCGGCATGATTGATCTGATTAACAGAACAATTGATACAACGGAAAAACTGACCTGTATCAGCCGGCCCCGGCGTTTTGGCAAGTCTTTTGCGGCAAAAATGTTGTGTGCCTATTATGACAGAAGCTGTGATTCTTCCCAATTGTTCAAAGATCTGGAAATTGCCGTGGATCCGGAATATTCTGCCTCTTATCACAGATATCTGAACCAGTATGATGTAATCTATCTGGACATGACGGCAATCATCGGGGAAACGTCGTTTGCTGACCTGGTGTCTTATATTAAAAGAAATATAATTTATGAATTGAAGGGAAAATATCCGGAGATGATGCCTGCTGAAGGCTTTGTCCCGACTTTGGCCAACACAGTTGAGATGACAGGGACGAAATTCATTATGATTATTGACGAGTGGGACGCCCCAATCCGGGAAGGAAAGGATAATCTGGAGATACAGCACGGCTATCTGGAATTTCTGAGGGCTCTTTTCAAGAATAGCAGTGCAACTGATAAGATTTTTGCGGCTGTCTATATAACGGGGATCCTGCCTGTTAAAAAAGATGGATCCCAGTCGGCAATTTCAGATTTTAAAGAATTTACAATTGTAAACCCAAGAAAATTCGTAAAATATACTGGTTTTACAGAAGAGGAAGTAAAAAGGCTGTGTGCAGAGTACGAATGTGATTTTTTCATGATGAAGCAGTGGTATGATGGCTATACATTAGGGGGAATATCCATTTATAATCCAAATGCCGTCATGGAAGCTTTGCGTAACCAGGAATTTGCTTCGTACTGGACGGAAACCTCGGCTTCAAAGAGCCTGATGGAATATATTAATTTAGACTTTGACGGTATGTCGAAAACAATTGCCGGGCTGCTCGGCGGAATTGCCGTCCCCGTGGAAACAAGTGGATTCGCAAACGACCTTGTTACTTTCCAGGATCGCAATGATGTACTGACTTTGCTGATTCATCTGGGATATCTGGCTTATGATAAGGAAACAAATACGGCGCGTATTCCGAATGAGGAGATCCGGCTGGAATTCGCAAAATCTGTCCATAAGGTGAGTCATGATGAGACAATACGGCGTGTCCGTGAAAGTGACCAGCTGATCATTGATACGGTTCAGGAAAATGCAGATGCAGTAGCTGCCCAGATTGAGAAGATTCACGCAGAAGAAACCTCTCCTTTGTTCTATAATAACGAACAGGCACTTCGCAGTGTAATCAAACTGGCCTATTTCAGCTATAAAGATTATTATCTGAAGTTTGAGGAATTGCCTTCAGGCGACGGGTATGCGGATATCGTATACTTTCCCAGGAAATCATCCCCTATGCCGGCACTGGTAATTGAACTAAAATGGAATCAAGAAGTTCAGGGAGCAATCGACCAAATCAAGGAGCGGAGATACCCGGCGGCATTGTCAGGATATGGGGGAGAGATCTTACTGGTGGGAATCACATATGATAAGAACAAAAAAGGTGCAAAACGGAAACATTCCTGTATGATTGAAAAGATATAGAATATTATAATTTTTTTCGTGCGTTACGCTTCGAACGAATATTCATGAGCGTTACCCCGGCAGTTAACTCAGCCCAGGCACCCTTACGGCACCCGGAAGGTTCTGCTTAGTGCTGCTTCGTTCCCGACCTGACACGGTTCACAGATTCCCGTCGCGTAAGACCCAGACATCAACATCACTTACCGGGGGCAGCCCCACAAATATAAGCCCTCTGCGTAACATCACCCCTGCTATAGCGGATTGCAGGTACAAGGTACCGCTAGCACCCCGGCTGCACGAGACTATATTTTACCCTATTTTTAAAGAAAAGTCAATTGCTGCAGAAGATTTTATGTTTTTTTAGTAACAGTTGTTGCTATTCATGGACTAACCGTCCGCTCATAGTAACGTGTACTCCGCTGTCCATTCCATCATAATTTAAATATATGGCAATCTCCGACAAAATATGATATGATATCCATGGTCAGTGTAGACAGTATGGGGATAGTCACCGACTGCTCTTTTCGAAAATAAAGATATCCTCTGCCTGCAATAGGGGATAGCCTCTGTTATGTAACTTTTTAATTGTTTTTGAGGATTATAAATTTAAGAAGGTGATGCAGACATGACTCTATTACTTGTTGCGATTAATGCAAAATATATACATTCGAATCTTGCTGTCTACAGTCTGCGGGCCTATGCAAAGATGCATGCAGATGTAAGCATTATACAGATTGATGTGGCAGAGTACACCATCAATCAGCAGCCGGAGGAGATTTTAAAAAGCATATACCGGAAGTCGCCGGATATTGTCTGTTTTTCCTGCTATATCTGGAATCTGACTTACGTGGAGCATCTCATCACAGAGCTTTCCAAGGTGCTTCCAGACGCGGAGATCTGGCTGGGAGGGCCAGAGGTATCTTACGATTCCGGCCAGGTCCTTGAAAGGCTTCCGGATCAGGTCAGGGTGGTCATGAAGGGAGAGGGAGAGGAGACCTTTGCAGAGCTTTGCAGAATCTGTGCCCCGCAGGGAGAAGGAGCGGTACGCTGCGCGGGGAGCCGCAGGGAGCGGGAGGATGGACAGGGCCATATCCTGGATGAGGTACTGGGAATTACATTCAGGGATGAAGATGGCAGGATCCGAAGGAATCCATGGAGGGAGCCTGTGGATATGGATACCCTTCCTTTCGTGTATGACATGCCGGATAGTGCGGAGCCTGCACATGAAGGGAAACGCGCAGGGGGGTTACAGGAATTTGAACATAAGATCATATATTATGAGACAAGCAGGGGATGCCCTTTTTCCTGCAGCTACTGCCTGTCTTCTGTAGATAAAAGATTAAGATTCCGGAGCCTGGAGCTGGTAAAAAGAGAGCTTCAGTTTTTTATTGACCACAGGGTTCCACAGGTAAAGTTTGTTGACCGTACTTTTAACTGCAGTCATGACCGTACGGAGGAGATCTGGAGATATATTGCGGAGCATGATAACGGAGTCACGAATTTTCATTTTGAAGTCGCAGCGGATCTTCTTACAGAGGAGGAGATACGGCTGATCGAATCCATGCGGCCCGGGTTGGTTCAGTTAGAAATCGGGGTACAGTCCACGAACCCAGAGACGATTCATGAGATCAGGAGGACGATGGATTTTGCAAAGGTCAGGGAAAATGTGGAACGTATCAGACGCAGAGGAAATGTCCACCAGCATCTGGACCTGATTGCAGGCCTGCCGTTTGAGGATCCTGGAAGCTTCGGACAATCCTTTGATGAGGTCTATACACTTCGTCCGGATGCGCTGCAGCTTGGGTTTCTGAAGATTCTGAAAGGCTCTTTTATGAGTGAGAACCAGGAGAACTACGGACTGGTGCATCAGTCCCTGCCGCCCTATGAGGTGCTGTATACAAAGTGGCTTTCCTACGACGATATACTGGTTCTGAAGGGCGTGGAGGAGATGGTGGAGGTTTACTATAACAGCGGGCAGTTTGCCCATGCCATGGATGAACTGCTTGGGGAATATTCTTCTGCTTTCCGGATGTACCGGGAGTTGTCCCGGCATTATGACCTGCACCATTATTCCGGGATCCAGCATAAGCGCAGCGGAAGATATGAGATTCTCCTGGAATTTGTGCGGGAGCATTTTCCGGAAAGAGAGAGCAGGATGAAGGAGTGCTTAATCTATGATTATTATCTCCGGGAAAATGCAAAGAACCGGCCGGAATTTGCCGGGGAATATACGGTGGGGAAGGATTTCCTGCGGAAATTTTATGAGAGGGAGGAGCGGGAACACAAGTATCTGCCGGATTATGTGTCATACGACAGGAATCAGATGCGTAAGATGACACATATAGAATATTTTCCCAATTTGCGAAAAATGTTACTTTTTGATTACATGTGTAGAAATCCGTTGAATCAGAACGCAAGAACGTGTATGATAGAAGAGTGGACGGTTAGTCCGTGAACAGTAATGATTATAAGGGAAAGGATCAGACGAATATGAACTTTAATAATAAAAGAACAAAAAGAATTGCCGCCATTGTTATTCTGGTGGTTATTGCCGCGATGGTGGCAACGACTATAATACCTTATGTGACAGGGTAATTGTATTGTTACGATTCATGGGTCAGGAATGCGCGTAAGCTGCATATTCCGTAAGAACGTGATTCAGGGGTGAACGTAACAGTTACACGTATTTTTAACAGGGAGTGGGTGTTGCGGGTATGGAAGACAACAGGGCAGAGAACAGACCGCAGAGTGGAATACAGACCAGAGAACAGGAAGGACGCATGGCTTCTGCCCGGGGAAACGGCCAGGAGCAGCGGGGAAGAGAATACGCAGAAGCCCAGAGCCGCGCCCGGGGAAGCAGATATGCAGGGATGCAGGGCCGTGAGCGAGGAAGTGGGTATACGGGAGCGCAGAACTTTGCACAGAGCCGTGAACGCGGAGGCAGATACACAGGAGGCCAGAACCGTGCACAGGGAGGCGGATATGCAGGAGGCCAGAACCGTGAGCGTGGAGGCAGATATGCAGGAAGCCAGGACCGTGAACGTGGAGGCAGATCTACAGGAGGCCAGAACCGTTCTCAGGGCCGTGAATATGCAGGAGGCCAGGACCGTGAACGTGGAGGCAGATCTACAGGAGGCCAGGACCGTGAGCGTGGAGGCAGATATGCAGGAAGCCAGGGCCGTGAATATGCAGGAGGCCAGAACCACGGTCAGGGTATGCAGAGGAATCGTGCAGGTATGCCGTTAAGTGAGGAAGAATACAGGAGAGAAAGAGCCAGGCGGCGCAGAGAGAGGCTTATACGGCGGAGACGTAAGGTTCTCTTAGGACTGGCTGCGGCAGCTGTTATTCTGCTGTACGGTATTACCAATCTGATTCTGTACGGGGTTGTTTCCAGGTATCCCAAGGATGTCATCTGTAAGAATATCTATATCGGAGCTGTGGATGTATCCGGTATGAGTAAGAAGGAAGCAAAGGCGGCAATTGAAGACCAGCTTGAAAAGGACAGGGCGAAGTCTGTGTCTGTGGAGTTCGGAGGCAAGTCTGCAAAAGGAAAGCTTGAGGAGTTCGGACTCAGGTATACCGGAGTAGACAAGGTGGTTGACCAGGCTATGGATTATGGCAAGAAGGGAAGTCTCTGGAGCCGGTTCTGGAAGCTCAGGAAGACTTCGAAGAAGCTGGTTCTGGAGGAGAAGCTTGCTATTGACAAAGAAGCAGGAGCAGCGGCGCTTTCGGTTCATTCAGATGCTCTGACGGATCGCGCGAAGAATGCAACGATTACAAAGAAGGGTTCGAAATTTAAGATAAAAAAAGAACAGGATGGAGAAACGATTAATGCAGAGGATTTCCTGAAGAAGCTGGAAAGACATCTGAATGATAACTGGGATCATAAAGAGATCCGGGTTAAGGGCAAGGCAGAAAAGGAAAAGGCGGCTGTTACGTCAGAGGATCTTGCAAGTGTAAAGGATGAGCTGAGTTCCTTTTCTACAGACGCAGGAAGCGGAGAGCGGGTTCAGAATCTTAAGACTGGTGTGGAAAAGGTAAATGGCACGGTGCTGATGCCGGGAGAGGTCTTTTCCATGGAGGAGAAGACGAAGCCATACACTGAGGAAAATGGATACGTTCTGGGAGGTTCTTATGAAGGCGGAAGAGTGGTAGAGAGCTATGGAGGCGGAATCTGCCAGGTATCTACAACGCTTTATAATGCCGTGATCTATGCGGAACTTGAGATCGTAGAACGGTATCCTCATTCTATGCTGGTGGACTATGTGTCACCGTCAAGAGATGCAGCGATTGCAGAGGGTCTGCTGGATTTTAAATTTAAAAATAATTACGATACGCCGGTTTACATTAATGGCGGAATTGATGATTCCAACCAGCTTTATTTTGAGATATACGGGAAGGATACGCGGGAGAAGGGACGGACAATCGAGTTTGAATCTGAGGTGCTTTCTACCGAGGAACCGGGAACAACCTACGAAGAGGACAGCGAGCTGCCATTCGGACAGATTGAGGCGGTATCCGGTGCGCATACAGGAACAGAGGCGAAGCTCTGGAAGATTATATATCAGGATGGCGAGCAGGTCAGCCGTGAGGAGTTTAACAGCAGCTCTTACCAGAAGGCAGATACGATATATGCTGTGGGAACGCAGACGGATGATGCAGATGCCGCGGCGCGTGTACGAGAGGCAATCGCTACACAGGACGAGACGCAGATCTATGCCGCAATCGGCGGAACACAGTAGGAGAGGAATACATGATTCATTACAGAACACGGACTGCCTTCGGGCAGTCCGAAAATATCGGGATATATGCCCTTGCCGCGGCTGTAAATGATCTGTCAGCGGAAGCGGCAGGTGCAGAGCAGGTAAGTGCACAGATCTTTCTGCCTGCATATGGACAGAAGGAGCATCTATATGCAATTGAAAAACGGATCAGGAAGTGCTGTAAGGAGCAGGGAATCGGGCTGAGTGAGCTGTATGCGGACAGGTGTGCCGGGGTGTCCCGGTATATGGTATCCGTTACCGGAGTCAGCCTCCGGCCGAAGGAGCAGGAATGGTACAGGGAGACCATGCGAGCCGGACAGGATATCGTCCTGGCAGGCCAGGCCGGTATCGAGGGAACGATCCGCATCATAGAAGAGAGAGGGAAAGAGCTTGAGAAGAGATTTGCCCCCGTATTTCTTGGGGAAATAGAGAAGCACCGTCATACAGTCTTTGCGTCTGAGGCCATAGATGCAGCAAGAGCTCATGGTGCGTCTGCCATCCGCCAGGCTGGCGGCGGGGGAATCTTTGCAGCTTTGTGGAGACTTTCAGAGGAAGCAGGAACAGGTCTTGATACGGATTTAAAACGTATGCCCATCCTGCAGGAGACAGTTGAGATCTGTGAGTATTTCCGCCTGAATCCATATCAGCTTACCTCGGCAGGAACTCTTCTGATTCTTGCAGATCATGGGGAGGCGATGGCAGACGCACTGTTACGGAAGGGAATCAGGGCGGCTGTAATCGGAAGACTTACAGATAATAACGATAAGATTATCAGAAACGGGGAGGACCGGCGTTTCATTGACCGGCCTGCTCCGGATGAATATAACAAGATATTTATGGAGGATAGGATTTATGAATGATATGAGAAAACAGATATTAAAGAACCTGGAGGTAAACAGCCGGATTGACCTTGCAGAGCTGTCTGTGCTCCTGGATATAGAAGAAGCAGTGATTGCGAATGAGATCGCGGACATGGAAAAGGAAGGGATCATCTGCGGATACCATACCCTGATTGACTGGGACAAGGCAGGAGATGACCGGGTGAATGCCCTGATTGAGGTGCGTGTGACTCCACAGCGGGAAAAGGGGTTTGACAAGACAGCAGAGAGGATCTGCAATTATCCCGAGGTAACGGCAGCTTATCTTATCTCAGGAAGCTATGATATTCTCGTGACGCTGGAGGGAAAGACACTTCTTGAGGTGTCAAGATTTGTGTCAGGGAAGCTGTCTCCCATTGAGGCGGTAATCAGTACAACGACGCATTTTATTCTGAAAAAATATAAAGACCACGGTACGACTCTGATGAAGAGGAGTAAATCTGAGAGAATGGCGGTGACACCTTAATGAGAAATCCTTTATCACAAAAAGTAGTAGAAATAAAGCCTTCAGGAATTCGTAAATTTTTTGATGTTGTGAGTGAAATGCCGGATGCCATCTCCCTTGGCGTGGGGGAACCGGATTTTGATACTCCCTGGAGAATCCGGGAAGAAGGGATCTATTCCCTGGAGAGAGGACGTACCTTTTATACCTCCAATGCAGGGCTTAAGGAGCTGAAGGTTGAGATCAGCAGATATCTGGAGCGGAAGATTGATGTGGCATATGATCCGGATAAGGAGGTTATTGTAACAGTCGGCGGAAGTGAAGGGATTGATCTGGCATTCCGGGCTATGCTTGACCCGGGAGATGAGGTTCTGATTCCCCAGCCAAGCTATGTATCTTATCTTCCCTGTGCGGTACTGGCAGATGGTGTGCCCGTGGTAATCCCGCTTCAGCAGAAAAATGAATTTAAGCTTACAAGGGAAGAACTGGAGGCAGCCATTACACCGAAGACCAAGATACTGGTTCTCCCATTCCCCAATAATCCTACGGGAGCGGTTATGTCAAGAGAAGATCTGGAGCCGGTTGCAGAGGTGGTGAAGGAGCATGATCTGTTTGTTCTGTCTGATGAGATTTACTCAGAGCTTACCTATAAGGATGACCATGTTTCCATCGCGGCACTTCCGGGAATGCGGGAACGGACACTGGTAATCAATGGATTTTCAAAAGGATTTGCCATGACTGGATGGAGGCTGGGCTACATCTGTGCTCCGGAGGAGATTGCAAAGCAGATGCTGAAGATTCATCAGTATGCAATTATGTGTGCGCCGACCAACAGCCAGTATGCGGCTATAGAAGGACTCCGGCACTGTGAGGGGGAGGTTCAGGAGATGCGCGCATCCTATAATCAGAGACGCCGTTATCTGATGCATGAGATGAAGCGTATGCATCTGGACTGCTTTGAGCCTTTTGGCGCTTTTTATGTATTTCCTAATATCCAGGAATTCGGAATGTCCTCTGAGGAGTTTGCTACAAGGCTTTTGGAGGAGGAGAAGGTGGCCGTTGTGCCGGGAAGTGCCTTTGGAGACAGTGGGGAAGGGTATATCCGGATTTCCTATGCATATTCACTGGACGACCTGAAGGAGGCAGTGGGACGTGTAGGAAGCTTCATAGACCGGATGAGGAATCGTTAGGAAAGGCTGGCGAGGAGCGGCATGGCGGGAGTGAGAGAAACGGGAAACAGCCCCGGAGGCGCGGCTTATGTGCCGGAGACCGATACAAGGGCTGCAAAAAAGGCCCTGGAGCTGGAGGCAGGAAATGTTCTGGTTGAACAGACTGTCAGGCAGATCGCGAAGGAACGCGAAATGATAAAAAAGGAGCAGGAAGCGCAGAAGGACAGAGACAATCAGAACCGGCAGGAGGATACAGAGCCGAAGGATACCCCGGAATTATCGAAGCAGAGTAAATGGTTTGGAATCGGGGAGAAGCTGTTAGAACAGGAAAACCTGAAGTGGAGCCTTGAGATGGAAGAGCAGTGGGAAGCTTTCCTGAACTGGCTCCCGGTGAAAGGGGCAGACCTTTCCACGCAGCTTTCAGAGCTTTCGGACCTGTATATGGCTCTTCTGGAGGCGCTTCTTACCCATACGGCAGGAGAGGAACAGGCTGCGCAGAAGGAGATGCTGGATACATTGCTTGCGCAGAAGCTAAGCCTTCTGCTGGATATGGACCTTAAGGATCTGATGAAGCTTCTTGAGGAAAGCGGGCAGATTGAGACGATTAACAGTATTAAGGCAGAGCTGTATAAGAAAACGACCGGAGAGAGTATATCCGCCAGGGAAGCAGGTAAGTTTTATG
This sequence comes from uncultured Lachnospiraceae bacterium, assembly GCA_947566645.1. GTDB lineage: Bacteria > Bacillota > Clostridia > Lachnospirales > Lachnospiraceae > CAPEBR01. The sequence goes on from CANOKL010000003.1 coordinate 99,382, forward strand.
CAAAGGGCAGAAGCGTCTCTGTAACGAGTTCCCGGTATTTTGTGCCGGAGACAGCCCCGGCAAAGCAGGACAATACAGGTGTGCTTTACAGGCGATCGGGGGCGCGGAGCGTGCAGGTCAGTCAGGAATTCAATGCACAGAAGAATTCCGGTGAGCTGCAGATGGATCAGAGAAACCGGGTGCTGGGCGGCGCAAGGGGGCAGTACGGCGCCGGCAGTACTGGCGTTTCAGGAAAAGGCGCATCTCTTACGGGACAGGAGCTTGCAAAGGCCAACAGCTTTGCAGGCCATGCGGGAAACAGCGGAAATCTGCTTTCCGGGAGGGAAATCAGCGCGAAAAATGATGAGGTGGCGGGACTTCTTGCCGGGATTACGTCCATTAAGGGACAGATTTACAGTGAAACTGCCGGGCGCAACAGTATGCTGAAAACTCCTGTGAAGAGCGCGCTGAATCAGTTTATAGACTACTACCTTACACAGAAGGGAATGTATAAGACTTATTATTACACGACCAATGCCTATGAGAGAACAGGGAGTGCCCAGAAGGCTGTGGAAGAAAGTATTGAGTATGCCTACAGGCAGTTTCTGGAAAAAAAGAATGATGAAGCATACCGCAGGCAGGCGGCATACTCCGGACAGGCAGGGTTTTTTCAGGCCATGCTAAAGGACATGACGATGGAGGAAGAGCTGCGAAGAGGGCTTCGGTTTCTGGAGGAAAACTGGAGGGCATTTCTACAGTCCATCGGGGAAGAGGAGCAAAAGGATCTGCTTGTAACACTGCAGAAGTACAGCCGTTGGGGAGAACTTCTAAGGCCAGAGATAAAGAAGGACAGGCGGAAAGAGAAGCCGCAGGCACCAAGAAGAGAAAGGATTACGGTCGCTCAGATTGTGGGCGTGGCGGCGGTAGTGATGGTGTATGTCTTATACAGGCTCTTTTTTTAGAAGGCCGGGGCACTCCATGATTTTGACTTTAAACATGATTTTGACTTTAAATAAGAGAGGATGCACGAAAGCTCCTCTCTGAATGACTGCTATCTTAGAAACGGTATCAATACTTTAACATTACAGCATCTCAATAAATGCCGCAATCCGGGTATTCAGCTGCCCTACATCTGCCTGCGAGTAATCGGTTTCTACATTGATGTAAGGGATTCCCTTTTCTTCGTTTACAAACCGGCGGATTGCCCGGGTTTCTACGTTATATGTATGACAGGCCTGAAGTGTCATCTCCACAACGCCGTCTGCCTTGTATTCGTCAATGAGTCTTCCAAGCAGTTCCAGACGGTTCGCGTTCGGAGTCATAACGGAACAGCCGATATTAAGATAACGTCTTGCGATGGCATCATATACATCCGGATTATCCTCATCCACGAGCTTATCAATGGATTTTGCGCCGGAACAGCTTTCGTAGGTTACGACGATTCCTCCGTTATCCTCTACCGCGCGGATTACCTTTTCGGTAGCGCCGCCGATCGGACAGCCGGTAATCAGAATACGCGGCTTTTTCTCTTCCATCTTTCCTTCGGCGTACTCTTTTTTGATCTTTTCGGTCAGGGCATCTACCTCGGCGGGAATGGCTTTTTTGTCAAACTTAAAGGTGCTGCCATAGAGAACCTTGAAGAGATCCTGGCCTTTGATGGGTGCAGGATCATTTTTCATAACCTCATACAGGCCTTTCAGGGAGCGCCTTACATCATTGTTAATCTTAATCGCTTCCCGGATCTGATCCTCGGTAATTGTAATCTCAAACTTCTTCTCCAGATATTCCCTGAAGCGGATGATTTCCTTTTTCCACAATACAAGAGCGTCTTCCCGCTGCGTATTCGGAAGTTCCATGATATATACATCTTTGAATTCGGACATATATTCATACATCTTCTTTTTCCCGTCACAGGTCGTTTCTCCGACAACTACATCAGAAAAATAGAAGAAGGGGCATTTGTCTGTAATTGCAAATCCGTAGCTGGACTTTATGAGCGGACACAGGTTTTTTGGAAGGTCTTTTTCTGCTACTGGGATTGTCTCATCAGACGTGGAGCACAGGCTTACAGATGCGGCTCCCATGGCTGTTGCAATTTCCTGGGGGAAATAGGTGCAGTAGGAGCCAATGACCGGTATGCCTGCGTCTTTTAACTTTTTTACGCCTAAAAAGGAATTCTTCCGCTGCTCGGCGAATTCTTCGAATACCTCTGGCAAATCCTTGATTATATCCATAATCAGTTCCTCCTTGTATAAATGTACTTCTTTGCTGCTGTTCATACCAATATGATTCAGCATGCTGCTTTCTTTTATCATATCATTTATTCAAGGCATGGCATAATAGAAAAAGATAATAAATGAGGTGGATTTATCGAAAAGAGCAGTCTTTGGTAAAAAAAATATAAAAACAGTAAAAATATTGTCAGAATGTGTTTGACTATAGGTCATATTTTCGATACAATGAAAGTTGGAAAGACTTTTACTTTCATAATAAAGGAGGATAGAGGGGAATGTTAAATATCGTACTGCATGAACCTGAGATCCCGGCGAATACCGGGAACATCGGACGTACATGTGTTGCGGCGAATGCGCGGCTCCATCTCATTGAGCCGCTGGGATTCAGACTGAACGAGAAGAATCTTAAGCGGGCAGGGATGGACTACTGGAGCAGGCTTGACGTAGCTACATACATCAATTATGAGGAGTTTCTGGAACGTAATCCGGGTGCGAAACTTTATATGGCAACGACGAAGGCGCAGAAGCTTTATACAGAAGTAAGCTATGGGGCGGATGCATACATTATGTTCGGAAAGGAAAGTGCAGGAATACCGGAGGAGATTTTGGTGCAACATAAGGAGGAGTGTATCAGGATACCCATGGCTTCAGAGATCCGGTCCCTGAACCTGAGTAATTCTGTTTCCATCGTTCTATATGAGGCGCTGAGACAAAATCAATTTGTGGGGATGAACCTCACGGGACATCTGCACCGGCTTACATGGTAGGCAGTATGGGCATACGATTAAAAAAGGATGAAAAGGATAAAGATACCACAAATTTCTAGACTTTCCAATTAATTCGTATTATAATTTAATTTGTAGCACTTTAAAGAAAGGTGGTGAGCTAATGGTAGAGGAAACCATCAAGACAATTAAGGAAACTGAAAGTAAAGCAGAAGCAATTCTGAAGGAAGCTGAAGACAGGTGTACTGCGATTCTTGAAGACGCCGAGAGTGAATCCAGGACCATGAAGGCGCAGGCTGAGGCAATTGCAAAGGAAAAGGCAAGAAGTGCACTTGATTCAGAGAGACAGATCGGGGAACAATCCATACAGGACGCTCTTGCGGAGGTAGAAGGTGAGATTGCTGTCTTGAAGGAAAATGCAAGAGCAAAGGAGAGCGAAGTAATATCGGCGGTTATTGCAGAGCTTGTCTGAGAATCAAAAAATTTTAACAGAAAAGGAGGGATGCGGCTATGGCAGTATTGCAGATGCAAAGAATTAGTATCTGCGGATTAAAGAAGGACCGGAAAGCCATCCTGGAGAAGATCCAGGCCCTTGGGGTCATGGAGATGAACCAGATCGCCGAAGACGAAGAAGGCTTCGAGAAGATGGATACAGTGAATGCCCGCCAGACCTTTGAGAAAAGGGCGCAGGCAGCTGACCAGGCTCTTGCGGTACTGGACACCTACGTGCCTGTTAAGAAATCGCTGTTATCCAGCCTGGAGGGCAAGAAGCTGGTTTCATCAGGCGAGATTGCCCGGGCAGCGGATGAAAAGCAGGAGATCATCCGGAAGGCAAATCTGCTTATTACGAAGAGCAAAGAGATTGCAGAAGCAAAAGCGAATATCCAGAAGACCGAGAATCAGATCGAATCTCTGACTCCCTGGCTTACGCTGGATGTGCCGATGAATTATGAAGGAACAAAAAAGACTGCTTTATTCATCGGAACAGTATCAGCAGAAGTTACGCCCCAGATGCTGTATGACAAGCTTGCGCAGGCAGAGCCTGTGCCTGACGGGACGGATATCCAGGTGGTCTACAGTGATAAGGATATGCTCTGTCTGACTGTGCTTTGTCTGAGGAAGGACGCAGAGACAGTAGAAGAGGCACTCCGGTCATGTGGATTTGCAAGGCCGTCACAGGTGATTACGAATACACCTGCGCGTCAGAAAGCTTTATATGAAGCAGAGATTGAAAAACTGAATAAAGGAATCAAAGAGGCAGAGGATGAGATCAGAGGATACGCTGACAGCAGAAAGGATCTTGAGCTTGTCAGTGATTATTTCCGCACCCGTGCGGAAAAGTATGAGGTTCTGGGCACCCTGCCCCAGTCACAGAGAACATTTGTCATGAGCGGGTATGTGCCGAGAAGATATGTACGTGCATTGTCGAAAGCAATCGAGGAAAAGTATGACTGTGTTTTTGACATCGAGGATATTAAGGAAGATGAAGAACCGCCTACACTTCTTTCTAACAACAGCTTTTCTTCCAGTGTGGAGGGAGTGCTTGAATCCTACGGACTGCCACACAAGGGAGAATTTGATCCCACTACGATCATGTCATTTTTTTATGTATTCTTCTTTGGCATGATGCTGTCCGACGCGGCATATGGCGCGATTATCGCCATTGCCTGCTATGTAGTATTAAAGAAATTCCCGCGTATGGGCGAGGGAATGCATAAGTCGCTTAAGATGTTCATGTTCTGCGGAGTATCCACTATGGTGTGGGGAATTCTGTTTGGCGGATACTTTGGAAATGTGGTGGATATTGTGTCAGAGGTATTTTTCGGGAAGGCAGTTACAGTGCCGGCACTCTGGTTTATACCGCTGAATGACCCGATGCGGCTTCTCGTATATTCACTGGCATTCGGAGTTGTACATTTGTTTGTGGGCCTTGGAATTAAAGGGTACATGGAGTTAAAAGACGGTAAAGTGCTTGATTTCTTCTGTGATGTTGTGCTTTGGTTTGCATTTCTGATCGGACTGATTCTTATGCTTCTTCCGACAGATATTTTCGCATCCATTGCGCAGACGCAGATCGTTTTCCCGCCGGTTCTTAACACCATCGCAAAGGCACTTGCGATCATCGGTGCAGCAGGGCTTGTCCTTATGTCCGGCCGCGAGAATAAGAATCCGGTGCTTCGTATCGCTCTTGGAGCATACGATATATATAATATTACAGGATGGCTCAGTGATGTACTGTCTTATTCCCGTCTGCTGGCGCTCGGTCTTGCCACAGGTGTTATTGCATCTGTAGTAAACCAGATGGGAAGTATGTTCGGCAAAGGAATCGTTGGTGTGATCGGCTTTGTACTTGTATTTGTTGTAGGGCATACGCTGAACCTTGCGATCAACCTGCTTGGCGCTTATGTGCACACGAACCGTCTTCAGTTCGTAGAGTTTTTCGGCAAGTTTTATGAGGGCGGCGGAAAACCATTCGAACCATTCAAATCAGATACAAAATATGTAGATATTAAGGAGGAAAATTAATCATGAGTATTTGGAGTAATTTAGGACTTGTTTATGCGTTACTTGGCGCAGCAGTAGCAGTATTTCTTGCAGGAGCAGGATCAGCGATCGGAGTAGGTATCGCAGGCCAGGCGGCAGCAGGCGTTGTAACTGAGGACCCGAGCAAATTTGCCAAGGTTCTGATCATGCAGCTTCTTCCAGGTACACAGGGTATTTATGGACTGCTTGTAGGATTCATTACACTTTCCAAAGTAGGACTTCTCGGCGGAGGCGCTGCTGAGCTTGACCCACAGACAGGACTTCTGATCCTTGCAGCATGCATGCCGATCGGTATTGTTGGACTGATCTCCGGAAAATACCAGGGAATGACATCCGCTGCATCCATCGGTATCGTAGCGAAGAAGCCGGATCAGTTCGGTAAAGCTATGCTGTTCCCGGCGATGGTTGAGACATACGCAATCCTTGCACTTCTGATTTCTATCCTGGCTGTAAACGCAGTTCAGATTTAAGTGACGGAAACGGGAGTGAATAAGAATAGGAAAAGGAGTGCGTAAGCCATGGCTGGAATAGATAAGATGAAAAAACAGATCCTGGAGGAGGCAAAGGCGGCTGCAGAGGCAAAGGTTGAGGAAGCGACTGCCAAAGCTGAAGAGATTATTGACCAGGCAAAAGAGGAAGCGGCCAGAACATGCGAAAGCATCTCCCGGAAGTCCGAGGCAGAGGTGGCGAATTACAGAGAGAGAGTTGTCTCTTCTACTGATTTACAGAGAAGAACGAAGGTTCTTGCAGCAAAGCAGGAGCTGATCAGCGAGATTCTTGATAAATCGTACGAGTCACTGGCGGGCATGGAGGCGGATAAATACTTTGATATGATGCTTAAGCTGCTTGACAGATATGTGCTGCCGCAGGATGGGGAGATTTATTTCTCATTTGCAGATCTTAAGAGAATGCCGAAGAGCTATGAAGCGGACGTTAAGAAGGCGGCGCAGAAGAGAGGCGGAAGCCTTAAGGTATCAGAGGAAGGCAGAAATATTGAGAATGGATTCGTTCTTGCCTACGGCGGTATTGAAGAGAACTGTACACTCCGGGCAATGTTCGATGAAAAGAGAGAGGCATTATCTGATAAGGTTAGGGAATTATTATTTGCGTAGGAAGGCAGGAATAGTATGAGTGAACAATATACCTACGCGGTTGCGCGCATACGTGCCCTGGAGGTTGCATTATTTTCAAATGCGACCATTGACCAGCTGATTGCATGCTCTGATTACGACCAGTGTCTGCAGTTCCTCGCCGAGAAGGGCTGGGGTGACAGTGATACCCCGGCACAGGCGGAAGCGATATTGAACAGGGAAGAGGAGAAGATCTGGGAGGTAGTAAAGGATCTCCATGTGGACATGGATAAATTTGCCGTATTGTCCTACCCGAAGCTTTTCCATAACCTGAAGGCTGCGATTAAAGAAGTCTGTGTGGGGGATACGAACAGACATATATTCTATGATGACGTGTCTGTTCCGGGAGCGGCGATGCTTGAGATCGTCAGAGAGAAGGAATTCGGAAAGCTTCCGCCAGACATGCAGCATGCAGCGGAAGAAGCATACGAGGCTATGCTTCATACACGGGACGGTCAGCTGTGCGATGTGATTATTGACAGGGCGGCTCTTGATGCAGTATACAGGGCAGGCAAGGCAGCGAAGGATGCGATCATCCGGGACTACGCCGAATCTACGGTAGCCGTTGCAGATATCAAGATTGCCGTGCGTTCGCAGAAAACCGCGAAGTCATTAGAGTTTATGACCAGGGCGATGGCAGAATGTGACAGTGTGAATGCAGCGCAGCTTGCAAAAGCGGCGTTAAATGGAATGGATTCCATAAGGGAATATCTTATGGGCACCGCATATGCGGAGGGTGCGGAAGCACTTGCCCAGTCTCCGTCTGCATTTGAACGCTGGTGTGACAACCGGATCATTCAGACCATCAGTCCGCAGAAATATAAAGCATTTACAATCGGGCCGGTAATTGCCTATGTAATTGCGAGACAGAATGAAATTAAAACGGTGCGAATCATTCTTTCCGGAAAGCTTAACGATCTGCCGGATGATTCTATCCGGGAAAGGGTAAGGGAGATGTATGTATAAGATTGCAGTATTAGGCGACTATGACAGTATCTACGGCTTCGCTACACTGGGTCTTGACACATTCCCGGTAAGCACCCATGAAGAAGCCGCAGAAAAGCTTGCAAGGCTGGCCTCTGGGGAATATGGTATTATCTATATTACAGAGGCGCTGGCGGCAGAACTGAAGCATGAGATCTCAAGATACCAGGAGCAGATTACTCCGGCGATTATTCAGATCCCGGGTATTGCAGGTAACACCGGAGCAGGTATTGCCGGAGTTAAGAAGTCGGTTGAGGTAGCAGTAGGTTCTGATATCCTGTTTTCACAGGAGTAACAGGCCGCTGCCGGCCACGGGATGGGCGGCAGACGGTCAATATGGAAAGCATGAAAGGTAAGGTGATTCGTCCAAATGAATAGTACAGGTACGATAAAAAAAGTGGCGGGACCGCTTGTCATCGCGTCTGGTATGCGCGATGCCAACATGTCTGACGTTGTACGTGTAAGTAAGCAGCGTCTGATTGGAGAAATCATCGAGATGCACGGAGATGAGGCATCAATTCAGGTATATGAGGAGACGTCAGGACTTGGCCCCGGCGAGCCGGTAGAGTCTACGGGTGCTCCCATGTCTGTTGAACTTGGGCCGGGTCTTATCACAAGCATCTATGATGGTATCCAGCGTCCGCTTGATGATATTATGAAGGTTTCAGGAAATAACCTGCAGCGTGGTGTTGAGGTTGCTTCCCTGAAAAGAGATAAAAAATGGGAATTTGTCCCGGTAGTAAAATCCGGGGATGAGGTAGAGGCCGGAGATATTCTCGGAACCGTTCAGGAGACTGCAGTTGTAGAGCAGAAGATCATGGTTCCTTACGGCGTGGCTGGTACGGTTAAGGAGATTAAGAAAGGTGAGTTCACGGTCGAGGAGACAGTGGCAGTTATTTCCACTAAGGACGGTGACAAGGAGCTTACTATGATGCAGAGATGGCCGGTACGTAAGGGCCGCCCGTATGTAAAGAAGCTTCCTCTTGATGCTCCGCTTGTAACAGGCCAGAGAGTTGTAGATATGTTCTTCCCGATTGCCAAGGGCGGTGTTGCAGCTGTTCCGGGACCATTCGGAAGCGGAAAGACAGTAATCCAGCATCAGCTTGCTAAATGGGCAGAGGCTGATATCGTTGTATATATCGGATGTGGCGAGCGTGGAAATGAGATGACGGACGTTCTGAACGAGTTCCCGGAACTGAAGGACCCGAAGACCGGACGTTCTCTTATGGAAAGAACGGTTCTGATCGCGAATACTTCCGATATGCCGTTTGCAGCCCGTGAGGCTTCTATTTATACTGGTATTACGATTGCAGAGTATTTCCGTGACATGGGCTACTCCGTAGCTCTTATGGCAGACTCCACATCCCGCTGGGCAGAGGCGCTGCGTGAGATGTCAGGACGTCTGGAGGAGATGCCTGGTGAGGAAGGTTATCCCGCATACCTTGGATCAAGACTTGCAGAGTTCTACGAGAGAGCAGGACGTGTGGTTTCCCTTGGAAAAGAGGGAAGAGAGGGCGCACTGTCCGTAATCGGAGCCGTATCTCCTCCGGGCGGTGATACGTCTGAGCCTGTTTCACAGGCAACACTGCGTATCGTAAAGGTGTTCTGGGGACTGGATTCCGCGCTTGCGTATAAGAGACATTTCCCGGCTATCAACTGGCTGACAAGCTACTCTCTGTATCTTGACAATATGCAGGACTGGTTCAACGGAACCGTATCAGAGGACTGGATGGAAGGCCGTCAGAAGATGATGAGCCTGCTTACGGAAGAAGCAGCTCTTGAAGAGATCGTCCAGATGGTAGGTATGGATGCACTGTCACCAATTGACCGTCTGAAGATGGAAGCAGCACGCTCTATCCGTGAGGACTTCCTGCACCAGAACTCCTTCCATGAGGTGGATACCTATACGCCGCTTCGGAAGCAGTATCTGATGATGAAGCTGGTACTCGCATTCTATGAGCAGTCATCCGAAGCTCTATCTAAGGGGGCATCCATGAAAGCCCTTCTTGGAATGGAAGTAAGAGAGAGAATCGGCCGTTATAAATATACAACGCCGGAAAATATTGAGACAGAATACGAGAAGATTAAGAGTGAATTAAACGCAGAGATTGCAGGTGCGTTTGGGAAGGAGGACTTCTAATTATGCCAAAGGAATATAGAACCATACAGGAAGTTGCCGGACCGCTTATGATGGTAAAGGGCGTAGAGGGCGTCGCATATGATGAGCTTGGTGAAATCGAGCTTGCCAGCGGCGAGAAGCGCCGTTGTAAGGTACTGGAGGTAGACGGAAATGATGTTGTTGTACAGCTTTTCGAGAATGCCAGCGGTATCAACTTAAGTAACAGTAAGGTGCGTTTCCTCGGAAAGAGCATGGAGCTGGGAGTTTCCGGAGACATGCTGGGACGTGTCTTCGACGGACTGGGACGTCCGATTGATGACGGCCCGGAGATTCTTCCAGAGGAAAGAAGAGATATCAACGGTCTGCCCATGAACCCGGCGGCCCGTGTATACCCGGAGGAGTTCATCCAGACCGGTGTGTCCGCCATTGACGGACTGAATACACTGGTACGTGGACAGAAGCTTCCGATCTTCTCCTGTTCCGGTCTGCCCCATTCACAGCTTGCGGCCCAGATCGCAAGACAGGCAAAGGTTCGCGGAACGGATGAGAACTTCGCCGTTGTATTTGCTGCCATGGGTATTACATTCGAGGAGTCAAACTACTTCATCGAGTCCTTCAAGGAGACAGGCGCCATCGACAGGACCGTCCTGTTCATCAACCTGGCAAATAACCCGGCTGTAGAGCGTATCTCCACTCCGCGTATGGCACTGACCGCAGCAGAGTACCTTGCATTCGAGAAAGATATGCACGTACTCGTTATCCTTACAGATATTACAAACTATGCGGACGCTCTCCGTGAGATCTCCGCAGCAAAGAAAGAGGTTCCGGGCCGCCGCGGATATCCGGGATATATGTATACAGACCTTGCGACCATGTACGAGAGAGCCGGCCGTCAGCGCGGGAAGAACGGAAGTATCACCATGATCCCGATTCTGACCATGCCAGAGGACGACAAGACCCACCCAATCCCTGACCTTACCGGATACATCACCGAGGGACAGGTAATCCTAAGCCGTGAGCTCTACCGCAAAGGCCTGCAGCCGCCAATCGACGTACTGCCATCCCTTTCCCGTCTGAAAGACAAAGGTATCGGCGAAGGCAAGACAAGAGCAGACCACTCCAACACCATGAACCAGTTATTTGCCGCTTATTCCCGCGGAAAAGACGCAAAAGAACTCATGACCATCTTAGGAGAGGCAGCCCTTACAGAGATTGACCTTAAATACGCAGAATTCGCAGAGGCATTCGAGAAAGAATACGTATCCCAGGGATATAACAATGACCGTTCCATTGAGGAGACACTGGCCATCGGCTGGAAGCTTCTGTCCATGCTCCCAAGAGCAGAGCTGAAACGTATTGACGATAAATTCTTAGACGAATACTACGGAAAGTAGGAGGTAAAGAATGGCATCAAAACAGATCACTCCTACCCGTATGGAGCTGACCAAGACTAAGAGAAAGCTGGTCACAGCCAGAAGGGGCCATAAGCTCCTGAAAGACAAACGTGACGAGCTGATGCGTCAGTTCCTTGAACTGGTAAAGGAGAACATGGCGCTGCGCCAGAAAGTAGAAGCCGGAATCCTCTCTGCAAATAAGAATTTTGTCATAGCCAAGGCCGGAATGGACGAGGCGACACTAAATACAGCACTTATGGCGCCGAAACAGGAAGTCAACCTTGAGGTAGGACAGCAGAACGTAATGAGCGTTAACATCCCGGTCTTCGAGACGAAGACAAGAACAGCAGATGCAAACGACATCTACTCATACGGATTTGCATTCACCTCCAGCGACCTGGACGGTGCAGTAAAATCCCTGGCAGACATCCTGCCGGATATGCTGAAACTGGCAGAGACAGAAAAAGCGTGCCAGCTCATGGCGGCAGAGATTGAGAAAACAAGACGCCGTGTAAATGCGTTAGAGCACGTAACAATTCCGGAGGCTCAGGAAACGATCAAGTATATCACAATGAAGTTAGATGAAAATGAGAGAAGCTCCCAGATTCGTCTGATGAAAGTGAAAGACATGATGCTCGAAGAGGCGCATCATTATAGCGAGAGAGAATAAAAACTGCAATTGGGGACGGGGTATTTTTAAAAATACCCCGTCCCCAATTGCTTTTTTGGTGAATAGAAAAAACTTATTTACAAATAATAATATATATAGTAAAATCGAAATAACAAGTATAATATTAAAAGTTATTTCGATTGATCGAAATAACTTGATAAAATGAGGGAGATGTTTCGGATGGAACAGACTATAAAGAGAGAATTATATTTGGAAAGAATACGTCCATTTTATGAAAATGAACTGATCAAGGTTATGATTGGAATCAGACGATGCGGAAAGTCGGTTCTGCTAAAACAGATCATGGAAGAGATTATGTCACAGGGTGTGAAGAAAGATCAGATTATCTATCTGAACTTTGAAGATTTTCAGTTTGCGCAGATACGGACAGCGCAGGCTTTGTATGACTATGTAAATGAAAAGAGGACGAATGAGGACAGATACTATCTTTTCTTTGACGAGATACAGATGGTGGAGGAATTCGAAATTGTGATTAATTCTTTCCGCGCGACATGGGACGTGAGCATTTTTATTACGGGTTCTAATGGAAAGCTTCTGTCAGGTGAGCTGGCAACATACCTTTCCGGGCGCTATATAAGCTTCCGCATCGCACCCTTTTCCTTCAGAGAATACTGTCAGATTAAGGAGATTCAGAGGCCTTCTGAGGAGGACTTGTCAGAGTACATGGAGTGGGGCGGCATGCCGCAGCGTTTCAGCATGCAGACGGAAGAAGAGACTGCCACGATGCTGCGGGATCTGTATAATTCCATTGTTTTAAGGGATATTGTGCAGAGGACGGGAGCGAAGGACGTAGATCTGCTGAACCGGATTATAGAATATCTGACGCAGACACCCTCGCAGATGTTCTCGGCAAAGGGAATTGCCAGGTATTTTGAGAGCGTAAACCGGAAGGTAAGTATGGAAACCTTGTATAACTACCTGGATCATATTATTACGTCCCTGGTTATTGTGAAAGCACAGCGGTATGATATCAGAGGAAAGCAGCTTCTTACAACGCTGGATAAGTATTATCTTACAGATACCGGGCTCGGACGTATCCATAACAGCGGTTATAAACTGGAAAAGGGCGCGCTGCTGGAAAATATAGTATTTAATGAGCTTTGCCTGAGAGGTTTTGATGTGTTTGTGGGGAAACTCCCAAAAGGCGAGATTGATTTTGTGGCTGTGAAAGGAAAACAGAAGGAGTATTACCAGGTGGCGTACTATCTTTATGATCAGTCAGTGATTGAGCGTGAATTCGGGGCGTATAATGGTATTGCGGATAATTATCCGAAATATGTGATATCTATGGACAGGATGGATTTTTCGAGGGAAGGGATTATTCACAAGAATGTGATGGACTTTTTGATGGAGAGATTTGGGACGGGGCATTTTTAGAAATGCCCCGTCCCAAATTGAAAATAGGGTGTCCCCAGCGACTCTGCTCTGGTATTCAGGTATGAATCATGGTAGGTTACTATTCATGGCTCAGGAATGTGCTGAACTGCGCATTTCGTAAGAATATGATGCAGGAGTGAGGGGCGGTTTTTGCGTGGTAAAACTCGGAATGCCACCCCGAATTGTTACTATGAGCGGATGGTTAGTCCGTGAATGGTAACCATGGTAGAATTATATTAAGAAAAGTCTCATTGCTTCATTTGGCCAAAGTTGCTATACTATAAGAAGGAAATAATTAGTAACTGACTATTCGAAGGGAGTATAAACAATTATTCCGGACATATAGACAGGAACAAGGAGGCATTCCATGGGCACGATTTTACAGGGAACATGTTCAGGGTGCGGTTATCACGCTGAGTTGTATACAGGCGGAGGGCAGCAGGATTGTAATCCGGAGACAGCGCTTAAGGTCTCGCGGAATAATCCGCAGCTTGCGTCAGCACTTAAGGAGAACGCATGGTTCAGGATTGACCGCAGGACTGCGATCTGCAATCACTGCCATAAATTTGTGGTTGCGGAGAATATTATCTACCAGCATAGGGACGGCCGGGGGCGGAAGATTACAGGTGTCTGCCCGGATTGCGGCGGTCCGCTTCTGGTGTGGCCGTCAGAGAATACGGAGGGGATTCCCTGTCCGGTCTGCGGACAGCCGGTTTCACTGACAGCCGCAGGGGTATGGGACTAACCGGCTGAATTAGATAGTATATGCTGCATAGCGGAATAAGCAGCAGAGGAAAATAAGGGAGATTGCAGTCTCCTGGAAGGAAAGGAAGATTGATATGGCAGATATGAGAATCCGCGACAATTCCAGCGGGCGGATCGCATCAGGACATCTGGGGAGGACTCAGGGACAGCTTGGAAAAACCTTAGAGAAGCTGTCAAGCGGCTACCGGATCAACCGTAGTGCGGATGACGCGGCAGGACTTGCCATTTCAGAAAAAATGCGGGCGCTGATTACTGGTCTGGAGCAGGCGGAGCAGAATTCGGAGGATGGGCTGTCCCTTGTCCAGGTAGGGGAGGCGGCTTTGTCCGAGATTCATACAGTGCTCAACCGTATTGTTGAACTGTCCACGACCTCGGCAAATGGTACTTATACGGATGAGCGTGACCGGGCGGCGCTTCAGAAGGAGTTGAACCAGCTCTACGATGAGGTGGAACGCATCTCAAAGACCGCGAATTTCAACGGAATAAAGCTGTTCCAGGATAAAGGACTGGAGTATGAAAATATATCTGAAGGAGACGTGCAGGCAAACAGCCTCGCAGCATTTCAGGAAACAGCGCCCCAGGTGCAGACGCTTGACCAGGTGCTCGCAGGCACAAAAAAGGGCGAGGTCAGCATCATTTACACGGAAACGTATGACCAGGTGACCACAAGCCAGTCTCCGGACGGTGCGGCGACATCCCCTTCCGGCATTGTTATCGGCGGGAAAGACTTAAGCGATATCTTAAAGACAGAGATTATACCGAATACGGTTCAGAATATCATGAAGAGCTATCCGGCATTTTCTTATCTGAACGGTTCTTCCATCGGCATTGGGCTTGAGTATTTTTCACAGGGAGCTGTCGGCGGCTCTACCACCCTGGCATACGTAAAGGCCGGTGCGGGTTCCTCCGGTACGCTATCAGGCGACGGTACGCTTGCCTCCAGGGAAGATTTTATTACATATACACTGGGTGTCAATACGTCTGTCCTTGCCGGAATTACGGACAGGGACGGGCTGCAGAAGCTGGAAGCTACCATTGCCCATGAGATGATCCATGCGTTTATGGATGAGGCAGTAACATCAGGTATGTTCGGAAAGACGGCAGTTTCCAATGGAAACCTGACCGCAGAAGTCGCCAAATTTCCGGACTGGTTCATAGAAGGCATGGCGCAGACGGCGTCAGGTCCCGACAACTGGCTCTCCTACATGAGGATTTCCGGGACTTCGTCGGATGCGGAGATTGCGGCAGCGATCGGAAGGGAGCAGCTGGGCTCGGGTTCCACTGCCAGCCAGTATGGAACCGGGTATCTTGCGTGCATGTACTTAGGGGCTTCGATTGCAGGAGGCGGTACGCCTGCAGCTACGGTGGATGCGGCCACGGTGTCGGCGGGCCTGACGAAGCTGTTTAATGAGGTGATCGGGGGAAAGTCCCTAAATGACGCTATAAGCACGCTGACAAATGGGAAATTCAGAAGCACGTCTGACTTTGCGGCGAAGTTCAATACTGGGCCGGCAGAGGTTGGTTCCTTTGTCCGCAGTCTTCTCGCTGCTACGGGAAGCGGGCGCGGCGGAATTATTTCCGGAGATCTGAAGGCAGTTGATCTGACAGCAGATACAGACCTTGGAAATTCGGTCAGCCTGTTCCAGCTTGATACAACAACCAGCGGCGTGAAAAATATTTACCCAAAGGATTATCCGGTTTATTCCGGCGGAGCGACAAGTACAGGCGGAACGGCGCCGACAGATTTCACTCCGGCAGCGCCCACACCTCCGCTGGAATACGGCGATCTGATCGTGACAGGGGCACAGGCCAGTGACATTGATTATGATGCAAATACGGGTGTACTGACCGTAAAGGCAGCTGATGATATAAAGATTTCCATGAAGGCTGCCGGAACAACATCCACGACGAATAAGATTATCCTGCAGGGAAATGGTAAAGTTACCTTAAGCGGCGTCCAGCTCTCGAACGGTGATGACGCCCTGCAGATTGATACAGATACAGAGGTCCGGTATGAGGGGAAAAATCATTTCAGCGGGATTACACTAAATGGTACGATTGATGCGGCATTCAAAGGATCAGGCCAGCTGAAGGTTGAAAAATTTACAAGCGACATGGACGATACGGTACGCTTCGACGGCGGTGCGGTAATCGTAGGGGATCCTTCTGTTGCAGGATCGAATTCGATTCAGGCGAAGGATGTGGTAATCGACAATGCATCAGTCGCTGCTTCCATTACGACAGCGGACGGTACGGTAAAGAATTCCGCAGGGACTGTGCTGAAGGACACCGATATGCCGTGGACAAGACTGAGCGGGCTGAACGACGTTGCAGCAATTTCTTATAACGGCAATGCGACAGGCGCAGTACTTGATTTCGGACAGGGCAGTAAGCTGTGGCTGGATCCCGGCCTTGCGAAAAATGTCCTCACAGTGACAGACTCCACGGGGGCAAAGAGGGTACTTGCGGCAGAGTATGACAGCGCAACAGATACATTTAAGTGGCTGGATTCCATAAAGCCATTTACAGTATCCGGCGGTACTGAGGGAACGGACTGGGAGTATGATGCGGACGGACAGACTCTGGTGATTAAGACGAATAAGCCGCTTACTATATCCGGAGGAAAGGGAGCGGATCCGGCGGGAAATGAATTCAGTGGGCGCATTAAGCTTGCAGATAACATAGCAGGAGACATTAGCCTGACACTGGGTGAAATTCACTGCGAGACAGATGCCGGAAGTGCATTTGACTTGGGAGAGGGAAATCATGTGACCCTTACGCTCACTGATGGTGCGACCAGCATCTTTGCAGGCGGCAGAGACTACGCAGGAATTGCCGTAGGTGCAGGGACGGATCTTACCATTAATGGGACAGATGCCGGAAAGCTGATCGCGGAAGGCGGAAACGGAAGCGCCGGAATCGGAAGCAGCGGTGCGGCGAAGCTTACGGACCAGACAAGTTCTATTACTATAAAAGGCGGAAATATTGAGGCAAAGGGCGGTAACAATGGCGCGGGAATCGGCGCGGGCGACGGTTCCTCGTTCGGTGATATCACGATTGAAAATGGAATCGTAAAGGCATCTGGCGGCGTTGGCGGTGCAGGGATTGGCGGCGCGAATGATTCCAAGGTGGGAGATATTAAGATTCTTGACGGTCATATTGAGGCGAAAAGTGCAGCCCACGGAGCCGGAATCGGAGGCGGCTGGGGCAGCACGGCCACCAATGGCGATATTACGATTGAAGGCGGAGATATTACGGCAAGCAGTATGGAGCACGGCACGGGAATCGGCGCAGGCTGTCAGGGAACCAGCGGTAAGATTACGATAAAGGGCGGCAATGTCAGCGCGGAAGGCGGAGATGACGGTGCCGGAATCGGCGCTTCCTGGATTGGAAAATGCGGAGCTATTGAGATTACAGGCGGCAGTGTGGATGCAAAGGGCGGACGCAACGGTGCGGGAATCGGTGCCGGAAGTTCAGGATCCCGGGTGACAGACACGATTCTCATTGATACTGCAGGGACAGTCAATGCAGAGGGCGGTATGAACGGCGTTGGTATCGGTTCCGGATATGGAGGAAGTTCCTGCAGCGACATTGAGATCAGGCAGGGGACTGTGAATGCAAAGGGCTCTACGGATTCCACAGGTATCGGCGCGGGACGGGATTCCTCCAGCGGAAATGTAACCATCGGTGATCCGGCAGATCCGGGCAAGAGGGTGAACGTGGATGCGATCGGCGGCATGACCCATAATGGTGGAAATATTATGTCTTACGGCGACGGAAATCACACTCAGCCAGGAACGCTTACCATTACCGGCGATAATACGACCGTCCGTCCGGGAACGGCCGGAGAGGGGCTTTATAGTACTTCCGGTGCGGTCGATGAAAACGGGGAGAATACATACGCTTATCCGGTCTATTTGTTTAAGACAGACCCGCCACTTGATGCAGGCGCAGGTCTTGACGGCACGGGACTTCCTCTGCCAGCCGGGGTGGATCCTGCTACGGTTAAGATCACTGCCACATCAGCAGGTGGAAAGACTAAGGACTGGACGCAGGGACTGATCCATGAGCCGGAAAAGAACTATGCGTTCCTGTGGATGGGAGGAGAAGACCAGACACTTGATATCACATACACAAATCCGGACGGTACGCCCGGCCAGGTTTCACTGGATCTGAAATTCCACCCGGACGCAGGGGTATTCCGTATTCCCACCCAGCCAGATCCGCCGGCTGCACAGAAGCCGGAGTACGTAACCCAGCCGGTGACGCCGGACATCCCCGGACCGAAGGATGACAGCTATGCCGGTGGAATCATCCTCCATATCGGGGCTGGGCGGAATGACACACTGGGAGTTCCGCGCTATTATCTCTCAGCGAAGGCGCTTGGAATGGACCGTATGAATATTACGACCCAGGAAAAGGCAAGACAGACAATCGGAATGGTAGGAGATGCGATTGACCGGGTATCCGCCATCCGCGGCTCTTACGGTGCCCTTTCGAAACGACTGGAGCATAACCAGCAGTATCTGAACAATACAATAGAAAATACGCAGGCAGCAGAAAGCCGTGTCCGTGATGTGGATATGGCGAAGGAATATATGGGATATATCAGACTCTCGATTTTGAGTCAGTCGTCCCAGTCAATGCTTGCACACAGTAACCAGGACGCAGGGCAGATCCTGCAGTTGCTGAGATAGCAATCTGGGACGGGGCATTTTTAGAAATGCCCCGTCCCAAATTGAAAATAGGGTGTCCCCAATTAGCCTGCCAGGTGATTTTCGCGATATTGGGTTGGCGAGATGCCGGTTTCCTGCTTGAAGATTTTCGAAAAAGCAAAGGGATCGGTGTAACCGACAGAATATGCGACATTCTGAACCGGAACGTTTTTCTGTATCAGAAGCTGCTTTGCTTTTTGGATGCGGAAGAATATCAGGTATTCCTGGGGAGAGTAATTAGTGGCATGCTTGAAAATCTTACTTAAGTATGACCGTTCCAGTCCGCAGTAGTCTGCAACGTCCTGGATTCTGATTGGTTCTGCATATTTTTTCGTTATATAATCGACAGCATTTTTTATATAGCCTAGTGATTTGTCTCCTTTTTGGGGAACGGGCTTATTTGACGAAGTACTGATCAGGAAATGGAACATGCGGTAGAGGTTGCCGATGCAGGTATATTCTTCGTCATTATGGTGCAGGATTTCAAGAATACAGTTTTCCAGCCCTTCGGAAGGAGCGGAAGGGATGAAGATGGGATTTTCCCTGGATATGCCGGCCTGTGTGAGAAGGTCTATTACTTTTTTTCCATTAAAATGAAGCCAGATGTAATTCCATGGATCAGCTGCGCTTCCCTGGTAAAAGGCAACTAAATTGGGGGGAGTAATAAAAGCCTGTTTCGCGTACACAGGAAATCTATGGTTATCCAGATACAGGGATCCTGAGCCGTTTAGGATATAATGCAGCACGTAATTGCTGCGGATAATAGGACCGAAGCTGTATTCTGGAGGGCATTTCTGGCATCCGACCTCATAGAGGGCAAGGTCATCGTAAGCGTCATAATTAATAAAGTAACATTCGTCATAATGTTTCGTATACATTGGGGCATCTCCTTTTCAGAGAAGTATCTAAAGATTCTGTTATACTCACGGCTGGTGAAATCTGCCGCGCAGTACAAGATTCCAATTCATTATATCACAAAAGCCGGCCATTCACCAGTGCATTTCAGATCGCGCATTGAATCACTCTTGGCATAAGTTACTATTCACGGACTAACCGTTCGCTCATAGTAACGCATATTTAAACCACATTTTAACATTCTATGAACACAAAATAACATTAACACTAACAGCATGGAAGTATATAATAAATCTTGTAAAAATATATAAGAAGTCCGGCAAAATGGACGAAAACACAATATTTTTAAGGAGGAGCGTATGAAAAAACGTTTAATCAGCGCACTTTTATGTGCAGCAGTAGTTACAACGATGGCAGTAGGATGTAGCAACAAAAATACATCCAGCAGTTCGGGCGGTGATGCACCTGCAGAAGACAGCGGCAATAGTTCCGGTGAAGAAGTGACGATCAGTTATGCATGCTGGGATTCCAATCAGGCAAAGCTGCTTGAGACGGTTGCCGACGAATTTGAGAAGGAAAATCCGAATATTAAGATTGATATTCAAGTTAACGGCTGGGATGATTACTGGACAGGCCTTGAGGCGGCTGCGACAGGCGGATCACTGCCGGATACATTCTGGATGCATTCGAACAACATCTACTATTATGGTTCCAATGACCAGCTTCTGGATCTGACGGATTACATTGAGAAGAGCGATGCGGTAGACCTTGCTAATTATCCGGAGGGACTGGGACAGATTTATAACATTGACGGAAAGCAGTATGCGATTCCGAAGGACTATGATACGATTGCTCTCTGGTATAACAAGACTTTGTTTGATGAGGCAAAGCTTGCATATCCGGATGACACCTGGACATGGGATACCCTGAAGGAAGCGGCTAAGAAGCTGACCAAGGATGATGGTTCACAGTATGGATTCTGCGCAGGACTGCATAATCAGGAAGGATATTACAACTTCGTATATCAGAACGGCGGGAAGATCATCACGGATGACAAGAAATCAGGATATGATGATGAGAAGACGATCCAGGGAATCGAAGAGTATTTCAGCTTTGTAAAGGAAGGCCTGTCACCTGAGATTTATGACGATCAGGCAAGAGCGGAAGCAATGCAGAATGGTCTGTGTGCAATGGGATTATTTGGTTCCTGGAACCTGTCTGGATTCGCGGCGACAGATTTTATGACAAAGAATTTTGACTGTGCGGTACTTCCTTCTGCAAATGACGGAACGCGTTCTTCTATTTTCAATGGTCTTGGAAATGCGATCTCTGCTACAACAGAGCATCCGGACGAGGCATGGAAATGGGTTGAATACCTGAGCAGCGAGGAAGGGCAGGAACGCCAGGCAGAGCTTGGAACTGCAATATCCGCTTATAATGGGGCAGCGGATAAATTTGCAGAGGCATATCCGATGTTTAATACGAAATGTTACATAGACATGGTTGATTACGCGCAGATCCGTCCATATTCAAATCAGACAAGCGTATGGGAGGACAAGGCATATGAAATGCTGAAGGATGCATATGCAGGAAAGGAAGACACAAAGGCTGCATGTGAGGAGACGGCGAAGATGATGAATGAGGCATTGGATGCAGAAGAGTAACCGGACCAGGAGAAGCTTTTACGCATAGCGTGAAGCATGAAGAAAACGGCTATATACACAGAATGCCTGTTGCATCTTTTTGTCTGATCTGTACAGATCAGATGACAGGACAAGTATATAGCTGTTTTTTTCATGAATTTTTAGGAAGGACGCATATTGGAAACAGATTCTATAGTCAGGAGTGAGACAAAGTGAAGAAAACAAATAAAAAGAGAGCGGAATGGTACTGGGGCTGGTTCATGGTGGCGCCCACGACCATAGGACTGATTGTACTGAACATCATTCCGATCTTTCAGACATTGTATCTGAGTTTTTTTAAGAGCGGAGCCTTCGGGAAGGGGAATGTATTCGTCGGGCTGGAGAATTATAAGAAAATGCTCAGCGACCCTCAGGTATGGCATGCGGTAAGAAATACCCTCGGATATACCTGCCTTGTAGTTCCGGTTACAATTGTGATTGCGCTGTTAATGGCGGTTGCGCTGAACGGGAAGCTGAAGGGAAAGGGCCTTTACCGGACGATTTATTTTATACCCATGGTTGCGGCGCCGGCAGCGGTTACGATGGTCTGGAAATGGTTATATAACAATCAGTACGGACTTATCAACCATATGCTGAATAAAATAGGAATCAGCAGCGTGAACTGGATTGACAATCCGAAGGTAGCGCTGATATCTGTATCAATTATCGGGATATGGAGTACGATCGGCTACAGCATGGTATTGCTTCTGGCAGGGCTGCAGGAGATCCCGGGAGATTACTACGAAGCTTCTGACATTGACGGAGCAAGTAAAGTAAAGCAGTTCTTCTCCATTACAATACCGCTGGTATCGCCCACATTGTTCTTTGTTCTTGTTACCAGTATTATCACAGCAATGCAGGTATTTGACGTGATTTATATGATGATAGATGTGACGAGTCCGTCTTATGACAATACGGTTTCGCTGGTTTATCTGTTCTACAATAATTCATTCAAGTACTCCAATAAAGGGTATGGATCCGCGATTGTTATGCTGCTTCTGCTTATCATTATGATCATTACAGTGATACAGACGAAGTTGCAGAAAAAATGGGTGAATTACATGTAAGGAGAGGGTCAAAATGGAGAGAAAACGAAAGATTTCAACGATTTTGTTACATATTGTATTGATCTTGGGAGCAGTTGTGATGGTGATGCCGTTCTTGTGGATGGTGCTGACATCGCTTAAGACGGTTAGTGAATCGACTTCCATGAATCCGTTTATCTTTTTCCCGAAGACACTGCAGTGGGAGAATTTTAAGACGGTTATTCAGCAGAATGACTTTATACGTCTGTATTTTAATACATTTGCCATGATGTTTCTGAGAGTTGTATGTGCGGTGCTGTTCAGCGCGATGGCGGCATATGCACTTGCGAGACTGGAATTTCCGGGACGTAATCTGCTGTTCGGGCTTGTACTGTTCCAGATGATGGTTCCGGCACAGATTTTCGTTGTACCGCAGTACCTCATGGTAGATAAGATGGGGCTCAGGAATACGGTGTTCGCGTTAGTATTCCCAGGGTTGGTCAGCGCTTTTGGTACATTCCTTCTGAGACAGTTCTTCATGGGGCTTCCAAAGGAGCTGGAGGAGTCCGCAAGGCTTGACGGCTGTAATGTCTGGCAGACATTCTGGAAGGTGATGCTTCCGCTTACCAGATCCGGACTGGTTGCACTGGGAATTTTCACGGCGCTGTTCTCATTTAAGGACTTGATGTGGCCTCTGATCGTGAATTCTAATTCTGACGCGGCTACATTGTCCTCAGCGCTGGCGAAGATCTCAAGCGCGTATTCTGTGAATTACCCACAGCTTATGGCAGCGGCCGTTCTTGCAATCTGGCCCATGATGCTGATTTATGTGATATTCCAGAAGCAGTTTATTGAAGGAATTGCTACGTCAGGCGGAAAGCTGTAGAACAGGCAGGAGCAGGATGGAAAGAGAATAGAAAGAGAGGTGATGGGAAAGGAGGAGACAAAGAAATACGCCAGGCTGGAAGGAGGAGTTCCCGGACAGTCTTATACTCACGGCCGATAAAATCTGCCGCGCAGTATAAGAGGGGAGAACTATGAGGAATAAAGGGGTCAGAATATTTGAGAATGGAGGGTAAAAGAAATGAGACATAAGAGAATTATGGCGCTTGGACTGGCAATGGTCATGTCGCTTAGCGGCTTATCTTATGCAGGCGTTACAAACGTGCAGGCGGAGGAGTACGATGCGGCAGTGCAGGCAGAGGCGGACGCATCTGCCGGTACAACAGATCCTCAGGCAGATGCAGCGGAGCCGGAAAAGCAGACAGATGCGGACATAGACGCCGATACGCAGGAGTCTCAGGAGGAAGAGGAAAATACGGCAGCGGAGCCGGACGCGGACATAGATGCCGATACACCGGCGCCTCAGGCGGATGCAGCTGCGCCGGTAGAACAGCCGCAGGCAGACAATCCGGATGGAATGCCGGAACCGGCATTTTTGTGGAACTTTGAAGATGGAAGCGACTTAGGACAAGCAGCATTACAGGGAACAGCAAAGATTTCGGATGATCCGGAGAAGAATTCCAAAGTGCTGGATCTGACCGGCACGGGGCCGGGAACCTCTTATATGGATCTGCCATCCGATCTGTTTGCAGATGTGAAAGACGGATTTACGATATCCATGTGGGTGAGGCCGGATTCTGCGACGGGCGACTACACGAAGCTTTTCGATGCGTCGAATGCAGCGCTTGGGAAGACCAGCAATGGAGGCAACAACTGGTCGTCACCTGATTTTGCACTGGCAGCAGGAGGCAATGTCTATGATGTCACGCTCTATGTAGGTACGCCTAATCAAAAGACGGACGTGAAGTCGAAGCTGAACTATTCGAAGCATTTAAGCAGGAGTAAGTGGCAGTATTATACGGTATCAGTAAATCAATCCGAATTTGCCGTGTATATGAATGGCGAGAAGATAACATATCAGGACGGAGTGGACGGTACAAAGAAAATGAGTGAAGTGCTGCCAAAACTGTTTGCGGAGGGTTATCCGCAGAGTCTTAAATATGCAGCACTGGGGCGTTCTTTCTATACTTCGGACAAAGATTTTATCGGAAAGTTGGATGATGTGGCATTCTACAACACAGCCATAACACAAGAGCAGGCCGCTGCTTTGTATGAAGCAAATAAGGTTGAACTGGTGGAGAAGCAGGCGACTCCGGTTTACACATGGGATTTTGAAAATGTGCAAGATAAGGATGCCGGATCGGGCGCTACTTTGCAGGGCTCTGCAGAGGTGGTAGAAAACAGCGGAAAGCTTAAGGGAAGCAAGGTGCTTTCTCTGAAAGGCGGTCCAAATGGTTCCGGTTATATGGATCTTCCTGCAGATATGTTCAGCCGGCTGGAGAATGTAGAAGAAGGTTTCTCTCTTTCCATGTGGGTGAAGGCAGATTTTGAGGCAGGGGATTACGCAAGAATCTTCACTGCATCTAATTCAGAGCTTGGAAAGACGAAGGACGGAGGGAACGGCTGGACATCACCGGATTTTGCGCTTGTCGCAGGAGGTAATGTATACGATACAACAATCTATGTAGGAGCACCCGGGTCGAGCACAAAGGATGCAACGAAAATAAAGTATAAGACATCCCTGGCAAGAGGCGGATGGCAGCATATGACTGTCAGTATTACGCCATCCTCTTACCGCGTGTTCATAAACGGAACGGAGATTGGATATACAGATGCACAGCAGAGTACCAAGACGGTGTCGGAGATTCTGCCAAAGCTGGTAACAAAGGAATATCTTGCAGGTTTGACATACAATGCGATTGGAAGAGGCCTCTATACTTCAGATGATGATTTTGCTGGACTACTGGATGATATTGTCTTCTACAAGGGTGCAGTAGGCGAGACGCAGGCAGCTAAGATATTCGCAGAGTATGAGGGGATGGATACCTCAGCTCCGGCAGGTAATCTTGTTGTAGATATGACGCAGAAGAACGGGGCTGTTAAGCATGGAGCTACCGGATTCCTATACGGCCTTGGTGCAGACGAAGTGCCAAGTGTGAATCTCCTTACCGGCCTGAAGCCGAATATCAATGAGCAGAATGCGCCGCACGGGCTACAGCATCCAAGCGGCGATACCCTGGAGGTTGCGAAGACATTCCTTGAGGCAGGCGGCGATTCGATCCAGATTGCATGCCCGGATATCCATGCAAACTGGCCTTACGAGGCAGAAAGCCAGGATATGGCGAAATATTCCGAGAAGATGCGCAAGATGATACGTGATGTCAGGGAAGCGGGTCTCTCGGACAAGGTAGTCTATGTGCCGTTCAATGAGCCAGACGGACAACGTTACAGTGGGGATATTAATAACAATAACAGTACGCAGTTCTGCCAGGACTGGAAGACAATGTATGATGTGATCAAAGCGGAGGATCCCAATGCCAAGATTGCAGGAACGAACCTTACACAATATAAAAGCGGCCATACGAAGACATTCATACAATTCTGCGCGGAGAATGACTGTATTCCGGATCAATTTACCTGGCATGTGCTGCAGAGGGATAAGATTGACAAATTTTCCGGCCATGTGAAAGAGTTCAGACAGTGGGAGAAGCAATACTGGCTGGATACAGGAAAGGCAAAGGAGCCGTGCGAGATTGTTATCAATGAATACGGCGACTTTACAGATACAGGTGTGCCGGGAAGGCTGACTTCCTATCTGGGCGTCTTTGAGGATGAAAAAGCCAATGCATGTCTGGCTTACTGGCATCTTTCCAATAATCTGTGTGATATAGCGGCAGATACGAATGAGCCGAACGCCACCTGGTGGCTGTACAAATGGTACGGCGAGATGTCTGGCGAGAGCCTGAAGATGAGCGTACAGGGACCTAAGAAGAGCCAGCTGTACGGAGTTGCGGCCCTGGATGACAATAAGAAGGTCAGCACAGTGATCCTTGGAGGAAGAGACGGCGACGTGAGCCTGACGCTTCAGAATCTGACGAAGACAGATGCTTTTAAGGATGCGGAAGCGGTCAAGGTGAAGATCGAGCAGACAAGCTATACTGGAATCAATGGTGCGTGTGATGAGACGGATCTGATCTCAGAGCAGATCTGTGCAGTGGATGATAAGGGAAATGTACCTGTTGTGGTTCCGAAAGCGCAGGCGGCAGCCGCATATCGCGTGACAGTATCACAGGCTCCGGCAGGGGCGCAGGCAGCCATCCTTGCAGAAGGTGCGTGGAAGCAGCTTTATGAGGCAGAGGATGCAAAGTTCGAAGGCGGAGTCCAGTCAGTGGCAAAGGATAGAAAATATCCCTGCTCCGGGTCAGGACAGGCCCAGGGTATGAATAATCCTGGAGACAGTGTAACATTTACAGCCAATGTACCAGAGAGCGGATATTACAAATTCGATCTGGTATACGGTGCGGCAACAGGGTGTACTCCCAATGATGCGGCAAACAATGATCCGAAGAATGCAAGACAGACCCTGCAGGTAAATGCAGGAGCAGCTAAGGAGATGGTTCTGCAGAATACATCAAACTGGTTTATGGCAGGTATGCATACGGAATACATCAGGCTGAATCAGGGAAGCAATACTCTGAAGGTAGAGGCGACAGACAGCGTGGGCAAGGCATCCCTGGATTGTATGTATCTCACGTATATCGGAGATGAGAAGGCTGTTGAAGCAAAGAAAAACTGTAAGGTATATGAAGCAGAGTTCAGTGACTTTAATATATTGAAGGGGCAGACGGCAACGACAGCATCCACACAGAGCAGTATTCCGGATTATTCCGGGTCTGGCTATGTGACAGGCTTGAATACAGCTGTATCAGAAGGCGGCGGCATCCGTTTTAATACCTTTGTATTCGAGAATGGCATGTATGACGTTACGGCACGGTGCTATGCCAAGTCCGGCGGCTCGGTTGGCTTCTATCTGGACAATACGAATCTGACATTAGACGGCAAGGTGGCCGACGCAGCGGTCAGCGGCGGTAGTTGGCAGGATGTTACCGTGAGGCTGTACCTGCAGAAGGGTATGAATATCATCGACCTGGATGCTACAAACGCAGATATTGCAGTAGATAAACTCACTGTGAATAAGAATGACAATGGAAAAAGCACCGCTGTAATTGAGGCGGAATCATGGAGATGTATGGTTGCAGGAGGCACGGTTAAGGAAAATGCATATGCATCCGGCGGCAAATATGTGACTCAGCTGTTAGCAAGCAAGGACGGATCCAACCACCTGACTCTGAAGTATAATGCAGCCCAGGACGGTACTTATAAGATGGCGATTTATCAGTCTAACAAAGAGCTGTTTGGCAATCATTCCTATAATGCGCAGATGGTTGACCGGTTTGTAACAATCTCTGTCAATGACGGAGAGCCATTCAATGTATTCTTCCGGAATACATACAGTGACGAGAGCTTCCGTTCTAAAGTGGTTACGCTTCAGCTTAAGGAAGGCGAGAATACGATTAAGATCTATAATGACGATAGCAGAGATCTGAGGAATGGCGTGGGCGGACCTAACAAATGCATAAATTATACGCCGAACTTTGACAAGTTTGAGATCACACATCTGACAGGAGCTGAATCTGCTGACCAGTCTATGGCGAATAAGGATGCATTAAATGTAGCGGTCAGCCGTGCAGAGGGGTATAAGAAAGAGGACTACAGATCATCTGGCTGGGAAGCAATGCAGAAGGTGCTGGCAGATGCAAAGAAGGTCCAGAGCAACGCATATGCCACACAGGCAGAGATCAATGCAGCGTCAGACGCACTCAGGAAAGCACTGGAAGAACTGAGTAAAAACATCATTGACAAAGCGGGCCTGAATGCGGCGGTTACCCGTGCAAATGGGATTAGGGAAGCAGATTACGCGGACAAACCGGATAAATGGGCAGCAATGAAGGCAGCCCTTGCGGCAGCTGAGAAGGTGCAGAAGAACCCTGATGCCAGTCAGACGGAGATCGATAAGGCAGCACGGGAGCTTAGCGAGTCGCTTCGCCAGCTGGATCCGGACACGGTTCATAAAGTTGCACTGGGAGTAGCAATTGAACGTGCAAAGAGCAAAATTGCAGATGATTACAGAGAGTCAAGCTGGAATGCGATGCAGGAAGCGCTTGCAGCAGCTGAGAAGATCCAGAAGAACGAAACAGCCACCCAGGAAGAGGTGAATGCAGCAACAGACGCACTCAGAAAAGCGTTGGAAGAACTGAGTAAAAACATCATTGACAAAGCAGGTCTGAATGCGGCGGTTACCCGCGCAAATGAGATAAAGGAAGAAGATTACGCGGACAAGCCGGGTAAATGGAAAGCAGTGAAGGCAGCCCTTGCGGCAGCTGAGGATGTGCAGGGGAACAAAGATGCCAGCCAGACTGAGATTGATGCTGCAACCCAGAAGCTTAGCGAGGCGCTTCGCCAGCTGGAGACCGACACGGTTCATAAAGACGCTCTGACAGCGGCAATTGAACGTGCAAAGAGCCGGGAGGAGAAGAATTACAGAGCGTCAAGCTAGGCAGAGATGAAGAAGGCGCTTGCGGCAGCCGAGAGGGAGCTGGAGAGCGAGACAGCCACCCAGGAAGAGGTGAATGCAGCAACAGACGCACTTAGGAAAGCATTGGAAGAACTGAGTAAAAACATCATTGACAAAGCGGGCCTGAATGCGGCGATTACCCGTGCAAATGGGATAAATGCAGCAGATTATGCAAACAAACCGGATAAATGGAAAGCAGTGCAGGATGCCCTTGAGGCAGCGAAGAAGGCGCAGGAGAACGCAGACGCCAGCCAGACGGAGATCGATACTGCAGTCCGGCAGCTTAACGAGGCGATCCGCCAGCTGGATCCGGACACGGTTCATAAAGTTGCGCTGGGAGTAGCAATTGAACGTGCAAAGAACCGGAATGCAGATGATTACAGAAAATCAAGCTGGAAAGCGATGCAGGATGCGCTTGCGGCAGCCGAGAAGGCACAGCAGAGTGAAACAGTCACTCAGGCAGAGGTGAATGCAGCAACAGATGCACTTAGGAAAGCCCTGGAGGAGCTAGACCAAAATATCATTGATAAAGCAGGTCTGAATGCGGCGATTATCCGTGCAAACGGAAGGAATAAGGAAGACTACACTGAGGCGAGCTGGAAAGTAATGCAGGATGCGCTTGCAGAAGGGAAGAAAGTAGCTGAAAATGGCGATGCAGCGCAGGAGGAAATCGATAAGGCAACAAAAGCGCTCAGCGAGGCACTCCGTAACCTGAAAGAGACTGACCAGGGTGAGACAGATCTGAATTCTGCCCTGAAAGAGGCAAAGAGCCTGAAGAAAGATGACTACACTCCTAAGGCATGGGAGGTCTTCCAGAAAGCCCTGTCAGTTGCAGAAGCAGTCCTCCAGAATCCGGATGCAACAAAAGAGCAGAAAGAGGAAGCAGCTGTATCACTTAAGAAGGCAATGGAGGAAGTGAAGAAGAACCCGGCTAAAGAAGATAAAGATCCAGGGAATCAGAATACGCAGCCGGTAAAAGTAAAGAAAATTACTATATCCGGAATATCCAAAAAAATTGCAGCAGGCCAAAAGATCAGGCTGACTGCAAAGGTGACCCCGTCCAACGCTGCAAATAAGAATGTCACATGGAAGTCTGGCGACAAAAAAGTTGCAACAGTATCATCCTCAGGTATTGTCAGTGTAAAGAAAAATGCCGGCGGAAAGAAAGTGACGATTACAGCCACTGCAAAGGACGGAAGCAAAGTAAAGGCAGCATACAGGATTTCTGTGGTAAAAGGAAAGGTAAAGAAAGTTTCCATTTCTGGAAAGAAATCGGTAAAGGCCGGCAAGACACTTAAGCTGAAGGCAAAGGTGACCGCAGAAAAGAGAGCTAACAAAAAGATAAAATGGATCAGCAGTAATACAAATTATGCGACAGTTTCAAGTTCCGGCAAGGTAAAGGCGAAAAAGGCAGGAAAGAATAAAAAAATAAAGATTACTGCCATGGCAACCGATGGAACCGGAAAGAAGAAAACTGTAACAATCAAAATCAAATAAGATTATCAGTTTTCATTTCTATGTGATGGAAAAGGCCTCTGACTTGTGGTAAAATTTTGGTGACAAATATACAAAATACTACAGGGAAGAGGCCCTTTATGGATGTTTTACCTAGCACCATACAGATCTGTCATTAAGGAGTCCATCTATGGAAGACGCATATGTATTACAATTATCAAACCGTAAATTTTCAGAGCTATACCTGTGCTGCTGTGGCTACAGCAAATGCGAGCCGCTGCACAATTTCGGACCGGCAGTCCGCCCGGACTACCTGATTCATTTCATATTAAAAGGAAAGGGCAGATACTATATCGGAGAAACCCAGTACTGCCTGGAGGCCGGACAGGGATTCTTGATCGAGCCGAATGTTCTGACCTTCTACCAGGCAGATGCAGAGGACCCTTGGGAATATCTGTGGGTCGGCTTCAATGGATCAAACGTGAAGGAATATCTGAGGGACGTTGGACTGAACAGCGGACATCTGATCTTCCGCAGCGACTATGGCGCTGAACTCAAAGATACGGTTGTTGAGATGATCCGGAATACCACTGGCAGCATCACCAGCCAGTACGAGAGGCAGGGGCTCCTGTACACATTTTTTGCAATCCTGTCAAAGAATGTTAATATCAGCACGCCATGGGAAGAGGACGGAGAAAACATACATATTAAGCGCGCGGTGGAGTATGTCCGCAATAACTATTTCAACGCAGTCCGCGTGACAGATATTGCAAAATATGTATGCATTGACCGTACATATCTGTATGAGCTGTTCCGCAGGCATCTGGATGTTTCGCCACAGGAATATCTGACCAATTACCGCCTCACAAGAGCGGCAGAACTTCTGACACTCACAGATCTCACATTGGGGGAGATTGCCATGTCCTGCGGATATCAGAATGCGTATTCATTTGGAAAGGCCTTTAAGGCAAAACGGGGTATAACCCCGGCAAAATACAGGGAGAAAAACCGCAGCGAGAGGAAGGAATATCTGGAAAGCCATAAAGATACATTAAAGAAATTGTAAACGGGGACAGGTCATTTTCAATTGGGGACGGGGTATTTTTAAAAATACCCCGTCCCCAATTGGCTTCCATCCAACATTTGGACATTTCCACCCAACAAATGGGTATATGCGTTTTTGCGTTTCTTTTATATAATATTTTAAGATTGCAGGAGTACACTGGCATGGAACAGGCCGTGTATTAGTTTAAGATGGGGACAGGTCATTTTTAATCTGGGACGGGGCAATTTTAAAAATGCCCCGTCCCCAAAAGGAGGAGAATATGAGTATTATATTTAACGAAGGCACGAAGACATTTCATTTATTTAATGACGAGATCAGTTATATTATGATGGTTCTTCCGAACGGACATATGGGTCAGCTTTATTTTGGCAAACGGGTGCACCACAGGGGGGATTATTCTTATCTGTATGAGACTGTACCTCGTCCTATGACTTCTTATGTGTTCGAGGGGGACAGGTCTCTGTCGCTGGAGCATGTGAAGCAGGAATATGGTGTGTACGGGACAACGGATTACCGTCGTCCTGCAGTGGAAATTTTGCAGCAGAATGGAAGCCGTATCTGTGATTTTAGATACAGGGGGCATGAGGTCAGGAGGGGAAAGCCGAAACTTCCGGGCCTTCCGGCTACTTATACGGAAAATGAGGATGAGGCAGAGACGCTGGTTCTTACGCTGGAGGATCCGCTTACGGGAGCGGTACTGGAGCTTTTGTATACGATTTTTGCTAAGGGAGGCATTCTTGCAAGAAGTGTGCGGATTACGAATAAGGGGGCGGAAGTGCTCCATCTGACGACGGCTATGAGTCTCTGTATGGATCTGCCGGATTGTGATTATGAGTGGCTTCAGTTTTCTGGAGCGTGGGCGAGGGAGCGGCATCTTAAGGTGCGGAAATTGGAGCAGGGCATCCAGGCGGTGGACAGCCGGAGGGGAAATTCTTCTCATGAGCACAATCCGTTTATTGTTCTGAGGCGTCCCGGGACAAATGAATTCCAGGGGGAGGTGATCGGCTTCAGTCTGATTTACAGTGGGAATTTTCTTGCACAGGCAGAGGTGGATACCCATGATACGACGAGAGTGCTTATGGGAATCCATCCCATGGGCTTTGACTGGAAGCTTGAGCCTGGTGAGAGTTTTCAGACGCCGGAGGCAGTGATGGTGTATTCGGAGGAGGGGCTAAACGGTATGAGCCAGACCTTCCACCGTCTGTACCAGAGGAGGCTTGCAAGAGGGTACTGGCGGGACCGTCCGAGGCCGGTTTTAAACAATAACTGGGAGGCAACTTATTTTGACTTTACTGAGGACCGGCTTGTGGAGATTGCAGGCAAGGCGAAGGAGTGCGGCGTGGAGCTGTTCGTGCTGGATGACGGGTGGTTTGGCGCTAGGAGCAGCGACCATGCAGGGCTCGGGGACTGGGTGGCGAACCCGGAGCGTCTGTCCCGGGGAATTACCGGACTGGCGGAGAGGATTGAAGGACTGGGCATGAAGTTCGGCCTCTGGTTTGAGCCGGAGATGGTAAATAAGGATTCTGACCTTTACCGGGCTCATCCGGACTGGATTCTGTCTACGCCTGGCAGAAGTATCTCCCACGGGAGAAACCAGTATGTACTTGATTTCTCGAGAAAGGAAGTGGTAGACTGCATTTACGGTATGATGGCGAAAATCTTAAGTGAGGCGAAGGTTTCTTATATTAAGTGGGACATGAACCGGAGCATTACGGAGTGCTACTCGCAGGCTCTGCCGCCGGACCGGCAGGGGGAGGTGTTCCACCGCTATATTCTGGGGGTTTACGACCTGTATGAACGGCTGAATACGAACTTCCCCCATGTACTCTTTGAGTCCTGCGCAAGCGGCGGCGGGCGGTTTGACCCGGGCATCCTTTACTATGCGCCACAGGGGTGGGCGAGCGATGATTCCGATGCGGTGGAGCGTCTGAAGATCCAGTATGGGACAACCTTCTGCTATCCGGTAAGCAGTATCGGAAGCCATGTATCCGTTGCACCGAACCATCAGGTGTTTCGTAATACACCCCTTCATACAAGGGCAAATGTAGCTTATTTCGGAACCTTTGGCTATGAGCTGGACTTAAATAAGCTGACGGAAGAGGAGCAGGAGGAAGTGAAGGAACAGATTGCCTTTATGAAGGAATACCGGGAGGTTCTGCAGTTTGGAACATTTTTCAGACTGGTCAGTCCATTTGAAGGAAATATTACGTGCTGGATGGTGGTAAGTGAGGATAAGAAGACTGCGATTGCAGGCTGGTACCGGACTTTGAGCCATGTGAACATGCCCTTTACAAGGGTGCGCCTCCAGGGGCTTGACCCGGACCTCTGCTATGAGGAGCAGAGGTCGAAGAAGTCGTATTTTGGCGATGAGCTTATGAATATCGGGCTTATTACGTCTGATGGGATGTCCGGACAGGTGGAGGAAAATACGGGTGAGTACGGTGATTTCGATTCCAGACTGTATGTGCTGAAGGCGCTGGTTTCATGATACGGGAAACCTCATTTCCTGTATCACAAACCCCCTTTGGGGAGATGACCGCGCTTCGCCAGGGTGGAATCTGCTCACTCGCGCGATGATGTAATCTGTGGCATGGGAATGTGCCCGGATGCACTCTTTATTGGAACCGGTGAAGGGAGGATTGGTAAGATGAAACAAGAAAAAAGTTCTTTTTTTAAACGATGCATCATGATGGTGACAGGGATTCTTTTTATCGGAATCTGCGTCGGCTCATTCAGGCTCAGCGCTTTTGGGGTGGATGCATTTACCTGTATGAATCTGGGAATTAGCGGATTCCTTCATATGACCTTTGGGACATGGCAGCTTATTATGAATGCGGGAATCCTTGTGGTTGTATTTTTTACGGTGCGCCACTGTATCGGTGCAGGGACGATTGTGAATATGGTCGGCGTGGGGTATCTGGCGGATTTTATCTGCTGGCTGTTCCAGGAGGTGCTTAAGGTAGAGATGACGCTGCCGCTGCGGATTGTGGCGCTCTTTATCGGATGTATGTTTGCGGGGCTTGGGGTTTCTTTTTATATGGTTGCGGAAATGGGGATTGCCCCCTATGACAGTGTGGCCATCATGATTGAAAAGGTTACTGGAGGGAAAATACAGTTCCAGTATGCAAGAGTGATCAGTGATGTTACGGTTGTAATTGTAGGCGTGGTATTCTGTCTGCTGTCGGGAGGGAATCTGTGGATGATTATCGGAATCGGGACGATCTGCAATGCACTTTTTAACGGACCGCTGATCCAGTTTTTTAAAGTGCATGTGGCGCTTCCGATTATGGAAGGGAGAAGGAAAGAATAAGGAAAGGATAAGATAAGGAAAGGCCAGGAGGTTACATTCTTTATCCGCACGCAAAAGGCAGCCGGGGCATATAATATACCAGAGATTGATTTTGGGGGTGTATATTATGGATAACAGGCTGCCTTATTATATGAAATACCCAATGCCGCAGTTTTATGATGATGACCGCACGGACCGCCGGGATTATGAGTATATGAAGAGTGTATATCCGGATACAGCGAAGCGTCTGATCCCGTATGTGGAGGAAGAATGTGACCGTATGGAATATGACGGGAGCATGATGTATGATGAGTATCCTGACAGGCTTGGGCTCCGGCTTATGTGCAGAAGAATTTATGACCGGGCGAAGGATCAGGAGGAGAATCCGGGGGAGTGGCTCAGAGACTTGATTGAAGTTATGTCGTATCAGGAACTTTTAAGAAGACGCAGTGAACACAGGAATATCAGAAAACGTCTGTACTATTAGACTTTAGAGGCACGTAAGCAGTCTGCCGGGGGAAGCAGTTTCACGCAGATTTCCTTCGGCCTGCTGTTTGCTGTTATAATTTTATGGTCAGAAGGATGCTTATAATAATAGTCCGGATCAATGCTTTAAGCAGCATGCGTAAATGTTTGATTTGTGAAATGCTGGACGAATGCGGTGAAATGTGGTAGAATAATGTGCGGGCTATAGCTGTGAGGAGAATGGCAGCTATTGGAGTCAGTACAGATGAAGGAGCATCCGGATATGAAGAATGTTATTTTTATCGGAATGCCGGCAGTAGGGAAGAGCACAGTGGGTGTGATTGTGGCAAAGCGT
Organism: uncultured Lachnospiraceae bacterium; assembly: GCA_947566645.1. GTDB lineage: Bacteria > Bacillota > Clostridia > Lachnospirales > Lachnospiraceae > CAPEBR01. The sequence continues at coordinate 134,709 of CANOKL010000003.1, forward strand.
CTTGGCTATCGTTTCCTGGACACAGATCTTTTGATTCAGGAACAGGAAGGAAAGCTTTTAAAGGAAATTATTGCAGAGAGAGGAACAGAAGGATTCCTTGAGATTGAGGACAGAGTGAATGCAGGGGTCAGCACAGAGCACTCGGTGATATCGCCAGGAGGAAGTGTTGTCTATTGTGAAAATGCGATGAAGCATTATAAAGAAATTGGAACAGTCGTATATTTAAAGATATCATTTGACATAATAAATAGCAGGCTTAAGAATGCAAAAAACCGCGGGGTCGTGCTTAGGGACGGGCAGACTTTCCGGGATTTATATAATGAGAGGACGGCTCTTTTTGAGAAATATGCAGATGTGACGATTTGCGAAGATCATCTCAGTCTGGAGGAGACCGTTGACAGGGTGATGGAGATACTGGCTGGCTGACAAAAAGCCGCTTCCAGAGAGTCTGGAAGCCGCCGCTTTACCAGCCCGGATGCCGTGCAGCGGGGGTGCGGTTCTGTGGACAGTAACTTTGGTTGTTACAAAAAAGTTACATATTTGTAAAAAATGTTTTACAAATCCTGGATTTGTGATATACTTATGGATATGCATAAAATAACGTAACTAGATTCATATATTTGAGGGGTTAAATAAATAGTAGTTATGAGGTGTAGTATGGAACAGTATGTAATTAAAGGCGGTCATCCTCTTGTAGGAGAGGTTGAGATTAGTGGAGCAAAGAATGCGGCGCTTGCTATTTTAGCTGCAGCGATTATGACAGATGAGACGGTCCGTGTAGATAATCTTCCGGACGTGAATGATATTAATGTTTTACTTGATGCGATTTCTGGTATTGGCGGTACGGTTCACCGTGTTGACAGGCATACCGTACAGATTAATGGAAAAAGGATTCGGGACTTAAGTATCGAATATGACTATATTAAGAAGATTAGGGCGTCCTACTATCTGCTGGGTGCGCTTCTTGGAAAATATAAACATGCAGAGGTTGCGCTTCCGGGGGGATGTAATATTGGAAGCAGGCCGATTGACCAGCATCTGAAGGGATTCCGTGCCCTTGGGGCAGATGTGGATATTGAGCATGGCAAGATTATTGCAGAAGCAGGCCGTCTTGTAGGAAAACACATTTATTTTGACGTTGTGAGTGTTGGGGCGACGATTAATGTCATGATGGCAGCAACCATGGCAGAGGGGCTTACGATTATGGAAAATGTTGCCAAGGAGCCCCATGTGGTTGATGTTGCCAACTTCCTGAACAGTATGGGAGCAAATATCAGAGGAGCCGGGACGGATGTCATCAAGATCCGGGGCGTGCAGCGTCTTCACAGCACGGACTATTCCGTAATTCCGGATCAGATTGAGGCCGGGACCTTTATGTTTGCGGCAGCGGCAACCAGGGGGGATGTTACGGTTCTGAATGTGATTCCGAAGCATCTGGAAGCAACCGTTGCGAAGCTGATTGAGATTGGCTGCGAGGTGGAGGAGTTTGATGACGCAGTCCGCGTAGTATCAAAGGGAGGCTTAAGAAGCACCCATGTAAAGACACTTCCGTATCCGGGCTTTCCGACAGATATGCAGCCGCAGATCGGAGTTACCCTGGCCTTGTGTTCAGGGACGAGTACCATTACGGAGAGTATCTTTGAGAATCGCTTTAAATATCTGGATGAGCTGGCCAGAATGGGAGCAAACATTAAGGTGGAAGGGAATTCTGCGACCATAGAGGGAGTCCGCAGATTTTCAGCCGCACGGGTGAGCGCGCCGGATCTTCGCGCCGGGGCGGCGCTCTGTATCGCAGGACTCGCCACAGACGGGATTACGATTGTGGATGATATTGTATATATTCAGCGTGGATATGAGAAGTTCGAAGAGAAGCTGCGCAGTATAGGCGGAATGATTGAAAAGGTCTCTACAGAAAGAGAGATTCAGAAGTTTAAATTAAAGGTAAGCTGACGCGATTGGGGACGGGGTAAAATTAATTTTACCCCGTCCCCAATCGCGCAAATTCTGGAAATGACAATTCTTCTATTGTTCTTAATTAAGAAACGCTTTCTTGCAAATGTTTCCTGAAACGAAATTTGATATTTTTCTTCATGCATTTTAATGAAAATATCAATATTTTTGCTTAAAATTCAAATATTTATTGTTTTATATTATTATAATCTATACAAATATTGATTATATCTATAAAAGACAGTATATACTGCCTTGTTTTTCTCTGTTTTATACATTTATAAATAAAATAAATATATAACAATATTTATAAAAGACTTGAATGTTATCGCGATTAGTTGTATAATATGAACAACAGATAGCGGAGATCATTTTTTTTGAACTTGTGTTATCGCGATTACAAAAATGGAGTAAAAGGAGGGAACTTGTATGAAATTGGAACTCGGCAAAATACAGATAGGGGACATCCAATTTGCAGACAGAACCTACATTGAGAATCACGTTCTCTATGTGAACAAGGAAGAAGTGGAAAAGATGGTTCTGGAGGATGATAAGCTTTTAGAGTGTCATCTGGATATTGCGAGACCGGGGGATGCCACAAGGATTACGCCAGTGAAGGATGTCATTGAGCCGCGTGTGAAGGTCAGCGGCGGCGGGGAGATTTTCCCGGGCGTGGTTGGCAAGGTGTCGCCAACAGTGGGTGAAGGCAGGACTCATGCCCTTGAGGGATGCTGTGTTGTTACAGTCGGAAGAATTGTAGGCTTCCAGGAAGGTGTAATTGACATGAGCGGTCCGGCAGCAGACTACTGTCCGTTCTCTAAGACAGTGAATCTGTGTGTTGTGATTGAACCTCAGGAAGGCCTTGAGACCCATGTGTATGAGAGAGCGGGACGTCTGGCAGGGCTTAAGGTTGCGACTTATCTGGGCGAGGCAGGAAAGAATGTGGAGCCGGATACTCTGGACGTATTTGAGACGAAGCCGGTATTCCAGCAGGCAGCAGAATATCCGGACCTTCCGAAGGTAGGATATGTACATATGCTGCAGTCCCAGGGACTTCTGCACGATACATATTATTACGGGGTAGATGCGAAGCAGTTTGTACCGACATTCATGTATCCCACAGAGATTATGGACGGAGCAATTGTTTCAGGAAACTGCGTGGCTCCGTGCGACAAGGTTACCACCTACCATCATCTTCACAACCCGGTAATTGACGAGTGTTATAAGCGGCACGGCAAAGAGATTAATTTTATGGGCGTGATCCTGACAAATGAGAATGTATTCCTTGCGGATAAGGAGAGGCATTCCGATATGGTTGCGAAGCTGGCGGAATGGATGGAATTAGACGGCGTCCTGATTACGGAGGAAGGCTACGGCAATCCGGATACAGATCTTATGATGAACTGCCGCAAGGTAGAGCGTAAGGGAACCAAGGTAGTTCTCATTACAGATGAATTCCCGGGCAAGGACGGAAAGTCCCAGTCACTGGCTGATACCTGTGACGAGGCAACTGCACTTGCTTCCTGCGGACAGGGGAACATGACTTTGCAGTTCCCTGCTATGGAGAAGGTAATCGGTATGCAGGATTATATTGAGAGCCAGATCGGCGGCTGGGCAGGCTGTATTAACGAGGACGGTTCTTTTGAGGCGGAGATTCAGATTATCATTGCATCCACGATTGCGAACGGATTTAACAGGCTGGCTGCAAGAGGATACTAGGAAAGGGGGATTCAATTATTATGGCAAAGTATAAAATTGTTCATTATCTCAATCAGTTCTTCGGCGGGATCGGCGGAGAGGATATGGCCGGGGTTGAGCCAGAGGTAAGAGATGAAAAGATTGGCCCGGGCCTTGCAATTGCCCAGGCGCTGGGTGAGGATTATGAGATTGTCGCTACTGTAATCTGCGGAGATAATTATTTTGGCGAGAATCTTGATAAGGCAACGGATACAATTATAGAGATGGTTAAGAAGTATGAACCGGATGTATTTGTGGCAGGGCCTGCGTTTAATGCAGGACGTTACGGAGTTGCGTGCGGTACAATCTGTAAAGCAGTAGAAGAAAGACTTGGGGTTCCGGTTCTCACTGGTATGTATGAGGAAAATCCAGGGGCGGATATGTTTAAGAAGGATATTATAACAGTACAGACCGGAAATTCTGCTGCGACACTTAGAAAGTCACTGCCAAAGATTGTAAATCTGATTAAAAAGATGGCGACTGGAGAAGAGATCCTGGGACCTTCTGTGGAGGGTTATCTGGAAAGGGGAATCCGTGTCAATTATTTCGCAGAGAAGAGGGGCGCCACAAGAGGTATGGATATGCTGATCAAGAAAATGGCCGGGGAACCATTTGAGACAGATCTTCCGATGCCGAAGTTTGACCGTGTAGCTCCTGCGGATGCGATTACGGATATTAAAAATGCGAAGATTGCAGTTGTTACATCAGGCGGTATTGTTCCACAGGGCAACCCTGACCATATTGAATCTTCCAATGCCACAAAGTTCGGGACCTATTCCATCGAAGGCATGGACAGCATGTCTCCGGAGGACTTCACTACAATTCATGGCGGATATGACAGGCAGTTTGTTATGAAGAATCCGAATCTTGTTGTTCCACTTGATGTTCTCCGTGAACTTGAGAAGGCAGGAGAGTTTGGCGAACTTGTTAACTATTTCTGCACAACGACAGGAACTGGTACAGCTACAGGATCAGCAGCAAAATTCGGCGACTCTATTGGTAAGAAGTTTGTAGAGGATCATGTAGACGGCGTTATCCTTGTCAGCACATGAGGTACCTGTACACGTTGCGGTGCAACGATGGTGAAAGGAATTGAAAAGTACGGCATTCCGGTAGTACATATGGCAACGGTTGTTCCGATTTCCAGGACAATTGGTGCAAATAGAATTATACCTGGAGTAGGTATTCCGTACCCGCTTGGGGACCCGACGCAAGGTGATGCAGATTCGAAAAAAATCCGTGAGAAGATGGTAAGAAGAGCACTTAAAGCGCTTCAGGTACCGGTTACGGACCAGACCGTTTTCGATAAGGATATTTAGGCGTAGCAGTGAAGACAGCTGAACTGTTATGATAAAAGATATGCAGATTCATTAAGAAGTATTATACTCGTAAAGGAAGGAGAGATCTTATGAGTAATAATGGGCAGGCCCAGTTTAAGTCACGTTTCGGGTACATTATGGTTGCGGCAGGAGCGGCAATCGGATTAGGTAATATATGGAAATTCCCATATCTGGCATACAGAGGGGGCGGTGGAATTTTCCTTGTTACATATATTATTATCATCATTCTGATGGCGCATCCGATGGTTGAGATGGAGACGGCAATCGGGCGATTTGGAAAGTCTGACACTGTATCAGTATTTGAAAAGATTAATAAGAAATGGGGATTCGTAGGGTGGATTGCAAATATCTGTACACTGGGAATCAACATGTTCTATGTAGTAGTCGGAGGATGGGTTTTAAAGTACGCGGTCCAGTTTATTACAAGCGGTGATTTCGGCGAAGATACCAATGTATTCTTTAATGGTTTTATAAGTAAGCCGGTAGAGCCGATCATCTGGGCAGTCATCGTGTTATTTATTGCATCGTTCCTGCTGCTGTTCGGTATTACTGAAATTGTTGAGAAGGTTACAAAGGTTATTATGCCAGTGCTTTTCGTCATCCTGGTTTTCTGTGCAGTTTATGCATGTGCAACACTGCCGGGCGCTGTAGAAGGGCTGAAGTACTACCTTGTTCCGAACTTTAAGAACTTTAATTTTAAAGTATTTGCAGATGCTGCAACACAGGTATTGTTCTCTGTTGGTATCGGGTGGGGTATCTTCACTACTCTGGGCGCGAATATCTCAGATTCCAGCAACCTTAAGAGCGATGCCATCATGGTAAGTATTATGGATACAATGGCAGCAGTTCTGGCGGGCTTCGTAGTAATTCCTACCGCATTTGGCGCAGGCATGGAAGTAACAAAGGGACCGGCTCTGCTGTTTGACGTAATGGCAGGTATCTATGGAAGTATGCCGGGCGGCCGCCTGATTGGTTCCGTATTCTTTGTAGGAGTTATGTTTGCAGTATTCTCATCACTGTTTACTTTCTTCGAAATCTCGATGAAGACCTTCGAAGTAAAGCTTAAGATGGGAAGGAAGAAAGGCGTTATCGCTGTATCACTCATTATTTTTGTGGGTAATATCTTAGTATCCCTCGGATTCGGTCCGCTTTCAAGCTTCAAGATTCCGTGGCCGAGCTTTACAGGGATGGAGATGTATGGCCTGTATGACTGGCTTGACTGCTTTACCGGTTACCTGCTTCTGCCTCTTGGCTGTCTCCTCACTTGCGTTTTCATTGCGAAAATCTGGGGATTTGACAACTATGAGAAAGAGCTGTTCAAGAACGGTGAAGGTAAGCTGAATGGCTTTGACAAGATGCTTACACTGGCAGTGATACCGATCTTCATGGTAATTGTATTATTAAACGTATTTGGTTTCCTTGGATAGTAAAATGTGAAATTGGGGACGGGGTATTTTTAAAAATACCCCGTCCCCAATTTTACTGGACTTTTTCTTTTTGTGTATTATAATAGAAGAAGGAAAGGGGGCGGTTCGTTATGTGGGAATTAGAAAAGGCGATTCTGATTACGAATAATGACCGGGTGGAAAAGAAATATAAAGGGACACTCCAGGTAATCTTTGCAGAGTCCTATGAAGAGGTCCTGATCAGGACAAGGGACATGGTGTATGACCGGCATGTCCTGCTGACTCATCCTCAGGCATCCAGCCTGAAGCCGAATCAGACGCCGTACCGGTCGGTAGTTGTCTACCCAAAGGGAGATGAGGATAACACACAAGACATTCTTTTGATTGAAAAATGTCTGGAGGTTTATTACCAGTGGCAGAAGATTGCACCTGCGCCGGAGAAATATTCAGATAAAGTGGCGGAAGATTTTAAGACAATTGATTTATCTGTAATTGATAATATTATCCCCAGAATAGTTTAGACTGTAAATAAAGGGGGAAGGAAATTTGACCGGTAAGACAAAGAAAGCTTATATTAAAGGATTTTCCAGACGGGACTATATCCAGAAGGCTCATGAGCTGATTCAGCGTGAAGGAGTAAAGGCAATTTCCATCCGCCGGATTGCGAGGGAAATGGGGTGTTCATCGGCGAGCCTGTACCGCCATTTTGAGAGCTTGTCAGAGCTGTTGTACTATGCAGAACTCAGGACGCTTACAACCTATATATTGAGGCTGAATGAGGGAGAGAAAAAGTGGAGGAATCCATGGGACACCTATATGGGAGTATGGGACTGCTACAGCCGGGAGGCGTTTGCCAATCCGGAAGCATATAATCTGCTTTTTTTTGAGTTTACCAATGAGAAGCTGAAGGATTCGATTATTGAGTATTATAATATGTTCCCGGAGGATATTAAGGGGACGAGCCATATTTTCTGGACCATGCTTAAGTGTGCGGATTTTATGGGACGAGATTATGAGATGTGTAAGAAATGTATCAGGGAGGGAGTTATAACTGAGGAGAATGCAGTACAGCTTAACCGGATTGCCTGCCTTCTGTTCAAAGGATATTTTTTTACGGTTTTAAGGGATGGGATAATGCCGGAGGAGATTGATGAAAGGGTAGGTCAGTATACGTCGGACCTGGAGATGGCGGTTCATACACTTGCACTGGATATGAAGGACTATAAGGCCTTGTGGAGAAACCCATAGTAACAAAAACGTGACTATGAGCGGACGGCGTTACTGTTCACAGGTCAGGAATGAGGGGCAGTTTTTGCGTAGCAAAACTCGGGCTTGACATATCTTGCGGGAAGGTGTAGAGTAATCTATGTAGAAAACAAATAAATATCAGACTTTCTCTTATTCAGAGCAGTGGAGATACAAAGGATCTGTGAAGCTGCGGCAACCCCGGCAGGCCGGAAGGTGCCAACCTGAGCGAGTAATCGAACAATAAGAGGATTGATTATGTAAAGATAAACAGTCCGCTTATGGCGGGCTGTTTTTACGTGATATACACGAATCTTACTGGGATATAAAACCCTCGGGGAGAAAGCTGAGAGAAAAAGGTTACTGTGAACAGTAACAGAAAAAGAAAGGGGAATTTTTATGGAAAGATATCTATTTACTTCAGAATCCGTCACAGAAGGGCATCCAGATAAGATGTGCGACCAGATCTCAGATGCGATACTTGACGCTCTTATGGAGAAGGATCCCATGAGCCGTGTGGCATGTGAGACAAGCACCACGACAGGGCTTGTGCTTGTAATGGGTGAAATCACGACAAACGCCTATGTGGACATTCAGAAAATTGTCAGGGATACGGTGCGCGAGATTGGCTACACGAGAGCGAAGTATGGCTTTGATGCAGAGACCTGCGGCGTTATGGTTGTTTTGGATGAGCAGTCCTCAGATATTGCCATGGGCGTGGATAAGGCGCTGGAAGCAAAGGAAAATAAGATGTCAGAGGAAGAGATTGAAGCCATCGGCGCAGGGGACCAGGGCATGATGTTTGGCTATGCTTCGGATGAGACACCGGAGCTTATGCCCTATCCGATCGCCCTGGCTCACAAGCTTTCCAGAAGGCTGACTGAGATCAGAAAGGACGGTACGCTCACCTATTTAAGGCCGGATGGAAAGACGCAGGTTACAGTGGAGTATGACGAGGCGGGTATTCCGAAGCGTCTGGATGCGGTTGTTCTGTCCACGCAGCATGACCCGGATGTAACACAGGAGCAGATTCACGAGGATATTAAAAAATATGTATTTGACGCAGTGATTCCGGAGGGAATGGTGGATGAGAATACAAAATTCTTCATCAATCCTACAGGCCGTTTTGTAATCGGCGGGCCTCACGGCGACAGCGGACTTACAGGCCGTAAGATTATTGTGGATACTTATGGCGGCATGGCACGTCACGGCGGCGGTGCATTTTCAGGAAAGGACTGCACCAAGGTAGACCGTTCCGCAGCCTATGCGGCACGTTATGTGGCAAAGAATATCGTGGCGGCAGGTCTTGCAAAGAAGTGTGAGATTCAGCTTTCCTATGCGATTGGCGTCGCACACCCCACATCTATTATGGTGGACACATTTGGAACCGGGAAGGTGTCAGATGAAAAGCTGGTAGAGATTATCCGCGAGAATTTTGACCTTCGCCCGGCAGGAATTATTCAGATGCTGGATCTCCGGAGGCCAATCTACAAACAGACAGCAGCATACGGACATTTTGGACGTACAGACGTGGATCTTTCCTGGGAAAGGACAGATAAGGCAGAAGTCCTGAAGGCATATCTGTAGAATGCCAGTTCTATTTATAAAATTTTAATAAAAGTTTATGGGCGCTTTCGTGTGGGGCGCCTTTTTTCGTGCTATACTTTACTCACGGAGGATGCGATTATGAAGTTCAAAACCAGATTAATAATAGCATTTTTTACAATTATTCTGATTCCTGCCGCATTGTCTGCTGCTATGATTATGGTTTTGGGGCGCTACCAGATTGGCGCGATTGATAAAGCCTATGGTATTACAGGCACAACGGTGGAGAGCCTGTCGAATCCCATGCAGGTCCTGTCAAGAGTGACAGAGAAGCCCTACCATGAGCTTGAGGAGATCGCCCGTTATAAACCAGGAGATCTTGAGGATGCGACGCTGCTTGAAGAGTTTAACCAGAAGCTTGTGGGAAAGAAGGCATATCTTCTAGTCCGTAAGGGCAGGACGCTTGTATACCTGGGAACCGGTTCCCAGGAGGTGGAGAAGGTTGCCGCACAGCTTCCAGGGTATGGCGAATCCGATATTACGTCGGAGAATGGCATTTACCTCGGAGGGGAGGCGCAGGCGCTTGTAAAGCAGATTGATTTCATATATCCGGGAGGAGAGGAAGGAAGCGCATTCATAATAACGGATGTCGGCAATGTCATACCAGAGGTGGAGCAGTTTTTTGTAGACATGCTGCTGTGCGTGCTGATTGTGCTTGTGCTGACAGCCCTGGGGCTGATCTTCTGGATCTATAAGGGGGTCATGCGTCCGGTGGAGAAGATGCAGGTTGCTGCGGGAAATATAAAAGAAGGGAATCTGGACTTTGAACTAAGCCCGGATTCTGACGATGAACTGGGGCAGCTCTGCATGAGCCTGGAGGATATGCGCAGAAGGCTTAAGGACAATGCAGAGGAAAAGGTTGAATTTGACAGGGAGAATAAAGAACTGATCAGCAACATTTCCCATGATCTTAAGACACCTGTGACTACAATCAAGGGATACGCGGAAGGAATTATGGACGGCGTGGCAGACACACCGGAAAAGATTGAAAAATATGTCCGCACCATTTATAATAAGGCAAATGAGATGGATCTGCTCATTAATGAGCTGACCCTGTATTCAAAGATTGATACAAACCGGATCCCATATGATTTCAGCATTCTGTCGGTAAATGATTATTTCAGCGACTGTTCCGAGGAGCTGTACCTGGAGCTTGAGGCAAAGAATGTGGAGTTTGGGTATTTTAATTATGTGGATCCAGAGGTGAAGGTAATCGCAGACGCAGAGCAGATCAAACGGGTGATTCATAATATTATTAATAATTCTACAAAATATATGGATAAGCCCCGGGCGAAGATTAACCTGCGGGTGAAGGATGTAGGAGACTTTGTGCAGGTAGAGCTTGAAGATAATGGAAAAGGAATCGCGGCAAAGGATCTGCCGAATATATTTGACCGGTTTTACCGGGCCGATACATCGAGAAATTCTTCCAAGGGCGGAAGCGGAATCGGGCTTTCCATTGTGAAGAAGATTATAGAAGAACACGGGGGCAAGATATGGGCGACCAGCAGGGAGAATACCGGGACGACCATGTACTTTGTCCTCAGGAAGTATCAGGAGGTGCCAGTACATGAATAGGATTTTGATTGTGGAGGATGAAGAGACAATCGCAGATTTGGAGAAGGACTATCTGGAGCTTAGCGGGTTTGAAGTAAAGGTGGCAAATGACGGGGAGGCCGGGCTTAAGGAAGCGCTGAATGGAGATTACAACCTGTTTATCCTGGATCTGATGCTCCCGGGAGTGGACGGCTTCGAGATCTGCCGGAAGATCCGGGATGAAAAAAATACGCCGATTATCATGGTATCTGCAAAGAAGGATGACATTGATAAAATCCGGGGCCTGGGACTTGGCGCAGATGATTACATGACCAAGCCTTTTAGTCCCAGCGAGCTGGTGGCAAGAGTCAAAGCCCACCTGGCAAGATATGACCGCCTGACAGGAAGCGCGGTTTCCAAGAATAACGTCATAGAGATCCGCGGCCTCAAGATCGACACGACCGCAAGAAGAGTGTGGATCAACGGCGAAGAAAAGGCCTTCACCACAAAGGAGTTTGATCTTCTGACCTTCCTGGCAGGACATCCGAACCATGTGTATACAAAAGAAGAGCTGTTCCGGGAGATCTGGGATATGGAATCAATCGGAGACATCGCGACAGTGACAGTGCATATTAAGAAGATCCGCGAGAAGGTGGAGATGGACACCTCGAACCCACAATATATTGAGACAATATGGGGAGTCGGGTATCGGTTTAAAATGTAGCAAATTGGGGACGGGGTATTTTTAAAAATACCCCGTCCCCAATGGCGTTTTTGGCTGTCCGTCGCGCTGTCTCCAGATATCGCCCACCGCGAGATAGTCGATCTGTCCGGTGTCCATATAGTGAAACAGCAGTTCCTTCATACGTTGTCCCCATGTATCCCGGATGCCGTCTTTCACGCCCCAGTAGGATTCTGACAGTTCTAGGAGGCGGCAGCCTGCAAGGAAGTCGATGGATTTTTCATCTGCAGGTGAGGATGGGGTGTACTTCCCTCCGTTTTCTTTGTAGCCTTTGAAGAAGGCGTTTTCTGCTTCCCGGAAGCATTCTGCGTCGTAATAATTAAAGAGAAAGAACCGGAATCCGTAGAATTCCAGAGCAGCAGGGGCGGCCTGTGCTGATTCCAGGTCAAAGTAACCAGTGGGGCGGCCCTGTTCGTCTGTGAAAAAGTTTTCCGCGTGCATGTCAGTAAATACAAGTACCGGAGGTGTCTGGTCCGCGCCGTAGATGGGGCGGAGTTCCTTAAGCTTCTTGTGGAAGAATTCTGTGACATGGGCGGTCTCATCTTCTGTAAAGACTCCTTTTTGCACGCATTTTTCAAGGCGCATGTCTACAACTTCAAGGAAACGGTCAGAAAAGTTATCCATATCTGGAGGATCAATGACATCGTCTTTCATAATGTTTCCGAAGGATGGAAAGGTAATATTCTGAATCTGTGCAAAGTCTCTGCCAAGATATTCCATACTGTCCAGGAACCGTTTTTTTGAGAAGCCGCTTCTTACCATACATTCCTTCTGGGAGATGCCGGTCATGCGCTCCAGAAGGATAAACCTCCCGTGGGAGGAGTCATGGATTCCGTACACCTCGGGGGTAGGGACGCCGGATTTCTCTTTAATCATGCGAAAGAGCCAGGCCTCCCGTTCCAGGGAAAGGATTCCGCCAAAAAGTGTGTCCCTGAAGGCATCTGACAGGCCGGCCTCCGTTTCCCGTATCTTTGCAAATTTCAGGATGGCAGGCCGGTTTTCCTCCAGCATGACGTCAAAGACAAAATGATTAGAGCCCTCGTTAATCGGCTGTATCTTCACGGGCTTATACCCGAATTCCAGGAGGGCAGTCCTGGCCTGTCCGGCAGTTATGATCTGTGGCATATAGGTTTATCACTCCTTCTTCTCCAGCTGCTGGAGATAGCGGTAGATGGTTGCTTTTGAGCTCTTAAGCTTCTTTGCCACTTCAATAACCGAGCCCTTGGCAAGGAACACGCCCCGGCTGTCCATCTCCCGGATGACGGACAGCTTCTCGTCGGCATTCAGGCGGCTCGGGGGAGAATTGAAGCGTATGGTTGCCTCCTCCAGAACCTTGTCGATCATCTCTGTGACAGACAAGGTGAGAGCCTCGTAGGACTGCTTCGGGGAGCTGTTTTTGCCAGAGGGCTTCAGCACATTATGCTCCTGCTCGCCGTTGATCAGAAGTTCCAGATAGCTGCGGATGTGTATGAGCTCGCCCACATTCTGGTTGATGGTAAGGAGACCCAGAAGAGAGTCCCCTTCCCGTATGAACATGGTGGCAGAGCGCATCTTTTCCCCCTTGGCAGACAGGGTCCGGTAATTAATATTGTAGGGAATGTCCTGGCACTCCGGATTTTTAATCAGGGCCTGCTGCATCTCGCTTAAAGGGGCTCCCGGGTAGTGGTTCGGATCCGCGGAATTTTCAACGTGAAGAATTTTCTGCGTGTCACAGAGGATAATTTCCACCTCTGTCCCTAAAAAAAGGGACAGAAATTCCATGATGGGGCGGTAGAGCTCAATGTTCAACATAGCTTCTCCATTCTGCTGGGTAGTTCGTATATTTTTTATTTGTGCGCCTGTCTAAAGCAGTTCAAAGCCTGCGGTGAAGTGGCGCAGGGATGCTATGGAACCCTGGTGTACGATCTTCATGCCGCGGTACTGATCCCGTTTTTCGTAAATGTCGCCCAGCGCATTTGCGATTACATCCATATGACTGTTTGTGTAGACCCTGCGGTTAATGGCTATACGCATCGACTCAATCGCAGGATAGATGGGTTCCCCGGTCTCCTTGTCAAAGGCTCCGAAGGCGCAGGCGCCGATCTCCACGCAGCGGACTCCTGCTTCTTCGTAAAGGGCGCATACAAGGCGCTGGCTTGGGAATTCACTCTGCGGAATCTGTGGGAAGAAGCGCCGTCCATCTACATAGACGCCATGTCCGCCGGTTGGTTCAATGATCGGCACGCCGCGTTCTTTTAACTTTTCTCCAAGATAGGCGACCTGTCCGATTCTGTATTCCAGATAGTGCTCGTCGCACACTTCGCGCAAGCCTACTGCAAGAGCGTCCATATCACGGCCGGACATTCCGCCATAGGTAATGAAGCCCTCATGCACAATGGCAAGCTGGTTAGCCTTCTCATAGACCTCTTTATTCCGAGTTACAAAGAGCCCGCCGATATTCACCAGTCCGTCCTTTTTGCTGCTCATGGTAGCTGTCTCACAGTAGCTGAACATCTCGCGGGTAATCTCCATAATGCTCTTGTCCTGATAGCCGGGCTCACGGGTCTTAATAAACCAGGCATTCTCGGCAAGGCGGGCACTATCCATAACAACCGGGATTCCGTATTGTCCTGCGAGTTTGCTGACCTCCCGGATATTCTCCATAGAAACAGGCTGTCCGCCGTTGTTGTTACAGGTAATGGTAATAATAACGACACAGATATTTTCCGCACCCTTCTCGTCAATCAGACGGCGCATCTTCTCAAGGTCAATATTTCCCTTAAAGGGTTCAGGGGCAGAGGCAGTATCCATGCCTGCGTCCGTGGCAAAATCTACCGGAAGACAGCCCATGATCTCCGCATTTCCCCGGAAAGTATCAAAATGCATATTGCCAATGGCATAAGCGCCGGGGCGGCAGTAAATCTGCGTCATAATGTAGTCTGCCGCACGTCCCTGGTGTGTCGGCTGAACATAAGGCATGCCGAAAACCTCATGCACGGAATCCTCAAGACGGTAAAAGCTGCGGCAGCCCGCGTATGCCTCATCCCCAAGCATAAGGGCGCTCCACTGCTCCTGGCTCATGGCGCTTGTGCCGCTGTCTGTGATGCAGTCTATGTAAACCTGCTCGGATTTCAGCCGGAATGCATTGTAACCGGCTTCCTTAAGCCATTCCTGGCGCTGTGCCTTTGTGGACTTCGGGATGGACTCTACCATCTTGATTCGAAAGGGTTCTGCTGTCATGTACTTCATAAAAAACCTCCTTAAATTATAATATGATAACTGTTTTTTTGCAACGGCTTTCATATGGTGCACCGTTGAAATTGAGAAAATTGTAGCACAATAAGAAAGATGTGTCAATATAAGAAAAATGTATTTTTATTAAAAAAAATTCTTGACTAAGTAGGGAACGTAGGATATACTCTAGTTAGATTCAACAAAAAAGCAGGTCAGACACCCATATAAGACATACAAAATGATAAAAAGCTTTTCAAAGGTATATGAGAGAGTTTGTACAGTTTTTTTGGAAATGATTCAAAAAAACAAAAAAGGAGGGAGCTGCGAATGGGAAAATATGTAGCGAAACGATTTGTTTCCATGGTGATCACACTGTTTCTGGTTGCAACTGTGACTTTTTTCTTAATGCATGCCGTGCCGGGACAGCCATTTGAGATCAGCCGGGAGACGCCAGAGAGCGTAAAGGAAGCGCTCTATGCCAAGTATGGACTGGACAGGCCGTTATCAGAGCAGTATGTCATCTATATGAAGAATCTGCTCCGCGGTGATTTTGGGGTATCTATGAAGTATAAGAGCCAGACTGTACTGGGGAAGGTAACATCAGGCATGCCGGTATCGGCAGTGATCGGATTTGGGGGTGTACTTGCCGGATGCCTGATTGGTGCGGGTTTCGGAATACTTGCCGCACTGAAGAATAAGGGGGTAACCGATTATCTTGTTATTATTCTGGCAATACTGGGGGTATCTATTCCGAACTTTGTATTCGGATCCCTCATACAGAGGTACTTTGCCGTGGAGTGGAAGCTGTTTCCCATACAGGGATGGAAGGGCGCTGAATATGTAATACTGCCTGTTATGGCAGCAGCGTTTACCAATGTTGCCTATTATGCCAGAATGCTGAGGACAAGCATGCTGGATGTCATGGGGCAGGATTATATTTACACGGCGAAGAGCAAAGGGCTGAATCAGAATGAGATTGTGGGAAAACACATACTGAGAAATTCTTTTCTTCCGCTTGTGACATCCCTTGGGCCTATGTGCGCCGGGGCGCTGACCGGAAACTTTGTAATAGAGAAGATCTTCAATGTGCCGGGTATCGGGCAGTCGATGATCTCCTCAATCCAGAATTCAGACTATACGATGATTATGGGACTAACGATTATATTCGCCTTTATTTCGGTAATCTGCTATTTTCTGGTAGATATTATTTACGGCATTGTTGACCCGCGTATCAGGATTGCCGGATAGGAGAGAGCTATGGATGAAAAATTAAATGTAAAGGACATGGATTTACGTAATCTGGATGACAGTCTGTTTGAAAAGGACGATTCTGCATATGCGGATGCAGATAAACTCAACCGGCCCTCTGTTACCTACTGGAGTGATGCATGGAGACGGTTCAGGGGAAATAAGGTGGCTATGATTTCCGCAGTTATACTTGTGCTTGTCATACTCATGGCCGTATTCCAGCCTATGACAAGCCCGTATACATATGACGAACAGGATCTCTTCGCGATCAACCAGGGACCGTCCTCTGAGCACTGGTTCGGAACGGACGAGCTGGGGAGGGACATCTTCGTCCGGTGCTGGGAAGGAGCAAGAGTGAGTCTGCTGATTGCATTTGTAGTTGCTGTATTAAACGGTACGATAGGCATTTTATACGGCGGCATTGCAGGGTATTTTGGAGGACTTGCGGATAATGTGATGATGCGGTTCTGTGAGCTGATCGCATCCATACCGCAGATGTTGTGGGTCGTACTCCTGATTCTGATCATGAGACCGGGAATCTTTCCTATTATTATTGCGATCGCTGCTACCGGATGGATCGGGACTGCCAGACTCTTCAGGGGACAGGTGTTCTCCCTTAAGGAATCCGAGTTTGTAATGGCAAGCCGGACAATGGGAGCCGGGAGCATCTGGATTATTCTGAAGCATCTGCTTCCGAATGCCATGAGTCCGATCATTATCAGTATGGCGAATGTCATTCCCAGTGCAATTTTTTCCGAGGCGTTTTTAAGCTATATCGGTCTAGGGGTGCCTCTTCCGACTGCAAGCTGGGGCATCCTGGCAAGCGACGGGGCGAATAAGCTTCTGAGCTATCCGTATCAGCTTTTATTCCCGTCTCTTTTGATCTGTATCACGATGCTGTGTTTCAATCTGATGGGGGACGGCCTCAGAGACGCTCTTGATCCCCGCATGAGACAGTAAGGAGGGGACGAGTAATGAGCAGACGCAATGAAAATATACTGCTGGATGTAAGAAATATCAGCTTTTCGTTCAGAACCTATGCAGGAGAGGTGCAGGCGGTGAGAGGGGTAAGCTTCCGCCTTGAGAGGGGAAAGAGCCTGGGAATCGTAGGGGAATCCGGCTGTGGAAAATCGGTTACGGCAAAATCAATTATAGGTCTTAATACACCGGAGCCCAGGGGATTTCTGAAAGCCGGGGAGATCTGGTTTGAGGGAAATGATCTGGCAAAGTTTTCGGACAGGCAGATGAGAAAGATAAGGGCCCAGGAGATACGTATGATCTTCCAGGATCCCATGACCAGTCTGAATCCCACGATGCCGGTAGGTAAGCAGATTATGGAAGGAATCTTAAAGTACGGAGATAAGACAAAACAGGAGGCGAAGAAGATTACACTGGATACTCTGGCCATGGCAGGCATTCCGAGTCCGGAGGACCGGTTTAAACAGTATCCCCATGAATTTTCAGGCGGAATGCGCCAGCGTGCCATGATCGCCCTTGCCATGGCGGTGAATCCGAAGCTTCTGATTGCCGATGAGCCGACAACCGCACTGGATGTGACGATCCAGGCACAGATTCTTGACCTGATCAAGGATATACAGAAAAAATATCATACATCCGTTATTATGATTACCCATGACCTTGGGGTGGTGGCAAATATTGCGGATGATATTGCGGTTATGTACGCAGGAAAAGTGGTGGAGTACGGGGCAGCTGAAGATATCTTTGAGCATCCGGCCCATCCGTATACATGGGGTGTCCTGCAGTCCATCCCGCCGGAGGATACAAGCAGCAGGGAGCCGCTGCACCCGATTCTTGGAACGCCCCCGGATCTGTTCAACCCGCCGGAGGGCTGCCCCTTCGCGGCCAGGTGCCCGTATGCCATGAAGGCCTGTACGTCCCTGTACCCGCCGGTATATACGCAGACGGGCGAATCACACTGGGCATCCTGCTGGCTTTACCACCAGAAGGCAATTCCGGTTGTGAATCCTATTACTGAAGAGGAGGTGGCAAAGCATGAGTAAAGATATCATTCTGGAGACCCATGATCTGAAGAAGTATTTTAAGATAAAGGGCGGCAGGGTCGTAAAAGCGGTGGACGGAGTGTCCATACAGGTAGAGAGGGGAAAGACACTGGGCCTTGCAGGAGAATCCGGCTGTGGAAAATCAACCCTGGGGCGTACGCTGATCCGTATTTATGAGCCTTCGGGCGGCACCATTACGCTGAACGGAAAGGATGTGAGCGGGAAGAGCACGAAGCGTTTCAGGCAGGAGCTGGCCAGAAGCATTCAGATGATCTTCCAGGATCCTTACGCCTGCCTGAATCCCCGTATGACCGTTTCCCAGATTATTTCAGAAGGATGGGACCTGAACCGGGATGTCCATATGCCGCCTGCAGAAAAAAAGGAACGCGTTCTTGAACTTCTGCAGACCGTAGGACTGAATAAGGAGCATGCAAACAGGTTCCCCCATGAGTTTTCCGGCGGACAGCGGCAGAGAATCGGAATTGCCAGGGCGCTTTCCATGCATCCGGAGCTGATTATCTGCGATGAGCCCATCAGTGCGCTGGATGTCTCCATTCAGGCGCAGGTAATGAATCTCCTTCTGAATCTTCAGAGGGAGCAGCAGCTGTCTTACATTTTTGTTGCACATGACCTTTCCATGGTACGGTATATTTCCGATACGGTGGCAGTCATGTACCTGGGAAGTATTATGGAGTATGCATCCAACGGGGAGCTTTACGGGCATCCCCAGCATCCCTATACGAAAGCGCTGTTTTCTGCCATTCCGGTGGCGAATCCGAAGACAGAAAAAAAGAGGAGCCGCATTCAGCTTGAAGGAGAGATTCCAAGCCCGATCAACGCTCCGAAGGGCTGCAAATTCTGCACCCGGTGCCCGTATGCGAAGCCGGTCTGCCATGAAGAGCCCCCGGCACTAAAGGAATGCGCGCCGGGTCATCTGGTGGCATGCCACCTGGTAAATGAATGATCTTATGGCACAGGAGCCTGAGGTTCCTCACCATAAATCAGAATAAAAAAAGGAGGAAAAGAAACATGAAGAAACGAGTAACAAAGGGGATGAGTCTATTTCTGATGCTGGCAATGGTGGTCTGCCTGACTGCCTGCGGCGGGGGAGCCGATAAGGAGACAGACGGGAAAACAACAACAGACGGGACTTCAGCTGCAGACAGCACATCTGGAGGAGAACTGGCAGATGAGCAGGTGCTGGGAATCTACCGTAAGACCGAACCAGCCACATTAGATCCTTGGGTAAATAACTCTGGTGAAGCCGGGACAATGGTGGCAGCAGTTCATGAGCCAATGCTGAGAAAGGCAGATAATGACAAAGGCTATGAGCCTGCTCTTATGACAGATTACACCATAAGCGACGACCATACCGTCCACACACTGACCTTAAGAGAGGGCGCGAAGTGGTCAGACGGAACAGATATTACGGCTGACGATATCGTTTACAGTATCCAGAGAGCGCTTGACCAGAACCTGGGATCTGAGATTGCATACAAATATTACGTGATAAAAAATGCAGAAGCTTTCTATAAAGGCGAAGCTGGTGCCGAGGAACTTGGGGTAAAGGCATCAGGAAACCAGATTGAAATTACGACCAGTGAGCCCTGTGATTATTTCCAGGATATACTGACAGGCTCACAGTTCTGTCCGGTACAGAAAAAGGCGGCAGAGGAATTCGGAGACGCCTACGGCACAGATGTGGATAAAACAGTAGCATCCGGCCCATTTAAGCTCACGGAATGGGTACATGAAAACAGTATGGTTCTTGAAAAGAATGAAAATTACTGGGATGCAGAAAATGTAACGCTGGAGAAGATCAATATTACCATCACGTCTGATGATAACACGGTACAGGGAATGTATCAGAATGACGAGCTGGGAGTTCTGCAGGTAAAGGAAGAGCTTCTGGAGCAGTACAGCAGTGAGAACATCACAGATGTCTCCAGCCTGCGGGTAAGCTTCATTGAATTCAATCCGAATAACAATGAATTTATGGCAAATAAAAATATCCGGGAGGCCTTGTCCATTGCCTTTAACCGGAAGCTCTTTGCAGAGCAGGTCATGCATAACGGAGAGCTGGCTGCCTATGGCCTTGTCCCGAGAGGAGTGAAAGGGACGGATGGCGGAGATTTCCGTGAACAGGCGGGGGACATTGTGACAGATGCTTCTGACCAGTCCGAGATTGACCGGGCAAACGAGCTTCTTGATACAGGACTTAAGGAAATCGGGAAGACAAAGGAAGAGATGGAAAAGGGATTCTCTATCCAGTGTCTGGAAAGCGGGAAGAATCAGGCCCAGGCAATTCAGAATATGTGGAAGACGAATCTTGGAATTGAGATGCCGGTAAGCGTTCTTGAGATTAACGTACTTCTTCCGATGCTGACAGGCGGAACCTTTGACTGTGTCATCGGCGGCGGCCAGGATTCCGAGTACAGGGATCCGCAGGGCTTCATGCAGTTTATTTATGACGAGGGGAAATGGGACAACGATGAGTTCAGGGCACTGGTGGAAAAGGCACACAGCCAGACAGGTGATGAGAGGATCCAGACATGGATGGAGATTGAGAAAATGGTTCTTGACAACTTTATCTATATCCCGCAGATCTATGCAGAGAATCACTGGGCTGTAAAGCCGTATATACAGGGGCTTCAGATCTCTGATTATGGCTATGAGTTTGACTTTAAGAATGTGTCTGTAACAAAGTAAGAGGAAAAGATGATGATGCAGTGGAATGAGGAGCTCCTGAAGGAATCCAGGGGAAGGGCGACTGAGGAGGTAAAGGCACTGACTGTGTGTGGGCAGGACAACCCATATGAGAGGGTACTGGAGAGAGCAAATCCAGAAGATGATGGCTGGATGGAACAGTACGGACTTCCTGTTACAGAGCTGGAGCGTGAAATGATGCGTTTCTGGTTCCAGGTTCCGAAGGAGAAGCTTGAAGCAATGGGGAATGTGATAGCGGAAGCATTTCTCCATGGATTTATCAGCCAGAGCCGTGACAGAAGGGGCAGAAGACGGGTGCGTTTCTTTTATCAGATAGGCCAGGAGGCGCTGGCAAAGGAAACTGTGCGCGCGCTGAAGGAGAAGGGCCTGCTTCCTGTGATCACAAGGCCTAAGGGACTGTCCGGCGAGAGCAGGAAACAGGAAGTACATTTGTCAGATGAGGGGCTTTTTGAGATGGAGTGCGCGGCGTACAGGGAAGCAATGCGCTGCTTTGAAAAGGAGCTTAAGGATACATGCGGTATGATCGGGATTGACCAGTTCGGGGAGGAGGCCTCTTATGAGGCGCCTTCCCAGGGAGAGGACGGCTTTTCGGAAAAGGAGAGGGAACTCTCTGCACGCCTCAGTGCAGCAAAGGCCGAACAGGAAGCAGAGTGGATCAGGCCGTCGGAAATCTCCTTCTGTAAGGTCGCATTTCCCAACATGCTGGTGGGGGACCGGTTTGAACAGATCTTCCAGGATTTTTATGACCTTAATATGCAGCGTTCAGAGCCCTTCGAGAGATACCAGCAGGCGCTGATCGACGGGCTTGATACCTGTGAATATGTGGAGATGAAGGGATTCGGGGGAAATGAGACAGATCTCCGGATTCACCTGGGAGAGCTCCACAATCCGGAGAAAGAGACAAAGTTTTTAAACTGCGGAGGCGATCTTAACATTCCTTACGGTGAAGTCTTCACCACGCCGCGTCTTGGGGGCACGGCCGGGCGGCTTCATGTGGAGGAAATCTGCCTGAAGGGAATCTTTTACCATGGGCTTAAGATTGATTTTCAGGATGGCCGTGTGACGGATGCGGACTGTCTCGAGGGAAAGAAGCATGTGACGGAGAACCTGCTGTATCCCCATGAGAATATAACGATGGGAGAATTTGCAGTGGGTACAAACACCAGGGCGTATGCCCTTGCCGAAAAATACGGGATTGGCCCGCGGATGCCGATTCTTCTCTATGAGAAGATGGGCCCGCACATTGCGATCGGGGACCCGTGCTTTGCAAGATCTGAGGAAGCGCCGATCTATAACATGTATGACCAGAAGGAGATGGTCTGCAGGGCGAACGAGGTGACGGAGATGGTCTGCAGGGCGGATGAGGCGGCGGAAAGAAGCTGCGAAAAGGAACGGGTCTATTATGAGAAGCATATTGACATTACCCTGCCCTACCATCAGGTGGAATATCTGCGGGGAATCCGCCCGGACGGCTCCATGCTGTATTTCATCCGAAAGGGAAGATTCGTGCTGAAAGGCACGGAAGGATTAAACGAGGGATTTTCATGCTTGAAAGAAAGGAACGAAGAGAAACAATGAGAACACTTTACTTTGGAAAGTGGATGTACACGGCGGATGAAAAGGGGACTGTGCTTAAGGACTTTGGAATGCTTGCAGAGGACGGCAGAATTGTGTGGATTAAGCCGCGCCAGGAAGCAGAGGGGGAGACGGCAGATGAGGTGGTAACACTTGGGGAATCTTATGTGGCTCCTGGTTTTATTGACAGCCATGTGCATCTGGTTCCGGACGGGGAATGGGATGAGGAGACTCCCAATGAGGAGAGGAAGAATGCCGCGCTGGTCTGCGCAGGTGTATCGAATGCAAGAGAACTTCTAAAGGCAGGTGTCGTGGCATGCCGCGACCTGGGATCCTATCAGGGATATGCGCTTGGCATCCGGGATGCAGTAAAGAAAGGGATTCTTGAAGGGCCGGAGATTGTGGCATGCGGCCGTGCGGTATGTGCCAGGGGCGGCCATGGCTATGAGATTGGCTATGAGGTAAACGGAGCAGACGAGATGAGAGGCGCTGTCAGGCAGGTGGTAAAGGACGGTGCTGACGTGGTGAAGATCATGGCTTCCGGGGGAGTGAATTCCCCAGGGCCGGAGCCTGGACCCTGTGAGCTTACGAAAGAGGAGATCTGGTGTGCGGTAGAGACAGCACATGCGTGGGGAAGAAAGGCCGGTGTGCATGCCCACGGGAATACGGCAATCCGCCGCTGTGTGGAGGCGGGTGTGGATTCTGTGGAGCACGGTGTATTCATGACAGAGGATATTATGGATATGATGGCAGAAATGGGGACATTTCTTGTGCCTACCCTGTGCGCGCCCTACTATGCGGTAACAGAGGGGCTTAAGAGGGAGCCGGATAACCCGGACCACGCAAAGAGCCAGGAGGTTCTAAAAAGGCACAGGGATGTGCTGAAGCGATGCGCCGAAAAGGGGGTAAAGATCGCCATGGGAACGGACGCAGGATGTCCCTTTAATCCTTTCCGCGAGGCGGCTTATGAGATGGTGCTGATGGTGAAGGCAGGACTTACGCCCAGGCAGGCTCTTGATGCGGCCACAAGGGGCGGGGCCGGACTGTTAGGTCTTGACAGTCTTGGAAGCCTGGAAGCCGGGAAGGCGGCAAGCTTCGTCTGCCTTTCAGGGAATCCGCTTGAAGAGATTGAACAGGTCCGCAATGTAGTGGCGGTTTACCTGAATGGAAAAAGGGTAAATCTTGAGTAAAAAAGGGGGATAAGAGATGGCAGAGTTTTCATTTTACCAGCCTGTGAGGATGGAGTTTGGAGCCGGTAAGCTGGAGAGTGCCGGAAAGATCACTGCCTCCTTCGGGGACAGCTGTCTTCTGGTTACAACAACGAACTCAGAGGACGTACTGCGTCCGCTGTATGACCGGGTGAAGGGAATCCTTGAAAAGGCGGGAGTGAGGTACATACATTTTGACGAGGTGGTGCCGAATCCGGATATCAGGGGGATTGAGAAGGCAATTGATATTGTAAGAAGGGAGAAGCTTCAGGTCATACTGGCTGTGGGAGGCGGAAGCTCCATAGATACGGCAAAGGCAGTCTCTCTGTTCTGGGAGTCAGAAGGGATTGACTGGAAAAAGGTGATTTCCGAGTATTCAAGTCCCACAGAGGTCTATGGACTTCCGGGAAGCAGTGTTCTTCCGGTTATTGCGGTGCCGACCACAGCAGGGACTGGCAGCGAGATGACCCAGGCAATGATTGTCTCGGATCATGAGAAGAATATGAAGGAATGTGTGTATCACCAGGCAGTTTTTCCGAAGGTGGCGATTATTGACCCGGAGCTTACCAGGACGCTGCCGCCTTACCCGACGGCAGTGACGGGGTTTGATGCTTTTACCCACTCCTTTGAAAGCTATATGAGGGAGCTGGCGTCCCCATATACGTCTCTGCTCGGGATGGAAGCCATGAAGGTTATCATTGAGGTATTGCCGAAGCTTCTGAGGGAGCCGTCCAACATGGCGTACAGGGAGGAAATGTCAAGGGCAGCCGCATTTTCAGGGATTTCTCTGAGCAATGCGTCCGCGTCCATCCCTCATCCTTTAAGCGAGGTGATCGGGGGAGTGGTTCCTGGAATCGCCCATGGGCAGTGTCTGGCATGTCTGTATCCTGCCTATGTGCGCTACCAGGTTACACAGGAGCCGGAAAAATGCGCCAGGGTAGCCAGGCTTTTTGACAGCTCCCTTGCGGAGGTATCTGACGGCGAGGCGGCACTGGCGCTTCCGGGGCAGATTGAGGAATTCTTGAAGGAAACCGGGCTTTTCCGTACACTTTCCGAACTCGGGGTTACCAGGGAGGAATTTGATGAGATGAAGAAAAATCCTGTGCTTCAGTTCCTGCCCTTTGCGCCGCCTGAAATTCTTTCTGGTATTTTGGATGAGAGTTATGGAGGGAGAGTATGATTAAGTTTCAGGACATTCCTTTTACACGGCTTGATATGGGGCGGTACCGGAGACATTTTGAAGAAGAACTTGAACGTCTTAAGGGGGCCGGCAGCTTTGAGGAGGCTTATGACGCACTCCTTGATCTTGATACACTGATGGTGAAATATCAGACCATGGCAGGAATCTGCGAGATCCGCAGTACAATGGATGTTACAGACGAATTTTATAAGGAGGAGAGCCGGTACTGCGATCAGATCCGGCCAGAGTACGAGGCACTCTTAAGCAGCCTGCAGCAGGCGCTCCTTAAGAGCCCTTACCGGAAGAGGATAGAGGATTATACAGGCAGAGAATTCTTCTTACGGGCAGAGAAGAGGACCAGATGTTTCTCCGAAGATATTTTAGAGGAGCGGAGACTGGAAAACCGCCTGTCCGCCAGGTATTCGGAACTTACCGCAACGCTTAAGGGAAGGACCATGGAAGGGGAGGAGGTTCCACTTCTGGCTTTGAATGAGAAGATGGAGAGTGGGGACCGCAATGTACGCGCCCAGTACCACAGAATCTGGGAGGAAGCCTGGGAAGGGGCGGCAGAAGAGCTGGATGAGCTCTATGACAGGCTTGTAAAGGTGAGGGCCAGGATCGCAGAAAAGCTGGGGATGGAAAGCTATACAGAGGCCGGATACTGCAGTATGGGCCGTACGTGTTATACCAGGGAGCAGGTGGCGGATTTCCGGGAGGCGGTAAAGCATGAGCTTGTGCCGGTGGTGGAGCGCTTATTTGCGGAGCAGAAAGAACGGCTCGGGGTGGAGGTGCTGTATCACTATGATGAAAACTTTAATTTTCCTGGGGAGAAGTTTGCTCTTCCGGCAGATGCCATAGAAGCCTTCCGGCACATCTTCGGAAGGATGTCAAAGGAGACGGCTGTTTATTTTGAAGAGCTTGCGGCAGGGGAATACTATGACCTTAAGGTACGCCCCGGGAAGATTAACGGAGCCTACTCGAATCTTGTGGGAAGGTATCATATGCCCTTTATCTTCGAGACTTATGACGCAACGCCGAAGGCGTTCAGTACCTTTGCCCATGAGGCAGGACACGGCTTCCACTCCTGGCTTAAGAGGAGTGAGCCCTTTGGCTTCATGGAGGACTGCAGCGCGGAGCTTGCAGAGACCCACTCCATGAGCATGGAATTTCTCATATGGCCTTATCTTGATACTATTATGCCGCCAGGACAGATTGAGAAGTACAAGTACCAGCAGCTGAAAAATGCGTTATCTTTTATTACTTACGGATGTGCTGTGGATGAGTTTCAGGAAACGGTCTATGACAGGCCTGCCATGACGCCTTCGGACAGGCTGGATCTCTGGAAACGCCTTGAAAGGGAATATATGCCCTTCAGGAGCTATGAGAACCAGAGCTTTTTAAGCGAGGGACGCTTCTGGCAGAAGCAGACCCACATCTACAAGTGGCCTTTCTACTATATTGACTATGTGCTCGCCCAGGTCTGTGCGCTGCAGGTGCATTTCCTGAATGAAGAAAATCATGAGGAGGGTATGCGCTGCTATATGGAGATCCTGCGCTTAAGCGGAAGGTACGGGTTTACAGATGCGCTGCATATGGCAGGACTTGCCTCTCCCTTTGAGAAGGGGACTATCCGCACGCTTACGCAGAAGGCGCTCTCTGCACTTGGGGAGCTTGCCGTACCGCATCCCTGAACCGTGAATAATATGATACGAGCGTCAAAAGGCCATGCGCTTCATGCCTGTATGAAAAAGCATGACTTTAGGACGCGTAAAACACCGGGGAGTAGCCGTTTTTCATAGAAAAATGAGCGGATTCGAGGTGTTTTGGGATTGCGAGAGTGCGTCAGCACGGAACAATCCGTGTATCAGAAGCGTCAAAATACCTTTTGAGACTTCTAGAATAACATGAGGAGGTTGCAGATGATTTACATAAAAAATGGCAGGACAGCCACCATGGGAACAGACGGCGTGGTTGAAAACGGAGGGGTTCTGATTGAGGGCGGAAAAATAAAAGCAGCAGGGAGAGTGGAAAATATCCCGGAAAACTGCGAGGTAATTGATGTGCGGGGAAGCTTTATTATGCCGGGGATCATTGACGCCCACACCCATATCGGAGTCTTCGGCTCTGGCATCGGTGAGGCCGGCGTGGATGGGAACGAGGTGAACGATCCGGTGACGCCGCAGATGCGTGCACTGGATGGAATTTATCCCATGGATGCAGAATTTACCAGGGCATACAGGGCAGGAGTTACCTGTACTGCCACAGGACCCGGAAGCGGCAACCCCATCGGAGGGCAGTTTCTTGCAATGAAGACAAAGGGGCGCACTATGGAGGAGATGGTCATCAAGGAGCCACTGGCAATGAAGATGGCTTTTGGGGAGAACCCCAAAAACGTCCATGGAAAAAGCCGTACCCCCGCCACCCGTATGGGAGTCGCCGCCTTAATCCGCGAAACGCTTTATCAAGCGAGAGAATACGGGGAAAAGAAAGAACGCGCAGGAGAGAACCCAGACAAAAGACCGCCCTTTGACATGAAGCTTGAAGCACTGCTACCGGTAGTAAAGGGTGAACTTCTGGTAAAGGCCCACGCCCACAGGGCAGATGACATCATGACAGCCATCCGTATTGCGGAGGAATTTGGCCTTAAGATGACCATTGAGCACGGGACAGAGGGACACCTGATCGCAGAGGAACTGGCGGAAAAAGGATATGGCGTTATCCTTGGCCCCTATACTGGCTTTCCCCATAAAAATGAAGTGATAAAGCAGGATGAGAGCGCTGCCGGTATTCTGGAGAAGGCCGGTGTAAAGACGGCAATTATGACAGATCTTCCGGGTATGCACGAAGAAAACCTGGTCGTCTGCGCCGGAATCTGCCACCGGAAGGGGATGTCAGAGGAAGGAGCCTTGAAGGCAGTCACCATCCATGCGGCAGAGCTTCTGGGATTATCAGAGCGAATCGGCTCCCTGGAGTCTGGAAAGGATGCGGACATCGCCGTATTTGACAAAAATCCAGTCACAAGCCTGGATGCAAAGTGCATTCTGACTGTGATCAACGGGAAAATCGTATATAGAAGTATATAGAAAATGACAGAGTAAATGACATTGGAGGTATATTATGAAACATATTAAAATTGCAGCAGGGCTTGCACATGTAAGCTATGCCAGAATCGCAGACCGTGTATTAGAGGCTATTGACGGAGGCGTGGATTATATCCACTCAGACGCAGCAGATATGTATGACCTGAAAAACATGCAGCTCATGGGAGGCCCCCAGATTATTTCCGGACTCCGTGAGGTAACAGACCTTCCCATTGAGTGCCATATCTACACCATTGAATGCGACCGCCTCTTCGTAGAAAAGCTGGCAGCAGCAGGCTGCTCCATGCTGATCGTGCCTGCAGAGCACTTTATTGGCGCTCCCCTTGCATATCTCATTAACTACTGCCGCGAGTTCGGAATGAAGATCGGCCTGACCCTTGGTTGCTATACACCTCTTTGCTTCGTGGATGAGTCCATCAATGACATCGACCGGCTCCATATCGTAACCCACGGCGTAGATGATACGGACGGCCAGGATAACTGGGGATGGAGAAAATCTGCCATAGACCTGGTGCAGAGGGCAAGAAAGCTCATTGACGAGAAGAACCCCCGCTGCGAGCTTGCAATCGACGGAGGCCTGCGCCATGACAACATGGAACCGCTGGTAGCCTGCAATCCAGATGTAATCATTCTCTCATCCGCTGTGTTCAAGGATCCGGACGGAATCAGCAGCGCGGTGAAAAAATGCAGAAAAGCAATTGACGCAGCGGCAGAAAAATATAGTCTGTAATGTGGTTGAGACAACAAAACCACTTGCAACCCGCCTTTGGCATCAGACATCTAAAAATGAATTAGTCATTACGAAAAAGGAGCCGCACAGTTTTGCAGCTCCTTCACTTAATCTTTGAAAAAATCCTCATAATCAGCTCTTAATATTTTTTTTATGATCTTTAGGTCACATGCTTTGATATTTCTTGTGCCTGCTTCGATATTAGCAAGGGTACTGCGGGACATGGTACTGCCATGATTTTGCATCTGAGCAATAAGCTGTTCCTGTGTCAAGCCATATTTAATTCTTGCTTCTTGAATATTAGATCCTAATGGAACATCCCTTATAATCCACTGCATAGTATTCCTTTTCTGCTTGTGACTGATTAGAAACTTTTTATTGAGTATAGCGAATTTTTATGTTATGATTGTCACTAGATAGAAACAATCGTAAGAGCAGACCTTAATCTTTAAAAAATTCAGCGAAATCAATGTCAAGTACGGTCTGTAATGCTTTTAAATCGCTTGCTTTGATGTTTCTTCTTCCGGATTCAATGTTTGCGTAGGTGCTGCGGGACATGGTGCTCCCTAATAACTGCATTTTTTCAACGACCTGCATTTGCGTCATATTTTTTTTCATTCTGATTGTTTGTATATTTCGTCCTAAGGGGACATCTTGTAAAATCCATTGCATGATTGTTCTATCTCCATCAGCGACTAATTAGAAGATTCTTATGATTAGTATATTTTTTAAAATTGCTAATCATGTCACTGATTAGAAACAATCGACAAGAAAGGAGAATTAAGATATGGATGATAATGATTCAACATTGACGGAACGTCAATCAAACATTACGAGACTTTTTAGTTTTTTGTCAGAGAAAATTTGGCGAATTATTTTTGGTTTGATTATTCTATTTATTGCTGTGCTATGTGGAACAAAAGAAATTAACAATAGAAATGATACTACAATGGAACCCGAGAGTGGGCGAGAATCTATAGATGTGACGTTTGAGGAAGTGGAATCGAATCTTTCTAATATAGGACAATGCTATTTGTGTGGTAATAGTAGGCGAAGTCAGATGGGATATTATCGTAATTTTGATACAATAGGATTGATTTCGCTTAATGATTGGTATGTTTTGGATTTTCCATTGAAAAATTATGATAATAGTGGAAACAAAGTTATAGGAGAGAAGTCGGATAACTTAATGAATGGCAATACCGGTGAAATCATTTATTCACGCAGCGGTACTGTGTCTAGAGGAATGGCAGGAATAAGAGTGACATTACCAAAAGATTACAAGCTGAATATGAATATTTTGCAAGAAAATTTATGCCAGGAGTGCCTGGATAAGGTAACAGAATCATTAGATTACTGGAAATGGAAAGATGAAGAAAAAGGAGCAATCCCGCTTTGCCTGGTGGATTTTGAGACATTAGAGATTTATCCCGTGCAGAATAGGTATATTGCTTATTTTATAAGGGATTATTGGGTAGAATTGGATTTTAAGGAAGATGAGATTAGGATAGAAGCTTTTTATTTGCCTGAGCGCTATTCTTGATCTGCTTAGGGAAATTTTGATGTGTGAAGCTTGGGCTATTTTTTATAGCCTGTAAATGCTACGAAAAGGCTGAATAATAGTGTTTTAATGTTTTTTCAGATTGGTAATATACAATAAAGAAAATAATGGTATAATAGTCCTTATATTAGAGGTCATAGGTAAAAGCACTATATGAGGAGGTGTAATGGTGGGACGAGCATCTACTAAAGAAAATAAGAATATCTACCATATTTGCAGAGAAGAGTTGGGATTAACACGGGAAAAAGCAAGCGATTTGTTAGAAGTAATAGCTCCAGAAAGAATAGAAAAGATTGAGAATGAAAAATCATTACCGCATCCCGATGAAGTTTTACTGATGTCAGAAAAATATAAGAAACCGAATCTTTGCAATTATTATTGCTCTAATCAATGTCCAATAGGACAACAATATGTACCAGAAGTGAAAATTAAAGATTTATCACAGATAGTATTGAAGATGTTGGCATCGCTTAATACGGTAAATAAAAGAAAAGATAGGCTGATCGAGATAACTGCAGACGGAGAGATTGGAAGTGATGAAGCAGAAGATTTTATTTGTATTCAGGAAGAATTGGAACATATTTCAATAGCTATAGAGAGTCTGCAGCTATGGTCAGAGCAGATGATAGCAAATGGTAAAATCAATTTAGAGTTATATAAGAACAAAAGTAAATAAAGATACAAAATAAACACGTTGATAATTGGAAGATTTCAACGTGTTTTTTCTGTTTTTGTCAAAATAGAGCCGTCTATTTTGCTTCTATAATCATGTATTATTTCAAGGTTGGGATTTATAATAAATTTAACAAAGCAATCAGAGTAATAGAATGAAAGCGTAATCTCGGAAACCAATAATACAAAATGAAAATGTAATATTGTTTTCCCCCAAAAGGGCGCAAGAGTCCCATGATTCGAATTCAAGGGTATTGAATTTTCGAGACTACACTGAAGGGTTAGGAGGTGTGTACTATGACTGTAGAATATAGAATTGCTGTGATTCATCTTGCAAAAAAAATAGATAAAAATAAGGATTTCGCAAAAGAGATAGGTGTATCTATAGAGATGAAAAATACTAAGAAGAAGTAGTTGCAACTGCAAGATGGCGATAATACGAGGAGGGAGCATTATGAGTAGAGCAGAAAGAGTAAATGATATCTTTTGAAGATTCGTACTGAAAAGGGGAAGTATTAATGAGAGAAGGGATATATTGTATAGCTATAAGCACGATATGTTTGAAAATAATTGGTAAAGGAGAATTAGATATGGTAAGCAAAATTGGAAAAGTTGTATTAAAAATTGTAAGGACGATAGTAGCTTTGATAGTCATATTTTATTTTGGAGTATTACTTACAGCTTGGTTGACACCATTTATTACAATGTTAGTAATAATGGCTATTTTATTTGTAGGATTCAGAGTTTTAAGGAAAAAGTAGTATAAGTCAATAAAGGAGAGAAGGCTATGTTAAAGAAAATCGTTGCAGGATTATTGGCGGCTTTAGGATTAGTATTGATATTTTATCTTGTAGTATTATTCTCGGCATGGATTTAAAAAATAGGAAGGAGTGCTTTTCAATGAAAAACAATTTACCAAAAGTATATGAAGAAGTAAAAAGGGAAGATGTAATTATTGAAGAAGAAAAGAAAGCGAATAAGGGAAACGCATTGATTGCATGGTTCAGACATAATATCAAAAAAAGTATATATTGTGTGATATTACTGTTGCTTGTAGGAGTGTCAGCAGTTTTACTTTTCCAAAATAAAATGTCAGATAAAGAAATCCGAAAATTGGAGAAAAAAGTAGAGGCTCAGAAATCAAAACTGGATGCGGCAGAAAAAAAGAGATATGAAAGGATTGAAATTGAAACAGAGCAGATTATGAAGAAACTGTCGGAAGCCAGTAATTTAACAACGTACATATATGAATACACTAACAAAACGACAGAATCTAGTACTCGTATGTTACCTGTTTTGGGATGGGATATTTTGGGAACAACGAATAGTGTGACAATTCAATATTCTGGGGTAATTAATGTAGGGTATGATATGAATGAGATAGATTATGCCATATCAGAAAAAGATGCAGCTATTTATGTAACATTACCAAAAGCAGAGGTGTTTGATAATTATATAAAGTTTGATGATTTAAAATGCATATGTGACAATAATATTTTAAACCCGATAAGAACAGATTCAGTTATGGAGTATTTCGAAGAAATTGAACAGGAAGAGTTAGCAAATGCAAAGGCAGACGAGATTTTTGATAAAGCAGATGGACAGCTGAAAGAGATTGTAAAAGGATATTTAGGAGTGATTCCGGAATACGAAGTAAGGTTTAGTAGGTAAAGTACTCAATATGAAAATGAGTACAAGAAAAATACTAGAGCAGCATTGAATTAATAAGGTGATAGCTATACATGGTGAAGATAGATCGCTTTTGGGGGGATACGTGGATTATCACATATACCCAGTATAACCCAATTTAAATAACCTTACGTTTCGCTGGTCTGCTTTTCCGATAGAAATGTGTAAAAACGTAGCTCGTTACGCCTACGTTTTTACTCGAAAAAGCATTCCCAGTGAAAGGAGGAATTTCAATTGGGTTATACTGAGGGGCGTGGAGTGCTGTTGGATTCGAAATGCAGTAGGGAACGAAGCCTCTTTCACCGCAAAACTCTACCCGAATCGTTACTATGAGCGGACGGTTAGTCCGTGAATAGTAACAAATGCCCTGTCCCCAAGTGAAAAATATAGTGATTTGTATTGAAATTAAAGGGATATTTCTATATAATGTAATAAAAAAGGAAGTGATTATATGGCAAATGTTTCAATCCGGGTTGATGATGTAGTGAAGCGGCAAGCGGAAGGAATCTGTTCTGAACTGGGTTTGAGTCTGTCGGCAGCGACAAATTTATTTTATAAGAAAATGATTAGTTATGGCGGCATACCATTTGAATTGAAGGTGGATCCATTTTACAGTCAGGAGAATATGGAGCATTTGGAAAGAGCAATTAATAAATATTATGACGGGAAATCACAGCCTGTTTATAAGGACATGGCAGAATTGGAAGAAATGGAGGGATAATATGCTTAATCTTACATTTCTCCCAGAGGCATGGGAAGATTATCTTTACTGGCAGAGGCAGGATAAGAAAACTTTAAAAAGGATCAATGCATTGCTTAAAGACATTATGCGTGATTATTATCACGGATTAGGCAAACCGGAGCCTTTAAAAGGAAATTTGTCCGGATGGTGGAGCAGAAGAATTGATGAATGTAATCGAATTGTTTATAAAATAGAAAATAATATGTTGCTTGTATCTGAATGTAAGAGCCATTATTTAGATAAGTGATGAATTGGGGACGGGGTATTTTTAAAAATACCCCGTCCCCGACTACAATTCAACTACAATTTCAACAATTTACAATCAATATCCCGATGCTTACCAGTACTAGCGCCGCGAGATTCTGTATGGTCCATACATTTTCATGGAGGAAGAGTGCGGACAGCGCCACACCGAATACCGGGATGCTGAAGCCGAAGATTGCAACGGTTCCCACTGGATTATATTTTACGAGTTCTGCCCATATGGTAAACGCGACGGTTGACAGAAGTGCCATATAGAGGAAGAGTATGGTGGACTTTACTGTGAACCCGTGGACGCTTCCTCCTGCCGCAAGACCGATGGCGATCAGAACTGCGCCGCCAGACAGGAGCTGGTAAGCGGTGATGGTTGCCGGGGTCTCTCTGCCGGAAATCATCTTAAGGGTTACGGAGCTTGTACCGTAGGCGAAAGCGCACAAAAGGACAAGCCCCTCGCCGAGAAGGCTGAAGCCGCTCCCCCATGCTCCGGGCGCCAGGTTGATGACAATTACTCCTGCGAAGCCGATCAGGCATCCCAATGCCTTTTTCCATGTAATCCGCTCTGATTTTAGAAGGAAATGTGCCACAAGAATTGTAAAAAAAGCATTTGATGCGTTAATTACAGAGCCCTTTGCCCCTGTGGTATGGGCGAGACCTATGTAAAAACATACATACTGGACAGTCGTCTGCAAAAGACCCTGTCCAAAAACATAGGGGATGGAGGCTCTCTTCATGGTAATTATCCGTCTTTCCAGTACACAGGACAAAAGGAAGGTGAATACGCCTGCCATAAAAAAGCGGTATCCGGCGAACAGTACCTGACTTCCCGCGCCCTCAATATGGAACCATTCATAACCGGTCTTTACACAAGGAAATGCGCTGCCCCATAAGGCGCAGCACACAAGTGCCAGTATGCATCTGACTTTCGTATTCTTATAAAATTCTTCCATTATTCTTTCTCCGGCTCCGGATAGTCTGTCCCCATGGTGTCAACCGTAACATGCTTCATCCGCTGATCCTCAAGAGGTCTGTCATTGTAATCTGTGTCAGTCCCGGCGACCTTATTTACCACATCCATCCCCTCGGTGATCTTGCCAAATGCCGCATAAGCACCATCAAGATGGGGAGAATTCTTATGCATAATAAAGAACTGGGATCCCGCTGAGTCCGGATGCATAGCTCTCGCCATGGACAGCACGCCCTCCGTATGCTTCAGGTCATTCTTCACGCCATTCTGAGAAAATTCCCCCCTAATATTGTAGCCAGGGCCGCCCATACCCGTTCCGTCAGGACATCCGCCCTGAATCATGAAGCCCTTGATTACGCGGTGGAAGATCAATCCATCGTAATAGCCCTGCTTCACCAGGGAAATAAAATTGTTCACCGTGTTCGGAGCAATCTCGGGGTAAAGCTCCGCTTTCATAATATCACCGTTTTCCATCTCAAACGTAACAACTGGATTAGACATAGTATTCATTCCTCACTTTTATTAATTTTTATTTCTCATACATGATATATTGTAACGGATATCCGGGGATTTTTCAATTGGGGACGGGGCATTTTTAATCTGGGACGGGGTATTTTTAAAAATACCCCGTCCCCAACTTTATCATTCCGCCCTTTTCTGTACATCCTGTATCCCAGAGATCCCGCAGAGAGAAGGTATCGCTTTCCCCGTAGGTGGCGGTCTTTACCAGCAGATCTGCCTCTGTTTCTTCATACCCCACGAGGAGGAACCAGTGCCAGATATAATCTTTATATTTTTCGGCTTCTCTGTGCCGGAGCAGGAGATAGGGGATGGGATACCCGGCATCGATCTGTGAGCGGACGAAGTCCTTCGCGTCATGGAAGCTTCGCTCCCCGGGGAATTCTGACATGGTTACAGGCAGAGGGTGTTCCTGCCCTGCGGCTGCGTCGGTGATATATTTTTCGAATCCCTCTATGAACCATTGAAGCTTCTTTACCCCGCTGACCCGTGGGCGGATATAGGGTTTCATTTTCTGGCTGAAGGAAATGTAGTCTTCTTTTGTAAGTGAGTGTACCGGACCTGGATACAGATACAGGGCTTCCTTTCGCAGGGCCAGGTAGATGCAGCAGTCACAGGCTGTTGCCGCTGCACAGCCGCCGATGTGCATGACAATGTTCGTGAACCAGTCCTGGCTGCCGCCGAATGCGCCGTCAATCGTAAAATATTCTAATTCCTTTTTCATGCTGTCGCCTCTCCTTTATGATTATACTTAGGAACTGTCGCAAAATAATGTGTATAGATTGAGCAAGATGTATACATTATTTTACGGCAGTTCCTTACGGCTATGAAATCTGCTGTGCTGTTTAAAATGCAGTTATACTCACGGCCGATTTATCTGGCGCGCAGTTAAAACTCCCGTCTTGGCCGGTATACCGGCATATGCAGCACATGCTCCTGATCAATTTTATTTCCTAGATAAACAAAGCCTCCGTCATCTTTTTCCTTCACGGTTACCACATGGCTGAAGGCGCGGTCTGTTCCTTCCTCCACGAAAACCGCATCCACATATAAGTCCAGGGTACCATCCCCATTTTCCTTACACTCTGTCACCTCTGGAAATGGTTGGAGCTGCGGGAGGCGGTTCCAGCCGGTGATGGCCAGCCAGGGGTAAGTGCCTTTTCTCTTATCGTAAAAGGCACGCTGCTCAAGCTCGCCGGTCTCTATATCCAGATACTGCTGTATTGTATCCTCGAACTCCTCTTTGGGAATTCCGTCCTGGAAAATGTCTTTGTCAGGTCTTTGGCCCGAGGACATATAATAGAAAGAATCAAACAGGTCATTGAATTCAAGCTGGCTGAGATCACTTGTATCCCAGTCTGTAAGGAACAGGTTATTGCTGAAATAGCTGACCGGTTCAATGCACTTTTTTGAAAGTCTCCGGCATTCACTGTCAAGAGGCAGAATCCGGTAAAAAATATGCATATCCATCTCCTGGTTTCTGGACAGAGCCTTCTCCCAGATCAGCCAGCCCTTTTCCGTATAATCCCACTGGTATGTGCATATTTTCTCAATCTGCTGTACAGTGGGAGTCATGTCCTGTTGTACATCTCCGTTCCCGCTCTTTGTATCGGCCATCAGGCTGCCATGATACACTGCACTTGCAAAGGTGACAAATAAATTTTCTTTTTCAAATTCAAGCTTATAATATCTGAATATACCGTTGATATTTACTGAATAAAATTCTGCCTCGGCATTTTTGCCCGCCTTTCCGCGCCGGATCGCGCTGTCCACCTCTTCGTAGTTTCTCATGTTATCATCCCGGCTTCCGCAAATGACTGCTTTTTTGTCCTGTGCAATGAGGTCAGCCATCCGGTGCACATCGTCCTCGTCCAGCACGCCGCCGGGAGAAGAGGTATTCCCTGCCTGGCTGTAAATGGGAGCGCACTTTTCCATCACATCGGACAGTTTTTTCAGGATATCGTTCTTTTGAGTATCTTTAAGCTCCATGTACTTTACTTCATAATCAGCATTGTCATCCAGTGTTTCTTCTTTATTATTGTATGCGTCTTTTGTGCGGGATAACTCCGCTGCGTGATCCGTAAACTCACTGCGCCCGTCCTGCGATTCCGTCTGACATCCTGAAAGCAGCAGGACAGCAATTGACAGTATAAAGGGGAGCACAGCGGCGGGTTTCCTTTTTAGAGATATTTTCATGTTCAGATGTTTCCTTTTTTGCAGATTTCCCATTTGGGATTTTCATGTGGATTATAACACGCTTTTTGGGGTTTGCCAATTGGGGACGGGGTAAAATTAATTTTACCCCGTCCCCAATTGGCAGTTGACAAGAAAACTTGACTGAGTTATTTTATTTTTAACCGGGCTATAATGATTAGCCTGCCAGGCTGGAAACCAGAATCAGGAGGGTATTGAAAATGAAGGGAAAGACATTGGCGGATATTTCTACCGGGCCGGACTGGCTGCTGAGTGTTGTAATTGCTTTGTTTGCCGTACTGTCGGTTCTTTTTTTGCTGGGAAAGGGAAGCTGGCTGATCGCAGGATACAACACAGCTTCCGAGAAGGAAAAGCAACAGTATAATAAGACGAGGCTGTGCAGGGTTTGTGGGGGAGGCATGGCATTTATAACCGTGTTGCTTCTGATTATGGAGAAATATGAGGATGTGCTTCCGGCATCTATTGCACATATATTTGCAATAGCAGTTTTTGCTGACTGTATTGTGATGTGTGTGCTGGGAAATACTATCTGCAGGAAAAAGTGAAAATGGTGCCGGAAAACTGACTGACCAGGAGAGGATGACAATTATGAATGGAAGATCTGCATGCTTACACGGAAGAACGAAGTGCCGGGGAATGGCGTGGATCTTTTTCAAAAGCATGTAAAAAAGCAGATGGATCTCATCCGGGTAGGAGTTGTCAGAAGATAGTTGAACATAGGAAACGAATGGTTGACATACTGTTAAGAAATATCCTTTTTTCCATAAATTTCATAGTGTTGATTTCTCTGTTTTTGTTGAAAATCTATATATATAGAAATCATTGATAATCTCATGGTGTTTTCCGATAACTATCATCTTAGACGAACCTGCACCGAGGCGTACAATCGCTGAGATCTAAAAGGAGACACGTCTTTGGTTTTACAGAAAGGATATCTGAAACGTGAAAAATATGATAAAAAAAGTCCCGATTCCATTTTGCGGCGTGATGCTTGGATTTGCAGCTTTAGGAAATCTCCTTCAAAGCTATGGGGAAGGCATCCGTTATGTGTGTGGGATTGTGGCAGCGTTTATACTTGTTCTTGTTCTTCTGAAGCTTATTATGTTTCCGCAGATGATCAAAGAAGATATGCAGAACCCGGTTATGGCAAGTGTGGCAGGAACATTTCCGATGGCCCTTATGCTTCTTAGTACCTATATCAAACCATTTATCGGAGCAGCGGCGATATATCTCTGGTTCTTTGCAATCGGGTTGCATATCGCACTGATTATTTATTTTACGGTGAAATTTATATTGAAACTGCAGATGACGAAGGTGTTTGCAAGCTACTATATCGTATATGTGGGGATTGCAGTGGCAGCAGTAACAGCGCCTGCATTTGAACAGCTGGCTGTAGGAGCGGCAGCTTTCTGGTTCGGATTTGTAACACTGATCGCTTTACTGATTCTTGTGACGATACGTTACACAAAATATCCGCAGATTCCGGAACCGGCCAGGCCGCTGATCTGTATCTATGCAGCGCCCACAAGCCTCTGCATCACGGGATACGTTCAGTCGGTAATGCCAAAATCAAGGACTTTCCTGCTGGCAATGCTTGCACTGGCAACGGTTCTTTATATTTTTGCACTGGTAAAAGCAGTCGGATATTTAAAACTGCAGTTCTATCCAAGCTACGCGGCATTTACGTTTCCATTTGTAATCAGCGCCATTGCAACAAAACAGACCATGGCCTGTCTTGCTAATATGGGACAGCCTCTGCCGCTTTTGAAGCCGGTTGTTCTTGTTGAGACGATTATAGCAGTAGTATTCGTGGTTTATACCTTTATTAGATTTATTGGATTTGTTTTTGCAAAAAATAAATAAGGATCAGGAAAAAGAATCTGTCTGACGCAGCATCTGAATGTAAATATTTAGATGCTGTTTTATTATGCGGCGGATATAATATGATGTAAGCATCGGGGAGTTATAGTAACGAGTTATATAGGAACGATTTATTTGACGGAATGTGTGTGATACAGTACACTATTGATATGCAGAATATTTCGGGAAAGGATGTTGACCTATGATCTATCTGATACTGGCGACCATCAGCAGCGCACTGGTCTCTGTCATGATGCGCCTGAGCGAGAGCCGCATGAAAAATAATATCAGTACTCTTGCGGTAAATTATGCTGTCTGCGTATTGCTTGCAGGGTTCTATACGGGAGTGCCAGAAGTTTTTCCGGGGAAAACGGGGATGGGGTTTGCGGCAGGACTGGGGGCGCTGAATGGTTTCCTATATCTGTCTGCCTTTATCCTTATGCAGATAAGCGTCAGAAGAAACGGAGTCGTATTATCTACCGTATTTATGAAACTCGGGGTATTGGTACCTGCCGCGACAGCCATCATTTTTTTCGGGGAAATGCCTGAGGCGGTTCAAGTATGTGGTTTTGCGGTGGCGGTAACGGCAATTGTCCTGATCCATCTGGAAAAAGACCAGACAGATGTTACATTCAAGTCAGGGCTTGTTCTGCTCTTGGCAGTGGGCGGCAGCGGGGATGCCATGGCAAAGGTCTATGAAGAGCTGGGCAGTGCAGAATTTGAAGAATATTTTCTGTCCTGCACGTTTATAGCGGCACTCATTCTTTGTATCATTCTGACAATGGGAAAAAGGCAGCGCCTGGCAAAAGAAGATGTACTTTTCGGGGCGCTGATCGGGATTCCAAATTATTATTCCGCCAGATTCCTTTTGAAGTCCCTCTCTTATGTGCCGGCAATCGTGGCGTATCCCACGTATAGTGTATCAGCTATCGTTCTGGTAAGCATAGCAGGAGTCCTTCTGTTTGGAGAGAAAATGAACGTAAGGAGAAAAATTGCGGTCGCGCTGGTGCTGGCAGCGCTGTTCCTGTTGGGGACGGGGTAAAATTAATTTTACCCCGTCCCCAATTTGCAATTTGCACAAAAAACATGCTGTATATTTGTTGAATGTGCCGTTAATTACAAAATGGGACTTAAGTCCTTTTTGACTGGGGATATTCCTTGTAAAATGGATTTATAAGAACAGCAGGAATTGTTGTAGATCGTAAAGTTGTAATAAGGAAAGGGGAAGGTTTTATGAATTATTCTGAGAATGCAGGCAAGCAGTATCATGTTCAGGTGGGAGCTGGTGATGTCGGGCGTTATGTAATTATGCCGGGCGATCCGAAGAGGTGTGCGAAGATTGCACAGTATTTTGACCAGGCGGAGCTTGTGGCGGACAGCAGGGAGTATGTTACGTACACGGGTTATCTTGACGGGGTGAAGGTGAGTGTGACTTCTACAGGAATCGGCGGTCCTTCGGCGGCAATTGCCATGGAGGAGCTGGTGATGGCGGGAGCGGATACTTTTATCCGGATCGGGACATGCGGAGGAATGCAGACGGAGGTGATGAGCGGCGATGTGGTCATTGCAAGTGGTGCAATCCGGATGGAAGGGACGAGTAAGGAATATGCTCCCATTGAATTTCCGGCAGTGGCGGATATTCAGACGGTAAATGCGCTGATTCAGGCTGCGAAGACGCTGAAGCAGAGGTATCATGTAGGGGTTGTGCAGTGCAAGGATTCCTTCTACGGGCAGCATTCGCCGGAGACGAAGCCTGTGAGTTATGAGCTGATGAATAAGTGGGAGGCATGGAAGAGACTTGGATGTCTGGCGTCGGAGATGGAGTCAGCCGCTTTGTTTGTTGTGGCCAGCAGCCTTCATGTAAGAGTTGGATCCTGCTTCCTTGTGATGGCGAACCAGGAGAGGGAGAAGGAAGGGCTGGAGAATCCGGTTGTCCATGATACGGATATGGCAGTCCAGGTTGCGGTTGAAGCGCTGCGCAGGCTGATTAAGGAAGACGGGGAATCCCGGGTATAATGGACGGCTCAGACAGTTAGGAGGATTTCATATGAGCAAAGAATTGAGTAAGGAACTGAATAAAGAACTAGGTAAAGAACTGAATAAAGAACTAGGTAAAGAACTGAGTAAAGGCCAGATTGTCAGTCTGATTGAGACGGCTATTGAGCAGCTTTCGTATTCCTATGTGCCTTATTCTGGCTTTAGGGTGGGTGCGGCGCTTCTCGCAGAGAGCGGAGCAGTCTATACGGGATGCAATATTGAAAATGCTGCTTACACTCCTACTAATTGTGCGGAAAGGACGGCATTTTTCAAAGCTGTAAGCGAAGGGGTGAAGAGCTTCCGGGCAATCTGCATTGTGGGAGGGCAGGACGGGAAGCTGACGGATTTTACACCGCCCTGTGGTGTGTGCCGTCAGGTGATGATGGAGTTCTGCAGTCCGGAGGAATTTGAGATCATACTGGCGGTCACGACAGAAAGCTACAAGGTTTATAAGCTTAAGGAACTGATGCCCATGGGCTTTGGTCCGGGTAACCTGGCATAATCCATAAGGGAATACTAAGGTAGGCGGAATTATAAATCAGGAGGTATGGATATGGGGAATTATAAGCGAATTTTTGTAATTGTAATTGATTCACTGGGAATCGGAGCGATGCCGGACAGTGAGCGGTTCGGTGATATCGGAGTGAATACACTGGGGCATATTTCGGAGTCAGTTGAGACTTTCTGCATTCCGAACCTGCAGAAGCTGGGGCTTGCCGGCCTGACGCCTCTTAAGCAGGTGGCGCCGTCAGATGCGCCCCTTGGCTATCAGGCAGTGCTTAAGGAGGCAAGCAATGGGAAGGACACCATGACCGGGCACTGGGAGATGATGGGAATTGAGACAGAGACGCCGTTTCAGACATTTACGGAGCATGGATTTCCGAAGGAGCTTATTGATGAGCTGGAGAAGCGCACGGGGCACAAGGTTATCGGAAATAAGAGCGCAAGCGGGACAGAGATTATAGAAGAGCTGGGAGAAGAGGAGATTGCCACAGGGCATATGATTGTCTATACATCTGCGGATTCGGTTCTTCAGATCTGTGGAAATGAGGAGACTTTTGACCTGAAAGAGCTGTACCGCTGCTGCGAGATTGCAAGAGAGCTGACTCTGAGAGAGGAGTGGAAGGTGGGACGGGTCATTGCAAGGCCGTACATCGGAAGGAAGAAGGGAGAGTTCGAGCGCACCAGCAACCGGCATGACTATGCCTTAAAGCCGCCTCGCAAAACTGT
The DNA here is from genome assembly GCA_947566645.1 of uncultured Lachnospiraceae bacterium. Taxonomy (GTDB): domain Bacteria; phylum Bacillota; class Clostridia; order Lachnospirales; family Lachnospiraceae; genus CAPEBR01. The sequence continues at coordinate 177,022 of CANOKL010000003.1, forward strand.
GCTAAATGCACTGAAGGAGGAGGGACTGGATGTCATCTCCGTGGGAAAGATTGTGGATATTTTTGACGGGGAAGGAATCACAGAGGCACATAAGTCCAGATCATCCGTCCATGGCATGGAGCAGACTATCGGGCTTGCCCGGTCAGAATTCCAGGGGCTGTGCTTTGTGAACCTTGTTGACTTTGATGCAAAATGGGGCCACAGAAGAAACCCGTCGGGATACCGGGACGAGCTGGAGAGATTCGATGAGAAGCTGGGAGAGCTTTTAGAGATTCTTAATGAGGATGATCTTCTCATTATCTCTGCAGACCATGGAACGGATCCGACCTATACGGGAACCGACCACACCAGGGAGAAGGTACCTTTCCTTGCATATTCAAAATCCATGAAGGGAAGCGGAAGACTTCCGGAACAGGAGACATTTGCAGTGATCGGGGCCACGGCTGCGGAGAACTTCGGGGTCTCCATGCCGGAACATACCATCGGGCAATCGCTTCTTAAATACTTAAAATAAGAGCAACGATTTAGCGGGGCAGCGTATTTGCTGTGCTTAACCGCGAGGAAAATGAGGAGGAAGAGACAATGAAGAGTGTGAAAAGGCTTGTGTCCTGCCTGATTGCTGTTTCCATGGTTATAGCTTTGACTGCCTGTGGAAATGCGGAGGAAGAGGGCGCAGGCAGTTCAGAATATCGTGTTGCAATGATCACAGATGCGGGAGATATCACGGACCAGTCCTTTAATCAGACGACTTACGAGGCATGTTCTGAGTACTGTTCTGAGCATGACATTGATTTTACTTACAAGAAGCCGGACGGGGATACGGATTACGCGAGAATCGCCATGATCGACGTGGCAGTAGCGGAGGGCTATAACATTATTGTCATGCCGGGATACATCTTCGCGCCGGCTCTTGTGGAGACAACCTATAAATATCCGGATGTGAAATTTATCGCACTGGATATGACGGCAGGAGATATTATCGCTGCTGCTGTGGGAAATAAATATTATGAAAATCCAGATGCATACGAAGCTTCCGATTATTATAACACCGGCAACACATACTGTGCGGTCTACCGGGAAGAGCTTCCTGGATATATGGCAGGGTACGCGGCGGTGAAGCTTGGCTACCGGAAGCTGGGTTATCTTGGCGGCCAGGCGGTTCCGGCAGTTATGCGCTTTGGCTTCGGCTATCTCCAGGGGATTGACGAAGCGGCAAAAGAGCTGGGCGTGACGGATGATATATCAGTTCAGTACGCTTACGGCGGGCAGTTCTACGGCTCCACAGAAATCACGGCAACCATGGATACCTGGTACAGCGGGGGAACGGAGATTGTATTTGCCTGCGGCGGCGGGATTTTTACATCTGCGGCAGAAGCAGCCTCCAAGGTCGGAGGAAAGATGATTGGGGTTGACAGCGATCAGTCCGCCCTCATAGATGTGTACGGAGAGGGAATGACGGTCACTTCGGCCATGAAGGGCTTAGGCGCGACGGTTAAGGCACTCCTTGACTCCATCATTACACTGGGAACCTGGGAGGAGCATGTAGGGAAGATTGAGAACCTGGGCCTTGTATCAGGAACGGAGACGGAGGAGAACTATGTGGGACTGCCAGAAGATACGACTCAGTGGAACAATGACTTCACCGTGGAGGATTACCGGGAGCTTGTAAAGAAACTATTTGACGAGGAGATCAAGGTAGACAACTCGATTGACGCAATGCCTGAGGTTTCCGTGGAGGTCAATGTAAGAGAAGGAACGATTATGTAGGGAGGTGGGAGAAAATGGCAGAATATGCTGTCGAGATGCTGGGCATTACCAAGAGATTTCCCGGCATCATAGCAAATGATAATATTACTTTGCAGTTAAAAAAGGGAGAGATCCACGCGCTTCTTGGCGAAAACGGCGCAGGAAAATCCACGCTCATGAGCGTCCTGTTCGGGCTGTACCAGCCAGAGGAGGGCGAGATCCGTAAAGATGGGCAGAAGGTGGAGATCCGGAATCCGAATGACGCCAACAGTCTTGGAATCGGCATGGTTCACCAGCATTTCAAGCTGGTAGACTGCTTTTCCGTGCTGGATAATATCATCCTTGGCGTGGAGCCCACCCAGGGAGGCATGCTGAAAAAGGATGAGGCGAGGCAGAAGGTTATGGAGCTGTCCGGGCGCTACCATCTGCAGGTGGATCCGGACGCCCTTGTGGAAAATATTACTGTGGGAATGCAGCAGAGAACTGAGATTCTGAAAATGCTGTACAGAGATAATGAGATTCTCATATTTGACGAACCCACCGCGGTTCTGACAGTCCAGGAGATTGCGGAGCTGATGCATATCATGAAGGGGCTTGCAAAGGAGGGAAAGAGTATACTGTTCATTTCCCATAAGCTCAATGAGATCATGGAGGTTGCGGACCGGTGCACGGTGCTGAGGAAAGGGAAATATGTGGGAACCGTGGAGACAAAGGATACGAATCCGGAAAAGCTGTCCGCCATGATGGTGGGAAGGGATGTAAGCTTTAAGGTTGACAAGAAACCCGCGAAGCCAGGGGACGTGGTGCTGGATGTAAAAAATATGTCTGTCGCAGGCGGAAATAAAAAGGATGCGGTCCATGACGTGACCTTCCAGGTGCGGAAAGGGGAAATTGTCTGCATTGCAGGGATTGACGGAAACGGGCAGACAGAGCTGATCTACGGCCTGTCAGGCCTGGAGCCATTAAAGAGCGGAACGATCTTCATGAACGGAAAGGATCTGACCAAAGAATCTATCCGCCGCAGATCAGTACTCGGAATGAGCCATATACCGGAGGACCGCCACAAGCACGGCCTTGTGCTTGACTATTCACTGGAAAACAACATTGTGCTTCAGAGGTATTTTGAACCACGGTTTACGGATCGGTTCGGTATGCTTAAAAGAAAGGAAATCCGGGATTACGCCACAGGGCTGATTGACAAATTTGACGTGCGTTCCGGAGAGGGGCCGGCGACGGTGACAAGGGCCATGTCAGGAGGAAACCAGCAGAAGGCGATTATCGCCCGTGAGATTGATAAGGATCCTGATTTTCTGATTGCGGTACAGCCTACGAGAGGCGTGGATATCGGGGCAATCGAATTTATCCACAAGCAGCTTATTGAGCAGAGAGACGCGGGGAAGGCAGTGCTTCTTGTGAGCCTGGAGCTTGATGAGGTTATGGATGTTCCGGACCGGATTCTGGTTATGTATGAAGGCGGACTGGTGGGAGAATTCAAACCAGAGGATATTACGATGGAAGAACTTGGACTCTATATGACCGGAGCCAGGAAACAGGAGGTGTAGGACATGAACACGAAAAATGAAAAGAAACGTTTTTTTGAGCGTGCAGGAGTCCAGTCTGTGGCAGCATCTCTTTTGTGTATCATTCTTGGTTTACTGATTGGATATCTTGTGCTTTTATGCATCAACCCGGCAGGGGCGGGAAAAGCGATCACTTCGATTCTGAAAAATTTCCTGTATTTCCCAAGGCCGGAGGTTGCCCTTGAGTACTTCGGAAGTACGCTGGCAAAGTCGGCGCCGCTTCTTATGTGTACGCTGTCGATTCTATTTGCCTACAAGGTGGGACTGTTTAATATTGGCGCATCCGGGCAGTATGCGGTGGGAGCAGGCTTAAGCCTGTATCTTGCACTGGCCCATGGAATGCCCTGGTATGTCTGTGTGATCGCGGCAATGATCGGAGGCGGTGTGCTGGGAGGTATTGCAGGCGCGTTAAAGGCATATCTCAATGTAAATGAGGTAATCGCAGGTATTATGCTGAACTGGATCAGCCTTTACAGCGTAAATATGCTGCTTACAGAGGTAAAGGAAGCGAGCACTACATACACGGCGGCTCTCAGAACAAACAGTCCGGGGGCACTGCTTCCGGGAGCAGGACTTAACCATCTGTTCTCTGACAACCGGTATGTGACCATTGCAATTCCGCTGGCAATACTGATCGCGGCAGGTGTGTGGATTGTGATGGAGAAGACAAAGCTTGGGTTTGAGCTGCGTGCCACAGGACTGAATCTGAACGCGGCGAAATATGCGGGAATGAAGGAAAAGCGCAATATGATTCTGACTATGGCGATTGCCGGGGCGCTCTCAGGACTTGGGGCGGCATTCCTCTACTTAAGCGGAATCGAGCAGTGGTCCTGCGCGCAGACGGCTGTTCCGGCCATGGGCTTTAACGGAATTGCGGCCGCATTCCTGGGAGGATTAAATCCTATTGGAAGTATCTTTTCCTCTTTCTTTATCCAGCATATTACGAGCGGCGGATCCTATGTAGATAAGATGATCTACAGCTCTCAGATTTCAGATCTGATCTCAGCCATTATTATCTACTTCTGCAGCTTTGTGCTGTTCTTTAAGTCCTGTATGGGGCGTGCTGCGGGAAAAGGCAGGAAAGGAGGTAACAGGTAATGGCATTATTATTACAATATACGCTGATCTATGCGTCTGTGCTTCTCTTGGTGGCTCTGGGCGGATGCTTCTCCGAGCACAGCGGCGTGATTAATCTGGGACTGGAGGGAATCATGGTAATGGGCGCCCTGGGCGGCGCGCTTGTGATGAAGTACATGGAGAACCTGCCGGGGATCCTGATGCTTCTGGCAGTTATGATTGGAAGTATTTTATTCGGCGTGGTCTATTCCCTGCTGCTTGCGGTGGCGGCGATCCAGTTTAAAGCAGACCAGACGCTGGTGGGGACTGCCATGAATCTGTTAGGAATGGCAGCTGCTACTGTATTTGTTAAGGCAATGAATATGGCGGAGAATGTAAATAATGTCTCCTCATCCATTCAGTATATTGAACAGAAAAAGGCATTTTCCCTGCTGAAAATCGGGAAATTTGAGCTAAGCTGGTTTATGGTGATTGCGGCGGCGCTTCTTGTGGCGTCACACATTGTTCTGTATAAGACGAAGTTCGGCCTGCGTCTGATGGCCTGCGGGGAACATCCCCAGGCAGCAGACTCCGTGGGGATCAATGTCTACCGGATGCGTTATGCGGGAGTGCTCATCTCAGGTATGCTTGGCGGACTTGGGGGAATCGTCTATATTACTGCAGGAGTCAGTGAGTGGAAATTCGAGAACGGCGTGGCGGGCTTCGGATTCCTTGCCCTTGCTGTTATGATCTTCGGACAATGGAAGCCGAAGCTGATTGGAATTGCCGCGCTCCTCTTCGGTCTGTTCCGTGCCCTGTCAAATGTCTACTCAGGGTTTGACGTGCTGACGGCGCTGCATCTTCCGAGCACGGTGTACAACATGCTTCCATATATTATTTCACTGGTGATACTGGCTCTGTTCTCCCGCAATTCAAGAGCGCCGAAGGCAGAGGGTATCCCATATGATAAGGGGCAGAGATAAAAGATGATGAAAAATAATGCTTTGGAGCAGGCGCTGCCTTTTTTAAATCAGATTGACGACAGCAGGAGGGAGCAGTTTGAGAATTATTTCAGGACAGCGCCTCTGTGGCTCATTAACACCTTCGTGGTGGAGGAGATGAAAAAGGGAACTGTTTTTGTGCGGGAAGGGGATCCTGTGAATATGATCTACCTGATCGGTGAGGGCCTTATCAAGGCAACCGATTACAGGATCTACGGAATACGGTATGATTTTGTACTGTTCAGCAAGGTATATGCATTTGGCGGCATGGAGATTATTATTAATCTTGACAAATACCAGACAACGCTGCAGACAGTGACAGACTGTACGGTGCTCAAGATTCCGAAGGCAGGATTTCAGAAATGGATGGATACGGATATTACGGCGCTGAAGCAGGAGGCAAGGCTTATGGGCGAATATCTTCTGCAGCAGGACCGGGAGGGACGGGCTCTTCTGTTCCTCCAGGGCGCCAACCGGGTGGCTATGGTGCTGGCAAACCGCTATAAGCAGCATGCGGAGAATGGCGTGCTGAAGATGAAGGGAGACAGGCAGGAGCTTTCGGATTTTACAGGGCTGTGCGTGAAGACGATTACACGGTCTATTAAGAAATTCAGGGAGGAAGGAATGATAACAACCTCCGGGAACTATATTATGATTGACCGCGGCCAGTATCTCCGCCTTAAGAAACTGGTGTCGGAGATACTGGCGGAAGATTTCTGAAATATAGTGATTTTCTGAAATGCAGTAATTTTGTGAAATGCAGTAATTTTCTGAAATGTAGTAATCCTGGACGTTATGATTCTTGGATCAGAAAATGCGATTAAGGAGTATGAAAGGAGAAAATGATGTATCATAAGTTGAAGAAATGTTTGGAGAGTGTACGTAAGAAGACAGATTTCCAGCCAGAGACCGGGCTGGTTCTGGGATCAGGCCTCGGGGATTTTGCAGACGGGATTGATATCCGGGATGTGGTTGAGTATTCGGATATTGAGGGATTCCCGGTGTCTACGGTGAAAGGGCATAAGGGGAGATTCGTCTTCGGGTATGTGGACAGTGTTCCGGTTGTGATCATGCAGGGCAGGGTGCATTATTATGAAGGATATGCCATGTCGGATGTTGTGCTCCCGGCGCGCCTGATGGGGATGATGGGGGCGAAGAAGCTGTTCCTTACCAATGCGGCGGGTGGAGTGAATGAGAACTTCAGGCCTGGGGATTTTATGATGATTACAGATCAGATTGCGACGGCAGTTCCAAGTCCATTGATCGGGCCCAATATTGAGGAGCTTGGCAGCAGATTTCCGGATATGAGCGAGGTTTACAGCCTGCGTCTCCAGGAAGTGATCCGCAGGTCAGCACAGGAATGCGGAATCAGGCTTCAGGAGGGTGTATATGTGCAGCTTACGGGACCGAATTATGAGACTCCTGCGGAAATCCGTATGTGCAGAGGCTGGGGCGGCGACGCGGTAGGAATGAGTACGGCATGCGAAGCCATGGCTGCCCGACATATGGGAATGGAGGTGTGCGGTATCTCCTGCATTACCAACCTTGCCGCAGGGATTTCCAGTGAGAAGCTTGACCATAAAGAAGTACAGGAAACGGCAGACAGGGTGTCAGCTGACTTTAAAAAGCTTGTTACCCGTGTTATTATGGATATGTAATTTTAGGATTGTGGGAGTGCGTCAGCACGGAACAATCCGTGTATATATCATGATGTAATGAAGGAGGAGAAGAGGATGAATATGGAGATGATGAAATATGTTGACCATACGCTGCTTACGCAGACTGCAGGATGGGAGGATATCAGGCAGATTCTGGATGACGCCATGAAGTATGGGGCAGCGTCGGCATGTATACCGTCAGCCTATGTGGAGCAGGCTGCAAAGTATGTGGAGGGGAAGCTTCCAGTCTGTACAGTGATTGGTTTCCCCAACGGGTACAGTACGAAGGAAACGAAAGTATTTGAGACGAAAGATGCCATAGAAAAGGGAGCTGCGGAGATTGATATGGTTATCAATATTGGTTTCCTGAAAGACCAGAGATATGCAGAGGTGGAGGAGGAAATCCGCGCGGTCAAAGCAGCATGCGGGGAGAGGATCCTGAAAGTAATCATTGAGACATGTCTTCTGACCGAGGAAGAGAAGATCAAGATGTGTGAGATTGTTACAAATGCCAGTGCGGATTACATTAAGACCTCTACCGGATTTTCCACCGGCGGAGCCACATTCGCGGATGTAGAGCTCATGAGGAAGCATGTGGGGGCATCGGTTAAGGTGAAGGCAGCGGGAGGAATCGCTTCCTTTGATGATGCAGAGGAGTTCGTACGCCTGGGAGCCGAGAGACTGGGAACTAGCCGTCTGGTAAAGCTCCTGAAGCAGGAGCAGGCGACGTCCGGTTATTAGGAGAGTGAATTATGAAGACATCTATGATCATAGAGATGGTAGGATACGCAGGATCGGTTCTGGTGCTGGTTGCATTTCTCATGACATCCGTGGTGCGTCTGAGGATTGTGAACTCCATCGGAAGCCTGATTTTTGCAGTGTATGCGCTGATCATACATTCCTACCCCACGGCGATTATGAATTTCTGCCTGGTGCTGATTAACATTCATTATCTGCGGGGACTTAAAAATAAGGGGGACAGTTATGAACTGATCTGTGTGGAAACTGGAGACCGCTTCCTGGATTATATGCTGAACCATTACAGGGAAGATATTGAGAAATGCTTCCCTGGTATCAGGATGGATCTGCAGGAGGTCAACCGCGCGTACATTGTATGCTGCAGCACGGCTCCGGCGGGTGTGATGCTTGGGAGAGAAGAAGGAGGGGTTCTTGATATTATGCTGGACTACTCCACGCCGGCATACAGGGACTGCTCCATCGGGGAGTACCTGCTTGCACGGCTCCCGGAAAAAGGGATCCGGACTCTTACATATGCCGGGCCAGCACAGAATCACAGGGAATATCTGTCCAAAATGGGATTCGCACTCCAGGATGGAATCTACCGGAGGGAATTGTAATTATAAAAACTATTGAAAATCTGGTAAAAACGTGATACATTATAGACAGAGGGAAAGCCATACAAGCGGCTCTACCCCTTTTAAGGTTGCTACCTATGTTTGAACATAGGCAGGCCGTCACTATTGGTGGTAGTGGCGGCTATTACTTTTTCCCTTGTAAATCTGATAAAACAGACTGATAAGGGCGACAATGAGTATACCGATCTGAATTAAATCCTGATATGTAACGTACATTGCGATCACCCTCCTTCCTTTCGTTGGAGGGCTGATGAAACCCTCCTGAAATAAACTGGAGGGGTAAAGCCGCCTGGCTTAATGGTCTTTCCCTATCGACAATATATCATAATCTTTCCCATGAAGCAATATCTTTTATATGCAATCATACTCTGAAAACCCATAGGGTTAGTGGCAAAAATTTACTGTTTTAGGTCAAAAAAACGTATTTATTCATTTCTGCCCTGATGTTATTCTATACAAAACATTAATATTAAGGAGGAATGAAGACATGAAAAGAAAACAGGCGGCTGCGCTTGGCCTTGCGGCAGTTATGGCGGTTTCCATGTGTGCCTGCGGCAATTCAGAGAAAAAGGAGAGCAAATCAGAGGGCAGCGGGGCATCAGATGAAAAGACCATTACATACTGGAATATCGGTACGGAAGATCCGGATCAGTCCATCTTGAAATCGGCGGTGGATTATTTTAATGAGAATTCTGATTCGGGTTATCAGGTGGAGATGACATCAATCCAGAATGACAAGTATAAAGAGAAACTTGTCATCGCCATGAGTTCAGGTGAGTGCCCGGATATGTACACGAGCTGGACAGGCGGGCCTTTGCAGGAGTACATTGAATCAGGGTATGCCCAGCCAGTTACGGATCTTTATAAGGAAAAGGGACTGGACAAGATCTATATGGAAAGCGCAACCGCGCAGGCATCTTTTAATGATGAAATCTATGCTGTTCCGATCTTGAATGTGGCAATCAGCGGTATTTTCTACAACAAAGACATGTTTGACAAATATGGTCTGAAAGAGCCTGAGACAATCTCGGATCTTGAAAACATATGTGAGACTCTGAAGAAGAATGATATCGTACCGTTTGCACTTGCCAACAGCACAAAATGGCAGGGCTCCATGTATTATCAGGGGCTTGCAACACGGTATGCAGGACTGGACGATTTCAGGGCTGCCTTTGACGGAAGCGGATCCTTTGATGCAGAATGTTTCAAGTATGCCGGAGAAAAGATTCAGGACTGGGTGAAGAAAGGATATTTCCCGGAGGGTGTAAATTCACTTAGCACGGACGACGGGCAGGATAAGCAGCTTCTGTATCAGGAGCAGGCTTGTATGTTCTATTCTGGATCCTGGTATACAGGGACGATCAAATCCGACAGCGAGGAATTTTATAATAAGCTTGGATGGTTCCCGTTCCCGGAGGCAGACGGCGTAGACAAGGGAGCAGAGTACGCTTCTATCTGTAACGGTACAATCGGAGACCAGTTTATTTCCTTTAGCTGTAAGGATGACAAGCTAAAAGCTGCGTTTGACTGTGTATCTTATTATTCAACAGAGGAAAGCATCAACAATATGGTAGACAATGGAAAGATTCCTCCGGTTGCAGGAGTGCAGGAGAAACTTTCAGATCCGCTTTCACTGGAAATCTGCCAGTTTGCGGAAAGCGCAACGGATGTCCAGCTGTGGTATGACCAGTATCTTCCATCATCCGTTGCAAATGCACATCTGGATTCATGCCAGGAACTTTTCGGGCTGACCATGACACCAGAGGACGCATGTGCGGCAACACAGGCGGCTATGCAGGAGTACATTGCAGATAAAGAATAGGGAATCAGGGATTCAGGAGAATACGTATGTAACGGACCGCGTGGCTCAGGTAATACAACAGGCCACGCGGTTTTATGAAAGGAGAAAAACAATATGAATAAGAACAAGAATTCACTTGAAGCGAATAACAGAAAAAGTGTTGCGGTCACTGCTGTTATTTTTCTTCTGCCTGTTATACTCTTTCTGGCGGTGTATGTCTTATATCCGATTATAGATACATTTGTGATCAGTACCTATAAGTGGAACGGTATATCGGCAAACCGGGATTTTGTGGGTCTGAAAAACTGGAAGCGACTGCTTGCGGACACAAAGTTCTGGGCTGCGTTCTGGCATAATATTGTCATTATGGTTGTGTCTGTTGTCATTCAGATTCCGCTGGGGCTGGCACTTGCAACGTTCCTCAATTTCTTCACGAAAAAAGTAAGAATATCCAGGGTTTTTAAGACTGTCTGGTTTTTCCCGTACCTGATGTCCTCTGTAGCCATTGGCTTCCTTTTTACCTATGCTCTTGCTACAAATGGTGGAATCATCAGCACCATATCGGGGTGGTTTGGAGGACAGAATGTTGACCTGCTGGGGAATCCAAAGACAGCGCTTCTTACGATTATCCTGATCGTTTCCTGGCAGTTTACTCCATTTTATATGGTTTACTGTATGGCGGGGTATTCTGGCATTTCCGATGATATCTATGAAGCATCTGTGATTGACGGGGCTACAAGAGGACAGTATTTCTGGAAGGTTGCGCTGCCTCTTCTGAAACCTTCCCTGATCAGTGCGGCAATCCTGTCTATGGTGGGATCCCTGAAGTACTTTGATCTGATCTATGTTATGACAAATGGAGGACCAGGTTCGTCTACAGAGCTGATGGCTACTTACATGTACAAATTCTCTTTCAGTCAGTTTAACATGGGTTATGGTTCAACAGTGGCGGGCGGAATGTTCATTCTGATTACAGCTGTTGCCCTTCTGACAATGAAAGGCTTAAATCGCGGAGGTGAAGAGTAATGAAAGAGGGAAAAAATACGATTAAAAAAACAACCATAAAGGGACATATCTCATGGGCCATCGCCTGTGTGCTGGCAGCTTTCTGGCTTTTGATCACCATACTGCCGTTTATTTTCATGGTGCTCAATTCCTTTAAGGATAAATTCGAGATGCTGGTAAAGGGGATCTTCCAGCTGCCTGACAAATTTAATACAACTAATTATTCAGAAGTTCTTAATGGGAGATTCTTCCATTATTTTATGAACTCCATTATTGTGCTTACAATTTCCCTTGTTGTACTTTTGTTTATTTCGGCATGCGCGGCATACCCTCTGGCGAGGTTTAAGTTCAGGCTGAATGGGTTTATTTATGGTCTGATTGTAGCGTGTATGTCGATTCCAATCCATATTACATTAATTCCTGTTTTTAAATTGTCCAAATCTATCGGATTATATGATACAATATGGGCATTGATAGGTCCTTATATTGCGTTTGGGATACCGATCTCGGTGTTTATCCTGACAAGTTTTATGAAGGAAATTCCAAAGGAGATTGAAGAGGCGGCCGCTATCGACGGGTGCAGCAGGTTCAGGATGTTCTTTTCCGTGATACTGCCGTTATCGAAGCCGGGTCTTTCTACGCTGGCAATATACAATGGTGTTACGATGTGGAATGAATTTTCCTTCGCATATACACTGACCCAGTCTCCTGAGGCAAGAACCCTTCCCCTGGCAGTATGGGACTTCCAGGGCCAGTATTCCATGAATATACCAATGATTATGGCAGTGCTTACACTGACCATACTTCCGATGATTATATTATATATTTTCATGCAGGAGAAACTGGTAAAAGGCATGATGGCAGGGGCAGTAAAAGGATAGAGAAGCTTACATGCGGGGATGATAGTTATGAGAAAGAAAAAGATGATGCAGAAATTCAGCAGGCAGAATTTAGATACAAAGCTGCGGTGGTATCTTTCTGTGCTTTTAGTTACAATAGCAGTCGTTGTAGCATCCATCCTCGCTGCATTTTCGGCCCGGTCATCCTATAAAAAGACAGAGGAGATGGCAAAGTCGCAGCTGTCTTTTGTGGCAAATACTTATAAAAACTGGCTGGATAACAATAACATGATGCTTGTGGCATTGCAGATGACTCCCGCCATACAGGAATTTTGTTCCCTGAAGGACCATTCAAATCCCGGATACAGCATAGCACGGTCAAGTGTGGTCGAAAGTATTATGACGCAGATTAACATGAATATGGATATTAACTTTATCAGTGTCATTAACCAGGAGCTGGATTCTTATGTATACAGCGGCAATATGACAATTACTAAGACCAGATTTGACGAGGCTTACCGGAAAAGCTATGAGATCAGCGAAAGAGCACGTCCCCAGGGAACAGTCCGGATTGATTTTGGAAATCAGTTTATAGGAGGTACGAAATATACCGTAACCTTTTACCAGCCTGTCTTTTCCACACAGCGCCTGGGAGAACAGCTTGGGATGCTGTGTATCAATATGAATGACAACATGTTGAAAACAATGGAAAATACGAATTTTGAGGTGGCACAGGTCTGTCTTGTGAATCAGAAAGGAGAGATTATCTCGAATCAGGGAGAGGCGCTTCTTACAGGTGAAAAGCAGGTGAAATGCCTTGATTTCTCTGGAAGAGACAGGGGCAGTATTTACCAGGAGGGAAAATATTATTTCTATCAGAAGATAGAAGGATGGCAGTATTATAATGTTATTGTGATTCCTGCTTCCTATTTTTACCGCTCTGCAATTCCTATGGTGGCGCTGCTGCTTGCGACAATGGCGGCATTGCTGGTGACCAGCATTACAGGTGTGCGAAGAATCGTGAAGATGAATTACGAACCGCTTGCGGCGGTAGTCAGCGCCATGGATCATATCTCTGATCAGGAGCTGGATTACCGGATTCCAACAGAGGATATGGGTGCGGATTTTGAAAAGCTGGGGCAGGGCTTCAACTCCATGATGGATAATATTGCGAAGCTGATGGATCAGGTGAGAAGTGAACAGCACCAGCTTGACCAGATCCGTTTTAATGAACTACAGTCGCAGATACAGCCGCATTTTCTGTATAATACGCTGGAGTGCATTCACTGGCAGGCGAGTGCTGACGGGAACAAAAAGGTATCGCAGCTGATTCTGGCGCTTGCATCCTATTACCGGTTATCCCTGAGCAAAGGGAAGGATATCCTCCCTCTGAAAGAAGAGCTTGAACATGCAAAGATCTATCTGATGATTCAGAATCAGAGGTTTGGCAATGTGATTAAATATTATATAGAGATTCCGGAATCACTGCATTATGTGCGGATTCCAAAGCTTACGCTCCAACCGCTTGTAGAGAATTCTATTTATCACGGGATCCGGACAAAAGAAGGCGGCGCCGGGATTATCTGTATCTCAGCTATAGAAAAAAACCGCCAGGTGATTGTAACGGTAGAGGACAGCGGGACTGTCATGACGCAGGAACAGATCGACCGGATTAACCATTCTGTGTGGGAATACGGGGAGAAGCTGGGGTATGGGGTGAATAATGTGCATAAACGCATACAGCTGGCATTTGGAGAACAGTATGGCCTGAAATATAAGCTGAACCATAATGGAGGCACTATTGTACTTATTTATTTGCCGAAGGATGACGGAGTAAAATAGATGTAACAGTTCAGATACCTTCATTGTTACAGATAGATACCAGTGAGGTGGGGATGATGTACAAGATTTTAATTGTAGATGATGAGGAAATGATAAGGAACGGTATTAAGGCAGTGATTCCCTGGAACGAGATTGAAATTGACAATGTGGAGCTTGCATCTTCCGGGAAAGAGGCTCTCTCGCTGATCCGGAGAGAACCGCCGGATATTTTGCTGACAGATATCAGTATGACAGAGATGTCAGGGCTGGCTATGGTGGAAGAGGCAAACACGCTGTGCAGCAATATGAAGGTTATTGTGCTGACTGGTTATGACAGCTTTGAATATGCAAAGCAGGCATTGAAGCTCAGGGTAGATGATTTCCTGCTGAAGCCCATTGCAGAGGATACATTAAAGGAATGTATCTGGAAACAGGTACAGGAGCTTAAGGAATCGGAGCAGAAGTCGGACGAGGAATCAAGAAACCGGAGAATGGAAGGAATCAGAGACCAGCAGAAGCTGGAGAAGGTACTGCAGAGTCTGCTGCATCATTATAAGGCAGAGGCGCTGGAGGCGATTGAGCAGGAATATCATTATCCGCTGTACGAGAATATGGCGGCAGCGGTTCTGGTGCCTGTCCGTTATTCGAATGCAGAGGCGGGAATTAAGATCTCATCAGAACAGAGAATGATACAGCTGTGCATAGAATATGTCGATGTGAAAAAGCTAGGCATTTCCTTCTGGGATGAGGACGGCAATCAGATTGTAGTCGCCCTGTATTCTGACAGATGCAGCTCTGACGGTGTGGATGTTATACGCAATCTGGCATACAGGATCCGGGATGAGGTGGGATATATGCCTACAACAGCTATCGGAGGTGTAGTGCAGGGAATGGGGGAACTGAAAACCTCCTATCAGGAAGCAGTATATATGATTGAAAACGAACAGAAGCAGTTTACGGATGTTCTGCTGTCGCGGTCTCTGAGAAAAAAGAATACCCTTTTCAGGGATGTCTATAATCTGTTTCTGGATGAAATGAATAATCATGTGCAGCAATATGCGTATGTTATGAGAGTCTATGATTCCTTCTGCAAAGCAGTTAAGGCCTATAATCTGTCAGATACTTATGTGCAGAAATGCTGCTTTAACATGGCATCGCAGATTTATTACACCTGTCTCAAACAGATCGGCTCGAAGCCGGAATGCTCCCTGGAGATGCTTGCAGACTCCATCAGGGGTAACAGTGTGGAGGACTGCTGCGATATCACGGGACAATTTCTGACAAGAATGCTGAAGCAGAAAAAAGGAGAACATGAACTGATTGAAAGGGCAAAATTATATATTGACGAAAGGATTTCAGAGGAAATATCTGTCTCTGCGCTGGCGGCGGAGATGAATGTGTCCCTGAGTTATTTTTCAAGACTTTTTAAAAAGGTAACAGCAGAAGGATGCAATGAGTACATTATGCGGAGGCGGATGGAAAAGGCAAAGGTTCTGCTTGACACCACGAATTTTGATGCAAGTGTAATTGCGGGGATGGCCGGGTATAATGATTCCAATTATTTTTCAGCAACCTTTAAAAAATATTATGGAATATCGCCTACCCGGTACCGTAATCAAAGAAAGGGATAGAGATGGATAGACAGAAGGCAAGAGAAAAGGCGGAGAGACTTGTGCATGAGATGACAATTGAGGAGCGTGCCGGTCAGCTTAAATTTGATGCACCCGGGATAGAAAGGCTTGGGATTCCTACGTACAACTGGTGGAATGAAGCACTCCACGGAATCGCAAGAGCCGGGACTGCGACAGTATTCCCACAGGCGATTGCCCTTGCGGCAATGTTTGATGCCGGAGCAATACAGAGGATTGCAGATGTAATTGCCGAGGAGGGGAGAGCGAAATACAATGCGTTTTCGAAAGAAGGGGACAGAGATATATACAAAGGACTTACTTTCTGGTCTCCGAATGTCAATATTTTCCGTGACCCGAGATGGGGCAGGGGACATGAGACTTACGGCGAGGATCCGTATCTTACCTCGAGACTGGGGGTTGCTTTTGTAAAGGGGCTTCAGGGCGAGGGGGAGACGATGAAGGCTGCGGCATGTGCAAAACATTACGCAGTGCACTCTGGACCGGAGGCGCTCCGCCACGAGTTCGATGCAGAGGTTTCTTTAAAGGATTTGTATGAGACCTACCTTCCGGCGTTTGAGGCACTTGTGAAGGAGGCGGATGTGGAGTCTGTGATGGGAGCTTATAACAGGACAAACGGGGAGCCCTGCTGCGGCAGCAGGACGCTGCTTTCGGATATTCTCCGGGATGAGTGGCAGTTTAAAGGGCATGTCGTGTCAGACTGCTGGGCAATCCGGGATTTCCATCTGAATCACGAAGTGACGGCAGGTCCGAAGGAGTCGATTAAAATGGCGCTGGACGCTGGCTGTGACTTAAACTGCGGCTGTACCTATGCATACGTGACGGCGGCTCTTGATGCCGGGCTTATAACGGAGGAGCAGATTACAGAAGCCTGTATCCGTCTGTATACAACAAGATTTCTTCTTGGCCTGTTTGACGGAAGCGAGTATGATCAGATACCCTATGAGGTGATTGAGTGTAAAGAGCACAGGCAGCTTGCCGTTGACGCGGCGGGAAAAGGTACGGTTCTTCTGAAAAATGACGGGATTCTTCCTCTAGACAAAAAGATGATACGTAAAATTGCGGTAGTAGGGCCTAATGCGGACAGCAGGGCTGCGCTGATGGGAAATTATCATGGTACCTCATCCAGATGTACAACTCTGCTGCAAGGCATCCAGAAAGAAGCAGGCGAGGAGATCCAGGTGCTTTATTCCGAGGGCTGCCATCTGTATAAAAACAAGGTGGAGCCCCTCGCATGGGAGGATGACAGGATCTCAGAGGCAGTTGCCGCCGCAAGGCACAGTGACGTGGTCATCATTGTACTGGGACTGGATGAGACAATTGAGGGGGAAGAGCCGGATGAGGGCAATGAGGGTCAGGCAGGTGATAAGGAAACGCTGAGGCTTCCACATTGCCAGCAGAGACTCTTAAGAGCTGTGGCGGAAACCGGAAAACCAGTGGTTACAGTCCTGATGTCGGGAAGCGCTATAGACCTGAGGTATGCGGACGGGCATACGAATGCAGTGCTCCAGGCATGGTATCCGGGAGCGGAAGGCGGAACAGCGGTTGCGGATATCTTATTTGGCAGACGTTCTCCGGGCGGGAAACTCCCGGTGACCTTTTACCATGATACAGAAGGGCTCCCAGAATTTACAGATTATTCCATGAAGAACAGGACCTACCGTTATATAGAACAGGAACCCTTATACCCATTTGGATTCGGTCTGACCTATGGGCATGCGGCAGTGACGGAGGCACATCTGACGGAAGCAGCGGATCCGCAGAAGAATCTGTCTGTAAGCTGTACCATTGAAAATACCGGGACATCAGATGTGGAGGAAGTAGTACAGGTTTATATTAAGGACAGGAAATCCAGGTATGCGGTAAGAAACCATAGCCTTTGCGGATTCCAAAGAGTGATGGTCAGGGCAGGAGAAAAGCTGGAACTGGAGCTGGAGATTGATAAAAAGGCCATGACGATTGTGGACGAGGAAGGCAGGCGTTATGTTGACAGTGACCAGTTCTCTCTTTATGTGGGAACATCCCAGCCGGACCAGAGAAGTATTGAGCTGATGAAGGCGTCCCCGGTTGAAATTCCGGTTCACCTTAAGGGTGACAGGGCATGAAAAGCGTGAGACGAAAAATAGTAATTCTCTGTGTTTCCCTTCTAACTGCCGCCTCAGGATGCGGGGCGGCAGAGAAGGATATTCCCGGCAGAGATGTTCGTCAGAAGGAGATACAGCAGGAAACAGCGGGAGACACAGAGAGGAGCATAGCAGCGCCGGAGCGTACTCCATGCCCGGAGTTTGATGGGGAGGATGTGCGGAATGTGAGGGTGGAGGCAGGAGGGAAGGTTTTATGGGAAATCGACTATCTGCCTAAGGAAGACAGAGGCAGTTACCTTTTCTGGGATATAAAGGTACCTTATCATTCCTGCGCAGTCGTAGATACAGAGAGTATGTTCCGGCTTTATAACAGGATTGCTTCTCTGGATTTTCATAAAAAGGCAGAGTCTGCAGACACTGGAGCGATGGGACTTGAAAAACCGGAGAGAACCGTTACGCTGGATTATTATCAGGGAGACCAGAAGACTGCTGCGGATGGTACAAAGCCCATGCCGAATAAAACATTTACTCTGCTGGTTGGAAAGGAAAATGGAAAGGGTCAGTATTTTTGTTCATTGAAAGGGTACGAAAAAGAGCCCATTCTTCTTGACCAGGCGGTTCTTGATGAAGTATTTGCAAAAAATCCGTACGATCTTATCTTGAAGATTCCATATGTGGTAGATATCTCCACGGTTTCTGAGGTACAGATTCAGTCAGGAGACAGGGAGTATACGATGAGAAGCCGGGATGGCAGTTATATGCTTGGGGATAAGAAGAGCGATAAGAAGAAGTACTCCGAGGTCTACCAGGCGCTTATGCAGCCCATGATCGCACAGGAACTGAAAGAAAAGAAAACTACTGACAGACAGCCGGTGCTGTCACTGGAATATAAGCGGTCAGACGCTGGGGAAGAGGACGTTGAGGTGCACTTTTATCCGTATGATAAAAGGTACGTGTCTGTGAATGTGAATGGAAATGAATTCTTCCTTGTCAGCAGCCGGGAGGTAGAACAGCTCCAGGAGGTGCTGGAGAAGAGCTTCTGACCACAGACCGCCATACAGTCTGGGCTATGATTTTTAGAGCAAAATATCCTAGAAAGATGTAAAAAATCTCTATGTCTCAATCGGCTCCTTACTGGTAAATTAAGTTTATCACAAAAAGAAAAGGAGGATAAGGGATGAAGAAAAATTTTACATCTTTTTTTGCGCGGTGCAGAACCGGGATTGCAGCTATACTGGTTACAGCAATGACTCTGGTACCGGCACTGCCCGCACACGCAGAGGAGGGCACGCCCCCTTCACTGAAGGAACTGTTTGCGAAGGAGAACATGACGGTGGGATTTGCAGCGCCGAACAAGGTGTACTCTAATGAGGGAAAGAAGCAGCTTGCGCTTTACCATTTTAACAGCTTAACCTGTGAGAATGAGTGTAAGCCCGATGCGCTGTTGGATGAAACAACGAGCAAAAGCAACCTTTCACTTTATAATGAAAGTCCGGCTGTAAACTTTGAGAAGAACTTCAAGCCTGCGCTGGAGTTCTGCAAAGAAAATGGGCTGAAAATGAGGGGGCATACGCTGGTGTGGCATAATCAGACTCCGGAATGGCTGTTCCATGAGGACTATGATACTACGAAGCCGCTGGCAAACAAAGAGCTTATGCTGAAGCGCATGGAAAATTACATTAAGACAGTACTGGAATATGTCCAGACGAATTATCCGGGGATTGTCTATGCATGGGACGTTGTAAATGAAGCCTTTTTTGACAGCGAGGAAGGGTCAGGCACGGACGGCGAGATCAGAAGTACAAGCAAGTGGTATCAGACAATCGGCGATGAGTATATTGCGGCGGCATTCCGGTTTGCAAGAAGATATGCGGCCGAGGATGTGAAGCTGTTCTATAATGATTTTAACGCCATGGATCCTATGAAGCGCGAAGGAATCATGAAATACCTCAGCCCGGTTATTGAGGACGGTAATATAGATGGAATCGGTATGCAGTCTCACCTGAATGGGAAGGAAGGGACAAACCTCACAGAGATTGCAGATGCCATTGACCTCTATAAGAATGCCGGATTAATCATTCATGTCACAGAGCTGGATGTTGTAACAAAGACATCTATGGAACAGAATGGCGACTGGGAGCAGGAACTGGCAGATTTTTACTATGATTATATCTCCCTGATTCTTAAGAAAAAGAAGAACGGGGCGAAGATTGAGAATGTGACATTCTGGGGTATTAATGACGGTGATTCCTGGAAATACAATTGGGCGCCGCAGGGTTCACACTATTATCCATTACTATTCCACGATGACCTGACGCCGAAGAAAGCATTTTACAGTGTTGTTGAGGCTTTGAAAAATTCAAGTATTCCTTCGGAAGATACGATATCCGAGGATTTTGAGGGAGACATAACATCCGCCAGACCAAGAAACCAAGAGACGCTTACAATTGTGAAAGACGGCACAGCAAGGACGGGCAGTGGTTACCTGAAAGTATCTGGCCGCACCCAGACATGGGAAGGGGCCAAATTTGATGTATCAGACTTCAAGGGGAGGAAGATTACCATTGAGGCATGGATGCGAGGAACCAGTGAGGGCAAAACGAATCTGAAGACACAGATGGAGCTGGTTACTAGTGGGGGCTCAACCTATCCAGCTGTATATGCCGCAGAGGGTCAGAAGGGCGAGTGGATAGATGTTAGCGGTGAGTTTGACGTGCCGGAGGACGTGACTGCAGCCTATGTATATTTTGAGACTGACAACACGGCGGACTATGATCTGGATGATGTGAAGATAACGGCAGATCCTTCCGGAACCGACATTCCTTCGGATGATATGATATTTGAAAAATTTGAGGGAGATGAGACATCCGCTATATCAAGAGACTTTGGCGAGAAACTTACCATTATGAAAGACGGCACTGCAAAGTATGGCATTGGTTACCTGAAAGTGTCCGAGCGGCCTTATGCATGGGCAGCAGCGAGATTTGATGTGACAGCTTTCAAGGGTAAGAAGATTACCATTAACGCATGGATGAGAGGAACCAATCCGGGAAATACGAGCCTAAAGACACAGATGGAGCTGATTGTTGACACAATTCCATCCTATGCGGGTGTATCTGCCGTACCGGGTCCCCAGAATCAGTGGGTGAATGTCGGCGGTACATATGAAGTGCCGGATTATGTGGACAAGGCCTATGTATACTTTGAGACGGACAATACGGCAGATTATGACCTGGATAATGTGAAGATCACGGCAGGTCCTTCAGAACTTACCTATGTGGACACATCATCCTATGAGGTACTTAAAGACCTGTATGAGGATTACTTTATTATAGGAATGGAGACACCGAACAGTCTGTTAAAGTCTTCTGCACATTCAGGATTGATAAAGAAGGAATTTAACAGTATCACTTTGGAGAATGAGTGTAAACCGGAGAATCTGTTCGATGAAGCAACAAGCAAGTCAGACATTGCAAAATATAATGAGTCACCGGCGGTTAAGTTTAATACGATTGAGCCGGCCTTAAAGTTCTGTAAAGAAAACGGAATGAAAATGAGGGGACATACACTGATCTGGCACAACCAGACGCCAAACTGGGTTTTCTATAATGACTATGATGAGTCAAAGGGGCTGGCAGGGCGTGATCTGATGCTGAAGCGTATGGAGAGCTACATTAGACAGGTACTTGAATATACGGAAAAGAATTATCCGGGTATCATCAATACATGGGATGTAGTGAATGAAGCAATCAATGACAATGACGCTGGAGATTTAAGAGATACAAAGTGGAAAGAAACCATTGGAAATGACTACATCGAAAAGGCGTATGAATTCGCAAGAAAATATGCGGGTAAGAATGTAAAACTGTATTACAACGACTATAATGAGTACGTTCCGAACAAACAGAATGGAATCATTAAGGCGTTAAAACCTGTACTGGAGGCAGGAAATATAGATGGAATCGGTATGCAGTCCCATCTCATGGCGTCCTGGCCAAGTATTGAAGACTATATGAGTGCAGTGAAGAAATATGCAGAGGCTGGCTTCGACATCCAGGTCACGGAGCTTGACATAGAAAAGAGTAATGCAGAGGACTGGGAAGAGACGCAGAAGAATTGCTACTATGAATTAATGAAAAACTTGATCGCAGCAAAAGATGACGGCGTCAATATTGAGTCAGTTACCTTCTGGGGAATTTCTGATGAGTATTCCTGGAAGAGCCATACACTGCCGCTTCTCTTTAACAAAGATTTGTCAAAGAAGGGTGCATTTGAAGGTGTAGTAGCTGCAGCACAGGAAGCGAATAAGGCAAAAGACAAGGTAACGCCTGAGACAAAGGCGGCTTTGGAGACGGCAGTTGCAGCGGCGTCAAAATATAAAGAAGCTGATTATACGGCAGAAAGCTGGAAGGCATATATGGATGCTGTCAATGCTGCTAAAAAACTGGCAGAAAAAGCAGGTGTAACCAATACTGAGCTTCGGGCAGCGATCCAGAAGGTTCAGAATGCGGAGAAGGCTCTTGCGAAAAAGGAAGTAAAAAAGGACGTTAAGGTTCAGAAGGTTACGATTACAACTTCAACTTTATATAAGAAGGCAGCACTTGGAAAAACGGTTCAGCTTAAGGCCAGGGTAACACCGGACAATGCAAAGAATAAGGCCGTTAAATGGACATCATCCAACAAAAAATATGCAAAGGTAAATTCCAAAGGGAAGGTTACGATTACTAAGTCTAAAGCATATGCCGGCAAGACTGTTAAAATTACTGCAAAGGCGGCAGACGGAAGTGGTAAGAAGGCGGTTTACAAGATTACGATCATGAAGGACTCCGTGAAAAAGATCAGCCTGAAGGCAGAAAAGTCTGTAAGAAGCGGAAAGAAACTGACGGTAAAAGCAACAGTGAAGACAACCGGTAAAAAGGCAAACAAAAAGCTGGTATGGACAACATCCAATAAGAAGTACGCAACTGTGAATTCAAAAGGAGTAGTCACAGCAAAGAAGGCCGGAAAGGGCAGGACTGTTAAGATTACGGCAAAGGCGACAGACGGAAGCAAGAAGAGCGCATCTGTTAAGATTAAAATTAAATAATTGACATAATACAATTGTGGGAGTGCATTAGAGCGTGTTGGAAAATGCATTCCTGCAATTGTTGCTATTTCACGGACTAACCGTCCGCTTATAGTAACGCATCCAGCCCATTTAAAAGTCGCTTTCAGCGAGGGGGCCGGATGCCGGAAGCCACCACTTTACTGGCTCGGATGCCGTGCAGCAGGGTGCACGGTCCCGTGAATAGTAACGAAACCTCGTCCGCAAGACAGATACCACTGCAAAACGCCATTAGAAGTGCGTAAGGAAGCGCTGGCTTCTGATATACCTATAGAATACCTTGTTCCGGAAAACAAACGGATAAACAAATATAAAGAGAAATGGTGTGCATAGAAAAATGCCTACACTTCAAATCGAAATGCAGGCATTATTCGCACTAAATTTTAGATATTTCATACCAAAAGACAAGCATTGTAGCTAAATCAAAATTTTTGGATTTTCCCACAATGCTGATTACTACGGAATCACCCAATTCTTTATATATCAGAAAATCAGATGTTGATAGATAGTAAAATAAATTGAGCATTGATTTTAACTGCCTTTAAATATATAATATTTTTTGGCAAAGTCCAGCTAAGAAATGTCAATAGGTAAAATGAAAAATGTTAAAAAAGTTTTT